>CAVTES010000010.1:0-75741 GCA_963733885.1 uncultured Thermoleophilaceae bacterium | reverse complement strand
CGGCTCCTACCTCGCCGAGCTGCCGCTCGAGAAGGGCTACGAGGTGCACGGCATGGTGCGGCGCTCCTCTACCGAGACGTTCCAACGACTCGAGGGCTTCCGCGACGACCTCGGGCGACACACGGGCGATCTGCTGGACCAGCGTTCCCTCGTGGACGTACTCCGCGAGTGCGAGCCCGAGGAGATCTACAACCTTGCCGCCCGTCGTTCGTCGCGGCCTCGTGGTCGCAGCCGGTTCTGACGGCCGAGTTCTCGGCCCTCGGTGTCACGCGGATGCTCGAGGCCATGCGCGAGGTGGTACCCGAGGCGCGCTTCTATCAGGCGTCCTCTTCCGAGATGTTCGGCAAGGTCCGCGAGGTGCCCCAGAGCGAGACGACGCCCTTCTACCCGCGCTCACCGTATGGCGTGGCCAAGTGCTACGGGCACTTCATCACCGTCAACTACCGCGAGTCATATGACCTATTCGCCGCTCGGGTATAGGGTTTAACCACGAAAGCCGACGTCGGGGGCTAGAGTTCGTCACCCGCAAAGTGACCCACGGCGCGGCCGCCATCAAGCTCGGCCTGCAGGCGGATCTCGCCCTCGGCAACCTCGATGCCGAGCGCGACTGGGGCTACGCCGAGGACTACGTCGAGGCGATGTGGTGGATGCTCCAGCAGGACGAGCCCGACGACTACGTCATCGCCACGGGCGAGGCTCACTCGGTTCGGGAGCTCGTGCGGATTGCGTTCGAGCACGTCGGCCTCGATCCGGAGCAGCACATCAGGATCGACCCCCGCTTCCTGCGGCCGGCCGAGGTGGAGCACCTGATCGGGGATGCGAGGAAGGCGCGCGAGAAGCTCGGCTGGGAGCCCCGGACAAGCTTCGAGGAGATGATCCGTTTGATGGTCGATGCCGACCTCGACCTCCTCGGGCGCGGAGTCCCTCAGAAGCAAGCCGGCTGAGATGCCGGCGGCGGCGCCGGCCGAGTGCGATCTGGCCGTGGTCGGCGGCGGGATCGTCGGTCTGGCGGTTGCCCGCGAGCTGAAGCGGCGGCGGCCCGATCTCGATGCGGTCGTGCTCGAGCGCGCGGCGGTCTTGGGCACGGGCCAGACCGGCGCCAACAGCGGCGTCATCCACGCCGGCATCTACTACGCGCCGGGCTCGCTCAAGGCGCGTCTGTGCGTGGCCGGCGCGGCCGAGATGTACGAGTTCTGCGAGCAGCACGGCATCCCGAACGAGCGCTGTGGCAAGGTGATCGTTGCGCGGCACGACGGCGAGCTTGCCCGGCTGGACGAGCTCGAGCGGCGGGGCCAGGCCAACAGCGTGCCGGGGCTTCGCCGGCTGTCGGCCGGCGAGCTGCGAGAGATCGAGCCGCATTGCCGCGGCGTGGCCGGGTTGCACTCCCCGGCCACGGGCATCGTCGACTTCGCTGACGTTGCACGGGCGTTCGCCTTTCAGCTGAGGAGGACGAAACGCGCGTCGTCTTCGGCTGCGGCGTCGAGGGCGTCAGGCCGCGGCCTGGACGGATCGGGCTTGCTTACCGGACGGGCGTGGGAGTGAGGGCAACATAGGCGAAGGCGAGACCCGCGCCCGCTTCGCGGTCTTCTGCGCGGGCGCCGCCCCGATCGCTTGGCGGTCGCCGCCGGGGCCTCCCCCGACCCGCGCATCATCCCGTTCCGCGGCGCCTACCTCTATCTGCGTCCCGAGCGCAGCGAGCTCGTCCGGTCGCTGATCTATCCGGTGCCCGACCCCTCGCTGCCCTTCCTCGGCGTGCACCTGAGCCGACACATCGACGGCCACGTCTCCCTCGGCCCCACCGCACTGCTCGCGCCGCGGGCCGCTCGCGACCTCACCTGGCCCGGCACCTGGCGGATGGCCCGGCGCTGGTGGCGCACCGGCGTCACCGAGATCCACCACGCGCTCAGCCGCCGGGCGCTCGCCGCCGCTGCCGCCGACTACGTGCCCGAGATCGGCCCGCGCGACTTCGACGGCGGCTTCTCCGGCGTTCGGGCACAGGCCGTGGCGCGAGACGGCCGCCTGGTCGACGACTTCGTCGTCTCCGAGACCGAGCGCGCCCTGCACGTGCGGAACGCGCCCTCGCCGGCGGCGACCTCGTCATTCGCGCTGGCCCGGCTCATCGCGGACCGGGCGGAGCCCGGGCTGGATTGATCAGTGGCGCAGCGGCTGCCAGGACGGAGCTCCCAAGACCTCCCACTCCAGCAACTGTCCGTCACTCGATGTCGTGCGACTGGCGTCCAGGACCTTCCGCAGCCCACCTCCGTTGGGGCGCATTATGAAAAGGCCGTGCTCATCCTCATTAGCACCAATGACGGCGATGTACCTGCCGTTGGGGACCAGGCCGGGTTTCCGTATCGGCGACCGCTCCCGGTGATGGGACGCCGTCAGCTCCCGTCGGCGTTCATCGTGAAGATGCGTCCGCGAGCCCTGAAAGCGAGCCTCCGCCCGTCAGGCGACCAGTCGGGCCCGTTGCCCAACGCGATGAAACTGCCGAACAAACGCCGTTCCTTGGACCCGTCGGAGCTGACGCTGTACAGACCATCGCGCGGGCCGATCATCATCCGGTACTGGTCGTCGTTGTTCAGGAACGCGATTCGGCCATTGACCGACCAGGCAGGCCACTGCGCGTGATACGTCGAGGACTTGGCGCAATTCGGTCCCGTCAGGACGTACGGTGAACAGGGTGCCGCAATAGAGCGGGCAGGGATGCAGCCCGGAGAACACGATTCGGCGCCCATTGGGCGACCAGGTCGGCGTCTACGGAGTCGCTCAACGGCGGCAACACCCGAAAATCCGTGCCATCGTCGCGCATGATCGCTAGACTGTCCCCTGAATCGAACACGACCAGCCT
The DNA here is from genome assembly GCA_963733885.1 of uncultured Thermoleophilaceae bacterium. Taxonomy (GTDB): domain Bacteria; phylum Actinomycetota; class Thermoleophilia; order Solirubrobacterales; family Thermoleophilaceae; genus JACVRW01. Next base: position 72,890 of record CAVTES010000010.1, on the reverse strand, counting down.
GCCGTCCGGCGAGTACGCCGGTCGGGTGCCGAGCGCGCCGTAGGAGGGAATGTTCTCAACGGGGAACGTGTCCAAGTGGCCTCGTCCCGGACCGTCCGGCGACACCGACACGATCCTTGCCGAGACCCTACGGGGTCGAGCAGCAACCCTGGGTGGAAGGCATCAGACGGCGGCACCTCAGCCGGAGGCGGAGGGCGCCATGTCTGCACCGTAAGGGCGATCCCGCCCGTTCGCGCCCGGGTATCCTTCAAGCACCGGTGCCGGAAACGCGAGCGCGCAGGAGGCTCCCCCTAACGCAAGCCACCCCCGGGCACAGGATTTGCCGTGCGTTCCGCTGGCCATGCCGCCTATGAGCTGCCGTCACACCGAGCGTACGCCTCCTCGCGCTCCACCGCCACAGATACGCCGACGCACGAGCTGCGCCTGAAAAGGCCGCGCACGAGCGCCCGCTCGCCAGGCTCGAGCACCGCCGCATAGAAGGCGACCCAGTACGCCAGCACCCCGCCCACGGCGGCGCCACAACCGCTGGCAGCGTCTCCGGATCGGCCGCGAGCCGAAGTACGACGAGTGCCGCCGCCAAGACGAGCCCGAGCGAGTAGGCAGGCAGCCAGCTGCGCCGGGCCAGCTCCGCGAGTGGCACCCCTCCGCCGGCCCGCAAGCCGAGCGTAAGGATCGCGGGGAAGGCCACGCGAACGGGATCGCGGTCGCGAGGGCCGGGCCCTCCAGCCCGAGGGACGGGGTGAGCGCCAGCGACAACCCCAGGTTCAAGGCCGCGACCATCACATGAGGCGGGCCACGTAGCGTGCCGCGCCGGCGCCCACCAGGTAGCCGGGCGTGACCACCAGCCCGCCGTAGAGCAGCCAGTACGACACGAGGATCGTGAGGGCGGCTGCCCCCTCGCCGTAGCGGTCGCCGAGCCAGACGTCGAGGATCGGCTCCGCCAGCACCATCAGCGTCACGCAGAGCGGCACGAACAGCGCCAGCGTGTAGCGCGTTCCCCGCACCACGAGCTCTCGCATGCGGCGGCGGTCCCGGCTGGCCGCGTAGCGCGACGCCGTCGGCACGACCGGCACGGCGAGCGCCCCGTCGAGCGCGTAGAGGAGGTTGTGTGCGCGCACCGGGCCCTCGAACTGCCCCACGCTGCGCGCCGAGGTAGGCGCCGAGGATGATCCGCTGGACGCGTACATGGCGAGGTTGGAGAGCTCGATCACGAGCAGCTAGCCGGCCGTCGGGACGATCGTCATCGCCCGCGGGCGAGTGACCCCTCCCTCGAGAACCAGTACGGCAACGCCCGCCGCCGCACCGCGCGGCGCCCAGAGGCCGCTGAAGAGCGGCAGGGCGCCGCTGACGGCTATCACCATGCCGAGGCCCGCCCCGCCGAAGATCAGCGCGAGCATCATCGCGAGATATAGGCAACGGCCACGATCTCGAGGCCCGCCGCGCGAACGAACCGCCGTTCGGCGCGCAACGCGTCGAGATAGACCGAGGCCGTGATCCCGGCTGCCGTGACCAGCCCGAGCCCGAGCCCTCCAAGGCGTGCGTCACCCGCGAGCTCGCCCTCAAGGATCAACGCGGCGATCGAGCGCCACGAGCCCGATCAGCACGCCGGTGGCGAGCCCCACGGCCGCGTAGAGAGCGGCGGCCGCCGAGAACACGCGCGCCCGCTCGCCCGCGTCGACCGCCGCCGCCATCGCCCTCACCGCCGACGCCGCCACGCTGTTCCGCAGCACCAGCATGTACCCGGCCAGCGTGGCCACCAGCCCGTAGGCCCCGAGCTCGGCCACCGATAGCCGGCGCGCCAGCACCGTGACGATCACGAGCAGCACGAGTCAGGCTGGTGGCCTGGGCGATTTGTTGCACGAGCGCCCCGGAGGCGAGCAGGCGGGCCTCGCCGGGCCCCGGCGCACCCGTGTCGGATGGCGCAACCCCGGCAGGACGCACGGGTTCAGACCTTACGGGGCCGCCGCGACGGCTTCCCTCCAAGGTCGAGCACGGGGTCCAGCGCACAAGACGCCGCGGACGAGTACCGCGATCTCCCAAACGGTTCCTCGCTGGTTGCGGAGATCGACCGAGAACTACAGCGTCTACTGGCGCAAGACCGGAATCAGGTGATCTCCTTGCCGGCGTTACAGCCTCGCACGGACGCCACTTCGGTCGGTGCACGTCCAAGGTCGCTGGCGCGCCGTGGTTATGGCATCGGCAGGGGCCCTTCGGTCAAGCGCGAGGGACGCTCATTGAGCGATGCTGTGCATCGGTCCAGTCGAGAGGTCGCTAGGGCCAGCGCGCCTTCCGGCATGAAATGTCTCCCGGTGACGCGGTACTCGCGCGTAGGTCCGCGTTACGCCCCCCATGATTGCCTCCCCGCCATCCGATAAGGCCCGCGCGGCCCACGTCTGACGTGGCGCCTCGTCTCGATGAGATGTTCGACGAACTCCGCGACGCTCCGGAGCTCTTTCGCCCGTCAGCGTTCTGGGAGTACTACAACGCCCTGAATGTCCGACAGTTCGGAGCAACATGGGTTCCAGGACTTCAAGCGGACGCTGGGGCGCAACTACTTCTCCTTCTTGCCGCCGATCACACTGCGTGACCCCCAGTTCCTAGCGATGTTGCACCAGTTGCTCGCGCGGCCCACCCCGAGCGTGTTCGAGAGCAGAGACGCCGCCCCGAGCCACGCTTCCGATCCGAACTCTGCCGCCTGGCGGCGTCGGCTGCGGCTGCACGCCTTCTACGTGGCTGGGCTTTGGGAATTCGTCCGGCAGCGCAACTCGATCGGCCTGCTCGACCGGCTGAACGAACCCGCAGCCGGAAACCCGCAGCTCGTGCGCCACCGCAGCCCACTCGTTACCGAGGATCTGTGCATCTCAACGCTCGAGGTGCTCGCGATCGTGGAGGGCCTCGGTGGCGAGCCTCCGGGCGCGGGCGGAATCATGGAAATCGGAAGCGGCTACGACCGGCTGTCGTGGGCGATGCTCGGCGCCTTTCCCCCGCTGCGTTGTGTGATCGTGGATATCCCGCCCGCACTCGCGGTCGGGGAGCGGTACCTGACGGAGCTCCACCCGGAACGCCGGGCCTTCCGGTTTCGTCATTTCAAGGGGCGACAAGATCGCCGAGGAACTGGGCAGGGCCCAGCTCGCGTTCCTTACCCCGAACCAGCTCGACCTTATCCCGCCGCTCGAGGTGCTCCGGTGTGTTGAACGTGTCGTCATTCCACGAGATGCGTCCCGGACCAGATCGCCTGGTACCTACACGAGGCGATTCCCCGGCACGCGCCCGGCGGCTTTCTGTACACGAAGCAGTGGAAGCGCTCAGACAACCCGCGTGACGGGACTGTCGTGAGACAGGAGGACTATCCAGTGCCGGTCACTTGGCACCGGGTGTTCGAACGCACTCATTCCGTGCAGGTGCAGTTCTTCGAGGCGTTCTATCAACTCGCCCAGGCGCCGGGCGCATCGGATTGACCTCCCAGATATCCTCAGGCCTCCGACGTGGTGCGGTACTCACGATTGCGTACCTGCCATCCCGACGCTCCTTTCCGCCGGGCTACCTGGTGGCCTATGAGGCGCCGCCGTCAGTCAGCCCTTCGTCCGGCTGCTGAGCCGCCACCTGCTCACCCGCGCGCGACCAATTTTCCGAGGACCGGACATCGCTCGCCACGCCAGGCACTCGCTCCCGCCGCCCATCCGCGACGACGAGGACTTGCGCTCTCCGACGGTCCGCACAGGAACTTCGCTGAGCGAACCAGTCCATCGCCGGGCGTCGGAACCTCCACGAGATCGAATAACCGCTCGTCCCTGACCGGGCAGTGGGCGCCGTGCTCACGAAGGCGAATCGAGCCGAGGCGCCCAAGCACGTCGGCCGCTGCCAGCAGCAGGTCGACCTCGTTGTGAGCCGTGACGTCCGAGGAAACAGAACCAGTGGCGTGGCGTCGCCAGGGACGTAGGGGAGACTCGCGACGAGCGCCGCGCCAGCACCGTGACGATCACGAGCAGGACCAGGAGGCCGGCGCCCTGGGCGATCTGTTGCACGAGCGCCCCGGAGGCGAGCAGGCGGGCCTCGCCGGACCCCGGCCCACCCGCGTCGGATGGCGCAACCCCGGGCGGACGCACGGGTTGGACCTTACGGGGCCGCCGCGACGGCTAGGCTCCAAGCCCGAAGCGCCCGGCCTGGCCGGGTGCACACGGCCCACCACCCGCAGATGCAGCCCATCCCCCAGCCGAGACCCCGCCTCGCCCCCGCCGCCGCGGCCGGCGTACAGGACCGCGACCTGCTCGGGGTGCCGGTGGCGATGGTCGACTACGACCGGGCGATCGAGGTGATGGACGGGCTCGTCGAGAGCCGCGATCCGGGCTACGTCTGCGTCGCGCCGGTTCATGCCCTGATCGAGGCGCGCCGCAGCCAGGAGATGGCCGATGCGCTGCGCGGCTCGACCATGGTGGTGCCCGACGGCATGCCGCTCGTGTGGGCCGCCAACCTGCTGGGCGAGGACCTGCGCGACCGCGTCTACGGCCCTGAGCTGATGCTCCGCTACAGCGACCGCTGCGCCGAGCGCGGACACCGGGTCTGGCTCTACGGCGGCCGCGACCAGGGCACGCTCGTCCAGCTCGCCCTGTCCATGCGCCAGCGCCACCCGGGTATCCAGATCGTGGGCGGCTACTCGCCCCCGTTCAGGCCGCTCACCGATGAGGAGGAGAGCGCCATCGTCGCGCAGATCAACGAGGCCCGTCCTGACGTCCTCTGGGTCGGCATCGGCGTGCCGAAGCAGGAGAAGTGGATGGCCCGCATGCGCGACCGCCTCGAGGTGCCGGTGATGTGCGGCGTGGGCGCGGCCTTCGACTTCCACGCCGGCCGCATCCCGATGGCGCCGAGCTGGATGCAGGAGCGCGGGCTCGAGTGGATCTACAGGATCGCCCAGGAGCCGCGGCGGCTGCTGCCGCGCTACCTCTACGCCAATCCCCGCTTCGTGGCCGCCTTCGCCCGGCAGTACATCGCCGAGCGCCGGCGTTCGTAGACTGCCGCCCATGGCACAGAGCGTCGCTGTGGTGGGCCTCGGCCGCGTGGGCCTGCCGCTCGCCCTGTCGTTCGCCGACCGCGGGCTGGAGGTCATCGGGGTCGAGCGCGAGCCCGCTGTGCTCGAGCAGGTGGCCGCCGGGCGCATGCCGTTCCGAGAGACCGGCACGCAGGAGCTGCTCGAGCGCGTGCTCGCGGCGGGCGGCTTCGAACGCACCCGGTCCGTGCAGGACGCCGCCCGCGCCGACCACATCGTCCTCACGCTGGGCACCCCCTCGCACGTGCACATCGAGATCGACATGTCGCAGATCCGGCGCGCCGTGGACGACCTGCTGCCGGTGCTGCGCGAGGGCCACTCGCTGATCCTGCGCTCGACCGTGGCGCCAGGAACCACCGAGTGGGTGGCCGGCTACATCGAGCAGCGGCGCGGCTTCCGGATGGGCGAGGACCTGTTCGTTTCGCACGTGCCGGAGCGGATCGCCGCGAACCATTTCGTCGAGGAGATCGCCACGCCTGCCGTGCATCATCGGCGGAGTGGGAGAGGGCTCCGGAGCGCGGGCGGCCGAGCTGTTCGAGGTGTTCGGCACGGAGATCGTTCAGACCACCCCCACGCAGGCCGAGCTCGCCAAGATCTGGACAAACATCCTGCGCTACGCCCAGTTCGCGCTCCCCAACCTCCTGATGATGGAAGCCGAGCAGTACGGCGCGAACGTGTTCGAGGTGATCGACCTGATCAACCACGATTACCCGCGCGGCGGGATGGCGGCGCCCGGGCTGACCGCGGGCGCCTGCCTGCGCAAGGACTTCACGTTCTCCGAGGAGCGCTCGAGTTCGCCGGGCATGCTGCTGGCGGTCTCGCGCGTGCACGAGACCGTGCCGCTGTTCCTCGTCAAGGGGCTCCAGACGCCGGCTGGGCGGGTCGCTCCGGGACCGCAAGGTGGCCGTGCTGGGGCTGACCTTCAAGCGGGACTCCGACGACATGCGCGACTCGCTGTCCTACAAGCTCGTCCGCCTCCTGGAGCGCGAGCTCGCGCCACGTGGGGCGCCATGACCCGCACGTGCCCTCCGATCCCTTCGAGACGGCCGTGGAGGGCGCCGACGCCGTGGTGGTGGCCACCAACCACTCCTCCTTCGAGGACCTGCTGGAGCGGCTGCCCGGACGGAGTGGTGCTGGTGGACCCGTGGAACGTGACCGGCTCGGGTCGGGTCTTCAGCACGGTGCGGGAGCGGGCGGCGGTCGAGTCCGAGTGAGCCGGGTCCTCGTAACGGGCGGGGCCGGCACGATCGGGGGCGCTGTGGTGCGGCGCCTGGTGGGCGACCCGCGCTGGGAGGTGCGGGTGTCGGACCAGCGCGAGGCGCCCGCCTGGATGCGCGAGGCGTGCGAGGTGCACACCGGCAACCTCCTGTTGCTCGACGAGGCGCGCCACGCCGTGGACGGCTGCACCCACGTGATCCACCTAGCGGCGATCGTGGGCGGGATCGCGAACTTCCACAAGCTCCCGCACACGCTGCTGGAGGTGAACAACGGGCTCTACAACGCGGTGTTCCGGGCGGCTTTGGATGTCGGTGTCGAGCGGCTCGTCTACGTGTCCTCGTCGATGGTGTTCGAGCGGGCGTCCGAGTTCCCGACGACGGAGGAGCACCTGGCGTCGTGCCCGGCGCCGCGCTCGGCCTACGGGTTCTCGAAGCTGGCGGGCGAGGTGTACTGCCGCGCCCTGCACGACGAGCACGGCCTGCCGTACACGATCTGCCGGCCCTTCAACGCCTACGGGCCGGGCGAGATGCCGGACGACGAGCCGGGGATCGCCCACATGGTCCCCGACCTGATCCGCAAGGTGCTGGCCGGCCAGCGTCCGCTCCAAATCTTCGGCTCAGGCAAGCAGACACGCACGCTCACATACATCGACGACATCGCCAAAGGGGATCGACGTAAACACTCGCCCATACGCCAAAAACCGGAGGACGAGCCGGGGATCGCCACATGGTTCCCGACGTGATCCGGAAGGTGCTTCGGGGGCGCGCCCGCTCCCGATCTTCGGGTCGGGGGCGCAGACCCGGACGCTCACGCATATCGACGACATCGCCTCGGGGATCGTCACGGCCATGGGCCATCCGGCGGCGGTGAACGAGGACTTCAACATCTCGGCTTCGGAGGAGCGGACGGTCGCCGAGATAGCGCGGGTGATCTGGGAGGTGTGCGGCGAGGACCCGTCGGCGTTCGAGCTGGAGCACCTGCCGTCGTTCCAGGTCGACGTGCCGCGCCGCTGGCCCTCGGTCGAGAAGGCCCGAAAGATGCTCGGCTGGGAGGCGCAGATCGGGCTGCGCGAGGGGATCGCGGGCACGGTCGAGTGGCTGCGCGAGCACGAGCTCGCCACGCGCGGCTGGTGAGGAGCGCGGCGCTTCGGCGGCACCGGTGAGCGGCCCCGCCTTCGTCAGCGGCGGTGCCGGCTTCGCCGGCCGCCACCTGCTCGCCCTGCTCCCGGACGCGGTCGCCCCGACGCGGGAGGAGCTCGATCTGCTCGACGGAGGCGCCCTGCGCGCCGCCGTGCGGGAGGCCGCGCCCGAGGTCGTCTTCCACCTCGCAGCGCTGGCGTCTGTGGGCCGGTCGTGGGAGGCCCCGGCGGAGACCGTCACCGAGAACGTGGCCATGACGGCTCAAGTGCTCGAGGCGGTGCGCCTCGAGGCTCCGGAGGCGGCGGTTGTGGTGGTGGGGTCGGGCGAGGTGTACGGCCCCCCGGCGCGGCTGCCCGTGGACGAGGACGCACCGCTGCGCCCCCAGAACCCGTACGCGGTGTCGAAGGCCGCCTGCGACCTGCTCGCCGGGCAGTACGCCGACGCCTTCGGAATGCGTGTGGTGCGCATGCGGCCCTTCAACCATGCGGGCCCGGGGCAGTCGGACGACTACGTGGTCGGGACGCTCACGCGGCAGGTGGCCGAGGCGGAGGTGGCCGGCCGCGAGGAGGCACTGCTCCGCACGGGCAACCCCGACTCGGCGCGCGACTTCACGGACGTCCGGGACGTGGTGCGGGCCTACGTGGCGGCCGCCGCCGCCCCACCCGGCGCCTTCAACGTGGCAAGTGGCCGGGCGGTGACCGTGCGCGACCTGATCGAGCTCGTGCGCACCGCCGCGCGGCTGCCCGTGCGGCACGAGATCGACGCGGGCAGGGTGCGCGCTCATGACGTGCCGGAGGTGCGCGGCTCGGCCGAGCGCCTGCGGGAGGCCACCGGATGGCGCCCGGAGATCCCCTTGGAGCGCACCGTGGCGGATGCGCTGGACGATTGGCGCGAGCGGCTTCGCCGTTAGCGGACCCTCGGCTCGCCGGACGCCCCGGCGGCTGGCTCCGTAGGCTCAGGTGGGCCTATGGGCGCGGGGATGCGGGGTCGATCTCGATCCCGATCACGCTCGCCACGCGCCCGATGTCCGCATCGTGAGCGAGCAGCGTCACGTTTCGGCGCCAGGCGACCGCAGCGATCATGCAGTCCACCATTCCGCGGGGAGTGACGCCGGCCGCGCGGCAGCGGCGGTAGATACGGGCGGCGCCCTCGAAGTCCGACCCAGTGTCGAAGCCGAGCATGTCGAAGCGCAGCAGCAACCGGCGCAGGTCGGTCTCCCGGCGGTCGTCGCGCGCGCCGGCCAGCACCTCCATGATGACGGGCTCGGTGACCCCTACCGGAGCGTCATTCTCGACCAGCTCCGTGAGCCGCCGGTCGACTGCGGAGTCGGTGCCGCGGTCGTACTCGACCCACGCGGAGGTGTCGGCGAGGATCATGCGCCTGCGCGCGGAGGCATGTCGGTGGGCACCTCGTCGATGGCGCGCGCCCCGCGCATCGCCAGCGCCTCTTCCCGCGTCATGGGTTGGCCGGCAAGGTGCCGCAAGGCCAGGTCGACGGCCGCCGTCTTGGTGTGGATGCCGTAGCGGTCCATGATCACGCGAAGGTTGGCGCTATCGATCTCGATGTTCGTCCGCTCCTTGGGCATACACTAAGAATACACGCTTGGTGTACGATGCGTGTAGACTTCCGAGGCTACGCACCTGCGCGCCCGTAGAGCTCGAGCAGATCGCGCATGTAGCGCTCCTCCGAGTGATGCTCGCGCCCCCGGGCGAGCAGCGCCTCGCCCTCCTCGCGTCGCCGGTCCGGGTCTCCCCAGAGGGCGCGCATGCGGTCGGCCATGGCGGCGGCGTCGCCACGCGGAACGCAGCGCTCGGCTCCGATCAGTTCCGGGACGCCGCCGCTGCGGGTGGCCACCACCGGCACGCCGGCCCCCATCGCCTCGAGCACCGAGAACGGCGAGAACTCGTGGCAGCGCGAGCTCAGGACGAGCATCGCGGCGCCCGCCAGCAGGCCGGGCATCTCTGTGCGGGGCACCCGGCCCAGCAGTTCGACCGGGGCGTCGCGCTCCCTCACCAGGGCGGCGAGCGCGGTGGCTGCCGGACCGTCGCCCGCGATCCGCAGCGGCACCTTCGCCTGGGCCGACGCCTCGATCGCGGTTTCGAGCCCCTTCTCCGGCGATAGCCGCCCCGCCGCCAGCGCGTAGCTGCCCTCCTGCGCGCCGGAGCCGGAGGCGAGCTCGGATGCAGGCAGGTAGTGCGGGAGCACGTCGAGCCGCTCGGCCGGGTACGCCGAGCAGCGCGAGCTGCCCCGCCGCCCAGCGGCTGGGCGCCGCGAAGCGGGCGACCGACTCGAACACCAGCGGCTGGTGCGCCGCCAGTCCCGCGGCGTACACGGCGGCCTCGGGCAGCGAGCCGCGGCAGTTGAGGGCGAGGCCGGGGAGCGTGTTGCGCCCGCGGCAGCGAAAGCACGGGCCGCCGTCGCGCGCGGCCACCCCGATGGCGCAGAAGAGGCGTGCGTTGTGCAGGTGGAGGACCACGCGCGCGCCTGCCGAGCGGGCGGCGGCCAGGCCCCGCGGGCCGATCAGCGGCTGCATGTTGTGGGCGTGCACCACGTCGGCTCCCAGCTCCTGCACGGCGCCCGCCACGTCGGCGGGTTTGGCGCCGCCACGCAGCATCGCGGTCGCCGCCTTGGCGCGGCCCGCATCGTCGGAGCGCCGCTCGAACAGGCGGTGCTCGATCCCGGCGTTCGCGAGCGCGCGCAGCTGGAGCTCGACCGAGCGCTCCTCGCCCCCCTCGGCGCGGTACCGGTTGTGCAGCAGGAGGACGCGCATGAGCCGGGCTACGCTATCGGCCCCGATGGACCCGCCCGTGGTGTCAGTCGTGGTCCCCACGCGCGGCCGGGCGGCGTACCTCGAGGTGACGCTCGACTCGCTGCTCGACCAGCGCACCGAGGCCGCGTACGAGATCATCGTCGTGGACGACGGCGCGCAGGACGCCACCGCGTCCGTGGTCGCGGCACGGCCTGCCGTCCGCTACGTCGCGCACGGCGAGGCACGCGGGCTCAACGCGGCGCGCAACACGGGGGTGCGGGAGAGCCGGGCGGACCTGATCGCGTTCGTCGACGACGACGTGCTGGTTCCGCGCGGCTGGCTCGACGCCCTCGTAGCGGGCTCGCGCCGGCATGCTTCGGCGGAGGCCTTCGGAGGCCCCATTCGCGCCCGCCTCGAGGGGCGTACGCCTCGCACCTGCGGGCGGGAGGAACCGCCGATCACGACGCTCGATCTCGGGACCGAGGACTGCAAGGCGTCGAAGGCGTGGGGGGCGAACCTCGCGGTGCGGCGCGCGGCGGTGGAGCGGGTGGGCACGTTCGACGAGCGGATCGTGCGACCCCATGGCGACGAGGAGGAGTGGATCGAGCGGCTGCGCGCGGACGGGGGAAGTGTCGTCTACCTGGCGGGCGCCGGGCTCGACCACCGGCGCACGGCGGAGGACGCCCGCCTTGGCCCGCTGGCACGCGCGGCCTACGCGCGCGGCCGCGCCGCCCGCGCGAGCGATCGGCGCCGCGAGCGGGCTCCGTCGCTCGGGAGCGAGCTGCGCGTGCTGGGCGGATGCGCTTGGCACACGGCGCGCCGCGGATGCCCGCAGGGACTGATCATGGGCGCCCACTCGGCCGGCCGGGTGGTGGAGACGCTGAGGCCGCTGCCCGCGTTGCGGCCGGACTCGCGATGACCCGCGATCTCTTCTCCGGGGACGCCGGCGACGTGACCCACCCGTGGCGGCGCGCCAAGCGCACACTGGGAGAGGTGGCGTTCTCGGCGGTCGACCTCGCCGTGCTGACGGGACCACGGGTGGACCGGCTCGCGCGGGCGCAGCCGGGCCGGCGGGTGCTGGTGGCCAGCGTGTATCGCCCAGGATCGCTGCTGGCCCGCGCGATGCCCCGGCTGCACTCGAACCGGCACGATGTGACGGTCGCCTTGGGCGCTGTAGAGGGAGCGGAACAGGCGCTGGCGGAGCACACGGTCGCTGAGCGGCTCGGCGGGGGGAAGTTCGAGAACCTGAACCGCGTGCTGGCCCCCACAGGCCTCGACTTCGATTGGATCCTCGCCGTCGACGACGACCTTCGCCTCCCCCCGCGCTTCCTTGACCGCTTCGTCGCCCTCTGCGAGCGCTTCGCCCTCGACCTCGCCCAGCCGGCGCAGACGCTGCGCAGCCACTCGGCCTGGCGTGTCACGCGGCGGCGCCCCGCCTCGCTCGTGCGGGAGACCCGGTTTGTCGAGATCGGGCCGCTCACCGCATTTGGGCGCCGCGCCGCCGCCGAGCTGCTGCCGTTTCCGGAGCTTCGCTTCGGCTGGGGGCTCGACCTGCACTGGGCCGCGCTCGCCGCCGACGCCGGCTGGCGCCTCGGGGTGGTGGACGCGACTCCCGTTCGCCACGAGTCCGCCACGGTCGGCTCGGCGTACCCGCGCGGCGAGGCCGAGGCCGAGGCCGCCGAGTTCCTATCCTCGCGGCCCCATCTGCCCGCCTCGCGGGCCGGCGAGGTGGTGGCCGCGCACCGGCGGGCGGGTCCCTGATGCGCCTGCTGTTCCTCTGCCCGGACATGCACCGGGGTGGAGCAGAGCGGCAGTGGGCCACGCTGATCCCGGCGCTCGCGCGGCGGGGCGCCGAAGTGCGGCTCATCTGCCTCTACGACGAGGGGCCGCTCTTCCACGAGGTGCGTGCGGCGGGCGTGGCGGCGCAGTGCCTCGGGCTGCGTGGGCCGAGCGACTTGCGCGGTCTCCGCCGCGTGCTGGCCGAAGCGGCCTGCCGGCCGGGCGCAGTGGTCACCCGGACCGTGAGCCCCCAGCTCGTGGGGCAGGCCATCGCCCGTCGCGCCGGTGCGGCTCATGTCTTCAACGAGCACACGCCGCTCACGGCGGACGGCGAGCTGCTCGCCATGCGGCCACGGCAGCGGCTGCTCACCCGGCTCGTGGCGCCTCATGTGCACCGGGTGATCCAGGTGAGCGAGCGGCAGGCGGCGCCGCTCGCACGGCTGGGTTACAGGCGCGACCGGATCGTGACGGTGCCGAACGGGGTGTTCGCGGGAGAGGTGGGCGGGAGCGTCGATCGCGGCGCGATGCGCGCATCACTCGGGCTCGACGACGGAGAGTTCGCGGTGCTGTGCGTCGCGAACCTCCGGCCGGAGAAGGGGGTGGACGCGTTCGCCGAGGCGGTGGCCCGGGCGCGTGCGAAGAACGAGAGGACGCTCCGCGGGCTCGTCGCGGGGGACGGGCCCGAGCGTGAGCGCCTCGAGCGGCTTGTGGCCGGGCTCGACGGGGTCGAGCTGCTCGGCTCGCGCGGCGACGTGCCGGAACTGGTGGCCGCATGCGACGCCGTCGCCCTCCTTAGCGAGGCCGAAGCGCTGCCCATGAGCATCCTGGAGGCGATGGCGCTCGCCCGGCCGGTGGTGACGAGCGACGTCGGCGGGGCCGGCGAGGCGGTGGCCGACGGAGAGACGGGGATCGTGGTCCCGCCCGGCGACACGGCCGCGGCGGCCTCCGCGCTGGCGGCCCTGGCCGCCGACCCCGACCGGGCGCGAGCGATGGGCGAGCGAGGCCGCGCCCGCCAACGCGAGCGCTTCGACGGCGCGGCGATGGTGGACGGCTACTGGCGAGCGCTGGAGGAGGTGGCCACGCGGTGAGCGCGCGCCCCGACGTCCTCCTTCTCTCGCTCGGCACCACGCTCGGCTGGCGGGCCGGCGACGCCGTCTTCGCCGATCAGCTCCGGCAGGCCGGCGCTTCGGTCGCCACGACGAGCGTTCGCGTCGGGGCGACCAGGCGGTTGCGGCGCGCGTATCCGGTGACCGACATCGTCGAGGCACTCGCCGCCCGGCGCGCCCTCCAGGCTGCGCTTCACCGGGAGCGGCCCCGTTCGCTCGTGATCTCGACGACCACCGCCGCCATGCTCGCCGACGTCCAGGACGTGCCATACGCCGTGCGTCTCGACGCTCCCGCTCGGCTCAACCGGCCCGGCGCGCACAACGCCGGCCTCCATGCGCTCGAGCGGCGCGCGCTCGCGCATGCCCGGCTCGTCCTGCCGTGGAGCCGTGCGGGTCTCGAGGCGCTTCCGCGTGGCGCCGCGCGAGCGATCGTGGTCCCCCCGCCCCTGGCTCCGTCCGGCGAGCACGCTGAGCGGGAGCGCCTCGCGGTCGCCTACACGCCCGACGTGAAGGCGAAGGGCCTCGACGTGGTCTGCGCGGCCTGGGACGAGGCGGGCCTCCAGGACGCCCGTCTGCTCGTGTTCGGCGTCGCACGCGACCGCGCCATGGCGCACCTCGATCGCGCGGGCGTGCCCCCTCCGGCGGCCGTCGAGTTCCTCGGCAAGACGCCGCCTGCCGAGTTCCGGGCGGCGCTGCGGCGGGCGCGAGCCTATGTCGGCGGCGCCCGCTGGGAGGACTTCGGCATGGCGCCGCTCGAGGCGCTGGCGGACGGGGCGCTGCTCGTGACGGTGCCGTCGGGCGGTCCGTTCGAGGCGCTGGACCTGGCGCGGCGGCTGGCGCCGGAGCTGGTGGCCGTGAAGGTGGCTCCGGGTCCGCTGGCTGAGGCGGTGCGCAGCGCGTTTGCACTCTCCGATGAGACGGTTACGCGCTACCGGACGGAGGCGACCAGGCTCATTGAGCCCTACCGGCCCGAGGCTGTGCAGAGGGTTGTGACGGAGGAGGTTCTGCCCGCGCTGCTCGCTGCACCGGACCTAGTGGTTTGATGTGGGTTCGGGGCGCGGTCGCATGGGCGCGGCGCCGGGTGGCCGGGTCCGAAGATCGTTCGGCCACCGCCTTCGGGAGGGTCTGCACTGTCCTATCTAGGGGGTCCAGGGGGCCCACAAGTCAGGACGGTGACTTCGATCGCGTAGCCGGGCCAGTGCGATGGCCGCAGAAGATACGAGCGAGACGGCAGTAGACCGAAGATGATTCGCCCGGCGAACCCACATCGAGCGGCGGTTATTGCTGTCGTTCAGCCACGCGCAGCACCGCCCGCTCGAACGCCTCCACGTCGGCCTCGAGCGGATGGCGCTCAGTGACGGCCAGGCTGCCGGCGGAGAAACGGGCGCGCAGCCCAGCGTCGCGCACCAAGCGACGCAGCGCCTCCGTGACGGCAGCGCGGTCCGAGGGTCCACCAGCACCGCGTTCTCCCCCTCCACCGCCACGTCCCCCGCCGCCCCGGCCCGCTCGGTGCAGATGACTGGCAGGCCGGCGGCGGCCGCCTCTCGAACCGTGACACCGAACGGCTCGTAGGTGCTGACCAGCGCCAGAACGTCCGCCTCCGCGTAGACGCCAGGGAGCGAGGCCGGCGCCACATAGCCCCTGAACCGCACCGGCACCGAAAGCCGCTCCGCCAGCGCCCGCAGCTCAGCCTCCAGCGGCCCGGTCCCGCACAGCTCGAGCTCCGCCTCCCCCGCGGCGAAGCCGCATTCCGCGAATGCCTCGATCAGAAGGCCGAGGTTCTTGTCGGGCACGAGCCGCCCCACCGAGAGCACCCGCACCGGGCTCCCGGACGCGGCCCGTTCGCGTGCCACCGCCCGGAACGGCTCGAGGTCGGCGCTCTGCACGCTCACCTCCACACGCGCCGGATCCACCCCGAGCCGCCGAAGCCGCTCCACCCCCTGCGTGCTGAACACCACGAAGCCGTCCACCCGCGGCGCCAGCACGCGGTGCACGCGCAGTTGCAGGGAAGACAGCATGGCGTCGCTCCACGGCGTGAGCTCGCTCATCACGACGAGCCGGCTGCGGTTGCGCCGGCACCACGCCAGGGCCCGCCACGTGGCCGGCCCGTATTCGGAGGACACCACCACGGCGGGCCCGAAGCGGCTCAGCGCACCCCCGAGGCCGCGAGCCAACATCAGCGGCGTGCGCCCGGGCCGCCGCCGCTGCCACGAGCGCAGCACCTCCCGCTCGTAGCCGCCGCCCGCGGCAAACCAGTCCGCATGCATGTCCCAGCCGGGCTGCCCCCCCGCCAGGTACACCACCCGAGGGGTGATCTGGCCCCGCTCCGCGAGCCGGGCGAAAAGCGGCTCCCGGTACGGCACGGGGACCGGCGGGAGGATGGCGCAGCGCACCGGCACACCGCAACTTTGCCTGACGGGCCGGGTCGCAAGCGTTTAGCGATGGGCCGAATCGGTGACAACGCTGTGCTGAGACTTGACCCATGAGTCAGCCGATCCTGCTGCTAGCCTGCCCGACGCGACCTGGGGGGTGCCGGCCTCACCCGTCTGCGCCGCCACCTCCTCCCTTTCCCTGCCCCCGGTAGGAGGGACTTCGCAAACGTGACCCGAGCCGCAACAAGACTGCTTGCCCTCGCTGTGCTCGCCGTGCTGGCGCTGCCCGGAAGCGCCATGGCGAATCCGATCGCGGACTGCAACGACGACGGCGACCTCGACAAGCAGTACTCGAACGCCGAGCTGCGCAAGGCACTCGACAACCTCCCCACCGACCTGGACGAGTACACGAACTGCCGCGAGATCCTGTCCAGCGCGATCACCGGCGGCTCCGACAAGGGCGGCAACCGCCCGACCGCCGGCGCCGACGGCAGTCCGCTGCCGCCCGAAGAGACCGCGGCCCGCACCAAGGACACCGAGGACCTGGCGGCCATCACGTCCGACCCGGAGAAGAACCCTCCGAGCGTCAAGGTCGGAGGCGAGGAGGTGGAGCCCGGCTCGAACGGGCTGTTCGACCTGGCCAGCGCGAGCAACGACCTGCCGATGCCGCTGCTCGTGGCGCTCATCGCGCTCGCGGTCGTGGCGCTGATCGGCGGATTCGTGGCCCTGCGCGAGCGCATTCCGGCGCTGGCGCGCATCCCGCTCCTGTCCAAGATTCCGACGCCGCGTGTTTCGTTCCCCCGATTCTGGCGCTGAGCCGAGCCAGCTAGCCCCACGCCGCCGGCTGGAACGGGTGCGGCCCGATTGGGTGGCCGCGCTGCTCCTGGGCGCGGCCCTGGCGGGCGTGGCCTTCGGCGCGGCGGGCGGCACGCAGATTGGCCGCACCACCGTCGTCGAGGTGCTGATGGTGCTGCTCGGCGGGGTGGCCGTGGCCGCGGCCGTCGTCTGGGGAAGGCGCGGTCCGGTATACGGCGCCGCCTCCCTGTTCCTGTTCGCCGCGCTCGCGGCCCTGACCGCGCTGTCCGTGACCTGGGCGATCGTGCCCGAGCTTGCGTACCTCGAGGCCGGCCGGACGTTCGCGTACCTGGCCGTCTTCGCGGCCGGCGTTGCCGGCGCCAGGCTCGCCCCGCGCTGGGGCCACGTGGCCGTCAAGGGCATCGTGCTCGCGGCCATCGCGGCGACCGCGTACGCCCTCGCCGCGCGCGTCTGGCCCGGGAGCATCGGCGAGAACGAGATCTCGAACCGCATCGGCCAGCCGTTCGAGTACTGGAACGCGGTCGGCAGCACCGCGGCGCTCGCGATCCCCGGCCTGCTGTGGCTCGGGTCGCGCCGCGGCGGGAGCGTCGCCGGCCGCGTGGCCGCCTATCCGGCGATGGGCGCCGCGATCCTCGCCATCCTGCTCACGCAGTCCCGCGGCGCCCTGGCAGCGGCGGCGCTGGGCGCCGTCGCCTGGTTCGCGATCGTGCCGCTCCGCCTGCGGAGCCTGCCGGTGCTCCTGCTGCCGAGCCTCGCAGCCGGGCTCGTCGCCGCGTGGGCGCTGTCCAAGGACGCCTTCGCCGAGACACTCCAACCCCTCGCCGTGAAGCAGAGCGTTGCGGGCGAGTTCGGCCTACTGCTGCTTCTGATGACCGCCGTGCTGGTGGCTGCCGGGCTGGCGGTGAACGTCGGCCGGACGCGCTTCGTCCCGACCGTGCGGACCCGCCGGCGCCTGGGGATCGCCGCGCTCGTGGTGGCGTGCGCCATTCCACTCGTGGCCCTGACTTCGGTGGCGTTCAGCGACCGCGGCCTGGGCGGGACGATCGAGGACAGGGTCGACGAGCTGACCAGCGAGACCGACACCGCCCCGACCGAGCAGGGGGCCGGCCGCTTCGGGGCGGCCTCCTCCACGCGCGGCAAGTACTGGCGCGAGGCGGGGCGCGTGTTCGCGGACCGCCGCTCCGTCGGGACGGGAGCGGGCACCTTCGCCGTCGCGCGACTGAGGCACCGCACCGACGCCAGCGTCACGCGGCACGCCCACGGGTTCGTCCCGCAGACGCTGGCCGACCTCGGCATCGTGGGCGTCGCCCTCACCACGCTTCTGCTGCTCGCCTGGCTGTTCGCCGCCCTCCGCGCGACCGCGCTGCACCCGCGCCGCCTCCCGTTCCGGCGCGGGGACGGCGAGCCGCCCCCGAGACGCGATTGGACGTCCGAGCGCGGCGCGCTCGTCGCGCTGGGGCTGATCGCGATCGTCTTCGGCCTCCAGTCCGCAATCGACTGGACCTGGTTCGTCCCGGGTCCCACCGCGATGGCCTTGGTCGCCGCGGGGTTCGTGGCCGGGCGCGGCCCCGCGGCGGCGCTGCCCGAAGGCGGCTCGATCGATCTTCGCGCGCCGCTCCGGGAGCCCTCGGCGCCGCGCCTGCTCACCGCCTCCGTGGTGCTGCTCGCGGCGCTGCTCACGGCCTGGGCGATCTGGCAGCCCTGGGCCGCCGACCGCCAGACGACCGATGCGATCGAGCTCGCCGACAGCGGCGACGTAGACGGTGCCCTCGCGAAGACAAGGGACGCCGCCGACACGAACCCGCTCACCGCCGAGCCGCTGCTCGTGGGGGCGGCCATCGCCACCCGGGCGGGGCGCGAGAGTGACGCTGAGGTGGCGCTGGAGGACGCGGTGCTCAAGTTCCCGGGCGAGCCTGAGACGTGGTACCGACTCGCCGCCTTCCAGCTGGGGACCCTCGACGAGCCCGCTGAGGCCGCAGAGACGATCCGCGGCGCCCTCTACCTCGACCCGCACTCGCTGTCCGCGCGCCAGCTCTTCCTGGAGGCCAGGGCGAGCGAACGCGAGGAGCTGGCCGAGCGCTCCGGTCCTTAGGCGGCGGCTCCGAGCGCCGCCGCGTGCTCTGCCTGCCGGCGCAGGCCGAGCTCCAGCTCCGTGCGGGGCGTCCAGCCGAGCTCGCTCCGAGCCCGCCCGAGGTCCGCGGCGGTGGAGCGCGGCTCGCGCGCGTCGGGCGGGCGCTCCGCGAACTCGGGAGCGCGGTCCAGCGCTGCGCCCAGCAGGCGCAGGGCGTCCGTGAGCGCCACGGGCCGGCCGCCAGCGATGTTGTAGACGGCCCCCGGCCGAGCCCGCTCGAGCGCGAGCGCACTGGCCTCCACGGCGTCGCCCACGTAGGTGAAGTCGCGCGTCTGAAAGCCGTCGCCGAGCAGCGGCATCTCCCCGCCGTGCAGGGCCGCGCGAAGGAAGCGGGCGAAGGCCATGTCGGGTCGCTGGCGCGGGCCGTAGACCGTGAAGTAGCGCAGCGTGACGAGATCCAGCCCGTGCCGGCGAGCGAGCCTGCGCGCCACCAGCTCGGCGCGGCGCTTGGAGCGCGCGTAGGGCGACAACGGGCGCAGCGGGCCGTCCTCGCGCACGGGGCGCGCCGCCGGCCCATAGACCGACGAGGACGAGGCGAGCAGGATGCGCCGCACGCCCGCGCGGGCCGCGCTGTGAATCACCGCCTCCGTTGTGCGGACGTTCCCCGCCTCGAACAGCACCGGCGCGCCGCCGCGCACGCCGGGACGGCCGGCGAGGTGGCAGACCGCGTCCGCGCCGGCGAGCGCGTCCGCCAGCCCGGGCCGATCGAGGAGGTTGCGCTCGAGGAGAGTGAACGCGGGCGCCCGGCGCAGGACCGCCACGTTCTGCTCCTTCAGCCCGCGCGCGTAGAAGCGCGTGAAGGCGTCGATTCCGACGACCTCGTGTCCGCGGGCCACGAGCTCGTCGCAGAGATGCGAGCCGACGAAGCCCGCGGCACCGGTCACGACGACGCGCATCGCCCGCTTTCTATCGCGTGGCGCGCGCCAGCAGTGTCCTCGACCGGCGCTCGAGCGAGCGCAGCTCGAAGCCCAGCTCGCCGAGCACCCGCGCGAGCGACCGCCTCGTGAAGCGGCGCAGGTGCGGCGAGAGCGGGTCCTCGGGGCGCCCTAGCGGAGGCGTTGCTGGGGTTGTGAGCGCCAGCTCGCCACCCGGCCGCAGCACGCGCCGGACCTCGGACAGGAGGAGCTGCACATCGCGCACGTGCTCCACGGTCTCTGCGCAGAGCACGAGGTCGAACGCCGCGTCGCCCAGCGGGAACGGGGAGTCGGGGTCGAGCTCGACGAGCACCGCCTCGGGGAGACGCGCTCGCGCGCGCTCGAGGGCCACCACGGACACGTCGGCGGCGGTGAGCGCTCCCGCGTCGAGCTCCGCGGTCAGGCGGCCGTCGCCGCACCCCACATCGAGCGCTCGCTCCACCCGCCCAAGCCCGCGCACGAACTCGGCGAGATGAGCCGGCGGCGGACCCGGATCGCGGGGGACGAGCTCCCACAGCTCGTCGTCGTAACGGCTTGCCATCGACGCATATCCTCGCCGCATGACCTGGTCCCTGCGCCGCGCCGTGCCGAGCGACGCCGATCAGGTCACGGCGCTGCTCATCGAGGGGTTGGAGGGCTACCGCTCCTTCGCACCCCCCGGCTGGCAGCCGCCCGACGCGAATGCCGAGCTCGAGGGGCTCCGTGGCTTCCTCTCCGACGACGAGGTCTGGTGCGTGGTCGCGGAGGAGGCCGGCGGGCCGGCCGGCCACGTGGCGATCATGCCGGCCCGGCTCCACCCGCACCCCTCGGACGACGAGGGGATGGCTCACTTCTGGCAGCTGTTCGTGCGCCCGCGCTGGTGGGGGACCGGCCTGGCCACCGAGCTTCACGCGGAGGCGCTGCGCGAGGCCGGCTCCCGAGGGTTCACTTCGATCCGCCTGTTCACGCCGGCGGGCCAGGCTCGGGCCCGGCGCTTTTACGAGCGCGAGGGCTGGACGGCGGCCGGCGAGCCGGTCGACGACCCGGACTTCGGCATGCCCTTGGTGGAATACCGTCGCGCGATCAGCAGCAGCGTGTGACCGAAGCGGGCGAGACGCGAGCGTGAGCCGTGCGCGTCAAGCCGGTGGAGCGTGCGCTGCGCCGCGGGCGGTAGCCGCCGCCAGCCGAATGTGACCGCGTGCAGCTCGGGCGCGAGCCCCGCGGCGCGCGCCTCGCGAAGGAGTCGGGACGGGGACAGCGGCACGTCATCCGGCGTGCCGTGCACCAGCGTGCCGAGCCCGGCGCGGTTCGCGAGCTCGAGCCCCGCGCCGACGGGGTGCCAGAGCCCGGGCTCGATCGCCACGAGCGCGCCGCCGGGGCGGAGCAGCCGCGCCGCCTCCTCGAAGCACGGGCCGAGCGAGCCCTGGAACGCGATGTGGTGGAGCACGAGCCGGTAGAGGACCACGTCGAACGAGGCGGACTCGAAGGGCAGCTCGCCCGCTCGGCCCTCGGCGCCGGCATCGAGCTCGCCCGACTCGAGCAGGTGCTCGACCATCGCCGGGTTGAGGTCGGCGCCGGTCATGCGCCAAGCGGGGCGCGGGAACAAGTGGCGGCCCGGGTGCCAGCCGCAGCCCACCGAGAGGACGTCGCCGCCGGCCAGCCCCAGACGGCGCTCGAGCAGCGCGCGCTCGCGCCGGTGCTCCTGGTCATAGTGGACCTGCAGCGTGGCCGCGTCCGAGCGGCGGTCGAGCAGGTTGTCGGGGTCGTACGGCTCGCTCATCGCGGCGCCGCGTCGCGGCCGGCCGGCGCCGCTACCACGCTCCCCGGGCCCGGATGACCGCGGGGATCGTCTTCAGCATGATCGTGAGGTCGAGGAAGACCGACCATCGCTCGAGGTAGAGGAAGTCGAGCTTGACGAGCTCGTCGAAGTCGAGCTCCGAGCGGCCCGACACCTGCCACAGCCCGGTCATCCCGGGCAGCACCAGGTAGCGCTTGCGGTGCCAGTCCTCGAGGCGGTCGAAGTCGCGCTGCGGCAGCGGCCGGGGGCCCACCAGCGACATCTCGCCGCGCACGACGTTGAAGAGCTGCGGCAGCTCGTCGAGCGACCACCGCCGCAGGAAGCGGCCCACCGGGGTGACGCGCGGGTCCCGGCGGATCTTGAACAGCGCGCCGCTCAGCTCGTTGTGCGCCTCGAGGGTGTCCTGCAAGTGCTCGGCACCGCGCACCATAGTGCGGAACTTCAGGCAGGCGAACGGCTTCCCGCCGATGCCCGGCCGGATCGAGCGGTACAGCACCGACCCGCGCGAGCTGAGCTTGATTGCCAGCGCGGCGAGGCCCATCATGGGAGCGAGGACGACGATGAGCAGCCCCGCCCCGACGATGTCGAAGGAACGCTTGATCGCGAAGTCGACGCCCTCGAACACCGGCGGCTTGAGCTCGAACAGCGGAAGCGCCTGGCCCGGGACGAACTCCACCCGTTCCATGAGAATCTCCATCGTCGACGGCGCCACCCGCACGCGGACCCCTTGCCGGTGGCAGCGGTCGACCAGCTCGACCGCCTCGGCCTGAGGGAAGTCGGGGTCGGCGATCAGCACCTCGTCGACGGAGTCGAAGTGGCGTTCGAGCTGCTCCAGCGAGCGGAAGTCGCGCAGCCCATCCTCGAGTGCCAGCGGCGTGCGCGCCACGAACCCGTACGGCTCGATCACGTTCGAGTCCTTGAGCGCGTGCGCGACGGCCTGAATGTTCGAGCCGGAGCCGACCAGAACCGCGCGGCGCCGGTAGCCGGCCGCCCGGAGCACGGCGCCGGAGACGCGCTCGAAGCCCCAACGCAGCAGCGATACGTACAGCAGCGCGAAGAAGAGCGAGCCGTAGAAGATGTAGTACGACTGGAACGGCTCGCCCTCGATCTCCCCGTAGATCAGGACGACGAGCGTGACCTGGAAGAGCGACGAGATCACGCGCGAAAACCCCGGGCGCTGCGCCCGATCGCGGTAGAGGCCCGAGCGTGCGAAGAGCAGGAGCATGACGAGCCCGGCGAGCGGGGCGTACTCCTTGGCCTGGCCCCACATCTGCCCGAGCTGCTCGGGGGCGACAATGGCCGTCTTCACCACGAGCGCGGTGTAGATGGCGAGGACGAGCCCGATCAGGTCGAGCGCCGCGAGCGTGGTGATGCGCAGGAGGGCGCGCAGCGTCTCGAAACGGAGGACGCTGCGGAGCAACAGCGGCCTGCCCGCGCGCACGTCGCGGTCGGGGAGGGTGGCCGGCTCGACTTCCCTCAGCTCTCTGACGAGTCCGTTGGGCAAAGCTAGTTCCCGGGAGTACTAGTCAAACAGTTGGCGCGGGCGAATGTAGCGGCGTGGGCGCCCGTTGGCACTTCTATTGCTCCTCGCGGCGTTGCTCGAGCAGCTCGCGCCGCTCCTCCAAACGCTCCTCGCGCTGCTCAATCCGCTCCTCCACGGCCTCCTGCTCTGCCGCGCTCGTGGGGCCGAATTTCGCCGTGACCACTGCCACCGCCGCGACCACGATGAGCAGGGCCACGACGAACGAGCCGATCACCTGGCGCGTATGTGACTGCTCCGCGGCCATGGCGCTCTCAGGACCCTTGCAGGAAATCGCCCGCCGAGGTGAGCCAGGTGAGCGCGAGCAGCAGCCACACGGAGATGCCGAGCGCGGGTAGGAAGCGACCCATGGCGTGCCAGCGTCTTATGACCAGGATCTTCAGGGCGAGCACGGTCAGGAGGGCGATCGCCGCGGCGGCGTGCAGGGCAGCGTCGTCCTCGATGCCGAAGTAGCCGACACACATGGTCGCGACGACCACGAGCACGACGGCGATCGTGTCGCCTACCGCGCGGTGCGCCCGGGAGGCCGGCCGCGGGGCGAGGAAGGGCAGTCGCAGCTTCCCGTAGCCGACCGAGATGAGCACGAGCTGATACACGGCAAGCGCGAGCGCCACCGAGGCGAGCACGACCTTGACCTCGGTGGGGTTCCCGCGGGTGAGTGTCTCGATCAGGTCCTCCACCGCTCGGGAAAGCTCGCACGTTGCGGTTTGGGTTGTCAGTCATCCCGCGGGGCCTACGCCGATCACGCACCCTCGGTGGCGCGGATCGGTCCGCGTCTTGAACCCGAGCGCGCGCAGGTCGCGCTCGCACTCGTCGACGCGATACGGGTGGTGAACCTCGACGTTGATGCACGCCACGCGGCGCGCCCATCCGACCTGCTCGCGTAGGAGCCCGCGCTCTGCTCCCTCCACGTCCATCTTCAGGTAGTCCACCCGGCCGCCTTGCGCGTGCCGGTCCAGCAACGTGTCGAGCGATAAGGCCTGCACGCGGACGGTCCCCGCGGGAGAGACCGGTCCGGCGCCGCCGATCCGGTGACCCGCGGTGTGGCCGGGCAGCGGCGCATAGAAGACCTCCGTGTCGGACGTCCAGGCAGCGGCGTGCACGACCTCGCAGCGGTCTCGCCAGGGAGTGAGGTTCGCCCGCGCGAGAAACACGTTGTCGGCGTCGAGCTCGATCCCCACCAGCCGCGCCCGCGGGAAGCGGACGGCCATGTCGGCCATCGTCAGGCCGATGTTCGCCCCCACGTCAACAATGAGCTCGAACTGTCGCCGGGCGAGCTCTCGAGGCGGACGGTGGTACGCGCGTGCGAACGTGCCCCAGACCGTGTCAACGTCCGAGGTGCTCGGGCGGAGGAGCACCCTGGCCCCGCCGAGCGGCCGCAGTCGCAGCCCGACCGCACGCCCGCTCGAGCCCGCGTGATGGGCGATGCGGCTGAGCCGAATGTAGGTGCGAAGGCTGCGCCGGTCAGAAGTGACGCGAACGGCCACGAACGCGCCCCGCATCATCTGCTTGACCGGCTCCGGCAGCCGCGCGAGCGCCCGGATGAGCTTCGGCCGCGTACCGCGCTGCGCGATCACCTCGGCGACGTGGCGCGGTTGCCGCGCCCGAGCGTCTCGATCAGGTCCTCCACCGCTCGCGAACGGTCCCACGTTGCGGCGTGGCTTGTCGCGATGAACGGAAGCAGCTCGGGCCCGTCCACCACCACCATGGCCTACCGGCGGGAGTTGCGCCGCCCGAGTTGGGTCGGACGCTGCGGGCGTCGCATCTGCGTGCCTCTCCGCACAAAAAGGTCGCACGTTGCGGGGTGGCTTGTCGCAGACCGGGGCGAGACGTTGGAGCATTCGGCTTCATTGCTGTGTCGATGCTGATCAGGCGTGCGCGTCCCGCTCGGGCCGAGATCGACGAGACGGCGCTCGAGCTGCTGGCCCGTCACGGGGCGCAGATCCTCGCGACCGCGCGCCGCTACGCCGCCACGCCCGAGGACGCCGAGGACGCCTACCAGCGGGGGCTCGAGATCCTGCTGACCAAGGCGCCCACCACCAGCGAGTCCGATCTGGTGCCGTGGCTGAAGACCGTGGTCAAACATGAGGCCTTCGCGCTCCGCCGCCACCGCGAGCGGCACGCGCCGGTCACCGACGACGGTGACCTCGGCGAGCGTGGCACGCCTGCCGCCGCGACGCACGACCAGGCCGAGCGCTACGAGCACTTGCGCCAGGGCGCAGAGGCGCTTGGCCAGCTGAAGCCGCAGGAAATCCGCGCGCTGCTGCTGCGGGCGGAGGGCTACTCGTATGAGGAGATCTGCGAGATCACCGGGTGGACGTATACGAAGGTGAATCGTTGCCTGACCGAGGGGCGCCGGTCGCTGTCGGTGCGGCTGGCCGGAATCCAGGGCGGGATCGAGTGCGCGAAGCTGGCGCCGCTGCTGTCGGCGCTGGCGGACGGCGAGGCGAGCGCCGAGCAGATCGCGCAGCTGCGACCGCACATGAAGACTTGTCTCGCGTGCCGGGCGACGCTGCGCGAGTTCCGTGCGGCGCCGGAGCGGGTGGCGGCGCTGTCGCCGCCGGTCGCGCTGCTCGCGGCGGATCCTGGGGGCGGGCCGCTGCGTGGTCTGGTCGAGTCGGTCATCGGCGCGGCGCAGCACAAGGCGGCTGTATTCGGCGAGCGCGTGCAGGCAGCGGCGGAGCTCGCCACCGCACAGAAGGTCGCGGCGGTGGCCGCGTCGGCGGCAGCGCTGGCGGGCGGCGGCACGGCGGTGGACCAGTTCGCAGACCACCAGGGCCCGCCCCGGCCTCCGCCCGAGCAGGTCGACGTGAAGCCGGTCAACGAGGAGGTGGCGGTCGATCCGGCCCCCGCTCCGGCGGAGCCGGTCGCGCCCGTCTCCGAAGCGCCGCCACCCGCGAGCGACCCCGCGCCGGCACCGGCGCCGGCCCCCGCTCCGGAGCCGGCGCCCGCGCCGCCGCCGCCACCACCGCCTCCCCCGCCGTCGAACCCGGCGAACGAGTTCGCGCCCACCGCGACGCAGACGGCGACCCCCGCGCCGGCGCAGCCCGCCCCCGCCCCAGCGCCAGCGCCGCAGCCAACCCCGGTGCCGGCGCGGCCGGCCGGCGGAGGCGGGAGCAGCGAGTTCGCGCCATGACGGCTGCGGTCCGGCGGGGAGCGCCCTCCACCCAGGTCGTCCTGGGGCCGGCCCGCCGGGCACAGCGGTCGAACAGCGACCGCTCGAAGAGCGGTGTGGGGTCGCTGAGTACAGCCCTACTCCGCCTGCTCGGCTCTGCCATGCGCAGTTGTCGGGCGTGAGCAGAGCGCCAAGCCCACGTTCGACGAGTCAGGGTTAGCCACGGTCGACGCCTCCGAGGTTGTTGGTTGTTGACGCTGTTGCTTGGGCTCCCGCAGGCGCGGGAGCCACCTCCAGCTGAGCCTGTGGCTGTCCGACACAGGGCACCGGGACCTCCACGCCGCCCTCCAGCTGCTGCCGGCAGTCGCGCGAACTGATCGTCAGTGCGGCCAGGATCGCGCCCACGAGCGCGAACCCGGCGCCGACGAGAAACGCCGTCTGGAAACCCTCGTTCAGCGCCACCGCCTGGTCGCCTATGCCATCCGAGACGGCGCTCGCCGTTCGGCTGGTGGCGACCGAGACCAGGATCGCCAACCCGAGCGCGCCGCCGATCTGCTGGCTCGTGTTGATGAGGCCGGACGCGAGCCCGGCCTCGTCGGGGCGCGTTCCCGTCACCGCAGCGATGGTCACGGGGACGAAGGCGAAGCCGAGGCCGACGGCGACGACGAGCGCGGGGAACAGAACATCGCCCACGTACGAGCCACCGGCCGAGACCTGCGAGAACCACACCAAGGCGCCCGTGATGAGCAGCATGCCAACCACGAGCGTCGGCCTGGCGCCGGTGCGTGTGACCAGTTGCGACGCCACGGTCGAGCTGACGATGATCAGTACGGCCAGCGGGAGGAAGGCGAAGCCCGTCTCGAGTGCGCTGTAGCCGAGGACCTGCTGCAGGTAGAGCGACAGAAAGAAGAACATCGAGAACAGCGCCATGCCGAGCAGCAGGCCCACGGCGTTCGCGCCGCGCAGGGTATGCAACCGGAAGATGCTGAACGGCATCAGCGGGTCGCTCGCGCGCGACTCCCACGCGACGAACGCGGCGAGCGTGGCCAGCGACAATGCCCCTAGGCCGAGGGTCTGCGTCGACGTCCAGCCCGCCGACTCCGCGTCGACGAGCGTGTAGACGAGGAGGGCGAGGCCGGCGGTCACGAGGAGCGCGCCGATTGCGTCGAACGTCCGAGCGGCGCCCACGTCTCGGCTCTCGGGCAGCAGGCGCGGAGCCAGTGCGACGGCCGCGAGGCCGATCGGGACGTTGACGAACAGGACCCACTCCCAGCCGGCCCACTCGGTCAGCATGCCGCCGAGGAGCACCCCCGCGGCGCCACCGGAGCCGGCCACCGCGCCCCAGACCCCGAGCGCCCTATTGCGCTCGGCGCCCTCGCTGAAGATCGTGGTGACAAGCGACAGCGCGGCGGGAGAGACGAGCGCGGCGCCCAGGCCTTGCACCGCGCGCGCGGCGATCAGCCAGACATCGCTTTGGGCGAGACCGCCCAGCAGCGACGCCACCGTGAAGAGGACGAGGCCGCTCATGAACATGCGCCGGCGGCCGATGAGGTCGGCGAGGCGGCCGCCGAGCAGCAGGAAGCCGCCGAAGGTCAGCGTGTAGGCGTTGACCACCCACGAAAGGTTGTCCTGCGAGAAGTCGAGCGCGGCGCCGATCGAGGGCAGCGCCACGTTGACGATCGAGGCGTCCAGGATGATCACGAACTGCGTCACCGCCAGCAGCGCCAGAGCCAGTCCCTTGGCTCGTGTGTCTAGTTCATCTGAAGTGATGAGATCCCCTCCTCAAAGGTCGTCACGCCATCGCTCCGAGCCGCTCGCGGACGCCGTTCGGCGGTCACCGGCACGCGTACATCATCCGCCCTCCGGACGACCGGTGCCGGCCCCGTGAGCCTCGTCTGCCGGCTGCACGCAGAGGGCGCGCGCACGATCGCGACCGATTGGCTCGTCGTCTGAGCCGCTGCGAGCCGGCGGCTCGCATTCTCGTATCAGCGTCCGGCCGCGCGCCTCTATTGGGTTAAACGGCCTGATGCGCGGCCTAGCGGTCGCGCCTCACCCAGTCGAGCTGCTGCCGAAAAGGACCCGGAAGATGCTCACGCCCGCACGGAGGTTCCAGCCATGAGCTTCATCACCCACCTCGAAGCGCCGATCCGCCGCTTCTGTCTATTCGCGCTCGTCGCGCTGCTCGTCGGCATCGCCGCTGCCGCCCCGCGCCCAGCGGCCGCCGCTGACGGGCCGCCTCCCGAGGCGGTGGACGCGCTCGAGCGCGCCTCCACCGAGCCGGTCACGGTCGAGATCGACCAGGGCGTGCCGCGCTTCGTCTCGGCGCGCGTTCCGGTCGTCGGCGCCGACGCGGCCGCGCGCGCATACGCGTACCTCAAGCAGTTTCGCGACCTCTACGGCCTCGAGGAGCCGCGCCGCGAGCTGCGGATCGCCGAGGTCACCGAGACCGAGGGCATCCAGCACGTCAAGCTCGTGCAGCAGCGCGCCGACCTGCCCGTCGACGGCGCGGCGCTCGTGATCCACCTCGACGGCGGCGACGTCGTCGCGACGAACGGGATCTACCTCGCCGAAGTCCCGGACGCGCTCGCGTCGATCGATGCGAAGTCCGCCGTGAAGCTGGCAGCAGAGGCTGCTGCAGTCGCGCAGGTCATCGCCAGCGACCACGAGCTGCGCTACTTCGACGCTGACCTGTTCGCGACGGCGGCGGAACGGGAGGCGTCGCGCCTCGACGCAGAGACCCACCTCGCCTGGATGGTCGACATCCACGGCAGTAGCACGAGCGATCACCTCATCTCGCGGCGCTCGTTCGTCGACGCCGCGACGGGGCGCGTGCTCTTCTCACAAGATCTCGTCGAGCACCACTCGGCGGCCAAGGACATCTGGATCCGCAGCGCCAACGGCGGCGGCCGCAACCTCTTCTGCGATTTCCCTGGTTCGACGGACTGGTTCACGGAGAACGGCGAACTTCCGAACGTCATTCCCGATCCGGAAGGCCACGGCGCCGACCTGGCCGTGAACGACGTCTACGACTTCTTCTTCAACACGTTCCACCGGCACTCGTACGGGGACCGGGAGGAGCAGCTCAGGCTCAACCTGGACACGAACGTCGCCCGCAACGCGTCGTGGGAGCCGTTCTGCGGCCACTTCGAGTTCGGCAACAACATGGCGACGCTGGACGTGGTCGCGCACGAGGTCACGCACGCCGTCACCGACGCCATGGGAGGGCCGGACGGGACTCAC
Source organism: uncultured Thermoleophilaceae bacterium (assembly GCA_963733885.1). Classification (GTDB taxonomy): domain Bacteria; phylum Actinomycetota; class Thermoleophilia; order Solirubrobacterales; family Thermoleophilaceae; genus JACVRW01. Next base: position 43,950 of record CAVTES010000010.1, on the reverse strand, counting down.
CAGCCGGGAGCTTTGGACGAGAGCTACTCGGACGTCTTTGGCGCCCTCATCGACACCGCAAACTGGACCATCGGCGAGGGCTCGGCCGCGGCTGTGACGGGCACCGACGGAGTCACGATGGCCCTCCGCAGCCTCGCGAACCCGCCGCTCTTCTCGGGTCTCCGGGATCGCGTCCCGGACCCCGACAGGATGAGCCTCTTGCGCGTCCTTCCGGGGTCGATCGACGAAGGGGGCATCCACGTCAACAACGGCATCACGAACAAGGCAGCGTTCCTGATCGCGGCGGGCGGCTTCCACAACGGCCGCATCATCAACGGGATCGGGCGTCCGAAGACGGCGAGGCTGTACTACGAGGTGCTCGACAACTGGTTGTTTTCGAGCGCGGGCTTCATGGACGCGCGGAACACGACGACGGCAGCCGCTCAGATGTGGGCCGTCCTCGGCAGGAACTTCTTCACGCGGTCGGATGTCTGCACCGTCGTCAATGCCTTCGCCGCCGTCGAGCTCGGGTTCGGCGACGCCGACTGCGATGGTCTGCCCGACAACACCGACAGCGACGGCGACAACGACTCGGTCCGCAATGTGATCGACAACTGCCCTTCGATCGCCAACCCCGGACAGGGCGACGCCGACGGCGACGCGATCGGGGACGCGTGCGCCGACGACGACCGCGACGGCCTCGTCGGCGCGCTCGACAACTGCCCGTCCGTCTCCAACCCGGCACAGGCCGACAGGGACGGCGACGGCCTCGGCGACCCGTGCGACCCGACCCCGAACGGCGACGGTGACCGCGACGGTGTCGAAGACCTGATCGACAACTGCCCGCAAGACCCCAACTCCAAGCAGGAGGACGGCGACCGGGACGGTCGCGGCGACCACTGCGACGACAGCGACCTCGACGGGATCGTGGACGCGGTCGATGCCGACGACGACAACGACGGCGTCCGCGATGGCATCGACAACTGCCGGTTCGTCAAGAACCCGTCGCAGATCGACGGCGACCGCGACGGCATCGGGACTGCGTGCGACGCCGACGAGATCCTCCAGCTCAGCAACCCGCGCGACGTCGCGTTCGAAGTCACCCGCGAGTACTTCGACAATGCCGAGACGCTCGAGTTCGCGCTCGAGCCTTGCTACCGGCCGCCGTGCGTCTGGCCGAAGCTGACGATCGACGTCGAGTCCGAGAGCGGCCTGCCGGCGCGGATCGTCGACCGCGAGGGGAAGGTGCTCGCCGAGGCGAAGGGCGGCCTCGAGCAGACGCTGGCGCTACCCGCCGGGTCGATCGAGGGCTACGACCGCGAGCACCCCGAACCGCCTTACTTCCTGGAGCTCCTGCGAACGGCCGACCTCGAGCCCGATCGCGAGTACGGGCTCAGGATCTCGGCGCACCCCGCAGAGCCTGCGCGCTGAACGCTCGCAACTCCCCGGAGGGCCGGTCGCAGCAACCGGCCCTCCGGGGCCTCAGGTCCTCGAGCAGCAACGGGCTCCTCGCATCGGCTTGTCCGGTCGCGGTCATCACCCGTAAGGACGCCAGTTCGTCCCGGAAGGGAACGGCCGTTCCGTTCTCGCCGCCGCCGGGGTCTAAACGGGCAAGCACCCGAAGTTGCGTTGAAACACAACGAGAAGGAGAAGGAGAAATGGGAAAGATCGTCATCAGCGAGAACGTCTCGCTCGACGGGGTCATCCAAGACCCGGCCGGTGACGAGGGCTTCACGCGCGGAGGCTGGGTCGGTCGGATCGCGGCCCTCCCAGAGCTGGCCAAGGTCACGCTCGACGAGGCGCTGGGCACCGAGGCCCTGCTGCTGGGCCGGCGGAGCTACGAGTGGTTCGCCGCGCGGTGGCCCTCGCGGAGTGGCGAGCTGGCGGACAGGTTGAACGGCCTGCCCAAATACGTCGTGTCCTCGACCCTCGAAGATCCCGATTGGAACAACTCGACGGTCCTCAAGGGCGACGTGGTGAACGAGGTCTCAAGCTTGAAGCAGGAGCTGCACGGGGAAATCAACGTCCCCGCCAGCTTTCAGCTCGCTCGCACGCTGATCGAGCACGACCTCGTCGACGAGCTGCGGCTGAAGATCTTCCCGGTCGTGCTCGGGGCCGGCGAGCGCCTCTTCGGCGAGACCAGCGACAAGAAGCCGCTGCGCCTGGTCGGCACGCAGACCGTCGGTGACGGCGTCACCAACCTCACGTACGAGTCCGTCCGACCTGGGCGCGAGCCGACCGGCAGCCGCGACGCGCAGTGATGGCCCCGTTGGCCGACTCTCCTCGTAGTTCCTCGCCCGCGCGCGCTGCCAGCTGCGGGCGAGATCCGTCTCACACATGAGCAGATGCCTTGGGCATCCGAAAGTGACGACCCAGCTCGTTTGCGTACGCACGGCCGAGCGCTGGCCCCTTCTCCTTCAGCCATTCGATGAAAGAGATGTGTCCGAGCGGAGCCTGGTGCGAGACCAGCAGCCCGGCGGTCAGCCCGCGAATCTCGTCCGCGGTGAGGACGACGTCGCGCACGACAAGGCCGAGTGCGCGCGCGAGCGCAGCCATCGCGGCAGGCGGTGCGTGCAGGATCGGAGTGCGTCGACCGACAGCGTCCCGAATGGCTCGAACGAGTTCCTCGAACGACATCGTGTCGGGCCCCGCCGCGTCCATGATCACGCCGCCGCGACCGTGCGAGGCCTGTAGGCAGATGCGCGCAAGGTCGTCGACGTGGACCGGCTGCACCAGATAGCGCCCGTCGCCCGGGACGACGAAGAGCGGCATGCGCCGCAGGATCCAGGCGATGTTGTTGGCCAAGATGTCCCGCCCACCGCCGAACAAGAACGTCGGCCTGACGATCACGTACGGAACACCGGACTCAGCCAGAGCCTGCTCGACGAGTGCCTTGCCACGGTAGTAGGGCAGCGGCGAATCGATCGACGGATTCGCGATGCTTACGTGAACGATGCGAGCGACGCCGGCACGTCGAGCAGCCTCGAACAGCGCACGCGAATTGGCGACGGCGTTGGCGAAGGTCGTCCGGCCTCGCTCGAATCGGACCCAGTACGTGTTGTAGAGGGTGGTGATCCCTTCGAGACTGCGCGCCAGCGCGACTGGGTCCTCGAACCGATAAGGCAAGGCTTGGACTCGTGCTCGGAGGGGATGCTCGCGATCCGGATGATGAGTGAGGGTTCCTACCTCTCGTCCGGAATCGATCAGCAGTTCGGCGATACGCGAGCCCGAGTAGCTGAACGCCCCCGTGACCAGGTCCGTCTCGGTGGCACGGCCGCTCATGGATTCCGCCGGCATGATTCGGCAGGCGCTCTCGCCCGGGCGGGCGCCTGCGCGACTGCGAGCTCGAACTCGCGTACGACGCCGGTCCCCGAGCGGCTCACGAATCCCGCGCGCCGCAGCATGGCCATGGACGCCGTGTTCTCGGCCAGCACGGTCGCGTGCAGCGCAAGGTGTCCCTCGTCTCCCTCGCTCGCTCGATCAGACGGGCGAGCAGTAGCCGTCCGATTTAGCTGATCCTCGAGTCCTATCGCAACCGACCTCTGAGCAACAGCACCGACACGGAGCCAGCCGGCGATCGGCACGGGCGACGGCGGGTGCAGTCGCGTCATCAACCGCCAGTCGTCGATCGCTACCGTGCATTTCTTGCCGTAGCCCCCCGACGGAGGTGATCGAAATGGCCGGCTTCAGCAGCCTTGCCAACAAGGCCAGGGAGATGTTCAACAAGCGCGGCGGCACCGAGGCCGCCAAGGGAGACCTTCAGGAGCTGAAGGACATCCATGCGCGCGGAGGGTCGATGTCGGACAAGGCCAAGGCCGCCGTCGACGCGCTCAAGGAGCCGGGTATGCAGGGCCCGGACCGCTCCGCTCCGCCCGCACGAGGAAACGCGCGCCCGCGAGGGCGGGTCGGGGCCCGAGCGCCGATAGAACCCGGCTAGGCCACAGCCACCGCCAGCGGCATCAGCAGGTACTCCGCGAAGAAGAGCGCCCAGACGCGCAGGTAGAAGCGGGTGAAGGCGCCGCGGTCGGTCAGGTCGACGCGCACAGCGAGCCACAGCAGCACGGCGAGGCACGCAAGGTGACCCGCGACGAGGACGGCGGCCGACGCGTCGTTCAAGAGCAGCGGCGCCGCGATGATCATCCCGAGGTAGGCGCCCGCCAGCGCGGTCATTCCCATAAGGAACGCGGCGCGGGGTCCGAGGCGGACCGTGAAGGTCGCGATGCGGTACCGGCGGTCCCCCTCGGCGTCGGGAATGTCCTTCAGGACCGCGATGGCGAAGGAGAAGGGCAGCACGAACAGGGTCAGGGCGACGATTGGCCCGGGAAGCTCGCTCAGACCCGGGCGGCCTCCGAGCGTGGAGGCGAAGTGGAGGTACACCCCGACGTTGACGACGGCCGCGCGGACGAGCGAGATGCTTGCCGCGGCGAGCGCGGGAAAGCGCTTGAGCCGGAAGGGCGGCGATGAGTAGGCCGTCCCGATCGCCAGCGCGGCTCCCACCGCGACGGTCTCGACCCAGCCCTGCGTCAGCGCCATGGCCAGCGCGAGGAGCCCGGACACGCCCACGAGCCACCATGCGGCCCGGACGCTCAGCAGCCCGGCCGGGATCGGCAGGCTGGGCTTGTTGACCCGGTCGATCTCCACGTCCTCGCACTGGTTGATGCCGACGATGTAGAGGTTCACGAGCGCGCCGGCCAGCAGCGTGAGCCCGAGGTCACCTAGACCGTCCCCGACGGCAACGCTCGGGAGCGTCTCCGCGGCGATCACATAGATGCCGAGGATGCTCGTCGTGGTAACGATCAGCGTGTGCGGCCGCGAGAAGCGCCACAGGGTGCGCGCGGCGGCGAGCGGCGACGCCCGCCCGCCGACGGCGACCGCAAGCCCGCCGCCCTTCACCGAGAGCGCTCCGGCGCCCGCCGCGCGCGTAGGTTCATGAAGATCCCGACCGGGATGAACAGGGCGCCCGCGAGCGAGCCGGCTGCGAGGCGGAGAAGCCGCCGCACCGTCCAAGGCTCGTCGGCGCGCTCGACGACGGTGTCGTCCGAGCCGGGCGCCGGAGCGCCGCTTCGAGTGGCCCGGCCGGCGACCGCCACGGCGTACGCGCCGTCACCCGCTGAGGTGGCCCACGGCGCGTCCATCGTCAGGACGCGGACGTCGTCGAAGCCTGCCGCCTCGAACCAACGGACGTAGTCGGCCCGGTCGGGAAACAGCATCCAGGCGTCTGCGAGCCAGCGAGCCGCGCGTCCCTTAGGCGGCAGCGGGCCCGCCACCATTGCCAGGCCACCCGGGCGCAGCACGCGGTGCGCCTCGCGGATGGCCCGCTCGGGGTCGGGCCAGTACTCGATGCTGCCGCAGGAGACGTAGCGGTCGAAGGCGTCGTCCGGGAAAGGAAGGTCCTCGGCGTCGCCGAGCAGCTTGCGGCAGGCGGCGAGCGCCGGCTTCGCCTGCGCGCGCCGCAGCTGGTCGGGGCTCTGGTCGAGCATCGTCACACGCGCGGCGTCCACATGCTCGATGACGCCCTCGGTGGCGAACCCCGTGCCGGCGCCCACGTCGACCGTGTCCAGGCCGGGCTGGTCGAGCTGCGCAACGGAGAGGGCGCGGGCCCGCATCGGGGGCGTCCAGAACAGCGGATTCACCCAGCGGTCATACAACGGCGAAACGAACCGGTAGAACCAGAGCGCTTCCTTCTTGTGCTGGATCAGGCGGATGTGTCGGCCTATGTTCGCTGCTATCCGTACGGGATGTATATGACTCTCGAGCGACTCGACCGCTGGTTACCAGAGCCAGCGATCCGTACACACCACCGGCGCGCCAGCCTCGCCGACCCCACGCGGCTATGGCGTGCGGCGCGCACGCTGAGGCTGTCCGACACGCAGTTGCTCGGCAGGCTGATCCGCTGGCGCATTCCTGGGACGAATGCGGACCAGTCTTTCGACGAGCTTTTTCGCACGTACCCGTTCATCGTCCTCGAGGAGGATGAGGGGTTGCTGATCTCGGGACTGTGCGGGCGCATCTGGACGCTGGCTCGCGACTATCCGGACCTCGCCGGCCCTGAGGCCTTCCGCGACTGGGACAGGAGCGGCACGGTACGAGTGCTGTTCGCGCACTGGGTCGAGCGAGGCGAGGGCGACGAGCTCGAGCTGGTGTCCGAGGCACGCGTGCAGCCGGTCGACTCGCGCGCCGATCGACGGTTGCGCGTCCTGTGGGCGCTCGTCGGGCCACTCGAGGGCCGCGCTGGCACGGAGGCGCTCAAGGCGGCGGTGCGGCGGGCGGAGACCGGCGTGCCCCGCTCGCAGGACGGCCCTGTTCGAGACCGGCCAGCGGCGAGGCCGAATCGATGAGCGTTCGCCCTCCGCGGCTCAGCCGAAGCGCCAGCCGTCCCGCGAGCACCTGTTCGCTGCGCATCTCGAAGTGGGGCTCGCCGGGTTCGGGCACAGGCAGGACGTGGCCGGAGCTCGGCGCCTGCCCATCGATCTCGAGGCGGTACCGGGGCGAAGTGGTTCGCACCCGCCAGCGGCGTTCTCCCAGCGCCACCCGTGAGCGGGCGAGCGGCGGGGCGAAGCGGTGAACCTGGCCGCCGCGCCACAGCACGACGGCGGAGGGGGTCGCGCCGAGACGTGGGAGCGCGCCGCCGGCGAAAGCTACGCCGAGGCCCTCCTCCGGGAAGGCGCTCGCCTGACCCCACCACCAGCGGCCGGCAAAGCCCGGCCCCCAATTCTTCTCCGCGTAGACCGTCGCCTCGTCGAGCCGAAGCGGCCGGCCGGCCAGGCAGCCCTCGCCAGACGCGGCCCCGTCGAGCAGCACGGGATGCCAGTACTGAGCGACCCCCGGAACGACATGGGCGGCGCCGAGCGCGCCGAAGGCGCCGCGCGGCCAGGTCAAACGGGGGCTCAGCCGGAGCTCGAGCCAGTCCTCATCGCCGAGCCGCAGCCGGAGTCGCTCCAAAGACCCGTCGAGGACCTCTCCGGCGCGCACCCCGAATCCCGTGAGCGACCCCGCCGCGGGCGCCGCCGTCGTATAGCGCACATGCGTGCCCGGGTGGGAGGCCAGGGCGACGAGTCCCCAGCGCCCGTCGGCTCCCCGACCCACGCCGCAGAGCACGACGAGCACCGTCTCCCCGGCCACGATGCGCCAGTAGTAGCCCTCCATGCGGGCGCCGTGGTCGCGGCCGGGATCGCCGAACGGGAGATCGGCGCCGCGCTCCCGGTAGGCGGCGTGAAGGCCGGTCATGCGCCCCTCTCCGAAGCCGCGTGGTGATCTGTCGCTCCTGCCAGCTCGCCGCGGCGCTCGTGCTGACGCGCCCGCTTGCGCGAGGGCACCGGTAGCGCCCCCCGCTCACGTCGCCGAGCCCGAATTCCGAGCACTCGATCAGCGCGGTCGTACCGGCCCGAGATGAAGAAGGGCGCCTCGCCGGATGCCTTGCGCCGCTCACCGGCGATCCGGACGTCGCCGAGATCATCGTCGTGGACGACGAGCCCTCCGACCGCTCCACCGCAGCCGGCCAGCGCGGCGCGGCCGTGCTGGCCGGCCGGGCGCTGTCGCCGGGTTGGGCCGGCAAGGCGTGCGCGCTCGACCAGGCGGTGCGCGCCGCTCGCGGCGATCTCGTGCTCATCCTCGACGCCGACACTCTTCCACGGCTCAAGCTCGCGCGCTCACCGCTGAGCTCAGCGGTCTCATCCTCCTCAGGGCCGCATTTTCGATCAGCTTGGCCCAAGTCTCCGGCGAATAGCTGAATCTCGATAAGCGGGCGCGGCCTGACGCGCCCTTGCCTCGTTCCGTGGGTGGCCGGAAGGGGTGAACCAGTCACCCCGCCGGCTGCGAATCAACCCCGTAACGCAAGCAGGGCGCACCGCTGGGCGCTGCGGCCCACAACCAGGGAGCACAGACAATGAGCAAGATTCTCTGCCTGTTCGTCGCCGTACTCCTGCTCGTCGCCGTCGCCGCGACCGGCTCGACGGCGGCGCGCGCGGCGCAGGAGCGGACAGCGAGCGAGACCTTCGTCGCGGCTGGCGGCCTCGGCTCGGATCCCGAGCCGGGGTCGCGGCGCCACGCTCGGGAGCCCGCTGATCCCTCCGGCGCGTTCATCTACCGCAAGGGGCACTACAGGCCGCTCGACGGCCTGGCCGGGCTGATGACGGCCCACGTCGGCATCAACAACCGCGGGGAGATCGCCGGTGCCTACCTCGTCGACGGGCCCACGCTGCGCGGCTTCGTCCGCAGCCGAAGGGGGGACTACACGAGCTTCGACGCCGCCCCCGGTGCCCCCGACGTCCTCACCCTGCCATTCAAGATCAACGATCGAGGCACGATCGCCGGCCTGTACGCCGTTGGCTCCATCGACGACCCCGAGTCGGCCGCATTCCACGGCTTCCTTCGGAAGCCGAACGGAGCCGTCACCACCGTCGACGTCCCGGGCGCGTCGGTTCACCGCCGTGTTCGGCATTAACAACCGCGACGCGGTGGTTGGGTCCTACGTCGATGCCGACGGAAGGGAGCACGGCTTCCTACTCGATGCGAGAGGAAGGGTGACCACGCTCGATCCCCCGGACTCCCCCGACGACCCAGCCGCCTCCAACACCTTCGCCTCGGACATCAACGATCGGGGTCAGATCGTCGGCGGCTATGCCGACGCCAAGGGGACCTACCACGGCTACCTCTACTACAAGGGGCATTTCACGAAGATCGACCCACCCAAGGCCGCCGACGTTCCCGACTACGCCACGACCGCGCCCTTCGGCATCAACAACCGCGGCCAGGTCGTGGGCCAGTACGTCGACGCCGATGGTGTGCTGCACGGCTACCTGTGGGAGCGAAAGCGCGGCTTTGAGACCGTCGATCCCCCTCACGGAGCGGCCAACTCCTGCGTGGAGCTCCCCGACACGGGCCGGATCTGCGGAACCGTGGCAGCGGACATCGACGACCGCGGGCAGATCCTGCTGCCCGCCCCGGGAGGCCTGTTCAAGGGAAGGGCGGTGAGCATCGGCAGGTGAGGTGACCCGGCGGCGGAGGCACCCCTCCGCCCGTCCCACGCCGCGGCCGCCGGAAAGGCTGCCGCCAGCGACGAGCGTACGAGGGCCCGGGCCGGCGGTCAGCGAAGGAGAGCTGCGCGGGCAATGATCGTGCGATCGACGACCGCACCTAGAAATTGGGGTGGGCTCGACGAGTTGCGCTGTCGCTTGCCGACGACGCGGAAGATCGTCACCGGTCCCTCCACGAGGTCGCCGTACTCATCGAACCGGATGTTTCCGAGGATGCCCTCCTCGATGCTCGTCCGGCGTAGCTCTCGCGTCACCGACGAGCGCGTGCCCTCGGAGCGAGCGATCGCTTCTAGCAGAATCTCGGTCGCCTGCGCAGCGGCCACGGCGGTCGACGGCGAGCTCGCCTTCGGCCCGGAGGCTGCCTCGAGCTCCTCGAGGAGGCGCCTTCCTCGCGGCGGAAGGTCGTTGTTCGCGACGCCCGCGACACTGACGTACATTCCATGCGCAGCGGACCCAGCGCGGGACAACAGGTCGGGGATGGGCGGGAAGTAGTCGGTCGCCATCAGGGCCACGTCGCGGCCGAGTTCAGCACGGAGATCGCGAACCAGCGCGCCTCCGTGCGGATCGAGGAAGCCGGCGATGAAGACGGCCTGAGCGTGAGTCCGGGCGATACGTCGCGCAAGGCGCGCGAACTCCGATGCTTCGGTGTTGTAGTTGGCGGAGCCGACGATCCGAAGCCCGAGATTGCGTGCTGCGGTGCGCACGTCGGCAGTGAAGTAGCGGTCGCCGTCGGGTGACAGGACGAATAGGTCTCTCAGGCCCAGCTCCTTGACGAGCGTCGCGTTCGCCACCGACTGCAGATGATCGGCAGCCGCGATCCGGACGTAGTTCCGCTCGCCCGTTGGATAGTGCGCCTCGAGCTCACCTCGGCGCATGCCCTCGTAGGGGCGCGTGAGACCGGTGTGCGTGTTCGAGGAACTGATCATCGCCAACGGCCCGTCGGGGGCCTGGTTGGCGACCGGGATCTGGACGTCCGAGCAGCCGGAGTGGTACGCGCCGATCACGCCGATCACGTCGAGGTTGCGAGCGTAGGCCTCCGCGTTGGAGAAGCAGGTGGGCGGGTCGTACGTCCCCGCCTGGGCGGTCGAGTCGTCGCACGACTGGTAGCCGACCGTGAAGGGCCCGGCCCTGAAGTCGTGTCGGTCGAGCACGAAGCGGATCGCCTCCACCATCGGCACGGTTGCCACGCGGTCGGACTCGTGTAGCGAGAGATCGGAGGCGATGAGGAAGCGGGGGGTGCCTGCGCCGGCGTAAGTGACCCGGCTGCACGCGAAGCTCGGCAAGGCCGCGTCAGAGGAGCGCGGCGGTGCGGCCGTGACCCACACGGCGCCATCACCCACGGCGATCCCGCGCGGTGACGCGATCCTGCTGACGACCCGTGCGCGGTTCGTGCGAGGGTCGATGCGATAGACCTCGCCGGCGAGCTCGTTCGTCGCCCAGACGGAGCCCTCGCCGAAGGCGATCTCGGCCACGCCGACTTCGAGCGGGATGGTGCGCAGGATCGGCTCCGGCTCGGGGTCGACACGCCAGACGCTCCCGCCGACGGGATCAGTGACCCACACAGCTCCGGCGCCGACCGCGAGCGTCGTCGTGCTGGCGGCGGGGACCTCGATTCGATTCGACACGCGGTTAGTCCTCACATCGATCTCGACGAGCTCGCCCCGCTCGTCGATGACCCACACCTCGCCGTCGCCGGCGGCGATGCTCAAGGCCTGGAGTCCGGCGACCCTGGCCACGACATCGTTCGTGCGCGCGCTGATCCGGGAGACGGTCAGGTCGGGATTGACGACCCAGACCGCGTCGCGCGTCGCTGCCATGTGCGGTCTCAGGCTGTCCTGCGAGGTCCGAACGACGGCTGTGCGGCTACTGCCCGGCAGGGGGATCGTCTCGTCGACGCCGACCGACTCAGCGTCGAGACGGGAGACACTCTTCGGGAGAGCGGTCCCGAGCTTGCGAAAGCCGTTTCCGATCCAGACCGTTCCCGTCCCGACGGCGAGGTCGGTCGGCGTCGAGCCGGTGCTGAAGGTCCGCACCGGGGAGTACTTCTTCGGATCGATCTTGGAGAGGGTCCGGTCCTCGGCGTCCAGCACCCAGACGCCTCCCGCTCCCGCCGCGATGCTCAGGGGAGCCGTCCCCAGCGGGACGGTCGCCAGCGGCTTGCCCGTCCTCGGATCGAGCGCACGAGCGTAGCCGCCTGCGATCGCCGTGTCGGCGACGCCGTTCCCGAGCGGTTCGATCGGGCCGTCCCCGCCGGTCGTGAGCGCGACGATCGCGGCGGCGACGGCCACCGCCAGCAGCAGCCCCCCGGCCAGTAGCAGGCGACCGCGCTCGCGGAGCACCGGCGGGATGAGCGAGCTCGGGGCGGCCCGCCCCACCCCGAGCCCGCGCGCCGCGGCCTCGACCAGCTCGGAACAGGTTTCGTAGCGCTTCTCCCTGTCCTTGGCAAGCGCCTTGCGCAGCACCGGATCGAGTCGCGGGTGACCGCGCAGCGGCGCCGGCTGCTCCTGCATGTGCGCCCACAGCGTCTCGGCCTCGGTCGCGCGCCGGAACGGCGACACGCCGGCCAGGCACTGGTACAGCACGCAGCCCAGCGCATAGCAGTCGGTTCGTCCGTCGACCGGGTCGCCGCGGATCTGCTCCGGCGCCAGGTAGTCGAGCGTGCCGACGACGCGGCTCGTGTCGGTCGTAGCGCCGCCGAGCTGCTTGGTGATGCCGAAGTCGGTCAGGTAGGCATGGCCGTCCTCGTCCAGCAGGACGTTGGCGGGCTTCACGTCGCAATGGACCAGCGCACGCCGGTGAGCGGCGTCGAGCGCCCCGGCGACTTGGGCCAGCACCGCCACGGCCCGTTGCGGCGGAAGCTTCCCCTCACGCTCGAGGATGGTCCCCAGGTCGCTTCCCTCGACGAACCGCATCGCCAGGTAGAGCTGGCCGTCGTGCTCGCCCGCCTCGTAGATCGGAATCACGCCGGGATGGTCGAGCGACGCCGCCAGCCGCGGCTCGCGCAGGAAGCGCGCCCGGAAGCGCTCGTCCTCGGCCAGCTCTGGGGCGACCAGCTTGAGCGCGACCGGCCGCTCCAGCGACAGGTCCGTCGCGCGGTACACGACACCCATCCCGCCGCGCCCGACCAGCGCCTCGACGCGATAGCCGGCGAAGCTCATGCCCGGGCTGAGCGCTGCCTTCATGCCGCCCTCCCGAAGGGGGCCGAGTCCATGACCGACCGTACCATGGGAGGGGTGGCGCCACCGGCCGCCGCCCCTCGCAAGCAGACACGGTCGGGTGGGTCGCTCAATGCGTCGCCACCCCGACGCCCCGCCGGCGCCTTCGCCCGATCAGCATCAGCGCCGATCCGGCCGCGATGCTGAGCAGCGCGACCATTCCGGTCGCGCCGATTCCGGCGCCGCCCCCCATGCCCTGCACCTCGGGCGACTCGACCAGCTTGCGCTCCGAATCCGGGTAGGGGCCGGGCTGGGAATGAGTGTGGGGACGTGCTGCGCCCGGCCCGCCGTCGGACTCGTACAGGCCGCGCTGCTCGGCGGCGTCCTTCGCATCGGACGAGCGCAGGTCGTCGTAGGTCTGGGCGGACGCCGGCACCGCGAACACCGCCATCAGCGCCGCGGTCGTGAGGATGGCGCCGCGTTGAAGCATCTCGCCTCCTGTTCGGCGGCCGCCTCGTGCGGCCGCAACGGCGACAACTCTCGACCCCGCCGGTTGCGGCGCGGTAGACGCCGGTAAACGCCGCTCGAGGTGTTCCCGGCGCTGGTCCGGCCCTCGATGCATGCCAGTCAGGTTCGACCCTCGGCGTGTGACGCACGGAGCGTCTTCTGGCAACGGCAGCCCCGATCTGCCCCAGAGTCGACCGGTTCCACGCCAAGGCTAGAGGCTTGATGTGCTGCGCCCGGGCGAATTATCTTCGGTCAACTGCCGTCTCTCCCGTATCTTCTGCGGCCGTCGCCTTGGCCCGGCTACGGGATCCACGTCACCGTCCCGACTTATGGGCCACCTGGACCCCCTACATAGGACAGTGCAGACCCTCCCGAAGGCGGTGGCCGAACGATCTTCGGACCCGGCGACCGCGCGGCGTGCGGGCGCCGCGCTGCAATGCGACCTGCCCCCGCCTCGACAAGGACGCGTCGCCACCTCGCAGCATTCGACGGCGGCCGCCTGTCGCCCCCGAACTCACATCGGACCATTAGTCGCGGCGGCGGTAGGTCACCTTCAGGTCGTCCTGCCAGTCGCCCGGCGTGCGGGCGAGCTGCCAGAGGCCCTCGAATGATTCGTGCCCGAGCGTAGCGGAGAAGCGCTGGGCGAACGCGGGGTCGTCGCGCCAGATGCGCAGCACGCCCTCGTCGAGCGCGACGCCGTACGTCCGGCGCACGCCGCGCGAGTCGAAGTACTCCATGACCAGCCCGTCGCCGCCCTCGGGGGCGCCGATGACGCTGATCGCGTCGGGGAACGACTCGTGTTGGTTGTGGGAGCGCTGGACCAGGAAGTGGCCGCCTTCGAGCCACTCGAACGTGGTGCTGCCCGGCACGACGGCATCGACCAGCGGGTGGGTCGCCTCGGTCCCCCAGATGCCGATCAGCGCCTCGAACACCTCGACAGCGGGATCTCGCTCGGTCATGTCGGTAGGACCATCGCACGGCGCGGAACTCATCGCTCGACCGGCGGGGCAATGCAGCGCTGCCGGCGCGCGGCGCGGGGGCGAGCGCGAAGCCACGGGCCGCGTGCTCTCGCCTGCGACCATTCCCGGCTGTGCGGCCACTCGCGCTCGACACCACATGCGTCGGGGTGCTCGCGAACCCGTCTGGCGACTGCGAGCCGGAGCTGCTCATCATCGAGGCCTGGGCGAATGAGCAGGGGCTGCGGGTGCAGGACCTGGGAACGACAGACCGGGCGCGCGACCTGACGAAGGGATGCGGGCTCGTGATTGCCCTCGGCGGCGACGGGACGATCCTGCGTGCCCTGCAGCTCGCGATGTGGCAGCACGTGCCCGTCCTGGGCGTCAATTACGGGCATCTCGGCTTCCTGGCCGACATCGACGGCAACGAGCTCGGGGCGGCACTCGACCGCCTCGCCCGCGGCGAGGCGCAGATCGACGAACGCACGGCTCTCGTCGCCACTGCGCAGACGCGGGAGCCTCAGAGGGTTGTCGCGTTCAACGACTTCGTGATCTCGCGGGTCGCGGGCCACGGAAGCGCTCGGCTGCGCGTGGAGGTGAGCGGCGAGCGGGTTCTCGACGTCACCGGTGACGGCCTCGTGATCGCGTCGCCGACCGGATCGACCGCCTACAACGTCGAGGCAGGCGGTCCTGCGGTCTCGCCGACGCTCGACGCCATCCTCCTCACGCCGCTGGCCGCGCAGGGCACCCCGCTGCGGTCGATGGTGATCGACGGCGGCGACACCATCCGCATCGAGGCAGACGAACGGAGTGCGCCGCTCGTGTTCGAGGTGGACGGGCGCACGTCGCGGAACATGCCGACGCCGGCGACCGTCGACATCCAAGCGGCGGGCGGCAAGGCCCGGCTGGTGCGCACCCGTCCGCGCACCTTCTACGGCGATCTCGCCAGACGGTGAGCGGCCGTTGAGGGACGTCCTACGGGCCAAAGGACGGCCCGCCCTGGGCGTCGGGTCAGCGAAGCCGCTCCAGCAGGCGATCGAGGAATTCCGTCTGAGCCGCCACCAGCTTCTCGCGCGCCTCCTCTACACCGAACCACCCGGCCCGGTCGATCTCGGGGAACTCGGCGGTCTGTCCCGAGCGCGGCGGCCACTCCATCGTGAACGTGTTGCTGCGGACGGAGTCGGCGTCGAGATCGCCGGCCGCGGCCCATGCGCTGACCACCTTGCCGCCCTTCTGCTTGACGCTGCCCAGCTCGATCAGCTCACCGGGCGGCGGCGCCGTGCCGGTCTCCTCCTCGAACTCCCGCAGCGCGCACGCACGTGGATCCTCGCCGTCGTCGTACTCGCCCTTGGGGATCGACCACACCCCGGCGTCCTTGCGTGCCCAGAACGGACCGCCGGGGTGCACGAGGAGCACTGAGGGCCCGTCGCGCCCGACCCGGTAGAGGAGGATGCCCGCGCTCCGCCTCGCCACCGGCTTCAGGCGGGGTCCGAGAGGGTCATCGCCACGATCGAGTCGACCCGCGCCGGGAGCTCCGCCCACCTGTCCCCGCGATCGGCGCTGTGGAAGAGGCGGCCGTCCGCCAGTCCGGCAAAGAGCCCGCCGGCCGACGAGACGAGGGCGTACGGCATGGAGTCGATCGGCTGCGGGAGCCCCGCTCCGATCGGCTCCCACGGGCCGGCGCCCTCCCAGCGGTACAGCCCTGCGCGTGCCGGCCTCCCCCCGTGCGCCTGGCGTGGGCCGTAGGCGGCCGAGACGTACCAGCGGTCGGGTTCCTCCGTGTCCACCGCGAGAGCCCAGCAGTAGCGGTGGGGGCGGCCGCTCTCGGCCGGCTCCCAGCTCAAGCCCCCGTCCCGGCTCCAGGCTGCGCCGCCTCCCGCGGCCTCGTAGGCCCGGCCCTCGGCGCGCGGGTGCCACGCGAGCGTGTGCACGTCGCGCTCGGCGCCGGGGCGGTGATCGGTGAAGCTCTCGCCGCCGTCGTCGGAGAACATGAGCCCGCCCAGCTCGATGCCTACCAGCAGGCGCTCGGGCCGGTGGGGATCCGGGGCGATCCAGCGCACGTGCGAGGTCCAGGGGCGCGGGGGGTAGCTCCATTGCTCGCGGGAGGGGATGTCCTGGAGCGCGGCGAGCTCGTCCCAACGCTCGCCGTCGCGACTGCGGAACAGTCGGCTCGGCTCGGTCCCCGCGAAGAGCGTGCCGTCGGCATGGCCGATCGCGACCGAGAAGACGTTCGGCTCCGGAAGGTCGCCCCGCCGCCAGCTCGCGCCGCCGTCCTCGCTCAAGAGGATGCCGTCACGCGTCCCCACCAGCAGCCGCCCGCCGGCGGCGGCAACGCAGCGGACCGGCGACTCCTCGAGAAGCACGGAGCTCTGCCATGACCCTTGGGCGTGGTCGAGCCGAATCAGCCCGTCGCCGGTGCAGACCAGGAGGCTTGACATGCGTGCGTCCGAGGATCGCAGACCGGCGGTCAAGTGCTCCTCGCCGAAAGTACCGTCGATGATCGGGCAAGCCGGGAGCGTGGCTGACAAGCCTGCGAGCGCAGTCGATGCCAGGGCATCGGCGAGCATCGCGGGCGCCGTCAGGCGCGGTCCTGGCTGCCCGAGCGCGACGGTACTTGAGGCGGGGAGCACCAGCGTCCGGGGCGCCGGGCGGACCTCGCATCCGCCCGGGCTCCGGTCCGGTCAGCGGCTACGTGCGCGTGGCGGCCTCGACGGGAGGCCGCTCGGGATCCACGGGCTCCTCGTCCCGCTCGTGCTCGGCGATCGGCGTGGGGCGCGAGCGCTCCAGCTCCTCATCGAGCAGAAAGCGCAGCTCCTCGTCGAACCGCTCCTGGCGCCGCCTCTCCCAGCGCATCCACTGGTCGTGACACATCTGGACCACCTCGGGTGGCTCGGGGCAATGCCCTAAATCATTGCACCGCTGGGCGGCTTGGCTCAGGATCGAGGCTCAGCGACGGGCTGCCGCCGCGGCCCGCCTGAGCGCGAAGAACGCGCTCTCCGGCCTGCCGTTGGGGCGGACCACGCCGGTGTTCCACTTCGCCCTCGGAGTCTGGACGAGCTGGTACTGCACCAGCTGTCGCACACCGCGCGTGCGCCGAGCGATGCGGTAGGCCTGGCGGAGGTAGGCGGCGCGGCGCGACGCCGGCAGCCGCCGCTTGCCGGACGCGAAGTAGCCGAACTCGGTCAGATACACGGGCACCGTGCCGCCGCGAGGCGTCATGAACGCGCGCGTGCTCCGCAGCTTCCGGAGGGCTGACGTGAGCCGGCCGAGCGTGCCGATCGTGACCGAGTCGCGGTTCGGATAGCGGTAGGTCGGCTTGCGGCTGAACTCGTAAGGGTGCAGAGCGAGCCCGTCGGCGCGCAGCGGCTTGCAGCCGCGGCGCTTGCGCCAGCGGGAGTTGACGCAGAGCGCCTCGCGCATGAAGCGCAGGGGCCCGATCGACAGCCGGGTCTTGTGGTGCGGGGCGAGCTCCCCGAACAGGACCTGGTTGCGCCGGTCCACCGACTTGATCGCCGCGTAGGTGCGCCGGTAGATCGCGCGGTAGAGGCGCGGCGCCGAGCGGTGCGGGCGAAGCCAGGCGTGCCAGTTGGGCTCGTTCATGACCGAGTAGCGGAACACGCGCCCGCGGAAGTGGCGGGCCACCCGGCGGGCGAACGCGGCGAAAGCGGCGGGCTTCGGCTTGTAGATGTCTGTGCGTCGGGTGCGCTTCACCCAGCCCGGCGCCGGCGTGAGCGTGAGCTGCACGCGAATGCCGCGCGCCGCGGCCGCGCTCACGAGCGCGTCGTGGGCTGAGTAGTTCTTCGTCTGCCAGTCGATGCCGGCCCGGATGTGGGTGGCCCCCATCTGGCGGGCGCGGTCCAGGCCGGCCTCGCGGCCGATTCCGGAACCGTGGAGGAAGACCGCCTCGTCCTGCACGCCGACCTCGAGGCGGTCGGCGGAGGCGGAGGCAGCCGTGCCGAAGAAGGCGGCAACGGCAACGCAGAGGACGGCGATGCGGCAAGGAGGGATCATGTGAGTCCGGGTGAGTAGTGGAGGAAGCGGCCGGGGAAGTTCGCCCCCTGGCCGCCGGGGCGGGAGGGCCTACCCCCACTACATCGGCACTTCCGCCGGAGACTGAAGTGGGCGATGGCGAGCTTGCATCAACTGGCCTAGACCAGTAGCGTCCACTGGTATAGACCACTTCGGCGGGTGGACCCACACTCGCGGGTCCTGGCCACCGCTCGCCTCGCCCAACGGAGGCTCTCTAGATGACGACGCGGGTCCAATCCTCCTTCCCTCGTCTGGCCTCGGCCGCGCTGATCGCCATGGCGCTCGCCCTGGCCGCCGCACCCGGCGCCGCGGCATCCGCCACCTGTCGTCCGGACGCGGACGAGCTGCGCGTGACCTTCCAGCCGGTCGACCACTCGATCGCCCCCGCAAGCTGGTTCCGCGCGCGCCTCACGCTTCGGAACACCGACCGGCGCTGCGCGCTGGCCGACGGCTGGCGGCTCTTCTTCAACTCCGTCCGCCAGCCCCTCGCCGTGTACCCGCCCGGTCCGCTCGGCGACGCGGCCCGGCAGCAGCTCGCGGCCCAGGGCCTGACGGTGGCGAGGGCCGACGATGCACGCAGCGGCGACTACTACGTGCTCGAGCCGACCGCGAGCTTCGACCCGGTCGGTCCCGGCCGGACGCGCGAGATCACGATCGACATAGAGCTGTGGGCGATTCTCAAGTCGGACGCGCCGGCCGGCTGGCACATCTCGTTCGACGGCGGCCCGCCCCGCTGGGTACCGGCCGCGGCGTTGCTCGACCCGAGCGATCCCAAGCAGACGAGCGGTGTTCGAAGGCGACAGGCGTCCGGTCGAGACGCCCGCAACGCGCTTCGCGCAGAACACCGCGCCACTGATGGAGCTCGAGCTCGCCGACCGCATCCTGCCGCGCCCGCTCGAGGCCGCGCGAGCGGAGCGGCCTCTTCACGCTCGACCGCGACACCGACATCCGGCACGAGCCCGGCCTGGAGCGCGAGGCCGACTATCTCGAATCGGCTCTCGACGATGTGCTCGGACGGGCGAGCCGCCACGGCGGCGGCGAAAGCACGATCCGGCTGAGCCTGGACGGGCAGCTCGACGTGGACGGCGACGGCGCGCCGGACGCCGAGGGCTACACGCTGCGCGTCTCGAGCGGAGCGATCCGGATCGTGGGCGCCGACAGCGCCGGGGTGCTGCACGGCATCCAGACCCTGCGACAGCTGATCCCGCTCTCTGCCTACGAGGCTGCCGCCCGGGGGCATGAGCGGCGCGTCGTGTTCATCCGCGGCGCGGAGATCGCGGACGCGCCTCTGTTCGGCTACCGCGGCATGGGCATCGACGTCGGCCCGCCACTTCGAGTCCAAGCAGACCATCAAGAAGCTGCTCGACCTCATGGCCTTCCTGAAGCTGAACCGGCTGCACTTCCACCTGACCGACGACGAGGGGTGGCGGCTCGAGATCCCGGGCCTGCCGGAGCTGACCTCCTACGGCGCGCGGCGCGGCTTCGACCTGGACGAGGACACGATGCTGCACCAGGGGATGGGCTCCGGCAACGACCTCGTCCCGGGCGACGGGGTATTCGGCAAGCCGGACAACGAGCGGGAGGCGAACCTCGGCCGCACGCCCGCCTATCAGGGCTTCGAGCAGGCCACCGTGAACTACGTCGGCGACGGCAGCGGCTACTACACGACCAGGGACTACGAGGAGATCCTCGCCTACGCGGCCGACCGCCACATCGAGGTGATCCCGGAGTTCGACTTCCCCGCGCACGCCCGCGCGGCGGTGCAGGCGATGGAGCGCCGCTACGAGCGGCTCGCAGGCAGCGATCCGGCCGAGGCGGGCAGGTACCGCCTGCTCGATCCCGACGACACCTCGAACCACATGAGCGTCCAGTACTACACGGACAACCTGGTCAACCCCTGCATCGAGAGCACCTACCGCTTCCTCGAGAAGGTGGTCACCGAGGTGCGAGGCGATGTACGACCGCGCCGGGGCGCCGCTCGCGATGGTCAACCTGGGCGGCGACGAGGCTCCCGGCCCGAACCGCTGGCAGGGCTCGCAGCTGTGCCAGTCGAACCCGACGACCGCCGGCATGACCGACCAGGAGCTGATGGACTACTTCTTCGGCCGCTGGAACGAGATCGCCCTCACGGTCGCCCCGCGCACGGCCGGCTGGGAGGACATCCTCCTCGGAGGCACCGGCGGCCTGACGCTCGAGCGGTTCGTGCCGCTTCCGTGGCAGAACGTCTGGGGCTGGGGACGCGAGCAGGCCGCCTACCAGTTCGCCAACGACGGCATCCCGGTGATCCTGGCGCACGCGACGAACCTCTACATGGACCTCGCGTACAACAAGGATCCCGACGAGCCCGGCTACTACTGGGCGAACTTCGTCGACGAGGAGAAGACCTTCACCTATCAGCCGTTCGATGTGTACGCGAACGCGACGCACGACCGTTGGGGCGCCCCGTTCACGCCCGACCCGAACTGGGAGCGGCTCACCGAGGAGGGCAGGCGGAACATCCTCGGGATCGAGGCCCAGCTCTGGGCCGAGAACGGCAAGGCCCCCGAGATCCGCGAGTACCAGGCGTTCCCGAAGCTGCTCGGCGTGGCCGAGCGGGCGTGGAACCGCGACACGCCGTCGCCGGGCGAGATGCCGGCCGCCTGGAACGTCTTCGTCAACACGCTCGGCCAGGTCACGTTCCCGCTGCTGTCCCACTACCAGCCGGTCGGCCTGCCCGGGGTCGGGGTGAACTACCGCATCCCGCTGCCGGGATCGCGCATCGAGGACGGCGTCCTCACCGCGAACGTGCGCAACCCGGGCATGACGATCGAGTACTCGCTCGACGGCAGACGCTGGTCGGTCTACCGCCGGCCGGTGCGCGTCGGCGACCGCGCGCTGCTCCGGACGCGAGCCGTGGACGGCCGAACCAGCCGTGTGAGCTTGGTCACGGAGCAGGAATAGAAGCGGTCATGTGCTCGTCCTTGGCCACGTATCCGATCACTCAATCAAGGAGCGGACGTGGCACGACAGAAGCGAAACAGGAAGGGGCGCGACCGGGCTTGTGGCGGGCGCCGCGGTGGCGGTGTTGCTGGCGGTCCCGGCGTAGCGCCAGCGCGAACGTCACCTCGGCGGTCAACGGCACCGGTGTCCTCACCGTCAACAGCGACGCGGCCGACGCGATCACGATCACCAGCACCGGCGGCGTCGGTGGCGATGTCAAGGTGAACGGCGGTAATCCGGGCGGCGGCGCCACGGTGGACAGCGCGGACATCACGGCCATCGACGTGAGCGGAGGTCCTGGCGCCAACAACATCGATCTCAAGGGCGTCAACGCCACCGACTTCCCGCAGCTGCGACGGGACCGACGTGACGGTCGACGGCGGCGAGGGCAACGACACGATCAACGGCAGCCTCCTCGCCGACCATCTCGAGGGCGGCAACGGCGACGACCGCATCATCGGCGACAACAACCAGCTGACAGCCGGGATGAATCGATCGGCGAGGACGGCAACGACACGATGGTGTGGAACCCCGGCGACGGCGACGACGACAACGAGGGCGGTCCGGGCAACGACACCGTCGAGGTCAACGGCGGCGGCGGCGGCGAGCAGTTCGAGGTGACGCCCTCGGTCGTCAACGCCGGCGGCGCGCGGTTCGAGCGCACCGGCCCGACACCGCCTGGCCCGTTCAACATCGAGATCGTCACCTCCGAGACGCTCGACCTGAACGCCAACGGCGGCGACGACACACTCACCACCGCTAACGGCGCGCTCGGTATTGGGCTCGACATCGACGGCGGCGACGGCAACGACACGCTGGACGGCGGCGACGCGCCCGACCTGATCTCGGGCGGCAACGACAACGACCGCATCATCGGCGACAACAATGCGGCGGGCACGCGGGACGTGTCGCGCGGCGACGCCGGCAACGACACCCTGGTGTGGAACCCCGGTGACGGCGACGACCTCAACGAGGGCGGCGACGGCACCGACACGATCGAGGTCAACGGCGGCAGCGGCGGCGAGGTGTTCGAGGTGAAGCCCTCGGCCATCGCCGGACGCGTGGCGTTCGACCGCACCGGGCCCAGCCCCGTGCCGGGGCCGTTCAACCTCGACATCGGCACGTCCGAGCGGCTCGACCTGAACGCCAACGGCGGCGATGACAGCCTCAACGCCGCGGGCGTGGCCAGCGGGCTGGCGGGCTGGACGATCGACGCCGAGGGCGGCGACGGCAACGACAACCTGGCCGGTGGAAGCCAGTCGGTCGACCTCCTGTCCGGCGGCGCCGGAACGGACACGCTCCGTAGCCGCGACCAGTCGGCGGACTCGCTGAGCCGGCGGCACCGAGGTCGACTCGGCGGTCGTGGACGCGCAGGACATCGTGAACGGCGACATCGAGATCGTCGACCGCGAGCAGGCGCAGCAGCCGGCCAGCCGGGCCAGCCGGCTCCGGACACGGTCGCCCCGGCTGTGAGGGTGGCAAGAAGGCCCTCCGGGTGAACCGCAAGCGCATCGCCGCGGTTCGCGTGACCGGCCCGGCGAACGAGGACTCCACGGTGACCGTGAAGCTGCGGCGCAAGGGCAAGCTGCTGGGCAGCAAGACCGTCGAGCTGGACGCCGGCGAGTCGAAGCTGGTCAGGGTGAAGCTCTCCCGCAAGACCTTCGTGCTGCTCAAGCTGCGCGACAGGCTCCAGGTGAAGGCGATCGTGACCGCCGAGGACGCGGCCGGGAACTCCCGGAAGCGGACCGTCGAGCTCACGCTCAAGGAGCCCAAGCCGAAGCGCTAGGCCCTACTGACACCTGCGGATGCGACAGCGGGCGGCCCCGGAGAGGGGCCGCCCGTTCCGCGTCTGCGGGGGCTGTATCCGCTACCGGCGATCGCCCGACGCCGCGAGCTCCCGAGCCCGGCGCCGGGCGCTCGCCGTGCTCGGCAGCAGGCCGGTCGGCGCGGGCGCCGACGGGTCCGGGAAGGGCCATTCGTCGGGCTCGGCGCGGCGGGAGGGCGCCGGGGTGGCGCGGCGAGAGGGCACCGGCGTGGCGCGGAAGAGGGCACGGGGGCCGCACGGCGCGCGGCGGGGGTGGCTCGGCGTGCGGGCGGCGGGGCGTGTTGCGCCGGCGCTTTGGCCCGGGCCACGGGCCGGGCCGGCGCGGCGTGGGCGGCCCGGCGCCGCCGCACGCGCAGTCGGGCGGCGACAAGCAGCAGCGCGAAACCGAGCAGAGCGAGCTGGAGCACCTCGATGCTTCGCATGTGAATCCGATTCGGCCCCGTCCACCGGCCGCCCTGCCTGGTGCACGCGATCGTGCGGACCGGTTCAGCAGGCCCTGGCGACGAGCCCGCCGCGGCGGGCCGATATGACCGCCCGCAGGACGCCGGTGCGGCGATCGAAACGCCACCGCACCAGCCGGCCGCCAGTGGCCTGCACAACGCAGGGGCGGAAGGGTCGCTCGAGCGTGGCCATCGAGGCCTCGATCGTCCAGCGGTGCGACTGCCGCGTGCGGATCGCCAGCCGCCACTCGCCACGGCCCTCGCGAGAGCGCAGGATCCCGCCGCCCTTCAGTTGCATCGACGATGACCCGCGCGGGAACGCCATCAGCACGCGCCGCCCGCGAAGGTCGCGCAGCGAGACCGCCGGAGCGCGATCGCCGTACGCAGCCAGCGTGTCCACCTCCGGGGGCAGCAGCGGCAGCAGCGCCCCCGCCCGGGCGAGCAGAGGCAGCTCCGCGAGCGGCGCCGGCAGCCGGACACGGCGGCCCCCTCCGAGCAGTCGCGGACGCCGCAGGGACAGCCCGCCGTCACCCTGGCGGTAGCTCGCCGATCGCCATAGGTCGACCCAGCGCCCGCGCGGCAGATAGACGCGCCGTCGCCGGGCGCCGGGATCGAGCACCGGGGCCGCGAGCAGCTCCGGCCCGAAGAGGAACTCGTCCTCCTGGCGGGCGGCGCGCGGGTCGCCGGGATAGGCGAGCGCCAGATGCCGCATGATCGGCAGCCCGCCGTTGCGATACGCGCGGTCGGCTGCGACCAGGTAGGGATAGAGCTGCGTGCGCAGCTTTGCCCAGCGTCGCCAGTGGCGCACGATCCCCTGGTCCCAGACCTGTGGCCGCTCGCTCTCGGGGAGGCGGATGCCGTTGGCCTGCGTCCTCATGACCCCCGAGGCGGTTCCCACCTGGATCCAGCGGACCAGCAGCTCCGGCGTCAGCCGGTTCTCGAACAGGGCGAAGAACCCGCCGATGTCCGAGCCCCAGGTGCTCACGCCCGAGAGCCCCATGCTCAGGCCGTTGGTGACGACCGAGCGCAGGCCGTCGAATCCCCAGTCGACGCTCGGGTCCCCGCCCCATACGACGGGCGCGCACCGGGCCGTACCGGTCCAGCCAGAGCGCACGAAAGCGCGTCGCGGTCGGTGTGACCGCGAATGCGGCGCAGTGGTACCGGGTGGGATAGAGGTCGTGCAGCGCGGTGCCTGTGCTGCCGTCGGCGGCTCGCGCGTCGAGCGGCGTGTACTCGCCGAAGTCCTCCATCCAGCCGTCGTGGCCGTCCAGCACCGCCTCGCCCAGGAGGCTGCCGTAGAGCCGGCGACCGGCGGCCGAGGTGAAGTCGAACTGCGAGACGTCGAAGCTCTCGAGCGTCGAGTAGCGGTAGACGTACGGCTCGCCGGCCGCGTTCCGCACGAGCGCCCCGCTGGCCGCCGCCTGCCCGTAGCGCGTGTGCCCGGTGCAGATCATCGGGTTGAAGTAGGTGGTCACGGCGAGGCCCGCGCCGTGGAAGCGCGCGACGCGCTCGCGCTCGGCCTGCCTGCGCCCGCGCTGGTCCTCGCACGGGAGGTAGTGCGTGTAGGTCTGGGCGACCGACATCGGCACGTCCTTGCGCCGCAGCCGGGTGAGGATGGCCTCCTCCTCGTCGCGCGGTTGGTACCAGGGTCCGAACAATCCGGGCGGTGGCCGAGCCCGCCTACACGCGCCTCCACGTCGACGAGCGGCGCCGGCAGCTGCTCGAGCTCGGCGCCGAGCTGTTCGCGCGCCACTCGTTCGGGGAATTGTCCATGGCCCGGATCGCGCGCGAGGCCGGGATCTCGAAGGCGCTGCTGTATCACTACTTCCCGAGCAAGCGGGACCTGTTCGTCGCCACGCTGCGCGAGGCCGCCGAGGAGGTGCGCCGCCGCACCGAGCCTGACCCCGCCCTGCCGCCCGCCAAGGCGCTCGCCCGCAGCCTCGACGCCTTCCTCGGCTGGATCGAGGAGAACGAGCTGGCCTATCGCAAGCTGATGGAGAGCGCCGGAAGCGTGCCGGAGGTGGCCGCCCTGATCGCGGAGGTGCGCGACCGGACCTCGGCTCGAATCCTCGCCGAGGTGGGCGCCGGCGATCCGCCCCCTCCGAAGCTGCGAGCGGCCGCGCGTGGGTGGCTCTGGTTCATGGACGGCGCGATCCTCGACTGGCTCGAGCACCGCGACCTCGGGCGCGCCGAGCTGCGCGACCTGCTGCTGGGCTCCCTGGCCGGCGCGATGGCGGCGGCGGGCGGCGAGCACCTGCTGCGCGGCTGATCAGTCGCCGCGCAGCCAAGCGGCCAAGAAGGGATCCACGATGCGCCATCCGCTGCGCCCCTCGTCGTCCGCGACGACGTGGCCTTCGGCCACCAAGCGGTCCACCGCTACCTGGGTCGAGCCGCTCTTCGGAAGCCCGAACCGAGCGGCGGCCTCGCGACCCGCCAAAGGCACGGTTCTGTGGGCGATCGTCTTGAGAACGCGCCGTTCGAGACTGCTGCACGATTCCCAGAGAACCTCGATCTCGCCTTCGGCCTCGCGTCGCGCCGCTTCGTGCGCCGCGGTCCACTGCTCGATGCCGGCGCGGCCTCCCGGCTCGACATGCTCGTACAGGTGATGCGCGAGCAGCATGGCGCGTTGGGGGTGCCCTTCCGCCACGTCGAGCAGCGGCCCCAGGCCCTCACCGGGATCGCGGCGATCCTCGCTGAAGCGGAGGGAGATGTGGTCAGCCAGAGCGTCCGCTGGGAGCGGCCGCAGGCTCACCGGCGCGGCCTGAGCGAAGAAGGCGTGCCGTCGATCCGCGAAGAGGTCGCGCATCAGCCCCGGATGGGACCCCGAGAAGATGTAGCCCGCTGCGCTCCGTTGCGTCTCGAGTTCGGCGCGGAAGACGCCCGGCAATGCCGGGTCGATCCGTACAACCTCTTGGAACTCGTCGAAGGCGATGATGCAGCGCCGGCCAGTTCGCTCCATGACACGGCGCGGTAGCCCGAGGCGGTCGAGCAGGCCCTGGTCCGTCGTCTGCGGCTGTGCGGCGACGCCCACGCCACCGGGAGCCGCGACGATCGTCGGCTGCAGCGTGCGGACTAGTCCGTCGTACCATCGTCGGAGCGGACTGTCGAGCTGCGCCGCGTAGGCGCGCTCGATTCGCCGGGCAACGTCCGCTGCGGTCACGCACCCGAGGAAGTTCACCTCGATGTTGATCGCTCCGTCCAGTTCGGCGGCCGCTAGGGCGGCGCGAAGCAGAGAGGTCTTTCCGAACCGGCGGGGGCCCTGAAGGCGGCTGTTTCGGCCGTCGAGGGCGCGGTCCACGAGCGATTGCAACTCGCCGGCGCGGTCGACCAGGTCGACAGGCGAGACCGGCTCCTCGTAGACGAAGGGACTTGGCATCGGTGCTAACTGTAGCACCAGTCGGTGCTAGATATAGCACCAACTGGTGCTCGAATTGGCACCAGTCGCTCTCAGCCCCTCGGCGGCTCCTTCCCGTCCACCCAGCGGCCCTCGTCGCCCTCCATCTCCTTCTTCCAGATCGGCGCCTCGGCCTTGACCCGGTCGATGATCTCGCGGGCGGCGGCGAAGGCCTCGTCGCGGTGCGGGGCGGACACGGCGACGATCACGCTCGGCGCGGTGAGCGGCACCTCGCCGACCCGGTGCTCCACCGCGGCCGCGCAGAGGCCGTGCCGCTCCACGGCCTCGGTCGCGATCGCCGTCATGCGCTCCTCCGCCATCCGGACGTAGGCGTCGTACTCGAGCCGCTCCACCTCCCGCGTGACGCCGCTGAAGGTGACTACCGCGCCCGCGCCCGCGTGGCGCACACGGGAGGCGAGCTCCTCCAGCGACAGCGGCGAGGCGCTCACCCGGACCCATGGCGCCGCCTGGGTCTCGCCCCCGCTGACCGGCGGGATCAGGGCGAGCTCGTCGCCGGCGTCGAGCACGCGGTCGGCGTCGGCGTACTCGCGGTTGACCGCCATCACCAGCGGCAGGCCCTCGGCCAGCCCGGTGAGCGATTCGAGCGCGTCGCGCACCCGCGCGCCTTCGGGGAGGTCGAGCGTGACCTCCGGCGCTCCGGCGCGCTCCCGGAGCATTGCGAAAAGTCGGACCGTGATCTCCACAGGCTCAGATGCTACGCCCGGCCTCGCGTCGCTCGCTCAGCACCCGCGCTGCCACCACGCCGCCGATCGCCCCGAAGAGGTGGCCCTGCCACGAGATGCCCTCCTGCGGCTCGAGCCCCGCGAGCAGGGCGCCGCCCCAGAGGAGCGCCACCACCGCGCCTATCGCGATCTCGATTGGCCGGCGGTTGAACACCCCGCGGGCCAGGAGGTATGTGGCGTATCCGAACACCACGCCGCTCGCGCCGAGGTGGATCGTGTCGGCAGGGGCGATCAGCCACGTGCCGAGCCCGCTCACCACCGCGGCGATCGCGGTCACACCCAGCAGCCGCAGCGGCCCCTCGAGCGCGATCACCAGGCCCATCGCCACCAGCGGAACCGTGTTTGCGGCGAGGTGGCCGAAGCCGACGTGCAGGAACGGGGCCGCCACCACGCCGTCCAGCCCGTCGAGCTCGCGCGGCTCGATGCCGTAGCGGTCGAGCCGGTGGTCGAGCGCCACGTCGACCACCTCGAGCGCCCACATCAGGACCACGATCCCCAGCAGGAGCTCGATGGCGGTGCGACGGGGCGAAGCCGGTTGGTTCACGCACGGACCGTATCCCTAGTGGCTCAAGGGACGCTTAAGGAGGTGACGACAAGGCGAGCCGGAGCCGCCCCCGCACCGGGACTTCGGCGGGGCGCACCTATGCTTTCGGTGGCCATGGCCACCACGCCTGACCACCAACCGAGCATCGCGCCGGTCGTCGGGCCGGACGATCCGCGCCGCTTCACCGACTCGGGCATCGAGATCGAGCACGCCTACGGGGCCGACGAGGTCAAGCCCGGCCTCGAGGAGCGCCTAGGCGAGCCCGGCGCCTACCCCTTCACGCGCGGCATCCACCCGGACATGTACCGCGGGCGCAAGTGGACGATGCGCCAGTACGCCGGATACGCCACGGCCACGGAGACCAACCGGCGCTTCCGCTACCTGATCGAGCACGGCTCGACCGGCCTGTCGATGGCGTTCGACCTCCCCACCCAGCTCGGCCGCGACTCCGACGACCCGCTCTGCATGGGCGAGGTGGGCCGCACCGGCGTAGCCATCGACACGATCGACGACATGCGCCGGGTGTTCGACCAGATCCCGCTTGGCGAGGTCTCCACCTCGATGACGATCAACGCCCCTGCCGCCGCGCTGCTGCTCCTCTACGAGCTGGTCGGCGAAGAGCAAGGCGTGGAGTCGCACGAGCTGCGCGGCACGACCCAGAACGACATCCTCAAGGAGTACATCGCGCGCGGGAACTTCATCTACCCGCCCGTGCCGGCGATGCGCCTGACCACCGACCTGTTTGCCTACTGCCGCGAGCGCGTGCCGAAGTGGAACACCATTTCGATCTCGGGCTACCACATGCGCGAGAAGGGCTGCTCGGCGGTGCAGGAGGTGGGCTTCACGCTCGCCAACGCGATCGCCTACGTGCAGGCCGCGGTCGACGCCGGCCTCGCGGTCGACGAGTTCGCTCCGCGGCTCGCCTTCTTCTTCAACGGCCACAACAACGTGTTCCAGGAGGTCGCGAAGTTCCGGGCCGTGCGGCGCATGTGGGCGCGCATCATGCGCGAGCGCTTCGGGGCGACCGACGAGCGCTCGATGAAGCTGCGCTTCCACACGCAGACCGGTGGCGTGACGCTCGCCGCCCAGCAGCCCCACAACAACATCGTGCGGGTGGCGCTGCAGGGGTTCGCGGCCGTGTGCGGCGGGACGCAGTCGCTGCACACGAACGGGTTCGACGAGGCACTGGCGCTGCCGAGCGAGACGGCCGCGCGGATCGCGCTGCGCACACAGCAGATCCTCGCCCACGAGTCGGGCGCCGCCGACACCGCCGATCCGTTCGCGGGCTCCTATTTCGTCGAGGCACTCACCGACGAGATCGAGGAGGCCGCCCAGGCGCTGATCGACAAGATCGACGAGATGGGCGGCTCGGTGCAATGCATCCCGTTCATCCGGGCCGAGGTGGAGGAGTCCGCCTGGGGCTACGAGGAGCGCTACAAGCAGAAGCAGGACATCGTCGTCGGCGTGAACGAGTACGTGACCGAGTCGATCGACGAGGTGGAGACGCTGCGGGTGGATCCCGAGTCGGAGCGCCAGCAGGTGGAGCGCCTAAAGGCGTTCAAGGAGGACCGCGACCAGGATGCGGTGCAGGCGAAGCTCGACGACCTGCGCGGCGCCTGCGCTGGGAGCGAGAACCTGCTGCTGCCGATGCGCGCCGCTCTGGCCGAGCGGGCCACGCTGGGCGAGGTCTGCGGCGTGATGCGCGACGAGTTCGGCGAGTACTCAGAGGCCTGAGCCTGGATCCACCGACACTGGCGAGCGCGCCAGCCAGGCGAACTGCCCGCACAGGGTGAGCTTGATCTGGTTGCGGGTGCGGGCGTCGAGCCGCCTCGCCCGCCCGCCCATCTCGATGACGCGGTGGAGCGGCGACTCGCGCGGCCCCCACCAGCGGTAGAAGAAGTTCGGCAGACCGAGGGTGCGCCACGCGACGAGCGTCAGGCCGTCGATCACCGGCCGCAGCTCGACCACTTCGAGGCCCGCGTCCTCCATCATCAGGGTGAGCCCGTAGGGCGTGTGGTTGAAGATGCTGCGCGAGTGGAACGCCTCGAGCTGCGAGGTGGAGCCGGCGAACCAGCCGCCCGGCGCCAGTACCCGCGCCACCTCTTGGATCAGCGGGTCGGGATGCCGCACGTGCTCCAGCACCTGTTTGCAGTAGACGAGGTTGAAGCTCCCGTCCTCGAACGGCAGGGTGATCCCGTCGAAGGTGACGAACTCTGCGTCGTCCCGGACGCGCTCGTCAACCTCGGGCGAGCGCTCGAGGTCGACCCCGACCCAGCGGACCGCGGGTTCGAGTGCCCGGAAGAGGTCGACGGAGTCACCCTGCCCGCAGCCGAGGTCCATCACGCGGGGCGCGGCCGGCCGGTCGTCCCGGCTCAGGTAGCGCCCCGCGTAGTCGTCCGCGACAACCTGACGGCTGTGGTCACGCGGTATGCGCGGACCGAGCAGCTCCCCCAGGTCGTCGCCGAGCACCGGGGAGTTGTATCGGGATAGATGGTTGATTCCACGGCCGCGTGTGCGCGGGGGCGCACGGGACCAAGCCGGGCGGGGGAAGCAGGGCGAAGCCGATACCCGGAGGTATCGGCGAGCCCGATGACCCCGATCCGGCGACGGTATCCGTGCGTCATTCGCGTGCGCGGGGTCGTGGAATCAATCATCTAGCTTGTCCTGCAAGGCCTTTCACCGCCGGAAGGAGTCCCTTCGGGACGGGCGAACCGGGAGGCGATGCCCGACCTCACCGCGAAGCGAACACTCGTCAAGTCACCGCCGGAGCTATGGAGCGAGCTCAGCGAGGTGGAACGGCTGGCGCGGCACCTCGGCGCGTTCGGCGAGATAAAGATCACCAAGCTGGAGCCCGAGCACACGGTCGCCTGGGAGGGCGAGAGCGCAAGCGGAACCGTGTCGATCGAGCCTTCCGGATGGGGGACGAAGGTCATGCTGACGGCGCAGTTGGGGGATTCCGAGTCGCTGCCCGCGTCCGGTGCGGGCGTAGAGGATCCGCCGGCCGCGGAAACGGCGGCTGGGGCAGGGGAGCGGGACTTGCCGGGCGGCGGCGAGGAGCGCGTCGCCGAGGGGCCTGTGGAGGCAGGCCCTGTGGACGAGGCGCCGGTTGTCGAGTACCTGTTCGCCGACGAGCCCGAGGCCGCGCAACCCGTCGCAGACGAGCCCGAGCCCGAGGAGCCCGTCGCCAGCGAGTCGGAGTGCGAGGAGCCCGTCGCGGACGAACCGGAGTCCGGGCAGCCCGTCCCCGACGAGCCGGACTCCGAGGAGTCAGCGGTCGAGGAGAAGGGGGTGGCAGCGCCCGTGGCGGAGCCGATCCAGGCCAAGCCGCGGCGCAAGCGTGGGTTCCTCGCGTGGCTGTTCCGGCCGCGCACGACAGCACAGGGCAGCGCCCCAACCGTCGCGACCCCACCGGCCGCGACCCCTTCAGAGCCGGTCGGTCAGAGGCCCGTAGTCGAGGAGCCCGTAGTCGGGGAGGCGCAGGTAGTCGACGCGACGCCGGTCGTGCAGGAGACGCTCGTGGAAGGGGAGACGGCCCCGGTGGAGGAGCCACCCGTAGCCGCGGAGGCGCCGGTGGTGGAGGAGGCGTCCGTGGTCGACGAGGGGCTCACGGAGGGGGAGGCTCCCGTGCTCGGGGACGCTCCTGCCGAGGAGGCGTCCGCACCGGACGAGCTGCTCTCTCCCGAGTTGCCGCCCTCCTCGGAAGCGCCCCCCTCCGCGGAAGAGCCCCGCTCCTCGGACGAGCCGCGGGTCATGCTCCTCGGCGGACCGGTGGGTGACCAGCGGCCGCCCAGTTCGGAGCCCCTGGCGAGGGTGGAGCACGAAGCGCCCGTGGTGGATGGCCATCGGATGGCGGCGGAGGAGTCGCCTGAGTCGGAAGGTCCAGCCGTCGCGGAGCTTGTTGCGCCCGCGGATTCGTCGCCTCATCCGGGCCTAGATCCCGAGCGCGCTCAGGCCATTCTGGATGAGGCGCTCGACACTCTCGGATCGGCGCACCATCGTCCGTTTTCGCGCGGATGATCAGCGGCAAATGGGCGGTTGATACTCAATTCAACCCCCATGGCGCACACAGTCGTTACATACGTCGCGTACGGGGAGCTAACGCCGCATCGCCAGCGGAGTGTGGGCCCCGAACGGCACCGTATATGGCGCGTTTGAGGGCCCACACTCGGCGACCCGCGTAATCGAGGCACGGAATGGTGACGTGGCCAAGGGGAAGGCCCACACTGCCGTAACGAACCACCCCGCTTGCTGGCTGCCGTTTGGGCATGCGGAACCGCGGGCTCGCGGGTCGCGGCGCGGCCGGGACGCCCTGCGAGCAATTCTGCGGCGCGACAAGCCGATAGAGGCCGGCGGCCCCGCTCGCGCGCGCCAATCGACGCCAAATGTTCCACAACCGCGGCGCCTCTGGGTTTCGCTCGCCCCGTAGCGAGAGAATCGCAGCGTGAGCCTGACGCGGCGCGAGCTTCTCGAGATGGCCGGCGCGAGCCTGGCGGTCGCGGCGCTCGATCCGCCGGGCGCCTTCGCGCAGCGACCCGACGGGCCGAACGTGCTCGTGATCGTCATCGACACGCTGCGCGCCGACCACGTCGGCGCCTACGGCGGCAGAGCCCTGACGCCGAACATCGACGCTCTCGCCCGCCAGGGGCTCCGCTTCACGCGCTGCCATCCCGAGGCGATGGCCACCGTTCCCGCCCGCCGCTCCATCCTCACCGGTCGCCGTGTCTTCCCGTTCCGGGACTGGCGACCCGAGCGCGATCTCGTGAACACGCCGGGGTGGGCCAGCATCTCCGACGTGGATGCCACCTTCACGAGCGTGCTGCGGCGAGCGGGCTGGTGGACCGGCTACGTGACCGACAACCCGTTTTTGGGCTTCGCCTCCGGCTACGCGCCGTTTCGCTCGAGCTTCCACGAGTTCGTGGGGATCGACGGCCAGAAAGGCAGGATTCGCCGGCCGCGGGCCGTCTCGCGGCGCGAGCTCGAGCACTGGCTCGTGCCGGAGCTGCGCGATGAGCACATCGAGGGTCGGGTTCGCGACTTCCTCGCCTCCGGCG
Source organism: uncultured Thermoleophilaceae bacterium (assembly GCA_963733885.1). Classification (GTDB taxonomy): domain Bacteria; phylum Actinomycetota; class Thermoleophilia; order Solirubrobacterales; family Thermoleophilaceae; genus JACVRW01. The sequence goes on along the minus strand of CAVTES010000010.1, from coordinate 11,313 downwards.
GCGGCTACTGGGAGGACGAGTCGAAGTCGTGGGCGGCGCGGGTGGCCATTGCCGCGTCGGCCACCATCGCCAAGGCGGTCAGGCGCCGGCCGTTCGCGCTGGTCGTGGACACCTACGAGCCGCACGAGCCGTGGACCCCGCCGCGCAGCTACATCGACCTGTACGGCGATCCCGAGTACCGCGGCCCCGAGGCCTGCACGGGCCGCTACCAACGCGTGAACGAGTACCTGAAGCCCCACCGCCGCGAGCCCGTGTTGCGCCGCATGCGCGACCTGTACGCGGCCGAGGTGACCATGACCGACCGGTGGCTGGCGGTGCTGCTCGAGTCCCTCGTCACGCACGGCATCGAGCGCGAGACCGTCGTGGTGCTCGCAGCCGACCACGGCTACCTGCTGGGCGAGCACGGCTGGACCGGCAAGGTGTCCTCGATGCTCCACCCCACCCTCACCAATGTGCCCCTGATCGTGGTCGACCCCGCACGGCGTGCAGCGGGCCAGGCCACCGACTGGTTCGCGCAGACCCACGACATCGCCCCGACCGTGCTGGAGCTGACGGGCCTCCGCCGGGCCAAGCCGATGAACGGCGCCAGCCTGGCTCCGCTCCTGTGGGGACCCGCGCGCTCTCCCCGGCCGATGGCCTACGGCGGCTATGCCAACTGGCACTACGCGCGCACGGACCGCTGGACCTACATCGCGGCGAACACCGTCCGTGGCAGGCGCCTTTACGACGTGCGGAGCGACCCCGGTGAGCACAGCAACCTCGCGCGTGACCATCCGAACGTGACCGACGAGCTGGGCGAGATGGTGCGCGAGCAAGCCGGCCGGAGCCTGCCCTCGTACGACTCACGAGGAAGGCTGCGCCGCCACTAGGAGGAACAATGGCTCCGATGCAGCCCCGCACCACCAGGCGCCGCTTCCTCCAGGCTTCAGCGGCCACGGCCGCGGCCACCGCACTGGGCGAGCCCGGCGCGCTCGCCGCCCCGGCCGACCGCCCGAACGTCCTGCTCATCGTGATCGACTCGCTTCGGACCGACTACGTCGGCATCTACGGCAGTCGCGTCAAGACCCCGAACATCGATGCCATCGCCGCCGACGGCCTCCGCTTCACCCGCGCCTACCCCGAAGCGATGCCCACCGTCCCGGCCCGCAACTCGATCCTCAGCGGACGCCGCGTCTTCCCGTTCCGCGGCTGGCGGGACCTGGACGGCCTGATCGGCCAGCCGGGCTGGTCGCCGCTTCGCGACGTGCCGCACGCGCTTCCGGCCGTGCTCCGCCGGGCCGGCTGGTGGACCGCCTACGTGACCGACAACCCGTTCCTCGGCTTCGCGCCGCCGTACGCTTCGTTGCGCGACAGCGTCCATCGCTTCGTCAAGACCGGCGGTCAACTCGGCGGAGACCGGCCCGTGTCGAGCGTCCCGCCCAAGGTCTTGCGCCAGTGGCTGCACCCCTCCATCCGCGGCGCCAAGACCGAGCGCGTGGGCCTCTACATGGCGAACAGCCGCTACTGGGACAACGAGGAGCGCTCGTTCGCCGCACGCGTGTTCAAGAACGCCACGGCCGTGCTCCGGGAGGCCGCACGGAACCGCCCCTTCGCGCTGATGGTGGACGCCTACGAGCCGCACGAGCCGTGGACGCCTCCACCGCACTACGTGCGAATGTACGGCGACCCCGACTGGCGCGGGCCCGAGCCGGCCATGCCGCGCTATTCGCGAACGGACAACTGGCTCTCCCCGCGCGAGCAGGGTCCGGTGCTGCGGCGCCTGCGTGACCTCTATGCGGCGGAGGTGACTATGACCGATCGCTGGCTCGGCGTGCTGCTCGACAGGCTCCACGCGCTCGGGCTCGCCGACAACACGGTGATCGTCCTGGTCTCAGATCACGGGATTCTTCTCGGCGAGCATGGCTGGACCGGGAAGATCTCCGTCGCGCTCCACCCCGCCCTCACGCGCGTGCCGCTGATCGTGATGGACCCGCGCCAGGGCCGCCACGCCCGCTCGAGCGACTGGTACGCGTCAACCCACGACATCGCCCCCACGATCCTCTCGATGGCCGGCGTGCCGGTGCCGAAGCAGATGGAGGGCGTTGACCTCTCGCGTCCGCTGCGCGGCCGGCCCCTGCCGAAGCGCCCCTACGCGTTCGGCGGCTACACGAACGAGTTCTTCATCCGCACCGAGCGCTGGGCGATGTGGGCGGACAACCGGCCGTCGCACTTCCAGCTCTACGACCTGCGCAAGGATCCGGGCGAGTTCCGCAACGTCGCTCGTGAGCACCCCCAGCTCATCCGCGAGCTTTACGCCACCGTGCGCGAGCGCGCCGGCGGGCCGCTGCCGCACTACGGTTTCTGAGCCATACGCCACAATCCCCCGCCGTGCCAACACGTCGCCAGTTCCTCGCCGCCGGCGCCGGGGTGGCGGCCGCCACGGCCGGGATCGGCGCCATCGCCTCGAGCGCGTCGCGCGGCCACGGGCCGAACGTGCTGGTGGTGGTGATCGACACGCTTCGGGTGGACCACGTCTACGGCCCGGCCGCAAGGACGCCGGTCATCGACGCCCTGATGCGCGAGGGTCTGCGCTTCGAGCGCGCATATCCCGAGGCAATGCCGACCGTGCCGGTCCGCAACGGAATCCTGACCGGTCGCAGGATGTTCCCCTTCCGCGACTGGGAGGACGAGCGCGGGCTCCTCGCCAAGCCCGGCTGGTCGTCGCTCGGCGACCCGTCTCGCACCTTTACGAGCGCCCTGCGCCGCGCCGGGTGGTGGACTGCCTACGTGACGGACAACCCGTTCCTCGGCTTCTCCTATCCGTACGAGCCGCTCCGGCGCAGCTTCGACCTGTTCGTCCGGCAGGGAGGACAGATCGGGGGCAGAAGCGATGGCGTGCCGCCCGCCCTGCTCGCGCACTGGCTCCACCCCGCCACCCGCGACCCGGGCACCGTCAACCGGGTGACCCGCTACATCGCCAACGCGAACTACTCGCACGACGAGAACGAGTCGTTCGCCGCGCGCGTGTTCGGCGACGGCGTCAAGGCGCTCGACCAGGCGGCCAAGCGGCGCCCCTTCGCGCTCGTCGTCGACAGCTTCCACCCGCACGAGCCGTGGACGCCGCCGACCGCCTACCTCGAGATGAACGGGTACCCGCCGGCTGAGGGGCCCGAGCCCGCGATGCCGCACTACGGACTCGCCAGCAACTGGCTCACCGAGGAGGAGACGGGCCCGGTGCTCGAGCGGATGCGGGCGCTCTACGCCGCCGAGGTGTCGATGACCGACCGCTGGCTCGGCGCGCTGATCGAGCGGCTGCACGACCACAGGCTCGAGCGCGACACCGTGATCGCGCTGGCGGGAGACCACGGCTTCCAGCTCGGCGAGCGCGGCTGGACGGGCAAGGTGTCGTCCGCCCTTCACCCGGAGCTGATCCAGGTGCCGCTCGTCCTCATCGACCCGGAGCGGCGCATGGCGGGCGATAGCAGCTCGTACTACGCCTCCACGCACGATCTGGCGCGCACGCTGCTCCGCATGGCGGGCGTACGGCCGCTGCCCGGCATCCACGGCGTGGACCTGAGCGGCTTCTTCGGCGGCCGCGAGCCGCCCGAGCGGCCCTTCGCCTACGGGGGCTACTCGAACCACCACTTCCTGCGCGACGAACGTTGGGCCTACATGTCGGACAACAGGCTGGAGTCGCCTCGCCTCTACGACGTCGAGAGCGACCCCGGCGAAGTCGAGAACGTGGCGGGCATATATCCCGACGTCGTGGACGAGCTGTCCGAGGCCGTGCGCGGCCGATCGGGCGGCGCGCTCCCCCACTACGACACGTGAGGGCCTTCGACGGCCACAACGACGTCCTGTCGCGACTGCACCACGCCGACGGCAACAACGAGGAGTTCCTTCGGGGCGGCGACGGGCACCTCGATGCCCCGGGCGCGCGGGATGGCGGGCTCGCCGGCGGCATGTTCGCCGTCTTCCCCTGCAGCCCGTTCCGCGGCGCGCACGACCCGTTCGCCGTCGAGTACGCCAGCCCGGTCGATCAGCCGGCGGCGCTCGCCGATGCCCTCGCGATGGTCGACCGCCTGATGGCGATCGAGGGCGAGTCGGACGGCGCGCTCCGGATGGTTCGCGACGGCGCCTCGCTCGACGCCTGCCTGAACGACGGCTCGCTGGCCGCCGTGCTCCACCTCGAGGGTGCGGAGCCAATCGGCGAGGGGCTCGAGGAGCTCGAGACCCTTCACCGCGCGGGTCTCCGCTCGCTCGGCCTGGCCTGGAGCCGCCCCAACGCCTTCGCCAACGGGACGCCATTCGACTTCCCCGGCTCGCCCGACCAGGGCCCCGGGCTGAGCGACGCCGGCCGCGCCCTGGTGCGCGCCTGCAACGAGCTCGGCGTGGTGGTGGACGTGTCGCACCTGAACGAGCGCGGCTTCTGGGAGGTGGCGGAGCTGAGCGACGCGCCGCTCGTGGCGTCGCATTCGAACGCGCACGCGCTCTGCCCTTCCCCGCGCAACCTGACCGACGACCAGCTGCGCGCGATCGGCGAGTCGGGCGGCGTGGTGGGGATCAACTTCTGCGTCGCGTTCGTGCGGGAGGACGGGGCCGACGACGCGGACACGCCGCTCTCCTCCATCGCCGCGCACGCGGCCCACGCGGCGGAGGTGGCCGGGCCCGAGGCGGTCGCGCTCGGCTCCGACTTCGACGGCGCCACGATGCCGCACGAGCTCGACGGCGCGGCCAAGCTCCCTGCGCTGTTCGACGCCCTGCGGGCCTTTGGATTCGACGAGCCGGAGCTCGAGCGGATCGCGCTTGGCAACTGGCGCCGCGTGCTGCGCGAGGCGTGGGGCACGGAGTAACCCTGGATCCGCAGGGTAACCTGCCGCCCCGATGCGCCGCACCTCGCCCGAGACGTACGAGGAGAAGCTCGAGCAGCTCCATGAGCTCCGCGAGCAGGCGATCCACACCAACCCCCAGGCGGAGGAGAAGCAGCACGCCAAGGGCAAGCTGACCGCCCGCGAGCGCATCGAGAAGCTGCTCGACCCCGGCTCGTTCGAGGAGCTCGACACCTTCGTGCGCCATCGGACGGCGGACTTCAACATGCTCGACAACCGGCCCTGGGGCGATGCGGTGGTGACCGGGCACGGCACCATCGACGGCCGCACCGTCTGCGTCTTCTCGCAGGACTTCACGGTCTTCGGCGGCTCGCTCGGCGAGGCGATGGGCGAGAAGATGGTGAAGGTGATGGACCTGGCGGCCCGGATCGGCTGCCCGGTGATCGGCATCAACGACTCAGGCGGGGCGCGCATCCAGGAGGGCGTGGTGTCGCTCGGCGCCTACGGGGACGTGTTCGTCCGCAACGTGCAGTGCTCGGGCGTGATCCCGCAGATCTCGCTGATCATGGGCCCGTGCGCGGGTGGCGCCGTGTACTCCCCGGCCATGACCGACTTCATCTTCATGGTCAAGGAGACCTCGCACATGTTCATCACGGGCCCCGACGTGATCAAGACGGTCACGGGCGAGGAGGTGGAGTTCGAGGAGCTCGGCGGGGCGATGACGCACAACTCGAAGTCGGGCGTGGCCCACTTCGCCTGCGAAGACGAGGACGCCTGTCTCGAGGACGCGCGCTACCTCATGTCCTTCCTGCCGCAGAACAACCTCGAGCTGCCGCCGCACATGGAGACGGGCGACGAGCCCGACCGCCAGGAGGCCGAGCTCGACTCGATCGTCCCTGACAGCCCAAACAAGCCGTACGACATGCGCGATGTGGTGCACCTGATCGTCGACAACGGCGAGTTCTTCGAGGTGCAGGAGCACTTCGCGCGCAACATCGTGGTCGGCTTCTCCCGGCTGAACGGCCGGCCCGTCGGGGTGGTCGGGAACCAGCCCAGCCAGCTCGCGGGGGTGCTCGACATCGCGTCGTCGGAGAAGGCAGCGCGCTTCGTGCGCTTCTGCGACGCCTTCAACATCCCGCTGCTGACGTTCATGGACGTGCCGGGCTTCCTGCCCGGCACCTCCCAGGAGTGGGGCGGGATCATCCGCCATGGGGCGAAGCTGCTCTACGCGTTCACAGAGGCGACCGTGCCGAAGTTGACCGTGATCACGCGCAAGGCCTACGGCGGCGCCTACGACGTCATGAACTCCAAGCACATGCTGGCCGACTTCGTGTTCGCCTGGCCGACCGCGGAGGTCGCGGTGATGGGCCCGGAGGGCGCGGTGAACATCATCCACCGGCGCGACATCCAGACCTCCCCCACGCCGGAGGAGCGCCGGCAGAAGCTGATCGGCGACTACAAGGCCCGCTTCGCGAACCCCTACTCGGCCGCCGAGCGGGGCTACATCGACGACGTGATCGTGCCACACGAGACGCGCCCGAAGTTGATCCGGGCGCTCGAGACGCTTCAGACCAAGCGCGTCGACACACCCAAGCGCAAGCACGGGAATATCCCGCTCTAGCGGGCGGCGCCGCGCCCGCATCCTCCTCGAGGAGGACTCCGGCGTCGTCCGGAGAGAGGGCACGGAATCGTCCTGTATGAGGGCACCGAATCGTCGTTCAGGCTGACGACGGGAAGCGCCTGCTCGCGGAACATGACCGCACCGAACGAACCAACCACGAAGGAGCGGACATGGCATACACAGGACAGACTCTCGACAACCCGGTCTCAGGCGAGCGCATCACCTTCCGGAAGACCGCGGCTGATACGAACGGCGAGCTGCTCGAGATCGACCTCGAGCTCGCCCCCGACGGCAAGGTGCCCGGCAAGCACGTGCACCCGAAGCAGGAGGAGCGCTTCGAGGTCCTGAGCGGGACGATGAAGTTCAAGATGGGTCTCAAGACCGTTATCGCCGAGGCCGGCGACGTGGTCACCGTCCCCGCGGGCGTGTCGCACAAGTTCTCGAACGGCGGCGACGAGACCGCCCACGTCCGGGTGCAGGTCCGGCCCGCGCTTCAGATGGAGCGCCTGTTCGAGACCGCGGTCGCCCTCGCCCAGGAGGGCCGCACCCTCGGTAACGGGATGCCCAAGCCGCTCGACCTGGCCCTGTTCGTCCAGGAGTTCGGCGACGAGGTCCGGGGAGCCTTCCCGCCCGCGTGGGTCCAGCGCTCCACCATGGCGCCGCTCGCCGCGATCGCGCGCAAGCGCGGCCACGCCGAGCGGTACGCCCCGCCGCGCCCGGCCTACGCCGCCGCGTAGCAGCCTGGCGCAAGCGCCCGGCTCGGCCGGGCCCGCAGCGTCGGCCTTCCCCATAAGCACGAATTTCGGGCCCGCCTTGAGCGGGCCCGCGTGCGTGCGGCTACGATCGCGCTGGTGCTGCAGGCGGCCCACTGCAGCACCGTTCGAGCCGGGCCTCGCGCCGGCGGCCGACGGCCGCCTGGCCGCCCGAATCGCCCTGCTGCGCCGTGAGTGCTCCCCGTAAAACGGACCCTCCAAACGAGTGTGGGCCGTCAAAGGACCGCATATGGCGCCTTTGACGGCCCACACTCTCGCCCAAGGCCGTTCGGGCGGCTTCACGCTTGACTGCGGCCGTTTCGGGTCGGCCAAAACGACGCGCACGACCGAGCGGAGCGCCCCGTACGGCAAGCAGTCGTGCCTCGGAGCTTCGGCGAGGGTGATGGCGCAGGGGTGATCTACCCAGAAAGGGGGATTGACCGACGAGAGCGCGGCGGCTAGGTTCAAGTAGATCGGCGCTTGCCCCCACGCTTGTTGATGCGCCCCCACCCGCAGTACCGGGAAGGACCCGGCACATCCGTGCTTGGGCCCTTTGATGCCGCGGCGGGCCGTCTGCGCGGCATCGCGGCGATCCTCGCGGTCGTCTCCTTGGTGATGCTGTTCGGCGCGGCGCGAGCTGAGGCGGTGCCGAGCGTGACCTTCAAGTGCACGCCGGCGCCGCAGAACTGCTCGGGCTGGTACCGCACGGACGTCTCGATCGACTGGACGGTGGCTCCGGCGAACGCCGTGGTCGACGGCTGCACGGACGATACGTATCACGACCGACACGCCCGGGACGAACGAGGTCTGCGTTGCCGACGACGGCGAGGCGAGGGTGGCGTTCGACCTGAGGATCAAGGTGGACAAGACGGCCCCGGTGGTGACGGGCGGCCGCCGGCCCGCGCGGCCGATGTGAACGGCTGGTACAACCACGCGGTCCCGATCGCTTTCAGCGGCAGCGACCAGACGTCGGGGATCGCCGCCTGCACGAACACGACCTACGGCGGGCCGGACAGCGCCGCGGCCTCGCTGTCGGGGACATGCACCGACAACGCGGGCAACGTGAGCACCCCGCTCCCGTACGGGCTCAAGTACGACGAGACCGCGCCGGTCGTGGCCGGCGCGAAGCCCGGAGCGCCCCCCGAACGCATGCCGGCTGGTTCAACCGGCCCCGTTCGCTTCGACCTAGCAGGCAAGCGATGCGACCTCGGGTATCGCCGACTGCCCGGCGGTGACCTACGGCGGCGCCGACTCCCCGACCGCGTCGTTTACCGGAACCTGCCGCGACCACGCCGGCAACTCCACCAGCCGCAGCGTTCGGGCTCAAGTACGACGCGACGGCACCGGCCGATCGCAGGCCTGGAGGCGACAGTCAGGGATCGCCGCGTGGCCTTGGGTGGCACGACCAGCGCAGACGCGGAGTCGCTCGAGGTCGTGCGCACTCCCGGGCTGGGATCAGCGCACCCGAGCGTCGTGTTCCGTGGTCCCGGAACGAGGTTCGAAGACAGGAGGGTCCGCAATGGCGTCCGCTACGTCTACGAGCTGCGTGTCCGGGACGCGGCCGGGAACGGGGACATCCGGACCGTCAGCGCCGTCCCGGGTTACCGCCTGCTCTCTCCGGCGCTGAAGGCGGTGGGAGGGTCCAGGCGCCCGCCGCTGCTGCGGTGGACACCGGTGCCGGGCGCGCGCTACTACAACCTGCAGTTGTTCCGACGCGGCCGCAAGATCCTGAGCACCTGGCCGTCGCGGCCGCGCTATCAGCTCAAGAGGCGCTGGAGCTACGGCGGCAAGCGTCGACGGCTTGTACCGGGGCGGTATCGATGGCGCGTGTGGCCCGGCTTCGGCCCACGCTCGAAGGGCGACTACGGCAAGCAGATCGGGCCTAGCGAGCTTCACGCTCGTCGGCTGATGTGGGCGAATGCCCGCAGACGGGGGATTGACCGGCGAGGTGGGCGGTTAGCGTCGGGAGCGATCGGCGTTTACCGCCGAGCTTGTTCATGCGCCATCAGATGCAGCACGGGCGAAGGACTCGCACTCAGTGCTTCGCCGTCTGATGTCGCTGCCGGCTTTCGACGCGCCGTCGTCGGCGTTCGTCGCGGTCGTCGCCGTGGTGATGTGTTCGGCGCGGCGCGCGCGAGGCGGTGCCGAGCGTGACCTTCAAGTGCACGCCCGCGCCGCAGAACTGCTCGGGCTGGTACCGTACGAACGTCTCGATCGACGTGGACGGTCGCCCCGGCGAACGCCGTGGTGGACGGCTGCACGGACAAGACGTTCACGACCGACACGCCCGGGACGAACCAAGTCTGTGTCGCCGACGACGGCGAGGCGAGGGTGACGGTCGAGCTGAAGCGATCAAGGTGGACAAGACGGCCCCGGTGGTCACGGGCGGCACGCCGGCCCGCGCGGCCGATGTGAACGGCTGGTACAACCACGCGGTTCCGATCGCGTTCAGCGGCAGCGACCTGACATCGGGGATCGCCGCCTGCACGTCGACGACCTACGGCGGGCCGGACAGCGGCTCGGCATCGCTGCCGGGGACCTGCACCGACAACGCGGGCAACGTGAGCAGCCCATTCCCTTACGGGCTCAAGTACGACGAGACCGCCCCGGTCGTGGCGGGCGCCAGCCCGGAGCGCTCCCCGAACGCGGCCGGCTGGTTCAACCGGCCCGTGCGCTTCGACCTGGCGGGCACCGACGCGACCTCGGGTGTGGCGGACTGTCCCTCGGTGACCTACGGCGGCGCCGACTCTGCCACCGCCTCGTTCACCGGCAGCTGCCGCGACCGGGCCGGCAACTCCGCCAGCCGCACGTTCGGGCTCAAATACGACTCGACAGCGCCGGCCGTGACGGGCGGCCAGGCCGCGCGAGGCGCGGACGTGAACGGCTGGTACAACCATGCGGTCTCGGTCGCCTTCAGCGGCACCGACCAGCCGTCGGGCGTGGACGCCTGCACGACGCCCACCTACGGCGGCCCGGACGGCGGCGCGGCTTCGCTGCTCGGCACCTGTACCGACAAGGCCGGCAACGTCAGCAGCCCGTTCGCCTTCGCGCTCAAGTACGACGACACGGCGCCGGTTGTGACGGGCGGTCAGCCGGGACGCGCGGCGGATGTGGACGGCTGGTACAACCGCCCCGTCTCGATCGCGTTCAGCGGCACGGACCAGACGGCGGGCAGTCGACTCCTGCACGAACGCCACCTACGGCGGGCCGGACAGCGGCGCGGCCTCGCTGGCGGGAACGTGTAGGGACAGGGCGGGCAACATGAGCAGCCCGTTCGGCTACGGCCTCAAGTACGACCAGACCGCGCCGGTCCTGACGGGCGCCAACCCGGCGCGCCCGGCGAACGCCGCCGGCTGGTTCAACCGGCCGGTCGACTTCGCCATCGTTGCCACGGACGCAACCTCGGGTGTCGCCGCGTGTCCCTCGGTGACCTACGGCGGCCCGGACTCGGCGACGGCATCGTTCAGCGGCAGCTGCCGTGACCGCGCGGGCAACTCCGCCAACCGGACGTTCGGGCTCAAGTACGACTCGACGGCGCCGGCCGTGACGGCGGGGCAGGCGGCGCGCGGGCCGGACGTGAACGGCTGGTACAACCACCCCGTCTCGGTCGCCTTCAGCGGCACCGACCAGCTGTCCGGCATCGACAGCTGCACGACCAGGAGCTACGCGGGCCCCGACAGCGCCACGGCCTCGCTGGCCGGGACGTGCACCGACGATGCCGGCAACGTCAGCGCCCCGCTGGGCTTCGGGCTCCGCTACGACGCGACTGCGCCCGTCGTGACCGGAGGGCAGCCGGGGCGCGGAGCGGACATGAACGGCTGGTACAACCGTCCGGTCTCGATCGCGTTCGACGGCTCGGACCAGACCTCGGGCATCGACGCTTGCACGAACACCACCTACGGCGGCCCGGACAGCGGTGCGGCCTCGGTGCCCGGCACCTGTACCGACAAGGCTGGAAACCTCAGCGGCGCGCTCGGCTTCGGCCTCAAGTACGACGCCACGGGGCCGGTCGTGACCACCGCCACTCCTGGGCGGGGTGCTGACGCGAACGGCTGGTACAACCACCCCGTCGCTTTCGCCATCGACGGCACGGACGCGACCTCGGGCCTGGCCGACTGTCCCCCGGTGACGT
>CAVTES010000009.1:472500-539788 GCA_963733885.1 uncultured Thermoleophilaceae bacterium | reverse complement strand
GAGGAGTTCCTCCAGCAGATCGCGCTCTTCTCCGAGCAAGACAAGCTGCAGGACGAGCAGGGCCTGGTCACCCTGATGACGCTCCACAACGCCAAGGGGCTCGAGTTCGGCACCGTCTTCCTGATCGGCCTCGAGGACGGGGTGTTCCCGCACTCGCGCTCGATCGAGTCCGGCGACCTCGAGGAGGAGCGCCGGCTCGCCTACGTGGGGATGACCCGGGCGAAGCGCGAGCTGTACCTCACCTTCGCCCGCACCCGGGCGCTCTTCGGGAACCGCGATTGGAACCTGCGAAGCCGCTTCGTGGACGAGGTGCCGGTCGAGCTGACCGACCGCGAGCCCGGACGCGCCGACCGGGCCGGCGGCCGCCGCTACCTGGGACGGCGGAGCCCCCCGGGGCGCCCGAGCCGCGCGCGCCAGCTGCCACGTTCGCGCTCGGCGAGGACGTGGTGCACGCCAACTTCGGCGAGGGCGTGGTGGTGGGCATCGAGCCCGGCGGCCTGGTGGTGGTGCGGTTTGCGGAGAGACGGGAGCGAGCGCAAGCTGATGGCCGACTATGCGCCGCTGAAGAAGCGGTGAGCGCCCGATCTATCTCGACGGAAAGGCGGTCGCGGCGCGGATCCGTGAGCGGGTCGCCGGCGCGCGAGATCTCCGCGACCCCCCACGCGCACCCCCGGGTCTGGCCACGGTGCTCGTCGGCGACGATCCCGCATCGGCCGTCTACGTGCGCATGAAGCGAGAGGACTCCGCCGAGGTGGGCATAGAGTCGTTCCACCACGAGCCCGGCGGCGACGTCTCCGCCGAGGGCCCTCGCCGCCCTCCTCCGCGACCTGAACGCAGACGAGCGCGTGCACGGCATCCTGCTCCAGCTGCCGCTGACGGAACACCTGGACCAGGACGAGTTCATCTCGCTGATCGACCCGGCGAAGGACGTCGACGGCCTCACCTCAGTCAACGCCGGCCTGCTCATGCAGGACCGCGATGAGGCCATGGTGCCCTGCACGCCGGCCGGGGTGATCGAGCTGCTGGGCGAGGCAGGCGCTGAGCTCGAGGGCGCGCGGGCGGTGGTGCTGGGCCGCTCGATCCTGGTGGGCAAGCCGCTGGCTCAGCTGCTGCTCGCCGCGAACGCCACGGTGACTCACTGCCACTCGCGCACCCGCGACCTGCCGCCGCCTGCCGCGAGGCGGACGTGCTGATCGCCGCGGTCGGATCGCCGGGACTCGTGACCGCCGACATGGTCCGCGAGGGCGCAACCGTGATCGACGTGGGCACGAACCGCACGGATGCAGGGCTCGTCGGCGACGTGGACTTCGAGGCCGTGCGCGAGAAGGCGGGGGCGATCTCGCCGGTGCCCGGCGGCGTGGGGCCGATGACGCGCGCGATGCTGCTCGTGAACACGCTGCGCGCGGCGCGCCGGGGTACGGTTATCCGTACCCCCGGAGGCGGGTAGACCCCACTGGTACAGACCAGCCCGTGGTGGCAATGTGCATCGCGCGAGCTTGGACGTAGCGTCCCGGTGGGGCGCTGGCAAACCCGCTCCAAGCCGAGAGGCGAAGGCCAGGCCATCCCCCGCGGCAGCCCTCGCCGAGTCCGGTCCGCACGCCTCCGGCGCCCCCTCGCGCCGGGGGCGGCGGCACCGACCCAGGCGGCGCGCCCGACACGGCGCGGGCCCCTCGCCCGGCGCTACGCTGCCCGCGCATGGATCTGAGAAGGCTCCGAGCCGGCGAGTGGATCGCGGCCACCTCCGGTGCGGTCCTGCTCGTCTCGCTGTTCCTGCCCTGGTACGGGGCCGGTGCCGAGGACGCGAGCGGATGGGAGGCGCTTGCCGCCGTCGACGTCGCACTGGCCCTGGTCGCGGCGTTCGGCGTCAGCCTGCTCGTGATCACCGCCTCGCAGCGGGTCCCGGCGGTACCGGTCGCGCTGGCCGCCATCGTGACGCTGGTCGGGCTGATCGGCCTGGTGCTCGTGCTGATCCGCCTGGGCAACCTGCCCGACGGCTTCGACGGCCGCGAGCTCGGCGTCTGGCTGGGCCTGCTCGCGACGATCGGCATCGTCGCCGGCGGCGCGGTCTCGATGCGCGACGAGCGGCTCTCGCCGCCCGGGCGCCACACGGACCTGGCCGGCCGCCCGGCGCCGCCCCCGGCAGAGATCGAGCCGTTCCCGGCTCCGCGCCCGGAATGACCTTCGTACGCCTGCGCGCGGCCGAGTGGGTCGTCACCGAGTGCCGCGAGGTGGAGCCGTCCGCGTGAGCCTCGAGACTGGCATCGAGCGGACCGACGAGTTCACGGTCGAGGACCGGCTGCTCACCGACGTGGGCGGCACGATCGGCGTGAAGGTGCTCTCGACGCCGGGGATGATCGCGATGATGGAGCGCTGCGCCTCGATCCTCTCTCTCGAGAACCTGCCCGACGGCAAGGCCACGGTCGGCTTCGAGGTCTGCGTGAAGCACGTGGGCGCGGCGGGCGAGGGGGCCATGTGCACCGTCCACGCCCGGCTGGATGAGATCGTCGACGGCCGCAAGCTTCGCTTCGCCGTCGAGGTGCGCGACGGCGAACGCACGATCGGCGTGGGCACGCACGAGCGACGCGTGATCGACCGCGCGGGGTTCGGCTCGTAGCGCGGCGCTCCTACAATCGCGCCCATGATCGACCGCGAGCAGGTCCTTCACGTCGCCCGGCTGGCGCGCCTTCGCCTGAGCGAGCAGGAGCTCGAGCGCATGTCGGCGGAGCTGTCCAAGATCCTCGAGCACGTCGAGACGATGAACAAGCTGGACCTCGAGGGGGTTGAGCCGACCTCTCACGTGGTCGAGCTCCAGAACGTGCTGCGCGATGACGTGCCGCGCCCGAGCCTGCCGCGCGAGCAGGCGCTCGAGCGGGCCCCGACGTGGCCGACGGCGGCTTCCGAGTGCCCAGCCCGGGGCGTCGTGAGCGACCTGCTCGCGCTGACCGCCGGCCGCCAGGCCGAGCGGATCCGCGCCGGCGAGGTGTCCGGCGAGGAGGTGTTCGAGTTCTGGCGCGAGCGCGCGCGCGGCCGACGAGCTCGGCTCGTACCTCTGGGTGGCCGCACGAGGACGCGGGCCGGCGAGCTGCCGCCTGTGGCGGTCAAGGACCTCTTCTGCGTCGAGGGCGTGCCGAGCGCCGCCGGCTCGCGCATCCTCGAGGGCTACCGCCGCCCTACACCGCGACGAGCGTGCGCAACCTCGCGGCGCCGGCGCGCAGGTGCTCGGCAAGACCAACCAGGACGAGTTCGCGATGGGCTCTCGAACGAGAACTCCGGCTTCGGGCCGGTGCAGAACCCCTGGGACCGCGACGCGCGTGCCGGGCGGCTCGAGCGGCGGCAGCGCCGCCGCGGTGGCGGCCGGCACGGCGCCCTGGGCGATCGGCACCGACACCGGCGGCTCGATCCGCCAGCCCGCCTCGCTGTGCGGCATCGTCGGCCTCAAGCCCACCTACGGCGCGGTCAGCCGCTACGGCATGATCGCCTTCGCCTCGTCGCTCGACCAGTGCGGCCCGCTCACCCGCGACGTGACGGACGCCGCCCTGATGCTGCGCGCGCTCGAGGGGCCGCGACCCATGCGACTCCACCTCGCTCGGCCTCCCGGAGGAGGTCGAGCTGCCGAGCGCCGAGCGGCTCGACGGGCTCCGCTTCGGCGTCCTGGGGCCTCGAGGAGGAGGGCCTCGACCCCGGCGTGGCCGACGTGTGCCGCCGCACGCTCGCGCTGATCGAGGAGCTCGGCGGCACCGTCGACCGAGATCGACCTGCCGAACGCCCGCCACGGCATCGCCGCCTACTACGTGATCGCCCCCGCCGAGGCGAGCGCCAACCTCGCCCGCTACGACGGCGTCCGCTACGGCCCATCGCACGACGACAACGGCGACCTCCTCTCGATGTACGAGCAGACCCGCCACGAGGGCTTCGGCGACGGAGGTCAAGCGCCGCATCATGATCGGCACCTACGCGCTCTCCTCGGGCTACTACGAGGCCTACTACGGAAAGGCCCAGCAGGTGCGGACCAAGATCGCGGAGGACTTCCGGGCCGCCTTCGAGCAGGTCGACTTCGTGGTCACTCCCACCTCGCCAACGGTGGCGTTCAAGCTCGGTGAGCGGACCGCCGACCCGCTCGCGATGTACCTGTCCGACTACTTCACTGTGCCGATGCCGCTGGCGGGAATCCCGGCCGTCTCGATCCCCTGCGGGCTGTCCGAGGGCCTGCCGGTGGGGTTCCAGATCGCCGGCCCCGCGTTCAGGGAGGGGCGCATCCTTGACGCCGCGCATGCGCTGGAGAAGGCGATCGGCTTCGAGGGGGTGCCCGTGGGATGAGCGTGCGCGAGTACGAGCCGGTCATCGGCGTCGAGATCCACGTGCAGCTCGCCACCCGGACGAAGATGTTCTGCGGCTGCGAGCTCTCGTTCGGCGAGGAGCCCAACACCCGCACATGCCCGATCTGCCTGGCGCACCCGGGCATGCTTCCCGTGACCAACGCCGAGGCCGTGCACTACGCGCTGATGATCGGCATGGCGCTCGACTGCGACATCGCCCCGCGCTCGATCTTCCACCGCAAGAACTACTTCTATCCCGACAGCCCGAAGGCGTACCAGATCAGCCAGTACGACATCCCGCTCTGCACGGGCGGCCGCCTCGGCGACGTGCGCATCCACCGCGTTCACCTGGAGGAAGACGCCGCGAAGCTGGTGCACACGGGCAGCTCGGGCAGGATCCACGGAGCCGAGTCGAGCGTCGTCGACTTCAACCGCGGCGGCACGCCGCTGGTGGAGATCGTGACCGAGCCCGATCTGCGCTCGGCGGCCGAGGCGGCGGACTTCGGGCGGCTGCTGCAGGCGACGCTGCGGCGCATGGGCGTCTCGGACGTGAACATGGAGGAGGGCTCGCTGCGGATGGACGCGAACGTGTCGATCCGCCCCGCCGGCGAGGCCACGCTGGGCACGAAGACCGAGTTGAAGAACATGAACTCGTTCCGCTTCCTCGAGCGCGGCATCGATGCCGAGATCCGCCGGCAGGAGGCGATCCTGGCCGGGGGCGGCGAGGTGGAGCAGGAGACGCTCCACTACGACCCCCAGTCGGGGAGCCTCAGCTCGCTGCGCTCGAAGGAGGAGGCGCACGACTACCGCTACTTCCCCGAGCCGGACCTGGTGCCGCTGGTGCCCACGGAGGAGATGCTCGAGCGCGCCCGGGCGGCGCTGCCCGAGCTCCCGGCGGCCCGCGCGGAGCGGCTCGAGCGCGAGTTGGGGCTGCCGGTCGACGCCGCGAAGCTGCTGGCGTTCCGCTCGGAGCTAGGCGACTTCTACGAGGCGGCGCTGTCGGGCGACGGCGGAGATCCCCGCACGCTGGCCAACTGGACCACCAACGAGCTGACCGCGCGGATCGGGGATGCGGACCCCGCCGGCACGAAGCTCGAGCCCGCCGCGTTCGCGCGGCTGGTGGGGATGGTGGCGGCCAAGGAGGTCTCGGCCTCGGCAGGCAAGGAGGTGCTCGACGTGCTGGTGGCCGAGGGCGGCGACCCGGCCGCGGTGGTCGAGTCGAAGGGCCTGGGCCGCGCGGGAGAGGACGAGCTCGGCGCGATCGTCGACCAGGCCATCGCCGACAACGGCGATGCCGTCGAGAAGTACAAGGCGGGCAAGAAAGCCGCCATCGGCGCGATCGTCGGCGCGGTGATGCGCGAGACGAAGGGCCGCGCCGACGGCGGCGAGGTCCAGCGGCTGATTTCGGAACGCCTGGGGAACTAGAGGCGGCGCCTGCCGCGGCGACTACCCCGGAAGGGAGGGGCCATGCAGGCGTATCCTTGGCCGTCCACGATGAGAGGAGGCCGGCATGGCTCGCCTGATCCGCATGGACGGCACGGGACACACAACGCTTGCGGAATGGACCGCGGCCGACGACCAGGCCTTCGCTGAGGCTGTCGAGGAGTTCCGCTCGCAGACGGAGCTCGGCTGGATCGGCACGGTGCCGGACGGCCCGGGCAAGGCGACGCACGTACGCGAGCTGCCGCGCGAGGCCGACCTCGTGATCATGCGGCGGCCGATCGCCGGCGGCTAAGCCGCTTCCGTGCCGGCCGAGCAGGCCCTTCCCGAGCTCGCCGCGGTCCCGTGGCGAACGCGTACCGACGCGCACTGGCTTCGCCGCTGGGGCCGAATCTGGCACGCGTGGACCGTGCTCTACACGGTCCCGTTCGTGCTCGCCGGCGCGGGATTGCTGTGGCTCGAGCCGCTTGCCGCGCCGGTGGCGCTCGCGGCGCTGGCGCACGCCTGGATCATCCCGGAGCTGTACGCGTTCCGCGGCGCCAGCGTGGTGCGCCCGAAGGGGCCGCGCAACGAGGATTCCGAGCAGACCGCGCAGGGCCTCCTCGGCGACCTGCTGGGGCACGGCGAGCGCGAGCTCCAGCGCCGCAGCGGGCTGGCGCTCGAGCACGGCGAGCTGGGCATCTGGCTCGTGGGTGAGGCCGGCGCGCTGCTCGTGATGCCGGGCGGACGGCGGGTGCACTGCTACTGCGTTCGCACCACCGAGCCCGAGCTGCCGCCGTCGGACCGCATCGCCCATCTTCTGCTGGCCCTGCGGGTGGACGAGACGGGCTTCGCGACCGTCGCAAACCACGCCTTCGCCGGCGCGCCGTGGCGCGTTCGGCGCCGCCTCCCCGAGCGGATGCGCCCTGCTCTCGACGGGGCGCGGCGGGCCGCCCGGTCTTAGTGGCGACGGATGTCGTCATCGTCGGCGGCGGCTTCGGCGCCGGCTACGCCGGGCTCGAGAGAATCGCCGAGCTGCAGGACTACGTGGCCGGCGTGATCGACCGCTACCCGCGCTGTGGCATGGCCGGGGCCCGGTTCGTCCTGGTCGAGGCGCGCGAGCGGGAGGGCGACTCGTGAGCGTCCTGGCGTTCAGGGAGGGCGGCCCGGCGGACCTGCGCGCGACGTTCGAGCTCGGCGAGGCGGCGTGGGACGAGTCGCGCAAGGATCGAGGGCTCCTGCCGCCCGACCACCTGCGCGACCCTGAGGACCTGCGCGAGGCGTGGGAGCGCGAGCGGCCGCTGCTCGAGTTCATCTCGGCCCAGCCGGACGGCTGCTACGTGATCTGCGAGGACGGCGAGGAGCTGGTGGGCTACGCACGCGTGGCCCGCTTCGGCGCCATGGACGAGCTGACCGAGCTGTGGGTGGCGCCGTCGCACGCGGGCCGCGGTGTCGGGCGGGCGCTGCTCGAGCGCTGCTGGCCGGAGTCGCCGAACCCCGAGCTCGGCCGGGTTGTGCTCGGCCTCGGACGGCCGGCGGACCTCAGCCTCTACACGGAGTTCGGGGTGATGCCGGTGAGCGGCCACTGGCACATGCGCCACCGCGTCGACCGGTATCTGGAGCGCCGCTCGCTCGAGCTCGACGCCACCGAGCCCGCCGTGCACGCGCTCACGCCGGAGCGCGCGGTGGCGGAATGGAAGCGGCTCGAGCCGCCGGCGATCGGCCACGAGCGGCCCCGGCTGCACGAGTTCTTCGGCCGCACCCGCACCTGCCTGGCGATGATGGACGCCGCGCGCGGCGAGTCCACGGCGCTCTGCTGGGTCACCTCAGACGGCGAGATCGGGCCGGCCGTGGGGGAGGAGCCCGAGCACCTGGTGCCGGTTGTGCTGGCCGCGCTCGACCGGGTCGCGAAGCAGCAGGAGCCGGAGACGTTCGGCGTCTTCTGCACCACCGACTCCTGGTGGCTCCTCGACCGGCTGCGGCGGCTGGGCTTCCGGGTCCGGTGGCCGAGCTGGGTGATGTGCTCGGTGCCGGTGCCGGGGCTCGACCGCTACCTGCCGACCTGGCCGCCACGTCTCCTTTAGCGCTCCTGGCGTCTGCCACACTTGTGGCATGGGACAAATGGCCTCTGATGTCGGCCGCAAGATCATCGCAATCGCGGTGCTCCTGGTGGCCGCCTACATCCTCTTCAAGATGGTGATCGGGGTCGTTGCGGCCGTCGCGTGGATCGTCGTGTTGGTGCTGGCCGTGGTGGCCGCGATCTGGGCGTTCGGCGTGCTTCGGACCTAGCCCGCGCCCTTGGAGTTCGTCGTACTCGCGTTCTTCTGCGGCCTTTCGGCCGCCGTGATCGGCAAGCTCAAGGGCAGCTCCTTCTGGATCTGGTTCCTGGTCGGGCTGGTTCTGCCGCTGCTCGGGACGCTGGCGGCGGTGTTCTACCGAAATGAGCGGACCGAGCCGGTGCGGCAGTGTCCCGAGTGCGGGAACGTGATTCGGCTGCACGACCAGGTCTGCATGCGCTGCGGGCGGGACCTCGAATGGCCCGAGGAACCCGCTCCAGAAGCCGAAAAACCACTGTTAAACTGACCCTTTCCTGGCCGCCCGGCCAGTCTGGCCATCATCGGGAAAGGAGCACGCACCGTCATGCGAGCCGTCGACGCCATCATGGAATGCCTCAAGTCCGAGGGCGTCGAGCACGTATTCGGGATTCCCGGCGGCGCCAACCTCCCCACCTACGACGCCCTCTATGACGCCGGCATCCGCCACGTGCAGTGCCGGCACGAGCAGGGTGCCGGCCACGCGGCCGAGGGCTACGCCAAGGCGTCCGGCCGGGTCGGCGTGGCGCTTGCCACGAGCGGTCCCGGCGCCACGAACCTGGTCACCTGCATCGCCGACGCCGTGATGGACAGCGTGCCCACCGTGTTCCTCACCGGGCAGGTGCGGACCGAGCTGATCGGCACGGACGGCTTCCAGGAGGCCGACATCTCCGGCATAACGATGCCGATCGTGAAGCACTCGATCCTGATCCAGGATCCGCGCGACATCCCGAAGGCGATCCACGAGGCGTTCCACGTCGCCTCCACGGGCCGTCCCGGCCCGGTGCTGGTGGACGTGCCCCAGGACCTCTCGCGCGCCGACATCCCATATGAGCCGGTCACGCAGGTGCAGCCTGCCGGGCTACCAGCCCACCACCGAGGGCAACGCCAAGCAGATCAGGCTCGCCGCGAAGGCGCTCGCCAATTCGCGGCGCCCGGTGATCTACGGCGGCGGCGGCATCGTCAACGCGGAGGCCTCGGCCGAGTTCCGCGACCTGTGCCTGTCGGACAGGCTGCCCGTGACCTGCACCCTGATGGGCCTGGGAGCGTTCCCCGCGGACCACGAGCAGTGGCTCGGGATGCTCGGCATGCACGGCACCCGCACGGCCAACTACGCGATGGACGAGGCGGACCTGATCGTGGCGGTCGGCGCCCGTTTCGACGACCGCGTGACCGGCAAGCTGTCCGAGTTCGCGCCGCGGGCGAAGTTCATCCACATCGACGTCGACCCTGCGGAGATCTCGAAGAACGTGCCCGCCCACATCCCCATCGTGGGCGACGCCGCGAACATCCTGCCCAGGCTGACGGCTGAATACCGGGCGCTCGCGGCTGACCCGACGCGGTTTGAGGGCTGGTGGCAGCGCATCCGCGGCTGGCAGGAAAAGCATCCGCTGCGCTACGACGAGAGCGCCGACTCGGAGATCAAGCCGCAGTTCATGGTCGAGGCGATGTTCGAGGCCACGGGCGGCGACGCCATCGTCACCTCGGACGTCGGCCAGCACCAGATGTGGGCGGCGCAGTACTACGGCTTCAAGCGCCCGCGCCAGTGGATCAACTCGGGTGGGCTCGGCACGATGGGATTCGGACTGCCGTCGGCGATGGGCGCAAAGGTGGCGTGCCCCGACGACGACGTGGTCTGCCTCGCCGGCGACGGCTCGCTGATCATGACCGTGCAGGAGCTCGCCACCTGCGTGACCGAGCAGGTGCCCGTAAAGGTGTTCCTGATGAACAACGGCTACCTGGGCATGGTGCGCCAGTGGCAGGAGCTGTTCTGGGACAGGCGCTACTCGTCGGTGGAGATGGGCGCGAGCCCCGACTGGGTGAAGCTGGCCGAGGCCTTCGGCGCCAAGGGCATGATGGTGAGCGACAAGAGCGAGCTGAAGGACGCCTTCCGCGATGCACTCGCCGAGGAGGGCCCCGTCCTGGTGGACGTGCGCGTGACCAAGGAGGAGAACTGCTACCCGATGATCCCCGCGGGCCAGCCTGCGCGCGACATGGTGGGCTGAGCGATGGGTGAGCCCGGCACGAAGGAAGTCCTGCGTCTAGAGGACCTGGAGGCGAGCGGCGGCATCCGCACGGGCCGCAAGCACATCCTGTCGATCCTGGTGGAGAACAAGCCAGGAGTGCTCGCTCGCATAGCGGGGCTGTTCGCCCGGCGTGGCTTCAACATCGACTCGCTTGCGGTCGGGGCGACGGACGACACGTCGATCTCACGCATCACGCTTACGGTGGACGGAGCTGCGCATCCGATCGACCAGGTCACGAAGCAGCTGCACAAGCTGGTGCACGTGATCAAGATCCGCGACCTGGAGCCGGAAGAGACGGTGGCCCGCGAGCTCGCGCTGTTCAAGGTCTCGTGCCAGGACGGCGACTCGCGCGCCCAGGTGATGCAGTTCACCCAGATCTTCCGCGGCAAGACCGTGGACATCTCGAAGCGCTCGGTGACGGTCGAGGTGACCGGCACCGACGACAAGATCGAGGCGTTCGAGCAGATGGTGCGCCCGTTCGGGCTGATCGAGATGGTGCGAACGGGCGAGATCGCTGTGTCGCGAGGGCGCGGCGCGACGTAGCGCAGGGTGGGTAGTTTCACTACCGCATACGAGCACTAGAACTACCCACCCCCCTGATTTTCGCCTGACAGGAGCGGCGCTTGAGCGGCTGCGCTCCCGCGTCTCGGCTGCGCTCGAACGGGCGCGGCGTGAGCGCGCGCGGGCGCTGGCCGCGATCACGGTGCCGGTCGACCCCGGGCTCGACCTTTCTGCTGCCGTTCTCGCGGCCCGCAGAGCCGACGACCGCTTCTTCTGCTTCGAACAGCCCGACCGCGACGGCTTCGTCCTGGCCGGGCTCGGTCAGGCGGCGATACTCGAGGCCCGCGGCCCGGACCGCTTCAAGAAGGTCGCCGCCGCCGCGCGTGAGCTTGGGCGGCGCGCGATCGGCGACGACCTGTCCGGGGCCCCCGCCGCCGCCGGCCCCGTCTTCGTGGGCGGCTTCGCCTTCTCCGACGACGGCGGCGCCTCGCCCGAGTGGTCGCCGCTCGCACCCGCCGCGCTCGTGCTCCCGGAGGTCTCCCTCGTCCGCCATCGCGGCGACGCGCGCATGACGGTGACCGCAGCGGTCGACGGGGACGAGGCGCTCGAGGCGCTGCTCGACCGGGTCGACCGCCGCCTCACTGACCTCGCCCCGGCGGTCATGCCCCTCCTCGATCCGGATCCCGTCGAGCGGGCGCGCGTTGTCAGCGCGGCGCCCCCGTCGCATTACGAGCAGGCGGTGGAGCGCGCGGTCGAGCGCATCCGCTCCGGGGCGCTCGAGAAGGTCGTCCTCGCCCGCGAGGTCCGCGTGCACGCCGCCCGCGACCATGACCCCGGTGCCGTGCTGGGCGCCCTGCGTGAGGTGTTCCCGGCCTGTTTCTGCTGGTGCGTCGGGACGCCGGAGCTCAGTTTCGTCGGGGCAAGCCCGGAGCTGCTGGTGCGCCGTGACGGCGCGCGGGCCCAGACCGTCGCGCTGGCCGGCACCACCCGCCGGAGCGCCGATCCCGCCGTCGACGACCACCTCGGCGAGCAGCTCGCGCGCAGCCCCAAGGAGCGCGAGGAGCAGGCCATCGTGGCCCGCCGGATCGAGCGCACGCTCGAGCCGGTGAGCGTCTGGGTCACCGTGGCCGAGCAGCCCACGCTCGTCAAGGTGCACAACCTCCAGCACCTCGGCACGCCGATCCGGGCTCAGCTGGCGGACCCGCTGCCCGCCGTGGAGCTGGCCGGGCGGCTGATGCCGACCCCGGCCGTGGGCGGCGAGCCGCGCGAGGCCGCCATGCCGCTGATCCCCGCGCTCGAGGGTCTCGACCGCGGCTGGTACGCGGGAGCGGTGGGGTGGACGGACCTCGCCGAAGACGGTGAATTCTGCGTTGCGCTTCGCTGCGCCCTGCTCCGCGGACCGCTCGCCCACCTGTACGCGGGCTGCGGAATCGTGCGCGATTCGGTGCCCTCCGAGGAGCTGGCCGAAACGGACGTGAAGCTCCAGGCGCTCCTGCCGCTATTGGCGTGAGCGGCACCCTTATGGGGTAATGGGGTTCCGTGACCAGCGCGGGAGGGGTCGGTCTGCGCCAGAATGGCAATCGGTAAATGGCGGGGCGTGCACTAGCCATCGGGGTCATCGTGGTCGCGATCGCCGTTGCGGCGTGGCTGTTGTTCGCCGGGGACAGCGGCTATCGGGTCACGGCGGAGTTCATCAACGCCGGTCAACTGGTCAGGGGGAACGAGGTCCGCGTCGCCGGCAACGCCGTCGGCAGCGTCGACGAGATCGACGTCGGCCCGAACGGCCTCGCCGAGGTCAGCTTCACCGTTGATGGCGACTACACGCCGCTGCGCCGTGGGACCAGGGCGATCATCAAGCAGACCTCGCTGTCGGGGATCGCTAACCGCTACATCGATCTCCACCTCGGTCCGGACGGAGGCGATGAGATCGACGACGGCGGGCGAATCGACGCCGACCAGACCGAGACCGCCGTCGAGGTCGACCAGGTGTTCGCGCTATTCGACGAGGAGACTCGCCGCTCGCTGCAGGACTTCATCAAGGGTCAGGCCGACACGCTGCGGGGTCGCGCCCCCGAGCTGCGTCGCGGGATTCACTACCTGAACCCCGCCCTGTCGACCGGCAGCCGCCTGTTCGAGGAGCTGACCGAGGACGAGGCCCTGCTCGAGAGGTTCCTGGTCGACTCGGCCAGGCTCGTGAACACGCTCGCGAGCCGCCGCGATGACCTGGCGGGAGTCGTATCGAACCTCAACACCACCTTCCGGGCGCTCGGCAGCCAGCAGGACGCGTTGGCCGAGTCGATCGAGCGGCTGCCGCCCTTCATGCGGCGCGCCAACACGACCTTCGTGAACACCCGCTCGGCCCTCGACGACGTCGATCCGCTGGTCGACGCCTCAAAGCCCGTCGTGCGCCGTCTTGATCCGTTTCTCGACCAGGCGCGGCTCTTCACCGCCGACGCCGAGCCGACCTTCCGCGACCTCTCCCGCACGATCCGCCGGCCCGGCGATACCAACGACCTGATCGAGCTGATCGGGAGCTTCCCGCCGCTCGCGCGCGTGGCGATGGACACGCGCTCGATCAACGGCGCCAGGCGCCGCGGCGCCTTCCCCGAGACCGCTGACGCCCTGCAAGCGGCCGCTCCGACGATCGCCTTCAGCCGGCCCTACACGCCCGACTTCGTGGGATGGCTCGACGACTTCTCGACCACGGGCGCCTATGACGCGCTGGGTGGATTCTCGCGCGCCTGGATCAACTTCTCCGAGATCCTCTACGGCGCTGGGCCGAAGACCAGGCAGTTCCGCCGCTGCCCGGGCGCCAACGAGATGCCCGCCGGCGACGGCACGAACGTCTTCTCCGCGGGCCAGGCGGCGGCGCTCGACTGCGACCCCGGCCAGAGGTCGGTGGGACCGTGAGGCGAGCGGTCGTCATGGTCGCGGTGCTGGCGGTCTGCGGAGCGGCGCTGGCCCTCGGGGCCGCGGAGGACGACGGCGCGAAGGGCAAGACCTACGAGATCGTCTTCGACAACGCCTTCGGACTGACCGAGGGCGGCGACTTCAAGATCGCCGGCGTTCGTGCCGGCAGCACGAGCAGCTTCGAGATCATGGGCCAGGAGCGCCCGTTGGCCGTCGTGAAGGCGGAGGTGACGGAGCCCGGCTTCGCCGACCTGCGGGAGGACGCCCGCTGCGAGATCCGCCCGCAGTCGCTGATCGGCGAGTACTTCGTGGACTGCCAGCCGGGCGCCTCGGAGCGCAAGCTTCCCGACGGCGGGCGTGTGCCGGTCGAACAGACGAGCTCGACGATCCCGATCGACCTCGTCAACAGCATCCTGAGGAGCCCGTATCGCGAGCGCCTGCGCCTGATCATCGGCGAGCTCGGGGCCGGGCTGGCCGGGCGCCCGGAGGACATCAGCGAGGCGCTGCGCCGGGCGCACCCGGGCCTGCGCGAGACCAGCGAGACCCTCGAGATCCTGGGCCGCCAGACCGGCACGATCGAGGAGTTCATCGCCGACGCCGACCGGGTCATCGGGGAGCTCGAGGCGCGCAAGCAGGACGTGAGCCGCTTCGTGCGCGAGGCGGGCCGCACGGCCGAGATATCGGCCTCGCGCCGCACGGAGCTCGCCGCGACCTTCCGAGAGCTGCCTGCATTCCTGACCGAGCTCGAGCCCTACATGGGGCGGCTCGCCGACCTGACGAACGCCCAGACGCCCGTCCTGCGCGACCTGCAAGCCGCGTCGGGCGAGCTCGACACCTTCCTCACCCGTCTGCCCCCGTTCGCCGAGGCGGGGACGCCCGCGCTCGCGGCGCTGGGCGACGCCTCCGTGGTGGGCCGCCGGGCGGTGCGCGCGAGCCAGGAGGAGATCCGGGAGCTACGCCGGCTGGCGCGCGACGCGCCCGGTCTGGCCAAGCCGCTCCGCCAGCTGCTCCAGACGATCGACGATCGTGCGCGCGCCGTCGAGCCCGATCCGCGCGCCGCCGCCACCGACCCACCGGCCGGAGACAAGACGCACATCGCCGGCCGGGGCGCTGGCTTCACCGGCATGGAGGCGATCTGGAACTACTTCTACTGGCAGGCGCTCACCACGAACGCCCTCGACGACGTTGGCCACGTGCTCCGCCTGAACGTGGTCGTCAACGAGTGCACGCCCTACATCACCAACCCGAGCGAGGAGGAGATCGAGCACTGCAACCAGTTCCTCGGCCCGAACCAGCCCGGAGTGACCACTCCCGACCCGACCGAGCGCGCCACGCCCGCTGCCTCGACCGCGAAGGCGCCCGCTCCCGTCCCGCTCCCGGCCGCCCCGCGCAGTAAGCCGGTCAGCGCGGCCACTGGCCTCCTCGACTACCTGCTCTCCGAATGAGAACCGGCCGCCGACAGCTCGCCGCCAGCCCGGTTCTGATCGGGGCCGTGACCCTACTGATCGCGATCGTGGCGGTGTTCATCTCCTACAACGCCAACCAGGGTCTGCCCTTCGTGCCGACCTATCGGCTCGAGGTGGAGCTGCCGAGCGGCGCCAAGCTCGTGCCCGGGAACGAGGTGCGCGCCGGCGGCTTCCGTGTCGGAAGCGTCGAGGAGATAACCAGCGTGAGGAGGCGCGTGGACGGCGAGGTGCGCTCGATCGCCCAGCTCGACCTCCAGCTCGACAAGGAGATCGAGCCGCTCTCGGTCGACAGCCGTTTCGGCGTCCGGAGCCGCTCGGCCCTCGGCCTCAAGTACATCGAGGTCACACCGGGACGCTCCGAACGCACCTTCGAGGACGGCGCCACGGTGCCGCTGCGCAACGCCGGAGAGATCACGCCCGAGCTCGAGGACGTTCTCTCCACCTTCCAGCCGGAGACCCGCGGCGACTCCCAGGCCGCGCTCGAGGGCTTCGGCGACGCCTTCGCCGGGCGCGGCACGGACCTGAACATCGCCATCCGCGAGCTGAACCCGTTCGTGCGGCACCTGCTGCCCGTGATGGAGAACCTCTCCGACCCCGACACGGAGCTGCGCAACCTCTTCCCGGCCCTCGGCGCCGCGGCCGCCGAGGCGGCGCCGGTGGCGGCGGTGCAGGCGCGGCTGTTCGGCCAGATGGCCGACACCTTTGCCGCGATCAGCCGCGACCCGGAGGCGCTGCGCGAGACGATCGAGGAGAGCCCCCCGACGCTCGCCGTGGCGACCGACTCTTTCCGCGTCCAGACGCCCTTCCTGGCCCGCTTCGCCGACGTCTCGCGTGAGCTCCAGCCCGGGGCGGCCGAGCTGCGGCGGGCGCTGCCGCTAGTGAACGACGCCCTCCAGGCCGGGATCCCCGCCTTCCGCCAGACGCCGGAGCTCAGCGAGCGAACCGAGCAGCTGTTCGTGGCGCTGGAGGATCTGTCCGAGAACCCGAACACGCTGCTGGCGCTGCGCGACCTGCGCAGGGCGGTGCAGGGCACGCGCCCGGCGATGGAGTTCTTCGCGCCCTACCAGACGGTCTGCAACTACCTCGTCTACTTCCTCAACCCGCTCGGAACCCACCAGTCCGCCGCGGTGCACGGCGGCACGAGTCAGCGCATCCTGGCCAAGCTGGCCGACGCGACGCAGCCGAACACGCTCGGCTCCACGGAGTCGGTGCGCCCGGTTGACGTGCCGACCGACCAGGACCCCCAGGCGTCCAACCAGCAGAGCCTCCACACGCAGTACGCCGGCCCGGCCGTCGACTCGCGGGGACGGGCCAACTGCGGTAGCGGCCAGACCGGCTACATGGACCGCCTCGTCACGGACCCGCGCTGGCCGCCGGACAGCTCGGTGGGTGGCTTCGTCGGCGGCGGCAGCCACGTGGTGCTCGACCCGCGCGTGCCAGGCGGCCGCGCGGGCGGCACGTTCAAGGCGCGAGAGCTCGGCATCGACAGCGTGAAGGACGTGCCCTGATGAGCGCCCTCAAGGCAGGCGTCCTCGCTCTCGTCGTGATCGTAGTGGCGGCGTACTTCGGCGTCACGAAAGCGAACCCGTTCGCCAACCCGTTCGAGCTCAAGGCGGTCGTCCGCGACGCCCAGAACCTGAAGCAGGGCGCCCCGGTTCGCATCGCGGGAGTCGAGGTGGGCCGGGTGACGAAAATCGATTCGGCCGACGAGGGCACAGCCGCCGCCGAGGTGACGATGGAGCTGCGCGACGACGCGCTGCCCGTGCACGAGGACGCGGCGATGCGGATCCGCTCGCGCATCCTGCTCGAGGGGAACTTCTTCGTCGACCTCGAGCCGGGCACGCCCCAGTCGGGCACCTTCGACTCGGGCGACACGATTCCGATCACGCGCACGATGGCGTCGGTCACACTGCCGGAGATCCTCTCGGTGCTGCAGTCGGACGTCCGCACCGACCTCCAGACGCTGCTGCGGGAGTACGGGACCGAGGCCCTTTCGGAGGGAGGCGCGGAGGCTCTCAACCGAGCGATCCCCTCGTTCGAGCCGGCGTACCGTTACACCGCGCTCACCAACGAAGCGCTGCTCGGTGTGGAGCCGGAGCAGGACATCCAGCGGCTGATGAGGGGCCAGCGCCGTGTGTTCGCCGCTCTGGCGGACGACCCGGAGGCGTTGCGCGGCTTGGTGACCGACCTCAACGCCACGGCCCGCGCCATCGCGAGCCAGGACAGCGCGCTCGCCGCGGCAATCCCGGCCCTGCGCGACACGCTCCGCACCGGCCAGCCGGCCCTTGCCGAGCTGAACGCGGCGCTGCCCACCTTGCGGGTGTTCTCGCGAGAGGCGCTGCCGGGTGTTCGCTCGTCGGTCGCCACTCTCGATGCCGCGATCCCGTGGATCGTGCAGGCGCGGCGGCTTGTCCAGGAGGACGAGCTGAAGGGCCTGGCAGCCGACTTGCGTCAGGCTGTGCCGCCGCTCGCCCGCCTCAACCGCCGCCTGATTCCGTTCCTGGACCAGCTGCGGGCGGTCTCCTCTTGCACGAACCGGGTGCTCGTGCCGTTCTTCGAGTCGGAGATTCCGAGCATCGAGGAGGGCAACTCCGGACACCTCGTGCGCGAGCAGGTCAATCGCAGCTTCGTGGGCCTCGCGGGGGAGAGCCGCAACAACGACGCGAACACGCCTGTCTTCCACATCCAGGGCGTGGCCCCGTTGAAGCTCACGGCGGGCCGGGTCGAGCCGGCGGCGCCCCACGACCCGACGATTCCGCCGCCCCACCGGCCCGACGTGCCGTGCGAGACGCAGGAGCGGCCGAACCTCCAGGCGCCCGCCGGCTCGGCCCTCGACCCGCAGTACACGCAGGTGACCGCGGCGGGGGAGAGCGCGCAGGCCGCGACCGCGAGGAGCGGCAGCGCGGCTCGTGCCGTGAGCTCGCGCCTCAAGCGCTTCGTGCGCAGCGACGACTTCGCCGAGCTGGTGAAGCGCGTGCGCCGGCGGAAGCGGGAGGAGCGGCCGTGAAGAGGGCGATCCGCAAGCACCTCTTCGACTTCCTCGCCGTCGTCGGGGTGTTCCTGCTCGGCCTGGCCGTGGCGGTCTACATCCTCAGCCAGCAGGACTTCCGCTTCCCCCTCGTTGAGTCGAAGCCGAAGCGGATAGTGGTCGAGCTCGAGAACGCGCAGGCCGTGCAGCCAGGCCAGGGCCAGACGGTGCGGGTGGCCGGCGTGGAGGTCGGCCGCATCGCCGACGTGGAGGTCGAGGAGGGCGTCGCGGTCGTCCAGCTCGAGCTCCAGTCCGAGTACGAGGACCTGATCCGCGTGGACGCCACCGCGCTGCTGAGGCCCAAGACCGCGCTCAAGGACATGTTCATCGAGGTGAGCCCGGGAAGCGGCCGCGTGCTCCCGGAGGACGGGCGCATCTCCGTGGCGAACACGCTGCCTGACGTGGACCCGGACGAGATCTACGAGGCCCTCGACGCGGACACCCGGCCGTACCTGAGGCTGCTCGTGTCGAGCGCGGGCAAGGGCCTTGACGGCCGCGGACAGGACCTGCGCGAGGTGTTCCGGCGCTTCGAGCCGCTGCACAGGGATCTGGCCCGCGTCATGGAGGCGACCGCGAGCCGCCGCGAGGCCCTCAAGCGCCTGATCCACCGGTACGGACAGCTGATGACGCACGTGGGCCGGCGCCCGGAAGAGCTCGAGCAGCTGGTGAGCGCCTCAGGCGCGGTGTTCGACGCGCTGGCGAGCGAGGACCAGAACATCTCGGCGTCCGTGGCGCGTCTGCCGGGCGCTCTGCGCGCTTCGGAGGCCGCGCTCAGCGAGGTGCGCGAGTTCGCTCCGGTGCTGCGCTCCTCGCTCGAGTCGCTGCGGTCGCCGATCCGCAAGCTGGACGAGACGAACGCGGCGGTCACGCCGTTCCTGCGCGATACGACGCCGATCCTGCGCGACGAGATCCGGCCGTTCGTGCGCGCCGCGCGGCCCTTCACCGACGACCTGCGCCTCGCCGCCCAGGGCATCTCGAAGGCCACGCCGGACCTCACGACCAGCTTCGAGCAGCTCAACCGCTTCTTCAACATGGGCGCCTTCAACCCGAACGGGGCCGAGGGACTTGCCGGAAGGTCGGTGGCGGACCAGCGCAGCCGCCAGGAGGGCTTCCTGTACTGGCTCGCCTGGACGGCGCAGAACGGGACATCGCTGTTCTCCACCGCCGACGGGCAGGGCCCGTGGCGCCGCGTGACGATCTGCGGCGTCCCGGCGGCGGTGCTCGCCTCGATCGTCGCGGATGTCCTGGCCGAGGTGGAGGCGAGCAACCCCCCGCTCGCGCAGGGCCTGCTCGCCGACCTGGCCGGCGAGGGCAGCGCCGTGGATCAGCTGCTCGGCAGCGGGTTCGGCTCCTGCAACTTCAACGCCCTTCCGCCTCCGCCGCCGGGCGGCCTCGGCCCGATCCTGCCGGACGGCCTGCCGTCCCTGCCCGCCCTGCCGTCCCTCCCATGAACAAGAACCCCCCTACAGCCGGACGGATAGCCGCGATGGTGCTGTTCACCCTCTCGGTGTTCGGGCTGCTCATGTTCCTGTGGGCGTCGTTCGGCGGCACGCTGCCGCTGAATCCCAAGGGGTACCGCTTCAAGGCGGCCTTCCCCGAGGCCTCGCTGCTGGTGGTGGAGGCCGACGTGCGCATGGCCGGGGTGAACGTCGGCAAGGTCAAGAAGAAGGAGCTCGGGCCGGGTGGCCAAACGACCGTCGCCGAGATCGAGATCGACAACCGCTTCGCGCCGATCAGGGAGGACACTCGCGCGATGCTGCGCCAGAAGAGCCTGCTGGGCGAGACCTACGTGGAGCTCACGCCCGGCAGCCCGGACGCCGACGACCTCGACGAGGGCGCCACCTTGCCCGGTCGCAACGTCCAGGACACCGTCGAGCTCGACGAGGTGTTCGAGGCCTTCGACCCGGAGACCCGCAAGTACTTCCAGGAGTGGATGCACGAGTCGGGCATCGTGTCGAGCGACGCGTTCTCGCAGGACCTCAGCGACTCGCTCGGCAACGCGGCGCCCGTTCTTCGAGGACGGCGTGGACCTGCTGCGCCCGCTCGACGAGCAGGAGGTGGCGCTGCGCCAGGTGGTGCGCGACACCGGCCGGGTGTTCGACGCCATCACCCGCGAGGACGGGGACCTGCGCGGGCTGATCGTGAACGGCGAGGCGACCTTCTCGGCACTCGCCTCCCGCGACGACGCGCTGGCCGAGACGTTCCAGGTGTTCCCAACCTTCCTGCGCGAGACGCGCGCGACCGTCAGCCGGCTGGAGCAGTTCGCGCGCAACACCGATCCGCTGGTGCGCGATCTCCGCGAGCCCGCCGAGGACCTGGCGCCGACGCTGCGGGACCTGGGTGACCTCTCGCCCGACCTCGAGAGGCTCTTCCTCGACATACCCCCGCTCGTGGAGGCCTCCGAGACCGGCGTGCCGGCGGCGGAGCGCCTCCTCCGGGGCGCCGAGCCGCTGCTCGGGTCCACGCACGTGTTCATGCGCGAGCTCAACCCGATCCTGTCCTACCTCTCGTACGCCCGGACGATCGTCGCGCAGTTCCTGTCGGTCGGCGGCAGCGCGCTGGGCGGCACCGGCGAGGGCGGGTACCTGAACCCCGGCGAGGGCGAGCATTATCTGCCGCAGATCGCCATCATCGACGGTCGCTCGTTCCAGCGCCGGGTCGGCCGCCCGCACTGGGAGCGCGCCAACGCGTACGTGGCCCCCAACGCCTACGACCGGGCCACCCCGCTCGGCGTGATCGAAAGCTTCGACTGCGCTCCGAACCGCGGCGAGCAGCGCAATCCGTCGGGTTCGGGCGAGAACGCCGAGCCGCCCTGCTTCGTGGCGCCCCCGAACCTCTACCAGGACGACAAGTTCCCGCGCCTGGGACGGGGCCAAGCGCCCTTCACACCTGCGCCGCAGGGCCGGGCCGGCAACGCGCCGGCCACGCCGTAGCTGTTTCCGCGCCCGGCGCCGCGTTTCGGTTACACGGACTGAGCCACCCGCTCCGCCAGCTCGCGGTGGAGCCTGACGTTTTCGCGCCGGTCGGTGCGGACCACCCTGACCTCGGGGGACAGGGACTCGATGTCCACATCGGCCGGCGTCGCGATGTGCCGCTCGTAAAGCTCGGGATCGGCGTGCTCGGCCACCGGCAGGAAGTCGAAGATCGCGCCGCCGCCGTTGTCGAGGCAGACGATGGTAAGGGGCGCTCCGGCGCGGCGGGCGGCGAACAGGCCGCCCACGTCGTGCAGCAGCGCGAGCTCGCCGGTGAGGAGCCAGGTGGGCGCGCCGCTTGCGAGCGCGGCGCCGGCGGCCGATGAGACCACCCCGTCGATTCCGTTGGCGCCGCGGTTCGCCAGGAAGCGCAGCCGCTTCGGCGACTGGGGGAAGCAGGCCTCCACGTCGCGGACGGGCATCG
This sequence comes from uncultured Thermoleophilaceae bacterium, assembly GCA_963733885.1. GTDB lineage: Bacteria > Actinomycetota > Thermoleophilia > Solirubrobacterales > Thermoleophilaceae > JACVRW01. The sequence goes on along the minus strand of CAVTES010000009.1, from coordinate 518,413 downwards.
ACGAGCTGAGCCAGACGATCGCGCCGTCCGGGAGCTCGCGCTCGAGGCCCGCCAGCACCTTCGGCTCGAACCGGTCGGGCGCCGCGGCGAGGGCGGGGGGGACCTTGGCGTCGGCGTCGCGCCAGGCGCCGAGCCAGGCGGAGTCGCGCTCGGCGGTTCGCATCTCGATTGCGGCCGCGAGGGCGCCGAGCGCCGGGACGGCGTCCGCCTGGAGCAGCAGCTCGGCTCGGCGTGTCGGCTCGTGCCAGGCGGCGTGCGGGTCGAGCACGACCTGAGCCGCCTCGGCCACCCAGGCCCTGAGCGGTTTCGACGTCGGCATGTCGCCCACCCGCAACACCAGCTCCGGCGCATGGCGGGCCGCGAAGTCGCCGGCGCGCAGGAGCACGTCGTAGTGGGCCACCACGTGGGAGCGGTCGTGATCGCCGCAGCGCACGCCCGAGGTCGGCTCCGCGAGCAGCGGCCAGCCGCACTGCGCTGCCAGGCGCGCGGCGGGCTCGGCCACCGGCTCGGCCGCCGGCCCGCAGACGATCACCCCGCGCGGAGTGGACGCGATCCGTGCAGCGAGGGCGTGCACGTCGTCCGCGTGCGGGGCACTCGCGTGCCCGCGCAGCTCGGTCCAGGGGCGCCCGTCGGGGCGGCCTTGCCAATCGGCCGGGTCGAGCTCCTCCGGCACCGGCGCGAGCGGCTCGCGCAACGGGAAGTTGAGGTGAACCGGCCCGGGCCGGCTCCCGGCCGCGGTCCACCAGGCGCGGCAGGCGAGCGCCCGGTGGTGGATGGCCGTCTCACGACCGGGCTCGTGCGTGCCGACCTCCACGAACCACTTCGCGGCGCGCCCGTACAGCTTGATCTGGTCGATCGACTGGCCCGCGCCGACCTCCCGCAGCTCGGGCGGGCGGTCGGCCGTGAGCACCAGGAGCGGCACGCGCGCCTCGAAGGCCTCGACCACGGCCGGGTGGAGGTTGGCGGCGGCGGTGCCGGACGTGCAGGTCAGGGCCACCGGGCGCCCGGTCGCCTTGGCCATCCCGAGCGCCACGAAACCGGCGGAGCGCTCGTCGATCACCGATACCGGCTCGATTCCGGCCTGGGCCGCCAGCGTGAGCGCGAGCGGTGCGTTGCGAGAGCCCGGGCAGGTCACGGCGTGGCGCAAGCCGCAGCGGACCAGCTCGTCCACGAAGGCCTGGAGCGGGGCGTAGGTCCGGTTGATCGGCATCATGCGCGAGCGATGGTGCTCTTCATCCCGGGCTTCATGCAGCGTGGCGACGCCTGGAGGCCGGTCGCGGAGCTCCTGCCGGAACGCTATCCGAGCACGCTGCTCGACCATCGCGAGCACTCGCTCGAGGGCCGCCTCGGGGAGATCGCGGCTGCGGCGGCGCGGGGCGCCGTGCTGGTGGGCTACTCCCTCGGCGGGCGGCTGGCGCTCCGCGCCGCGCTACGCGACCCGGCCCGCTACCGCGGCATCGTGACGGTGGGTGCCACAGCGGGCATCGACCAGCCCTCGCTGCGGAGCGCGCGCGCCGACGCCGACGACCGCCTGGCGGGATGGATGGAGGCCGCGCCGATCGAGGACGTGGTCTCGATCTGGGAGCGCCAACCGCTCTTCGCGGACCAGTCCGATCCGCTGGTCGAGGAACAGCGCCCGGGCCGGCTGAGCCACGACCCGGCGGAGCTCGCCATGCTGCTGCGAACCGCCGGGCAGGGCGTGCTGGAGCCGGTGTGGCATGAGCTCCTCACGCTGGAGCTGCCGGTGCTGGCGATCGCCGGCGCCCGCGACGAGGGCTACGTGGCGGCGGCCCAGCGGATGGCGGACGTGGCCCCGCGGGGGCGGGCGGCGATCGTGGAGGACGCCGGCCACGCCGCGCATCTGCAGCGGCCCGAGCGCGTGGCGGAGCTGATCACCGCTTTCCTGAACCTTCAGGCCGCAGATCGCGTATAACCGGATTGCACCCGTACGACGGAGGTGAGGAATGAGGCAGAGGCGCATCCGGCTGGCTGCCGGAATAGCCGTGGTTGCAATCGCGAGCGTGGCGACCGTCGCGGTCGCCGGTGGCGGAAAGCAGATCCGAGAGAAGCTCACCGGCGACGAGGAGGTCCCGGTGGTCCTGACCGGCGCCGAGGGCAAGTTCAAGGCGACGATCGGCAGCGACCGGGTCGACTACGAGCTCCAGTACGAGGACCTCGAGGGCACGATCACCCAGGCCCACATCCACATCGGTCAGCGCCTCGCGAACGGCGGGATCTCGGTGTGGCTGTGCGGGACCGCGACCCTCCCCGGACCCGCCGGCACGCCGACCTGTCCGGCCAGCCCGGGAACGGTCACGGACTCGTTCACGGCCGCGGATGTCATCGGGCCCGCAGGGCAGGGCATCGCGGCCGGGGAGTTCGACGAGCTCGTGGACGCGATCCGCGACGGCTTCACGTACGCCAACGTCCACAGCAGCCTGGCTCCTGGCGGCGAGATGCGCGGGCAGCTGAACGACCGCGACGACGACGACGACTAGAGGGCGAGCTCCTCTACAACCACATCCGCAAGCGCCCCGGGCTCGGCGTTTACCCCGAGCCCGGGGCCCGGCGGAACTTTGAGCGTCCCGTTCCGGGGCGCCGGCAGCGCCCGGGCGATCGGCGAGTCGAACAGCTCGAGCGTCGCCAGCCCGCAGGCCAGCTTCACGTCCTCCGACGCGGCGAGCTGAAGCGCGGCGGCGATGCCCCAGGGCCCGTCGAGCGTGCTCGACAGGAAGGCGCCCAGCCGGTTTGCCCGCGCCAGGCGAATCGCCTCGCGGGCCGCCCTGAAGCCGCCCGCGCCGGCGAGCTTCACGTTCACGACATCGCATGCCTCCAGCTCCACCGCGTGCTTGAGCGAGCGGGGCGTGCGAACCGACTCGTCGGCGGCGATCGGCGTCGACACCCGGGCGCGCACCGCGCGCAGCTCGTCGAGCGAGCGGCAGGGCTGCTCCACGAACTCGAGGTCGTGGTCCTCGATCGTCCGGATGCACGAGACGGCCTCCTCGACCGACCAGGCGCGGTTGGCGTCCACCCGCAGCGCCGGCCACGGGCCCACCGCCTCGCGCACCGCCGCCACGCGCTCGGCGTCGTCCGGCAGCCCGACCTTCACCTTGAAGCAGGCATAGCCGGCGCGGAGCCCCTCGCGGGCCCGCGCCGCCACCTCCTCGGGCGGGCCGGCGGGCAGGGTCATGTTCACGGGCAGGGCGTCGCGCACCGGGTCGGCCAGCGGGCGCCCCTCTTGGCGCGCCTCGAGGTCCAGCCGCGCGATCTCCTCGGCCGCCCGCGCCTGCGGCGGCCGGCGCCCGCCGCCGCCGCTGAGGGCCGCGATGGCGCGCTCGAGCGGCACGCCGTCGTAGGGCTCGAAGGGAGCCGCCTCGCCCCAGCCGACCGTCCCGTCCCCTCCCTCGAGGCGAAGCAGCAGCAGCTCGCGCTCGCTCACCACGCCCCCGGACGTCACGAACGGCTGCCGGAACGGGATCGCGAGACGTAGCAGCGTGCGCTTCACGACAGCAGCACGCCGGCGGACAGCAGGAGGGAGAAGACCGCGAGCAAGCGCCCGGTGGCCGCCAGGGCGCCGTTCAGCGCGGGTCCGTCGGTGTGCCGGGACACGGTCTCGATCAGAGGCGGGGCGAGCGGCAGCGCGGCGAGCGTGAGCAGGAGCCACGCGCTGAGGCCGCCGAACGCCCAGATGGCGGTGGGGGCAGCAAAGGCCACGATCACCATGGCGGTGAACAGGAGCCGCGCCCGGTTACGGCCGAGCTTGACCGCGAGGGTGCGCTTGCCGGCGCGGCCGTCGGTGTCGATGTCGCGCACGTTGTTCACCACGAGGATCGCCGCCGCCAGCAGGCCGACGGGCACCGCCAGCGCGAAGGCCTCCCAGCGCAGCTCCTCCACCTGGACGTAGTAGGAGCCCGCCACGGCCACGAGCCCGAAGAACACGAACACGAACAGCTCGCCGAGGCCCTCGTAGCCGTATGGCCTGGGGCCGCCGGTGTAGAGCACGCCCGCCAGGATCGACGCGGCGCCCACCACGAGCAGCTCCCAGCCCGCCACCGCGGCCAGGTAGAGGCCCGCCGCCACCGCGATCCCGAAGGCCACATAGGTGCCGACCAGCACCCGCTTCGGCGGCATCAGCCCGCCCGCCGTCACGCGCACCGGGCCGAGACGGTCCTCGGTGTCGGCGCCGCGCCGGGCGTCCGAGTAGTCGTTCGACAGGTTGGTCCCGATCTGGATGAACACGCTGCTTACGAGCGCCGCCAGGAAGGGAAGCACGCTGAACTCGTCCTCGGTCGCGGCGAGCGAGGTGCCCACCAGCACGGGGGCCACGGCCGCCGGCAGCGTGCGGGGACGGGAGGCGAGCAGCCACAGCTTGAGCGTGCCCCGCGGCACCGCCGCGCGGCCGGTGCGTCCGCTCACGGCCGCTTCGGGAACTTGCCGAAGTCCGGTCGCCGCTTCTCCTTGTAGGCCTCGCGCCCCTCGCGCGCCTCATCGCTGGCGTAGAAGAGGAGGTTGGCGTCGTGGGCGAGCTGCTGGACGCCGGCGATGCCGTCCTCGGAGGCGTTGAAGCTCGCCTTGAGGAGCCGCAGGGCGAAGGGAGAGAGCTGGAGCATCTCGCGGCACCAGGCCACGGTCTCCTCCTCGAGCCGCTCAAGCGGGACGACCGTGTTCACGAGCCCCATCTCGAGCGCCTCGTCGGCGTCGTACTGGCGGCACAGGAACCAGATCTCCTTGGCCTTCTTCTGCCCGACCTGGGCGGCGAGCAGGCTGGCCCCGTAGCCCCCGTCGAAGCTCCCTACCTTCGGGCCGGTCTGGCCGAAGCGGGCGTTGTCGGCGGCGATCGTGAGGTCGCAGACCACGTGGAGCACGTGCCCGCCCCCGATCGCGTATCCGGCGACCATGGCGACGATGGGCTTGGGCGTGCGGCGCATCTGCACGTGGAGATCCGTCACGTGGAAGCGCCCGACCCGCTCGCCGCCGGCCACGTAGCCGGTGTCTCCGCGCACGCGCTGGTCGCCGCCGGAGCAGAAAGCGAGCGGCCCCTCGCCCGTCAGGACGATCACGCCGACCTCGGTGTCCTCTCGCGCGCGCTCGAGCGCCTCGGAGATCTCGATCAGCGTCTCGGGCCGGAAGGCGTTGCGCACGTCGGGGCGGTCGATGGTGATCTTGGCGATCCCGTCCGCAAGCTCGTACCGGATGTCCTCGTACTCGCCGCCCCCGGGCCGCCAGTCGGCACCGGACCGGATGTGGCCCTCCGTCGCGCTCATTCGCGCCGGAACGATAGTCCTCGGGCGAGGCGGGGCGACCGCCCCGCAGGCGCGCTTCGAGTCAAGCGTCGAGCGACCCGCTCGGAGATGCGACTCGAGCAGCCCGGCCGCCTCGTCGGGGCCTTCGGCGTCGACATCCACGGCGTGCCGCTCCAGAGCGCCCAGGTCCGCGAAGTGGTGCCAGAGGCGCTCGACCACCGCGGGGGCGGCGAGCGGCTGCGACGAGCGGCCCGCCGCCCTCGAGAGGCAGACGTCCAGCGGCGTCCTGAGCACGGCGTACGCGACCGGGCGGCCGCCCTCTCGCAGCGCATCGCGCAAGGGCTCGAAGAAGTACCGGGGGAGGACGATCCCGTCGACGATCGTGAAGTATCCCGCCGCCGCGTAGGCGGCCGCCGCCCCCGCGATGATCCGCATGACGACCTCGTTCTGCTCGCGGGACTCCGGCCTCCACGGCTCGACGTAGCCGGGCCGAATGAAGTGGAAGAAGGAATCCGACTCGAGGTGGACCGCCCGCTCCGAGCGCTCGGCGAGCACCCGCGCCGCAGTGGTCTTCCCGGCACCCGGCGGCCCGGTGAGGATCAGGACCGGAGTCTCGTCGGACGCGGGCACCGAGCGATGATAGGCCTGGCAACCCATAGCGTTCGCCTCAGTGGACGACTGGCTCACCAGTGCGGCCCGGGCGCGGCCGGATCATCCCGCGGTGGTGGCGGGCGGCGAGGCGGTCACCTATGCCGAGCTCGACCGGCGAGCTTCGGCCGCCGCACGGCGGCTCGCTGCGCGGGGGGTCGGGGCGGGTGACCGCGTGCGCATCTCGCACCCGTCCGGCGTGGCCTTCGCCGAGCTGCTCCACGCCGTGCCGCGGCTGCGCGCGTTGCTCGAGCCCGTCGCCCCGGCGGATCCGCCCGAGCCCCCGGTCGACGGGCCCCAGGCGGCGGTCGACCTACGCACCGCGCACGACCCCGGCGCCGTCCACAGCGTCATCCACACGTCGGGCACGACCGGCGAGCCCAAGCCGGTCGAGCTCACCTTCGCCAACCACGCCGCCAGCGCGGCCGCATCCGCGGACGCCCTCGGCGTAGACCCGGGCGACCGCTGGCTCTGCCCGCTCGCGCTCCACCACGTCGGCGGCCTCGGGGTGCTCCTCCGCTGCGCCGTGAACCACACCACCGCCCTGCTCCACGAGCGCTTCGACGCCGAGCGCGTCAGACGCGTGCTCGAGGCCGGGGAGGTCACGCTCGCCTCGCTCGTCCCCACGATGCTCGTCCGCCTCCGCGACGCGGGCCTGCGAAGGGCGCCCGGCCTCCGCGCGATCGCCCTCGGTGGGGGGCCGATCCCCGCCGGCCTGCTCGACTGGGCCGACGAGACGGGCATCCCGGTCACCCCGGTGTACGGCATGACGGAGACCTGCTCCCAGGTCGTGGCCGGCAGCCCAGGCCGCCCGCTGCACGGAGTCGAGCTCGAGATCGGCGCCGGCGGCGAGATCCTCGTGCGCGGCCCCATGGTCGCGCCGGGCGAATACGCGCCCGACGGCTGGCTCCACACCGGCGACCTCGGCCGGCTCGACGATCACGGGCGGCTCCACGTGGAGGGCCGCCTGAAGGAGCTGATCGTGACCGGCGGCGAGAACGTGGCCCCGCTCGAGGTCGAGCAGGCACTGCTGGCCCACCCGGCCGTGGTGGACGCAGCCGTGGCCGGCCGTCCGGACCCGGAGTGGGGCGAGGCGATCACGGCCTTCGTGGTGCCGCGCGAGCTGGTGGATCCCGAGGCGCTGCGGGCCTGGTGCCGGGAGCGCCTGGCGCCGCACAAGGTGCCGAAGCGGGTCGAGCTCGTGGAGTCGCTGCCGCGCAGTCCGGGCGGGAAGCTGATTCGGGCCCGCTTGTAGAGGCTGCCTCAAGACCCCCGCGCGGAGTCTTGAGACAACCTCGTAGAGTGCGCGCCCCATGATCTACGACAAGGACGCCGACCTCTCTCAGCTCGACGGGAAGACCGTGGCCATCCTCGGATACGGCTCCCAGGGTCACGCCCACGCGCTCAACCTGAAGGACTCCGGGGCAGACGTGGTGGTCGGGCTGCGCGAGGGCTCCTCGTCCGTCGACAAGGCGAAGGGGGGCGGCGTTCGCGTGGAGTCGATCGCCGACGCCGCCAGCGAGGGCGACCTCGTCATGGTCCTGCTCCCGGACGAGAAGCAGGCCGATGTCTTCGAGGCCGAGATCCGCGACGGGATCGCGCCCGGGAACCTGCTGATGTTCGCCCACGGCTTCTCGATCCACTTCGGCCAGATCGACCCCGGCCCGGAGGTCGGCGTGGGCATGGTCGCCCCGAAGGGCCCCGGCCACCTCGTGCGGCGCCAGTTCGTGGAGGGGAACGGCGTGCCCGGGCTGATCGCGATCCACAGCGACCCCCGGGCCGACGCGCGCGACCTGGTGCTCGCCTACGCGAAGGGCATCGGCTGCACCCGCGCCGGCGTGATCGAGACCACCTTCAAGGACGAGACCGAGACCGACCTCTTCGGCGAGCAGGCCGTGCTGTGCGGCGGCGTGACCGAGCTGGTGCGGGCGGGCTACGAGACGCTCGTGGAGGCCGGCTACGACCCTCGTCTCGCCTACTTCGAGTGCCTCCACGAGCTGAAGCTGATCGTCGACCTGATGTACGAGAAGGGGATCACCGGTATGCGGTACTCGATCTCCAACACGGCCGAGTACGGGGACCTCACGCGCGGGGCCCGGGTCGTCGGGGAGCCCACGCGCGCGGCAATGAGGGAGATCCTCGCCGAGATCCAGTCCGGCGACTTCGCGCGCGAGTGGATCGCCGAGAACAAGGCGGGCCAGGAGAGCTTCCAGCGCATGCGCGCCGAGCAGAAGGACCATCAGATCGAGCGGGAGGGCAAGGAGCTGCGCGCGATGATGGACTGGATCGACACGGAGTTCTGACGTGGAGGAGGGAAGCCGCCAGTTCCTCCCGCCGCAGCCGGCCGGGCCCGAGCCCGAGCTCGGCGGGCGGCCCGCGCCGCCACCGCCTCAGCAGCCGGCACCGGCCTACGGCTGGCAGCAGCCACCCCAGCCACAGCCGGACAACGGACCGGCGGTGGCGGGCTTCGTGCTTTCGATCGTCTCGGTCTCCCTGCTCGTCCTGTCGGCCGGCCTGTCGAGCCTGATCTCCCTGGGCTGCGCGATCTCCGGCATCGTGTACTCGCGCAAGGGCAAGAGGAAGGTCGAGTCGGGGGAGACGACCAAGAACGCCGGGCTCGCCCAGGCGGGCTTCATCGTGGGCATCGTGTCGCTGTGCTTGTCCGCTCTGGCCACCGCCATCTGGATCGCGGTCCTGGTCGCCGCCGTCAACGACGAGGAGTTCCGAGACGACCTCGAGCGCGAGCTCGACAACTCTGAGTCGATCCGGGCCGGCCTGCAGGTGGCGGCGGCCCTCGGGCGTCTGCTCCTAACCTAAGCGCCTATGTCCCACCCGTTTCTGAAGCAGTACCTGATGACCGCCGGGCCTACGCCGCTGCCGCCGGCGGTGTCGCAGGCGATGGCCCAGCCGATGCTCTACCACCGCGCGCCCGCCTTCGTGCCGGTCTACGCGCGCGTCCTGGAGCGCCTCAAGCGCGTCTTTCAGACCTCCGGCGACGTGCTTCTCTTCGCGAGCTCCGGCAGCGGCGCCATGGAGTCGGCGGTCGCGAACCTCGTGCGCCCCGGCGAGCCCGCCCTGGTGGCGAGCTGCGGCAAGTTCGGCGAACGCTGGGCCGAACTGTGCGACGCCTACGGCGCCCAGACGATCGACTGGGAGACCGAGTGGGGGAGCAAGGTCGATCCAGCGGAGCTCGACCGCCGGCTCGCAGAGAACGAGGGGGTGGAGGTGGTGTTCGTCACGGCGTCCGAGACCTCGACGGGCGTCGTGAACGACGTCAGGGAGCTGACCGAGGTCGTCCACCGGCACGGGGCGCTGATCGCGGTCGACGCGGTCTCGGCGATGGGTGCGCTGCCGTTGCCCCAGGACGAGTGGGGCGTGGACGTGGTGGTCTCGGGCTCCCAGAAGGCGCTGATGTCGCCCCCGGGCCTCGCATTCGCCAGCCCGAACGACGCGGCGCTCGAGCGCGCCGCCTCGCTGCCCGGCGGGCGCCACTACTTCGACTGGGGAGCGACCGTGAGCGGGCAGCGCAAGCAGCCGCCTGACAGCCCGTTCACGCCAGCCGTCGGCCTCGTCCAGGCGCTCGACGTGGCGCTCGGCCTGATCGAAGAGGAGGGGCTCCAGGCGGTCTACGAGCGCCATCGCCTGCTCGGGCGCGCCACCCGGGAGGCCGCCCGCGCGTTGGACCTCGACCTGCTCGGAGAGCCGGACGAGAACGCGAACGTCGTCACGGCGATCAAGTTGCCAGACGCGATCGACGGGGCCGCCGTCCCCAAGACCATGCGCGACCGGTTCGGCGTCACGATCGCGGGCGGGCAGGGGCGCCTCAAGGGGCGGATCGCCCGCATCGCCCACTGCGGCTACTTCGGACCGTTCGACATCGTGGTCACCATTGCCGCGTTTGAGATGACCCTGCGCCAGCTGGGACACGAGGTCGAGCTGGGGGCCGGCGTGGCCGCCGCCCAGCGCGTGTTCATGGAAGCGGGCGTGCCGGCTCCCTCCGCCGCGTGACGTGAAGGTCCTCGTCAAGGAGAAGATCGGCGAGTCTGGCGTGGAGCGGCTGCGTGACGCCGGACTCGACGTCGAGCTGGGGGTGGATTGGGAGAGCGGCGAGCTCGAGCGCCGGATCGGCGAGTTCGACGGCATCCTGATCCGGTCCGCCACCACCCTCGACGCGGACCTGATCGAGCGGGCGGAGCGCCTGAAGGTCGTCGGCCGGGCCGGCGTGGGGGTGGACAACGTCGACGTCGAGGCCGCCACCAAACGCGGCGTGGTGGTGGCGAACGCCCCCCAGTCGAACGTGATCACCGCCGCCGAGCACACCCTCGCCATGCTCCTGGCGCTCGCCCGCAAGGTCCCGCAGGCGCACGGCTCGCTCACCGCCGGCACCTGGGAGCGGTCCAAGTTCAGCGGCGTCGAGGTATACGAGAAGACGCTAGGAGTGCTCGGCTTCGGCCGCATCGGGCAGCTGGTCGCCCAGCGCGCGCTCGGCTTCGGCATGCACGTGCTCGCCTTCGATGCCTACGTCGGCGAGGAGCGCTTCCGTGAGATGGGCGTGGAGCGCGCCCGCACCTCCGAAGAGCTGTACGCCCGGGCCGACTTCATCACGATCCACCTGCCCGTCACGCCCGAGACCGAGAACTGGCTCGACGGCGAGGCGTTCGCGAAGATGAAGGACGGCGTGCGGATCGTGAACGTTGCGCGCGGCAAGCTCGTGGTGGAGGACGACCTGCGCGCCGCGCTCGACTCGGGCAAGGTGGCCGGCGCCGCGCTCGACGTGTTCCGTGAGGAGCCCGCCACCGAGCACCCCCTGTTCGGCTATCCCGACGTGGTCGTGACCCCGCACCTGGGCGCCTCGACCGCCGAGGCCACCGACCGCGCCGGGTACCAGGCCGCCGAGCAGGTGGTGGCGGCGCTCACCGGAGGGGTGGTCACGAGCGCCGTCAACGTGCCCGCGATCGCGCCGGAGGACCTGGAGGCGCTCGGCCCGTACCTGCCGCTGGCGCGCAATCTCGGCCAGATCGCGGTGGCGCTGGGGGAGGGCACTTCGGTGGACGGCATCGAGGTCGAGTACCTCGGCCGCATCGCCACGCGCGACACCCGGCTGCTCACGGTCCAGGTGCTGAAGGGCGCCCTCACCGGCCACACCGAGGAGGAGGTGAACGACGTGAACGCGACCCCGCTCGCCAAGGAGCGCGGCATCGCGGTCACCGAGACGAGCACCAGCCACGCCCGGGACTTCACCGACCTCCTCCGCGTGACCGTGGTGAGCGGCGGGGAGCGCAACCGGGTGGTGGGGACCACGCTCGGGCGCGCCCACCGTCCCCACCTCCTAGAGGCCTGGGGATCGCGCTTCAACGTCCAGCTGGAGCCCCACCTGGCCGTGTTCCGCTACATCGATCAACCCGGCATGATCGGCCGGGTGGGCACGAGCTTCGGCGAGGCGGGCATCAACATCAGCGCGGCCGCAGTGGGCCGCCGGCCCGACGCCGACCGCATGGGCCGTGCCCAGACCATGCTGGTCACGACGGACTCCCCGGTCCCCCAGGAGGTGGTCGACCGCATCGCGGCGACCGACGGGTTCGAGACCGGGAGGACGATCAGCATCCAGTAGCCGACCGATGAGGCTCCCCGGCCCGCCAGGTCTCAAGTAGGACACGAAAGGGAGAGGCATCTTCCGATGACATCCGCTCAGCGGTAGGCGGGGCCGACGCGGCCGAGCTTGACGCGCTCGACGAGAAGGCCGTGGACGAGCACGCCGACGCCGTGTCCGCCGAGGCGGGATCGCTCGACATCTCGTTCAACCTGATCACCCACCCGGCGGTGCACGGCACCCCGCTCGCCGAGATGAAGCTAGGCGCCGGGGCGGCCCAGAGCGTCCGCCACCTGCTCGCGCCCGCGGTAGAGGCGGCTCATGATCGTGCCATGGTTTGCGCCAAGCGCTCGAGCCGCCTCCCGGTAGCTGAGGCCCGCCAGATCCACCGCGGCCACTGTCTCGCGGAATGGCTCGGGCAGGGCGGCCACGGCGGCGAGCACCTCGCGCGAGGCCACCACGTCCTCGGGGGCCGGGCCGCCGCCCCCCGCCGCCGGCCCCATGTCCTCGGGCAACTCGGTCGTGCGCGGCCGGCGTCCCTCGGCGCGGTGACGCGAGTAGAACGTGTTGCGCAGCACGCGGATGAGGTAGCCGAGGTCGTCGTCGGAGCGCAGCAGGCGCGGCTTTCGGAGCACATGGAGATAGGTCTCCTGCACGAGGTCGTCGGCGTCGGCGGCTGATCCGCAAAGGCCGAGCGCAGCGCGGTAGAGGCGATCGAGATGGTCGCCAAGCCGCTCGGGATCGAGCAGCCGCGAGGGGGCGTCGCCGGCGATGCGCGAAACGTACCCTAGAACTGAACGGCGCCCTTGCCCTTCCAGGCGGCGAGGTCGAGCAGGGTGTTCGCCTCCACGCCCGAGCCAGACAGCACGCACGTGACCCCGTCGCGGAGCCAGGTCACGATCACGCGCCCGTCGGCGCTCAGGCCGTGCAGGACGGTGCCCTCGCGGACAGCCCTCCGCGCGTCGTCGGGGGGGTCAATCGGCTCGCCCGAGATGATCGTGTAGCCGATCCGGCGGCCGCCCTTCTCGTAGAAGACCGTCACCGCGCGGCGGCCGTCGATCTCGTCGACGCGGCGGCCCGTCGCACGCCAGCCGAACTCCTTGGCCCAGCTGGGGAAGGCGAGCCCCGCCGCCCTGGCAGTCAGCACCTTGGGCTCCGCGGGATCGGGACCCGGAGCCGGGGCTGCCGAGGGCCGGGCGGCCAGCTCGGCCGCCTCGACGACGGTCGGCCCGCCGGCGCCGCCGGGCAGGACGAACGCGAGGATGAGCGCAAATGCGGCCCCCGCGGCGAGCCCGCCGGCGAGAGGCAGAGAGAACGGGGTTCGACGTCGCTTTCGCTCGGGCTCGACGCGCGCCCGCAGCCACGCAGGCGCCCGCTCGTCCACAGAGCGCAGCGCGTCGACCGCACGGCGCTGCTTCTCGAACCGCTCCGCGAGCTCGGGGGAGCGGCGCACTTCGGCCAACAGCCGCGCGCGCCGGCGCCCGCGCAGCGTGTCGTCGGCGAGTGCCGTGAGCTCCGCTAGGCGATCGTCCCCCGGGGTCATCAATAAAGGAGACGCTTGGCGGGCCGCCGCTATTCCCTACGAATCGAGCGCGGCGCGCAGGTCGTCGACGAGATCCTCCGCGGCCTCGACCCCACATGACAGCCGCACCAGGTCCGGCGGCACCGCCGCGGCTGAGTCCTCCACCGAATGGTGGGTCATCGCCTGCGGCACCTCGATCAACGACTCCACTCCCCCGAGCGACTCGGCCAGCGCAAAGATCTCCGTGGCGCCGGCGATGCGCGCGGCCTCGGGGTGCCGGAACGACACCATCCCCCCGAAACCGGGCCAGCGCACGTCCTCGACCCCCCCGGCGCCGCCAAGGAACTCGCTCACAGCACGCCCGTTCTCCGTGTGGGCCGCAACGCGCAGGTGCAGCGTGCGCAGGCCGCGATGCACGAGGAAGCAGTCGAGCGGGCCCGGCACGGCGCCGATCGCGTTCTGCACGAAGCGCACCCGGTCGTGCAGGCCGGGATCGCGCACCACCACCGCGCCGCCGATCACGTCGGAGTGGCCGCCCAGGTACTTCGTGGCCGAGTGCACGACGGCGTCGGCGCCGAGCTCGAGCGGGCGCTGCACCGCCGGCGTGGCGAAGGTGTTGTCCACCGCCACCAGCGCGCGGCCGCTCCGCTCCACCACCGCCTCCACGTCCACCACGTTCAGGAGCGGGTTGGTGGGTGTCTCCACCCAGATCAGCGCCGTCTCGGACCGCATGGCCCGCTCGAGCGCGCCGAGGTCAGTCTGGTCGACCATGTCGTAGGCCATGCCGAACCGGGCCAGCACCTTGTCGAGGAGGCGGTAGGTGCCCCCGTACAGGTCGCTCGGCAGGATCACGTGGTCGCCCGCGCTGCAGTGCGCAGTCAGCAGCGCGTGCGTGGCGGCCATGCCGCTCGCGAAACAGGAGCCGAGGCCGCCCTCGAGCTCACCGATCGCCCGCTCGAGCGCCGCCCGCGTCGGGTTTGCGGAGCGCGCGTAGTCGTAGTCCTCCACGTACTCCCCGAGGGCGGGCTGCACATACGTGGAGGTCTGGTGGATCGGCGGGATGATCGAGCCATAGCTGGGTTCGGGCTCGAGTCCCGCGTGGACGGCGCGGGTGGCGAAGCGGCCGCCCTTCGCCCGTGGCGTCCTCACTTGGCGAGCGATTCGAGCAGGTCGGCGCGCGTGAGGATGCCGGCCGCGCGCCCGTCCATCGTCACGAGCACGGCCTCGCGCTTGTCGGCGAGGAGCTCCACGGCCTCGCGCACGGCGTCCTCGGCCGCGACGGCGGGGAAGGGCGGCTCCATCACCTCGACGATGTCGGCGCCGAGCAGGGCCGGGTCGTCCATCACGTGCCGCAAGAGGCCGCGCTCGCTGACCGACCCGACCACGGCATGCGGGTCGTGGCCGGACACCACCGGGAGCTGCGAGACGCGGTGCTCGTGCAGGAGCGCCACGGCGTCGCGTCCCTTGGCGTGGGTCTCGACCGTCAGGAGCGGCGGGATCTCGCCCTCCTCGTGCTTGCGCCGCAGCACGTCGCCGACCCTCAGCTCCTCGTCGCGCTCCAGGAAGCCGTACTGGCGCATCCAGGCGTCGTTGAAGACCTTCGAGAGGTAGGAGCGCCCGCCGTCGGGGAGGATCACCACGACCATGGCCGAGGCGTCGTCCACCTCGCGCGCCACCTGGTAGGCCGCGTAGAGCGCGAGCCCGCAGGAGCCGCCGGCGAGGATGCCCTCACACTCGGCCAGCCTGCGCGTCCAGAGGAACGAGTCCTTGTCGGAGACCGTGACGTAGCGGTCGACGATCGAGGGGTCGTAGGTCTCGGGCCAGAAGTCCTCACCCACGCCCTCGACCAGGTAGGGCTTGACCTCCTCGTTCGAGTAGATCGAGCCCACTGGGTCGGCACCGATGATCTCGATGGCGGGGTTCTGCTCGCGCAGGTAGCGCCCCGCACCCGTGATCGTTCCGCCCGTGCCGACGCCCGCCACGAAGTGCGTGATCTGCCCGCCCGACTGGCGCCACAGCTCCGGTCCGGTGCTGCGGTAGTGGGCCTCCGGGTTGGCCATGTTGCGGTACTGGTTGGGCTGGAACGCGCCGGGGATCTCCTCGGTGAGCCGGTCAGCCACGCGGTAGTAGGACTGGGGCGACTCGGGCGACACGTCGGTGGGGGCCACCACGACCTCTGCGCCATAGGCGCGTAGCAGGTCGATCTTCTCCTTGGACATCTTGTCCGGCATCACCGCGATCACCCGGTAGCCCTTGAGCGAGGCAGCCATGGCGAGCCCCGCGCCCGTGTTGCCGCTGGTGGGCTCGATGATGGTGCCGCCGGGCTTGAGCTTGCCGTCGCGCTCCGCGGCTTCGATCAGAGCGAGCGCGGCGCGGTCCTTGATCGACCCGCCCGGGTTGAGCGCCTCGATCTTCGCCACCAGCGGGGTCTTGAGCGACTTGCCCAGCCGGGAGAGGCGCACGAGTGGCGTCTCTCCGACCACATCGAGGATCGAGTCCTTGATGTCCGTCGAAGTGCCGGACGCCGTCTGCATTGCACTCCACGATATAGCTTGCCGGGCCGCC
This sequence comes from uncultured Thermoleophilaceae bacterium, assembly GCA_963733885.1. Taxonomy (GTDB): domain Bacteria; phylum Actinomycetota; class Thermoleophilia; order Solirubrobacterales; family Thermoleophilaceae; genus JACVRW01. Next base: position 502,845 of record CAVTES010000009.1, on the reverse strand, counting down.
GGAGGTGCTGCGCGCGCAGGAGCGCAGCGACCTGCAGCCGGCTCCCAGCGAGGCGATCGAAGGAACGTGCTGAGGCGCACCGGCACATCCACCAGCGAAGGAAACGCCGGGAAGTCGCATTAACGGCCAGTTTGTTTTGCGCGTTCGCCAGACCGGACCTAAGGTCATCCGGTCACCCCGACCCATCTCGGAGCGGGGGCGTTGCTCAAGGTCGCCGGCTGGCCCCGGTCGATCTCAAAACTCGCACCACACGCGGGCAGCTGCGCACGTGCCGTTGTGCCAGTGAGGCCCATGCACAGGGGAGATCCACGTGAGTCCATCCGTCTTTCGCTTTCGGCTTGTCCTGGTCCTCGCGCTATCCGCGCTATGGATCTTGCTTCCGGCTGAGGGGGCGCTCGCGTCGGGCGCGCCGCCGCAGTGTTTCGCGAGCGTCTTCGGGGCGACCCCCGACCTGGATGGCCGCTATCCGGTGGAGGCCGGCGACGTGTCGCAGGGAAGCATCGGATGCACCGATCCCGAGAACGACAACCGGACCTTCTCGGTGCAAGCCCTTCCCGAGCATGGAACTCTGAGCCTGTCGGAGAACCCACCGTCCGGCACCTTCGAGTCCGCATCGTTCACGTACACATCGCAGGCGGCGTACCGCGGTCCCGACCAGTTCACGCTCCGCACGAGCGACGGCACGAACATGGTCGACACGGTCGTCAAGGTCAACGTAATCGCGCCCGCGAACGATGCGCCGCAGTGCTTCGCGAGCATCAGTGGAGGGCCGTCTGACCCGGACGGCCGCTTTCCGGTCGAGGACGGCGATGCTGCCGCGGGTAGCATCAGCTGCTCGGACGACGAGGGAACCGACCTGACCTTCTCCGTGCCGACGGGTCCTGCGCACGGGACACTCACTCCGCTCCTGGAGCAGCCGCAGTTCCCCGGCTCGCCGTCCCAGTTCGCCACATTCACCTACACGCCGACCGCCGGGTACCGCGGCCCGGACGAGTTCACCCTGCGCGCCAGCGACGGCACGAACAACGCCGACAGGGTGGTCAAGGTCAACGTAATCGCGCCGGTCAACAACCCGCCGGCCTGCTTCGCGAGCCTCTCCGGGGGGTTGCCCGGCCAGGACGGCCGCATCCCGGTCGAGGACGGGGATACAGCCCCGGGCAGCATCAGCTGCTCGGACGACGAGGGAACCGACCTGACCTTCTCCGTGCCGACGGGTCCAGCGCACGGGACACTCACTCCGCTCCAGGAGCAGCCGCAGTTCCCCGGCTCCACGTCCCAGTCCGCCACGTTCACCTACAGGCCGACCGCCGGGTACCGCGGCCCGGACGAGTTCACCTTGCGGGCCAGCGACGGCACGCACAACGTCGACAAGGTCGTGAAGGTCACCGTAATCGAGCCGTCCAACAACCCACCGGTCTGCTCCGCGAGCCTCACGGGTGTGTCCCCGGGCATCGAGGGCCGCTTCCCCGCCGAGGCCGGCGACGCCGCGCAGGGCAGCATCGGCTGCTCTGACGACGAGGGCGACAACAGGACGTTCTCGGTTATGGCCGGGCCTGAGCATGGAACGCTGAGCCCGCTCTCGGAGAGTCCCCCGTCCGGCACCTTCGAGTTCGCAACGTTCACCTACACGCCGGCCGCCGCGTACCGCGGCCCGGACCAGTTCACGGTGCGCACGAGCGACGGCACGAACACCGTGGACACGGTCGTGAGGGTCAACGTCATCGCCCCGGTGAACGACGCTCCGCAGTGCTTCGCGAGCCTCTCCGGCCAAGCGCCCGGTCCCGGAGGCCGCTACCAGGTCGAAGCCGGTGTGCCGGAGTTCGGGTCGATGTCGTGTACGGACGACGAACAGGCCGACCTGACCTTCTCGATCCTCCAGCAACCGGCCAACGGGACGGTCAGCTCGCTCCAGGAGCAGTCCTTTCCCGGCTCGTCCTCCCAGTTCGCGACCTTCACGTACACGCCGGCTCTCGGGGACGACGAGTTCAAGCTGCGCGTGAGCGACGGCACCAACAACGTCGATCGGGCGTTTCTCGTGAACGTCGGCGAGCCGGTGAACGAGGAGCCGCAGTGCTCGTTGCCGAACCCGATCCAGGTCGAGCAGGGAGAGACGCTCCGCTTCGATGCGGAGACCGCCTGCTTCGACCCGGAGGACGAGCCGCTGACCCTGGCGATCACCGATCAGCCGGACCACGGCGCTATCACCGGGCCGGACGATGACGGCATCTTTACCTACACGGCGCCGGCGGCCCCGTTCACCGGAACCGACGCGTTCGGCGTCGAGGTCAGCGATGGCGTCAACACGATCGCGCGCACGGTCAACATCCAGGTGATCCCGTTCGCGAACGATCCGCCCGAGTGCTTCGACGACTTCGTCCAGGTGCACCAGCCCTCGTCGGCGAGGGTCTTCCCGGACTGCTTCGACGACGAGCGTCAGGCGCTGACCTACACGGTCACCCAGCAGCCGGAGCACGGCACGCTGACCGGTGACCCGGCGAACGGGGGCTGGACCTACACCCCGGCCCCTGGCTTCACGGGTACCGACTCCTTCTCGTACAAGGCAGACGACGGCGAGAACGAGTCGGACGTGGCGATCGTCGAGCTCACCGTTGGGCTCGACAACGTCCCACCCAACACGTTCATCACGGGCGGCCCAACCGGGACAACGCCCGACTCGACGCCGGACTTCGCGTTCTTTTCGAGCGAGACGGGCTCCTCGTTCGAGTGCCGCGTCGACGCGGGCGCATTCGTCCCCTGCTCGTCGCCGCACACGACAGCGACGCTCGCCAACGGCCAGCACACCTTCGAGGTGCGCGCCAAGGATCCGGCGGGTAACACGGACGCGAGCCCGGCCAGTCGCACCTTCACGGTCGCCGCCGGCGGTGGCGGCGGCGGCACGGGCGGTGGTGGGGCCACCGGCGGCGGCGGGGCCACCGGCGGCGGCGGTGGTGGCGCCCCCGGTGGGGGCAGCGCCGCGCCCAAGCCGCCTTGCGCGGGCCTCACCGGGCCTTCCCTGGCCCAGTGCAAGCTGAACCAGCAGATTGAGAAAAAGTGCCGGAAGCTCAGCGGCAAGAAGAAGGCCCTCTGCGCCAAGCGGGAGCGGGCGGTCGCGAAGTGCAACTCCCTCAAGGCCAAGTCCAAGAAGCAGAAGGCGAAGAAGCAGTCCTGCCTGCGCAAGGCCAAGCAGATCGGGAAGAAGAAGTCCTGAGCGGGCCACCGAGCAGATGAGGTCCGCCTTCGCGGCTGCGGCAGTGCTGCTCGCGTCGGCGGCTCTCGGCTGTTCCGGCGTGGGTGACGCCGCCGGCGTCGCGGGTCGGCCAGACGCGGCCGGGGACGCAGACCAGCGGGATGCCGCCGCCGACGCACGCCGGCCTGAGCGCTCGATTAGCCAGCATGGGGACGGCGCGTTCCTGGCAAGGGCGAACACCGCTTGCCTCCAGGCGCGGGTCGGCGGGAAGCCGGCTCCGGCTGGCAGGCCCGAGGCCCCGCGCGCGCACGCGCGCCAGAGCGCGCCGTTCGCGGCGGCGACGTTGGCCGCGCTGTACGACCTCCAGCCGCCCATGCCGAGCCGCGCGGCTGTGGACCGCCTTCGCGACGGGTACGAGCGACTCTCCGCGCTCTACACACAGGCGGCCGCACCCGGTCGAGGAGGCCGAGGGCTCTCCGACCTGATCGAGACGGCCGAGCAGAGTGTGCGCTCTCATGCCGGCGCCGCCCGTCTGCCGGCCTGCGCCCCATAGAGCCGCCGCCGCTCAGCCGCACGCGGCGGTCGTGGCGGTGTCGGCTGACCGTGTACGCTTCGCTCTCAATGTCGCGCCTCGCCGACCTGCGACTTCTCCTTCTCCTCCCCCGCTAGGGGGAGCTGATGCGTGGCGGCCGCGAGAAGCCGCGAACTCAAGGGGAATCAGGTAGGGCCGTCTAAGAGGAACAGGACGACGACATGGACCGCGACGAGAAGGACCGAGTAAAGATCTTCGACACAACCCTGCGCGACGGGGAGCAGTCGCCGGGGATCTCGCTGGGGAAGCAGGAGAAGCTCGAGATCGCGCACCAGCTTGCGCGGCTCGGGGTGGACGTGATCGAGGCCGGCTTCCCGATCACCTCGCCGGGCGACTTCGAGGCGGTCCAGGCGATCGCCCGTGAGGTGCACGGCCCCGTGATCTGCGGCCTGGCCCGAACGGGCAAGCAGGACATCGACGCGGCCTGGAACGCGATCAAAGACTCCGAGCGGCCCCGCATCCACACGTTCATCGCCACCAGCGACATCCACATCGAGCGCAAGCTCCAGACCACCCGGGAGGACGTGAAGGGCCAGGCCCGCGCCGCGGTCGCGCACGCGAAGCAGTGCACCGACGACGTGGAGTTCTCGCCCGAGGACGGCTCCCGCTCGGACGTGGAGTTCATGGCCGAGGTGGTCCAGATCGCGCTCGACGAGGGCGCAACGACGATCAACGTGCCGGACACCGTGGGCTACACGATGCCCGACGAATACGCCGAGATGTGGCGCCGCCTGTACGAGCTCGTGCCGGACCTCGCCCGCGTGACCACCTCCGTGCACTGCCACAACGATCTCGGCCTCGCGGTCTCCAACTCCTTCGCCGGGGTCATGGCCGGGGCGCGCCAAGTGGAGGGCGCCATCAACGGCATCGGCGAGCGTGCCGGCAACGCCTCGGTCGAAGAGATCGTGATGCTGCTGCACACCCGCGAGTCGAGCGTCGGCGTGTGGACGGGCGTGAACACGCGCGAGATCGCGCGCACGTCGCGGCTCGTGTCGCGCCTTACCGGCTACCCGGTGCAGCCCAACAAGGCGATCGTCGGGCGCAACGCCTTCGCGCACGAGGCCGGCATCCACCAGGACGGCGTGCTGAAGGAGCGCACCACCTACGAGATCATGGACGCCACCACGATCGGCCTCGAGCAGAACTCGATCGTGCTCGGCAAGCACTCGGGCCGGCATGCGCTGCGCAAGGCGCTAGAGGAGCTCGGCTTCCAGGTCGACGGCGCGGCGCTCAACACCGCCTTCAAGCGCTTCAAGGAGCTGGCGGACAAGAAGAAGAGGGTTACCGCGCTGGACCTCGAGGCGATCGTCTCGGACGAGATGAACCAGGCGCCGGCGGCGTTCGGGATCGAGTCGTTCGAGGTCGAGGCGTCGAATGTGCGGGCACCGCTCGCCAAGGTCACCGTCCGGATGCCGGACGGCACCACGGAGTCCGGTTCGTTCACAGGCGACGGCCCGGTCGACGCCTTCTTCAGCGCGATCAACGCCGCGACCGGCCATGACGCGCGGCTCAAGGAGTACCACGTGTCGGCCGTGACCGGCGGGCGCGACGCGCTGGGCGAGGTGACCGTGCTGCTCGAGCTGGGCGGGCGGCTGGCCTCGGGCGCCGGCGTGTCCACCGACATCCTCGAGGCATCGGGCAAGGCCTACCTGCGAGCGCTCTCGAACGCGCTCTCGGACGACGCCGTGGCGGAGGCCGAGCGGCTGCTGGAGCGCGAGGCGCGCAAGACACCCGCGCCCTAACGCCCCGGACAGTTGGTCTCGACCGTCCTCGTGTGGCTGGCAGTGTTGCCTTGGGTGTCCGTGAGTGTGGCCGTCACCGTGTGCGGCCGCTCGGGGTCGAGCGGGTGGCCCGGGCTGTGGCCGTGGCAGGTGTTCCACTGGTTCTTGCCGGTGTTGTCGCAGTGCCACGGAGGGCTCGTCTGCTCGTGGAGCGAGTTGGCCTCGTTGCCGTCCACCACGAAGCGCGCGTTTCTGACCCGGTAGTCGGACTGGGCCCGCACCACGCATCGCTGCGCGAAGGAGTCGTCCGCGCGCGGCGGGACGTAGTCGAACGACGTCACGCGGAGCGTCGGCGACTCGAAGTATCCCGTGGCCGCCAGTGCCGCCCCGACCACCACGAGCGTGCTCAGCACTCCCGCCGCGAATCCGGCCCGTCCCCTGTTGCGGAACGCGAGGCGGCGCAGCCGCGCCGTCGTCCGCTTGGCCTGCCCCGTGGGGCCGGCGGCCTCGTGCAGCGCGCGCTCGAGGACGGTGACCAGCCGGCCGACGTCGTAGTCCCAGCGCTGGTCGCTCAGCTCCACGGATTGGCGGCGCACCAGAGGATGCAGGGCGTCCGGCAGCTCCTCCGCGGTGGGCATGCGAGCGTCCTGGACGAGCGCGGGAATGAGCAGGACCTTGCGGTCGAGCGCGGCCTCGATCTCCAGGCGGTGGATGTCGGTCGGATCGTCGATGCGCCGCTGGCCGCGCGCGTCCGCGACCGTGAGCCACTGGTCGCCGATGAGCGCAACGAGGGCCCCGCAGTCGCCCACCGCGTCGTTGATGGTCTCGGCGAAGTCCACCCCCGGCTCCATGGTCAGGTCCATGAAGACCCGGTCGGCGCCGAAGTGCTCGCTCAGGCTGTCGTACAGCCGTCCCGCGTGTCCCGCCGTCTCCCTGCGCCGGTAGCTGATAAAGATCTTCGCCGTTTCAGGGCTCCTGCGCCCCTCCGTACGAGTCAACCCGCGTCGCCCTCCGCGGCCGTGCGCTGCGTGTCGGCCCAGACGGAGTGCTCCTGCGAGACGAGGGCCTCCACCCGCTCGGCGAGCAGGGCTTCGCGGCGGTCGCCCGTCGAGTACGGCCCGGCGGAGGCAAGGAACAGGTACTGCTCGTGCTTGAGCGCCTCCGACGTGCTGCGGTAAGCGATCCAGTTCTGCTGGAACTGGAACAGCTGCTGCACTCCCTCGAGCACCACCACCACCGCGCCGAGGGCGCCCGCCACGCCGGCCGACGCGCCCGCTGCGGCCACCGCTGGAATCGCCGCGGCGACGACGATCTGGGCCACCTTCAGGGACTGGTACCAGCGCTTGTTGTGGCGGCTCTTCGCCTGGTACCACGCGAGCTGGTCCTCGAGCCGCTCCATTGCTGCGTTCTTCTACCTCATGGCGCGGCGCGCGACCGAGAATGGGCGAGCATGCCCGCGCCGGAGCCGGGTATGCGGGCGGTCGCTCGCGGGCGGACCGAGGCCGTAGCAAGCGGATAGCGAGCCCCTCCGCCACAATGCCGCGCGTGACGGAGGGCCTTGCTTCCGACGACTTCACCTGGCGCGACGGCGAGCGCATTGTCCGCTTCGGGCCGAACGTCGCCTACGAGGCGCCGGAGCTGCTCGACGGGAACGGATTCGAGCGCTTCGCGCTGCTGACGACGGAGCGGGCGGCCGAGTCGGTGCCGGGCCTCGGGGAGCGGGCGTCCCGCGTCCTCCGCGTCCCCGCGGGGAAGGTCGACGAGGTCTCCGCCGCCCTGCTCGGGGAGCTGCCGAGCGGCCTTCCGCTCGTGGCACTCGGCGGCGGGCGGGTAGTCGATTCGGCGAAGGCACTCGCCGGCGCGGCCGGCGTCCGCTGCGCGGCCGTGCCGACCACCCTCTCGGGCGCGGAGCTGACCCCGTTCCATCGCCTGCCGGCCGGCGTCGAGGGAGCGCGCATGGTGCGGCCCGCGCTCGTGATCGCCGACCCGGACCTGATGGCGAGCGCCCCGCCGACCCGGCTGGCCGCCAGCGCCATGAACGCCCTCGCCCACGCGATGGAGGCGCTCTACACGCCGTTTCGCTCCCCGGTCACCGACCTCGCGGCACTTCGTGCCGCGGCGCTCCTGGCGGACGGGGTGACACGTGAGCCGCCGGTGCGCGGTGATCTCGCCCTCGGGGCCCTGCTCGCCGGTTGGGCCTCAGGCTCGACCGGCATCGCGGTCCATCACGTGGTCTGTCAGACGGTCGTCCGCACGGCGGGGTCGCCCCACGCCGAGACGAACGCCGTGGTGCTGCCGCACTCCGCGCGCCTGATGGCAGGCCGGGCGCCCGGGCCGATGAGCGAGCTGGCGCGCGCGCTCGGCGACGGCAGCGGCGACCCCGAGGCCACGGCGGGCGACATCGCCCGCCTCGCGGCCCGCAGCGGCCACACCCGCCTCGCCACGCTCGGCGTGACCGAGCAGCATCTGCCCGCGGCGGCGTCCGCCGCCGCGGCGCATCCGGCGATGAAACTCACCCCGGACCCGCCGGACGAGGCCGAGCTGCTGGAGTTGCTGCGAGCTGCGCTATGAGCCCCGGGCGAGGTCCCTGAGCACCGACTCTGCCTGCTCGACGATCGTGCGCACGATCTCGGCCGCGCAGAGCACCTCGCCGATCAGCCCGACGCTCTGCCCAGTGAAGGGGACCAGCTCGTGGCCACGGTCCGCGCGCACGGCCTCCACGAGCTCCGCGCCGAGTCGCTTTGCCTCGCGCTCGGCAACGTCCGGCCGCGCGTTCCACTCGTCCACGAACGGGGTCCGGAGGGAGCGTGGGAGGGTGTCGTAGGCGCCCGGCGCCGGCGGTGGGAAGACGCTGCCCGCGAACTCGACCTTGACGGCGTCCTCCGACGCGGCGCGGACGATGGCCTCCTGCCAGGCCGGGTGGATCCGCGCCTCGGAGCAGGCCAGGAAGCGCGTGCCGATGTTCACGCCCTGCGCACCCAGGGCTAGCGCGGCGGCAAGGCCGCGCCCGTCTGCGATGCCGCCGGCAGCGACCACCGGGATTGGGTCCACGGCGCCGACTACCTGCGGCACGAGCGCCATCGTGGAGACGCCTCCGCTGAAGCCGCCGGCCTCGCCGCCCTGCGCGATCAGCACGTCCACGTCCAGCGCCGCGGCCTGCTGGGCCTGGGCGACCGTGTGGACCTGCTGGATGAAGAGCGCCCCGGCCTCGTGTGCCTGCTCGACCAGCTCGCCGGGATGACCGATCGCAAAGGACACCACCGGCGGGCGGGCGGCGAGTGTCGCGGCCACGCGTCGGGATCGAACGGGCGCGCGGTGTGGTTGACCGCGAAGGGGCGTCCGGTCAGCTCGCGCAGCCGCTCGATGAGGGCTGCGACCTCACCGGCCGGCGTCAGCGCCGTGCCGACGCTGCCGAGTGCGCCGGCCTCGCAAGCCGCGGCCGCGAGCTCGGGCGAGGTCCATGGCCCGATCGACGCCTGGATGATCGGCGCCTCGATGCCGACCAGGTCACAGAGGCGAGTGCGCATGCGCGCGCGGCGTCGCCGCCTCGGCCCGCTCACGGGCGGTCTCGGCCGCCGCCGCCAGCTTCTGCTGCTGGCGCTCCTTCGTGATCAGCACCACGTTCCAGGCCAGGCCGAGCCTGCGCATTGCGCGGATCACCCACCCGCCAGGGTCCACCTCCCACCAGCGAAGGCCGTGCAGAGCCGAGCGCGGAAATGCGTGGTGGTTGTGGTGCCACGACTCGCCGAACGAGGGGAGCGCCAGCCAGAACACGTTGGTCGACAGATCCTCGGTCGTGAAGCGCCGCCGGCCGAAGAAATGGCAGATCGAGTTGATCGAGAACGTGACGTGGTGGACCAGGAATATGCGCACGAGACCGGCCCAGAAGAGCGCCGTGAGCCCGCCCGCCAGCGCGCCGGAGATGAGCCACCCAAGGCCGAAGGGGATCGCCAGGCCGAGCACCACAAGCGGCGCGAAGAGCCGGTGCACCACGCGCATGCCGCGGTCCTCGAGCAGGTCCGGGGCGTACTTCTCGGCGCCCTCGGCGGTGGGATGGTCGAACAGCCAGCCGACGTGTGCGTGCCACAGGCCCTTCAGCGTGCCCGCGAAGCCGTCGCCGTGCCCATGCGGGCTGTGCGGGTCGCCGTCGTCGTCGGCAAAGGCGTGGTGGCGGCGGTGGTCGGACACCCACCCGATCACCGGTCCCTCCACAGCCATCGAGCCGCAGGCAGCGAACAGGTACTCGATCGGCTTGTAGGTCTGGAACGCGCGGTGGGTGAGCAGGCGATGGAACCCCACCGTGATGCCGACCGTGCTCACCGCGTACATTGCCGCGAACAGCGCGAGGTCGGTCCAGCCCACGAGCTCGTTCCAGAGCATTGGGATCGCCGCGAGGAAGGCCACGAACGGGAGCACGACAGCGGCGACGTTGACGTTTCGGTGGAGGCGCGTCACGGGTCTGGAGGCTACGACGGAGAAGAGGCGCTCGTTCCGAGCTTTACCCACGTTCGGGCGCGAGATTCTTGTAGGTTTCCCGCAAATGCCGCCGGCAATCAGCGATCTCCTGGAGGCGGGCCGCGCCCGCGCCAAGGACGCGTTCGCCGAGCGCATGCCGCGCGGCTTCGGTACGGCGCCGCCGGAGGGCACCGAGGCCGCCGCGGAGCGCGAGGCCGGGCGCCCGCTCCCCGACCGGCCCTGGGAGGCGCTCCCGCCGGAGGTCGCGCTGGCGCTCCGCCCGGAGCTGCCGGCGCTCGCCGACGAGATCGTGGCCGCCGTGAGCGACGGGGTGCCGGACTACGCCCGCCCGCTCGAGGGCGAGTTCGGCCGCGCGCTTCGGGCGGGCGTGGAGGACGCCCTGGGGCAGTTCGTGGCGGCGATGGAGGACCCGGAGTCCGCGCGGGCGACCGGGCGCGAGACCTACGTCAACCTCGGCCGCGGCGAGATGCGCGCCGGGCGCGGACTCGACGCCCTGCTCGCAGCCTACCGGATCGGCGCCCGGGTGGCGTGGCGCCGGCTGGCGGCGGCCGGCGAGCGGGCCGGCCTGCCGCCGGCCACCCTCTACTCGCTGGCCGAGGCGATCTTCGCCTACATCGACGAGCTGTCGGCCGACTCGATCGAGGGCTACGCGCGCGAGCAGGCGGCCGCGGCGGGAGCGCTCCAGCGCCGCCGCCAGCGTCTCGCGACGCTGCTCGTGCAGGATCCGCCGGCGCCGCCCGCGGCCGTCGAGGCGGCAGCCGCCGACGCCGGCTGGCCGCTCCCGCGCGCCCTCGCCGCCCTGGCGGTGGAGGGGGAGGAGGCCGACCGCCTCGCCACGCGGCTGGGGCCCGAGGCGCTCGTTGCGCCGTTGCCCTCCCTGACATTGGTCGTGCTGCCCGACCCGGCCGCCCCCGGGCGCCGCCGCTCGCTGACGGCAGCTCTGCGAGACCGCCGCGCGGCGCTCGGTCACGTGACCGGCTGGCAGGAGGCCGGCCTCAGCTTCGCCCGCGCGCACCGTGTGCTGGAACTCATGCGCGATGGCGCGGTGGAGCCCGAGGGCCCGCTAGCAGTGGCCGAGGAGCACCAGCTGGAGCTCGTGCTGGGCGGCGATGGCCGGCTCGCAAGCGACCTCGCGGAGCGGGCGCTGGCGCCACTCGAGCGCGAGACCGAGCTCTCGCGCGAGCGGCTCGGCTCCACGCTCGAGGCCTGGCTGCGGCACCGGGGCCGCACGGAGGAGGTGGCCCGCGCCCTGCACGTGCACCCCCAGACCGTGCGCTACCGGCTGACCCGGCTGCGCGAGCTGTTCGGCGAGCGTCTCGACGCGCCCGACGGCCGCTTCGAGCTCGAGCTGGCGCTGCGCGCGCGCAGGCTCGTGGCATCCCCCTGATGCCGCGGCGGGGTAGGATCGCCTCGGCATGGCCGACCAGCCCCTTGCAGGCCGGGTCGCTGCGATCACAGGCGCCTCCTCGGGGATAGGCGAGGCAACCGCCCTCGCCCTTTCGGCTGCCGGCGCCGCGGTGGCGCTGGGAGCCCGGCGCCGCGACCGGCTGGAGGACCTGGCCGGCCGGCTCGACGGACCGAGCTCGGTGCACGAGGTCGACGTCACGGACGAGGCCCAGGCGCGGGGATTCATCGAGGCCGCGCACCGCGAGCACGGCGGTCTCCACGTCTTGGTGAACAACGCCGGCGTGATGCTGCTCGGCCCGGTCGACGGCGCCGACCCCTCGGAGTGGCGCCGCATGCTCGACGTGAACATCTGGGGCCTCCTGATCTGCACCCACGCGGCACTGCCCGTGATCGCGCGGAGCGGGGGAGGGGACATCGTCAACGTCTCCTCGGTGGCCGGCCGCCGCGCCGATGCGGGCGCCGCCGTCTACAACATGACCAAGTTCGGAGTGCACGCTTTCTCGGAGGCGCTGCGCCAGGAGGCGCTCCACGCCGGCATCCGCGTGACGGTCGTGGCACCGGGCGTTGTCGACACCGAGCTGCAGGGCCACAACCTGAACCCCTTGGTCCGGCAGACGCTCGAGCGCGTTCGCGAGCAGATCGGCGAGGTGCTCCAGGCCGAGGACATCGCCGACGCGATCCTCTACGCCGTCACGCGGCCGCCGCACGTGTGCGTCAACGAGGTGATGGTGCGGCCCAAGAGCCAGAGCCGCTGAGGTAACATACAAACGTCCGTGATAACATACGGACCTCATCATGGCGGCCAACGGTCATCCCTTCGGCACACGGATCCGGCGGCTGCGCGAGGGCATGGACCTCTCGCTCCGGGATCTCGCCGACCGCAGCGGCGTGTCGGCGCCGATGCTGTCCCAGGTGGAGCGCGGCGAGACCAGCCCGACGCTGGCGGTGGCCGAGCGCATCGCAGGCGGCCTCGAGCTGACGCTGTCGCAGCTGCTGCGCCTCGACGAGACCGACGGGGTGAGCGTCGTGCGCGCGGCCGAGCGCATGCGGGTCGGCGCCGGTGGCCACCGGTACGAGGTTCTGACCCCGGCGCTCCCGGGCTTGCGCGCCGAGGTCTCGCTCCACGCGCTCGCGCCGGGCGCCGCCACGGGCGAGCCGGACGATCCACCGATGCACGAGCCGGGTAGTCGCGAGACGGCGGTCGTGGTCGAGGGCTCGCTGCGCTTCGTGTGCGCCGGCGTGCAGCACGATTTGACGGAGGGCGACGCGGTCACGTTCGACGCCGACATACCGCACCACTTCGAGAACCCTGGGCGGGAGGACGCCCGCTTTTACGCGATTGTCGCGGCCGGGCTGAGGAGGAGCTGAACTTGCCGAGGAGTCTGTTCGACAAGATCTGGGAGGCCCACGAGGTCGCCGAGAGCCTGCTGTACATCGACCTCCACCTTGTGCATGAGGTGACCTCTCCGCAGGCCTTCGAGTCGCTTCGCCTCGCAGGCCGGCCGGTGCGCCGGCGCGACCGCACGCTGGCGACCGCCGACCACAACGTGCCCACGGACGGCTCGACCGCCGCGGCGCACATCCGCGACCGGCTCTCGCGCATCCAGGTGGAGACGCTCGAGCGCAACTGCAGGGACTTCGGCGTGCCGGTCTACTCGATCGGCTCAGCGCGGCAGGGCATCGTCCACGTGATCGGCCCGGAGCTCGGGGTGACCCAGCCCGGCATGACGATCGTCTGCGGCGACTCGCACACCTCCACGCACGGCGCCTTCGGCGCGCTGGCGTTCGGTATCGGCACGAGCGAGGTCGAGCACGTCCTGGCCACGCAGACGCTCCAGCAGCGCAAGCCGAGGTCGATGCGGATCCGCTACCTGGGAGAGCTCGGCTACGGCGTCACGGCCAAGGACCTGATCCTCGGCACGATCGGCCGGATCGGCGTGGCCGGCGGCGCCGGCCACGTGATCGAGTACGCCGGGCCGCCCATCGAGCGTCTCTCGATGGAGGGGCGGATGACTGTCTGCAACATGTCGATCGAGGGCGGCGGCCGCGCCGGGATGATCGCCCCGGACGACACCACCTTCGAGTGGGTCGCGGGTCGCGAGGCGGCGCCGGACCCGCTGCCGCTCGACGAGTGGCGCGCCCTCCGCACCGACGAGGGGGCCGGATTCGACCAGGAGGTCGAGATCGACGCCTCCGAGCTGTCGCCCCAGGTCACGTGGGGCACGAATCCCGGGATGGTCACCGACGTCACGGCCGCCGTGCCGGAGCCGCGCGACGAGGGCGAGGAGCGCGCGCTCGAGTACATGGCCCTCGAGGCCGGCACGCCGATGCGCGAGATCGACCTCGACCGGGTGTTCATCGGCTCCTGCACGAACTCGCGCATCGGCGACCTGCGCGAGGCCGCCGAGCTGGTGCGCGGCCGGCGCGTGGCAGCGTCGGTCGAGGCGATGGTGGTGCCCGGGTCCCAGCAGGTGAAGGCGCAGGCCGAGGCCGAGGGCCTCGACGAGGTGTTCCGCGCGGCCGGCTTCGACTGGCGCTCGGCCGGGTGCTCCATGTGCCTCGGCATGAACCCCGACATAGCGGCGCCGGGCGAGCGCGTTGCCTCCACCTCGAACCGCAACTTCGAGGGACGTCAGGGCCGCGGCGCGCGGTCGCACCTGGTCAGCCCCAAGATGGCTGCGGCGGCGGCCATCGAGGGCCGCTTCGTGGACATCAGGGGGTGGGAGTGATGGAGCCCGTGCGAGTCGTGGAGGGGGCCGTGTCGGTGCTCGACCGCACGGACGTGGACACCGACCAGATCATCCCCAAGCAGTTCCTCAAGCGGGTGGAGCGCACCGGGTTCGGCGAGTTCCTCTTCCACGACTGGGCCAAGCAGCCCGGGTGGGACCTGCCGAGCAACCCGATCCTCGCGACGGGGCGCAACTTCGGCAGCGGGTCGTCCCGCGAGCACGCGCCCTGGGCCTTGCAGGACTACGGCTTCCAGGCGATCGTCGCGCCCAGCTTCGCCGACATCTTCTTCAACAACTGCACGAAGATCGGGCTGCTGCCGGTGGTCCTCCCCGAGGCCGACGTGAAGGAGCTGATGGCCGCCGGGCACGCCCGCATCGACCTGGAGGAGCAGGAGGCCTCGTTCGCCGGGCGGCAGGTGCCGTTCGAGATCGACCCCGAGACCGCCCGGCGCCTGCTCGAGGGCCTCGACGACATCGGCGTGACGCTCCAGCACGCCGAGGCCATCGAGCGCTACGAGGCGAAGCGCGAGCGAAGCGGGCCGGTCACCACCTCCCTGGCATGAGCCGGGACTGGGACGCCGCCACCTACCACCGGGTGTCGGGTCCCCAGGTGGAGTGGGCGACGGCGCTGCTCGACCGGCTCGACCTGCGCGGCGACGAGACCGTGCTGGACGCCGGCTGCGGCTCCGGCCGGGTCACGGCGATGCTGCTCGAGCGGCTGCAGCGCGGACACGTGGTGGCGGTGGACCAGGCGCCCTCGATGGTGGAGCACGCGCGCGAGGCGCTACCCCGCCACCGCGCCACGGTGTTCCAGGCCGAGCTCACGGAGCTGCGGCTGGAGGAGCCCGTGGACGCCGTGTTCTCGAACGCCGTCTTCCACTGGATCGCCGACCACGACCGGCTCTTCGAACGCCTCCACGCCGCCCTGCGGGCGGGCGGGCGGATGGTCGCGCAGTGCGGGGGAGAGGGGAACGTGGAGCGCTTCCACCGCGCGGCCCGCGAGGCGGCGGCCGAGGAGCCCTTCGCGAGACATCTCGCCGGCTGGGCCGGACCCTGGAACTTCGCGGGACCTCAGGCGACCGCCCGGCGCCTCGAGCGGGCCGGCTTCGAAGCGGTCGAGACATGGCTCGAGCCCTACCCCATGGTGCCCGACGACCCGGGCGACTACCTGCGCACGGTGTGTCTCGGCTACCACCTCGAGCAGCTCCCCGAGGAGCTCCGCGACCGCTACGTGGAGGCCGTGCTCGAGCGCTCGGACCGGGAGCTCGACTACGTGCGGCTGAACATCGTGGCCCGGCGCGCATGACTGCGGCGCCCCCCGTCGGGTAGGGCTGGCTCAACGCGGTCGAGGGCGACTGGGTCGCCAACGCCGGCGGGCTCAGCCTCACGGTGCTGGCGATCGGGGCGAGCCTGGCGGGCCTCCATGCACCGGGTTCTTCGACGGCGCCGGCGGCGCGGGGCCGCTGACAGCGCTCACCATCTGGGCGGCGCCGGGCTGGCGTTCCTGCTCCTCTCCGAGCCGCGCGGGCGCCACACTGCCTCCGCCAAGGCGGCCGCGGCCGCCGCCCAGCCTAGCCCCTTGCGCGAGACGCCCGGGTGCCCTCGAGGCGCCGAGGCAAGGGCGTCCATGGGCGCTGTTCGGCATGGGGGCCCCCGCCAGAATCACGGCGGAAGCGCGACTGCCCCAAGCCGACATCGATTGGTCGGTTTTACATCCCATAGCAGGGAAAATCGACCACTCGGCGCATCGAGTGCCCGCTTTCGGCTCGCGCGATTTGCGGAAGCGACCGGCGCCCACGCGAGACGCATGCCCGCGTCCAGCGCCATAGCGAACCATGATCTGTCGCTGCGCGGACCCACGTTCGCTCGCCGGGGGATCCAGCGCAGTCGGTGCCTTGGTGGTCAGCGGACCGTGCGAGTGCCGACTAGATGTCCTGCCCCAGGACGTTGTGAACGCGGTTGATTGGTGTCTGGTTGCCGATCCCGCTGTGGTGTCTGCGGGTGTTGTAGTGGTCGAGCCAGTGTGGCAGCGCGGCGCGACGGTCGGCTGAGTTGTTGTAGGTGACGCCGCGGCCCCATTCGCGGTCCATCGTCTGTTGGTAGCGCTCGACTTTGCCGTTGGTCTTGGGGCTGTAGGGCCGGGTGCGCTTGTGGACGATGGCGCGGCTCTTGAGCAGCTCGCTAAGCGAGCGGTTCTTGGTGTAGGCCCAGGCGTTGTCGGTCAGCATCCGCTCGCAGACGATGCCGTGCTCGAGCAGCCAGTCCAGCGCCCGCTCGGTGAAGCCGGTCACGGTGTCGGCGCGCTCGTCGTCGTGGAGCTCTGTGTAGGCCAGCCGCGAGCAGTCGTCGACGATCGAGTGGGCGAACTCGTGGCCGGCGCCGCGCGAGTTGACGGTGCGGTCGCCGGTGACGGCGTGCCCGGGCCGCTCGAAGCGCTGATAGCGCTTGGTGTCGATGTGCAGCAGGTTGCCGGGACAGGGCCACTCGTAGCCGCTGGACTGCCGGCCGCGGCGCCCGCGGGCGACACGAGCAGCCACGCCGCCGCAGCACGCGGTGGACGGTGGCGTGCGGGAGCCCGACCTCGCAGGCGATCAACCTGGGCCCCCAGCCGGTGCGTTGCCTGACCGCGCAGACACGGTCGTGATCGGCCGCCGACAGCATCCGCGGCGAGCTGTGCGGCCGGCACGAACGCCCCTCAAAGCACGACCCTGTGTCGCGCTGCTCGGCGCTCGCCTGGCGGGCGCGCACCACCCAACGGTTGACCGTCGCGGGCGACACGCAGAAGCGGGCGGCCGCCCGCTTCTGCGACATGCCGCCCTCGACCGCCTCGACGATCCGGCGGCGACCTCCCGGTCCGAGCCTGACGCTACGGTGAACCGACATCCGGGCCCTCCTTTGAGCCGTGAGTTCCGCAAGACCCACAGCCTCAGGACGGGCCCGGACGTCTTCTCAGACGTTCACCAGGTCGTGAGGCAGGTCAACTAGAGAGAACCGGTTTGGCGCACGCGGTGGGCGTGGCGCGCGCTCACGGATCGGCGTCCGGCCCGCCCCCGAACCAGCCGCCGCGAGCCGCAGCAGACGAGCCAGAAGAGGACGAGAGCGATCCACGACGCCGCAACGGCGAGCACAACCATCGCCACCACAGCGACCACCGCGAAAGCCACGATCACGGCAACCAGGAGCCCGCCCCCGAACACGGCGGACCGTGCCAGCGGGTCGTTCCGCCAACGCGAACGGGGCGAGGGTCTCCGGCCCTCGGCTGGGAGGTCGGCGAGCAGCTGCGCAAGGTCGCCGTAGGTTCGTGCACGCAGCGCTCTGTCTACCCGATCCTCGTGCTCGTCCGGCTCCAGCCTGCCCTCGCCGGCCGCCTTGCGCAATCGGTCGACGACCGCGTCGCGATCGGCATCCGACGCCCTCAACGAGTGGTGGCCTCTCATCGCTCGTCAAGAACGGTACCGCTTAGCGGGCCGCCCCCAAGGTCGATCGTCCGGTCCGGGCAGTATTCGACAGTCGGCTCTTCGCGCCAGGGAGGGCTGCTTGGCGCGACGAGCGGAAACGCCGTGTGGCGGACGGACCCGCTAGCAGCGATCAGGCCAGCGGCAGGGGTGTGCCACCCTCCGGCTCGGGGCGCGGACCGAATAGGCGGCGATCAGTCTCGTCGATGGGCACGTCGTTGATGCTTGCCTCGCGGCGTCGCATGTATCCCTCATCGTCGAACTCCCACTGCTCGTTGCCGTAGCTGCGCCACCACTGCCCCGACGAATCCCGGCTCTCGTACTGAAAGCGCACGGCGATCCGGTTATCCGTGAACGCCCAGAGGTCCTTGCGAAGCGCGTAGTCGAGCTCGCGGTCCCACTTGCGGCGCAGGAAGTCCACGATCGCTGGACGGCCGGCCAGGAACTCGTCTCGATTGCGCCACCGCGAGTCCTCCGTGTAGGCGGCCGCCACCCGCTCCGGGTCCCGCGTGTTCCATGCGTCCTCAGCCGCCTGAACCTTCTGGCGGGCGGTCTCCTCGGTAAATGGCGGCACGGGCGGTCGCATTGGCAGCACCTCGCGGATCGTTCTCGCGCGAACACGCGCACATCGGGCACAGCATCCCAGGGCACAGTGATTGGGCGGAGCGGAACCGGCCTCGGGTGCCGGAGAACTACCGTCGTCGACCCGAACTCGCTCACGGCAACCACCGAAATCGCGTTGCGCGAAGAGCACCAGCCCGCGGGATACTGGGCGGGCGATGTCGCAGCAGAACGTGGAGACTGTCCAGCGCGCCGTCGAGGCGTGGAATGCCGATGATCTGGACGCCTTTTTGGCCGAGCTCGCTGCCGACGTCGAGTGGCACCCTGCGATCCAGCCGGGCCTTGAGGGAAAGGCAACTACCTACCGAGGTCATGACGGCGCGCGAAAGATTTGGAGGCAGGACCGCGGCGAGGCGTGGGAACGCCTCACCAATCGGCCCCAGGAGTTCCGCGACCTCGGCGAGTCGGTCCTCGCCCTCGGTCACATCGACTTGACGGCCCGGGCGACCGGCATCGAGTTCAGCCAGGAAGTCGGAGAGGTCTTTGAGCTTCGAGCGGGGAAGATCGTTCGCATCCGCGACTTTCTGACTCATGCGGAAGCCATCGAAGCCGCCGGGCTGCGGAAGTAGCTCCGTCGGCTGCCGCTTAGCGCGACAAGCGGAAGCAGCGCGGCCAGACCAGCCTTCCTTGTGCGAAGGGCATCGGCCATTGCGGCCGATGCCCCTTTCCGCACAGTGGCCGGCCACTCGCGTCGCGGAGGCCGGGCCTTCCGGTCAGCTCACGGCCGCTCCACCACCCGTACCGTGTTGCCGTCCGGGTCGGTGAACGCGAACATCGGCGGCACGCCCTCGCCCATCCGGATGAGGTCGTCGCCGGCGTCGACTCCGGTCTCCGTCAGCGCCGCGTGGTCCGCCTCGGCGTCCGTGGTCGTGAGGCTGACGCGGGTGTCGTCGCCCTCCGGCATGTGGACTAGGGCGATCGAAGTGGCCGCGCCTGGCGGCGCCACCTCGATCCATCGCTCGCCCGGCGCGAACTCCCCGTCGATGCGCTTCTCGAAACCGAGCGTGCCCACGTAGAAGTCGAGAGCGCGGTCCTGATCGGTCACGGGGACGATCACGGTCCCCACTTCGGTGATGTTCATGGTGGTGTCGTTCATCGCTCCAGCTCCTCCTTCAGCGCGCTGACGCGTTCGCGCCAGTACGCCTTCATCCGGTCGGCTTCGTCGCTGTCGGGCAGCCGCACGTGCTGCAGCGCCACGGTGCTCTTCTGCTCGCCCTTCGCGTCGAACACGACCATCACGCGGGTCGAGCCGTCGCCCCAATCGAACCGGGCCGACTTCGGGCGGGTCGCCGTGCGCTCGCTGAGCTCGCCGTCGGGCAGCCAGCTCCGGCGCTGCGACTCGTCGACGACGGCGTCGAACAGCCGCTCTACCGGCACGGCCACCGTCCTCGACGTGGACGCGGCGAACCCCTGCTCGGTCTCGCCGGCGGCCCGCAGGCCGCGGGCCCGCTCGTAGCTCGAGGTGATCGCCTGCGCGTCCCACACGAGTGGCTCGATCCCGAGCTGGTCGGCCACCCAGCGGGAGATCTCCCGATGGGGCCGCTCCGCCGCGCCCCAGTCGTCGAGGAGGTCGAACCACTCCTCCCAGCCACGGCCGGTCCTCTGCCGGATCCTCTCGTCCGAAGCGAGGAGCGGCGGCTGCTCGGCTCCCTTCGGCTCCTCGCCGGCCAACAGCACCGCCCGTGCGGCCGTGTAGCTCTCGCCGGTCTTCTCCATCCTCGAGCGCACGAGGCGCTTGAAGGATCTCTGCCTGGTCATCTGGTGCTCCTTTTCGACTGGCGAAGACTCCGCGACTCACGCTCACGGCGCCCCGCCGGAAAAGGGCAATCAGACCGGAGTCCCGAGAGCTCGAGCCCCCTTTGCCCCCGCTGGGCCGGCGGCGTGAGCGCCGGGACCGGGGGTTGGGCGCGGGACCGCGCCTACCGACAAGTCTATTTCCTGGTTAGACCACGGGGCGCGCCGAAACTCATCGCGAGCGCTTGACGTCGGTGCCGCCCATGACCGACCAGGCGCGCACGCGCACCACGGGCGCGCCGGGCGGAGGCGGCGGAGTGTCCGGGAGCTTCAGGTCGTTCCCGCCCATGAAGGCGAAGCCGCTGAGCTCCACGTGAACTCCGTTGGGCACCACGATGTCGGACCCGCCCATCAGCGAGAACACGAGAATCTCCGTCTCGGGTCCCTCGACCACCGCGCCGGTGAGGTCGAGATCCGCGCCGCCCATCACGTTCACGACCGTGCAGCGCGACGCGATCCGCCAGCGGCCCTTCTGGGTGCCACCGCCCATGATGCCCACGACCCAGCGGCGCGTCTTGGCGGCGGGCGGCATGTCCGGCTGTTGATCCGGCAGATCACGCGTGAGCGGCTCGAGGTCCGCGCGGGTGACCGAATTGAAAGCCCGGTCGAGGCGCTCGGCCAGCTCGTCGAGTGCGAGCCGGCCCTCGCCGGCCGCGGTTCGCAGCCGGGCGACGACCGCCTCGCGCTCGGCGTCGGAGGCACGGATCGCTGGCGTCCCTGCGCCGGACTCGGACATGCCCGAGGTGTAGCAGAGCGCCGGGCCAGTCACCGCACGACGAGGGTCCCGTGCTGCGTCCGCCAGTGCCCGCCGGCGGAGCAGAGGTAGGTGTAGGTGCCCGGCTCGAGGTCGAGGACCGCGCGCGTGCGCCCGGTGCCGATCGTCCGAGTACCGCCGATGTCCTTCGAGCCCGGCCCGAAGCAGCATTCGTCGCCGGTGTGGATGCGGATGTTGTGTCCCCGCCGCTTGCCGTTGACTAGCACGAACGCGATCCGGCCCGCCTTGGCGCTGAGGCGCTTCTTGTCGAACTCGATCACGCCGGGCGAGGTCTCAACCGATAGGCGGAGCACCTGCGGCGCGGGCTCGTCCGAGTCGCCGCACGCGGCGAGGAGCGCGGTGCTCGCCGCGAGAGCCATCGCGCGCCGACCAGGGCCGGTACCGTGCCCGCGCATGACGACCATCGTCCTCCTTCCCGGCGACGGCATCGGCCCCGAGATCATGGCGGTGGCCCGCCGGGTGCTCGCCGAGCTCGGTGACTTCGAGCTTGACGAGCGGCTCGCCGGCGGCGCTTCGATCGACGCCCACGGCACCGCGCTCACCGACGAGGTGCTCGAGGCGTGCCGGAACGCCGACGCCGTGCTCCTCGCCGCCGTCGGCGGGCCGAAGTGGGACACCACCGACCCGGACGCGCCCCGGCCCGAGCAGGGCCTCCTCGCCCTGCGAAAGGCTCTCGGCCTGTTCGCCAACCTCCGCCCGGTCCGGCCGAGCCCGGCGCTGCTGGACGCCAGCCCGCTGAAGCGCGACCGCATCCAGGGCACCGACCTGCTCGTGGTCCGCGAGCTGACCGGCGGCATCTACTTCGGCGACCGCGGCCTGGACGGCGACACTGCGCACGACACGTGCGTCTATTCCGAGCCGGAGATCGAGCGCATCGCCCGGGTGGGATTCGAACTCGCCCGCCGGAAGGTGACCAGCGTGGACAAGGCGAACGTCCTCGAGACCTCGCGGCTCTGGCGGAAGGTGGTCTCCCGGGTGGGGGAGGAACACGGCGACACACCCCTCGACCACCTGCTCGTCGACAACGCCGCCATGCAGCTCGTGTCGCGCCCCGCGGACTTCGATGTGATTCTGACTGAGAACATGTTCGGCGACATCCTCAGCGACGAGGCCGCCATGCTCACCGGGTCGCTCGGCATGCTCCCGAGCGCCTCGCTCGGGGACGGCTCCGGGCCGGGCCTGTTCGAGCCCGTCCACGGGTCGGCGCCCGACATCGCCGGCACAGGCACGGCCAATCCCTTGGCGATGTTCGGCTCGATTGCAATGATGCTTCGTCACGGACTCGCCATGGAGACGGAGGCGGCTGCCTTAGAATCGGCGTTGGACAGAGCGCTCGAGGACGGCCTCCGCACCCCGGACCTCCAGGGCAACGCAACGACAGAGGCCGCCACCAGGGCGGTCCTCGCAAACCTCTAGGAGCAGTACGTGAACACCGCCGACCAGATCTGGCTGAACGGAGAGTTCGTCGCCTGGGAGGACGCGAAGGTACACGTACTCACGCACGCCATGCACTACGGCACGGGCGTGTTCGAGGGCATCCGCGCATACCAGACCGACCGCGGCACGGCGATCTTCCGCCACAAGGAGCACCTCGAGCGGCTGGAGGCCTCGGCGAAGCTCTACTACATGGACCTGCCCTACTCGCGCGAGCAGTTCAGGGAGGCCACGCACGAGCTGATCGCCCGCAACGGCTTCACGAGCTGCTACGTGCGGCCGCTCGTCTGGCGCGGCTACGGTCCGATGGGCCTCAACCCGCTCGACAACCCGGTGGAGGCCATGGTCGCCGTGTGGGAGTGGGGTGCCTACCTCGGCGAGGAGGGCAAGAGAAACGGCGTCCGGGGACGCGTGTCGTCGTACCGGCGCATCTCGTCCGACTCCCTGATCCCGCACGCCAAAGCCTGCGGCCAGTACCTCAACTCCGTGCTGGCGAAGATCGAGTCGCTCAAGGCGGGCTACGAGGAGGCGATCCTCCTCGACGACAAGGGCTACGTCTGCGAGGGAAGCGGCGAGAACATCTTCGTCGTGAGGGACGGGGTCATCAGCACGCCGCCCCAGGCCGCGGCGATCCTGGACGGGATCAACCGCAAGTCCTGCATCCAGATCGCGCGCGACCGCGGCTACGAGGTGGTCGAGCGCAACCTGGTGCGGGCCGAGCTGGCGCTGGCCGACGAGGTGTTCCTGACCGGCACGGCGGCCGAGCTGACCCCCCTCCGCGAGATCGACGACCTGCCGATCGGCGAGGGCGTGCCCGGCCCGGTCACCCGCGAGATCCAGGCCGCCTTCGACGACGCCCTGCACGGCCGCAGCCCGCAGTACGCGGACTGGCTCGACCTGGTGCCCGTCCCGTCCGGGACGTGACGTGATCACCCTCTACGACACGACCCTGCGTGACGGCATGCAGGGGGAGGGAATGTCGCTGTCCGTGGACGAGAAGGTGCGCGTCGCGCACGCGCTCGACTCGCTCGGCGTACACCTGATCGAGGCCGGGTTCCCCGCGTCCAACCCGAAGGAGGAGGCGCTGTTCGACCTCCTCTCGCGGGAGACGTTCGAGACCTCCGAGATCGCGGCGTTCGGGATGACGCGGCGGCGGGACGCCGCCGCAGAGGACGACCCCGCACTGCGCCTGCTTGCCGAGTCGTTCGCGCCGGTCTGCACGCTGGTGGGCAAGACCTGGTCGCTCCACCTGGAGAAGGTCACGCAGGTGGAGCCCGAGGAGAACCTGCTGATGATCGCCGACTCCGTCGGATTCCTCGTGAACGAGGGCAAGCGCGTCATCTACGACGCCGAGCACTTCTTCGACGCCTATCGCGCGGACGCCGAGTACGCGCTCAGATGCGTGCGGGCCGCGGCCGAGGCGGGGGCCGAGAACGTGACGCTCTGCGACACGAACGGCTCCTCGCTTCCCGTCCAAGTGGCAGAGGCGACGGGCGCAGTAGTGGCGGCGCTGGCGGGCACGCCGGTGGGCATCCACACCCACGACGACGCGGGCTGCGGCGTGGCGAACACGCTGGTGGCGGTTGAGGCCGGGGCGAGCCTCGTCCAGGGCACGATGAACGGCTACGGCGAGCGGTGCGGCAACGCCAACCTCGTGACGATCGTCCCGACGCTAGAGCTGAAGATGGGCCGCGAGTGCATCGGCCGCGAGCGCCTGCAGCGGCTGACCGAGGTGGCGCACCTGGTCGACGAGCTCTGCAACGTCACGCCGAACGCGAACCAGCCCTACGTGGGTGCGAACGCCTTCGCGCACAAGGGCGGCATGCACGTGGCGGGCATCAACCGCGACGCGCGCACCTTCGAGCACGTGGACCCGGCCGACGTGGGCGCGGACCGCCGCGTGCTGGTGTCCGAGCTGTCCGGCAAGGGCACCGTCCAGGCGCGCGCCGACGTGGACCTGGAGACGGCAACCCGCGTCGTGGAGCGGGTCAAGGAGCTGGAGCACTCGGGTTACCAGTTCGAGGCGGCCGACGGCTCCTTCGACCTTCTGATCCGCAAGGAGACGGGCGAGTATGAGCCACTCTTCCGGCTCGAGTCGTGGCGCGCGATCGTCGAGAAGCGCGCCGACGGGCGGGTGGAGACCGAGGCGACGATCAAGATCTGGGTCGACGGCGAGCGCTACGTCCGCACCGCCGAGGGAAACGGGCCGGTCAACGCGCTCGACAAGGCGCTGCGCGACGCCATCGGCGAGCGCTACCCGCTCCTCCGCGACATCGAGCTCGTGAACTTCAAGGTGCGCATCCTGGACGAGCGAAAGGGCACCGGGGCCGTGACGCGCGTGCTGCTCGACGCCAGCGACGGCGCCGACACATGGGGCACGATCGGCGTGTCGGAGAACATCATCGAGGCGAGCTGGGAGGCGCTCGTGGACTCGCTCGAGGCTGGCATGCTGCCCGGCCGCAGGCAGCACGAGCGAACGCGGGCCGCCACCACCACACAGCAGTGATCCCGCTGGCGCGGCCTTCCCTCTCGGAGCGAGAGGAGGCGCTGGTCCTCGAGACGCTCCGGTCCGGCCGCCTTTCCCTCGGGCCCCGGCTGCCCGCCTTCGAGGGAGCCCTGTCGGCCCGGCTCGGGGGACTCCCGGTCTCGGCCGTGTCGAGCGGCACTGCGGGCCTTCACCTCGCCGTGCGTGCGGCGGGCATCGAGCCTGGGGACGAGGTCGTGACCACGCCCTTCTCGTTCGTCGCCTCCGCCAACTGCGTGCTGTTCGAGAACGCCCGCCCGGTGTTCTGCGACATCGACCCGCGCACGCTGAACATCGACCCCCGCACCGCCGCCGAAGCGGTTAGCGAGCGCACCACCGGGCTCCTGCCGGTGCACATCTTCGGTTACCCCGCGGACATGCCGGCGCTCGAGCGCCTGGCCGCCGAGCGCGGCCTCTGGATCGTCGAGGACGCCTGCGAGGCGCTCGGCGCGATGCACGCGGACGGTACGCCGGTGGGTGCGCGCGGCCACGCCTCCGTGTTCGCCTTCTACGCGAACAAGCAGATCACCACCGGCGAGGGCGGGGCCGTGGTCTGCCCCGACGCGGCGGTCAAGGAGCGCATGGACTCCGAGCGCAACCAGGGCCGCGCGCCCGACATGGGCTGGCTCGACCACGACCGGCTCGGGTTCAACTACCGACTCGACGAGCTGTCCTGCGCCCTCGGGCTCGCGCAACTCGAGCGGGTCGACGAGCTACTGGCCGGACGCGCGCGCGTGGCGGCGCTCTACGCGCACGCCTTGGCGGACGTGGAGGGGCTCGAGCTCCCCTGCCCCGACGCCGGCGGCGACCGCCGCTCCTGGTTCGTCTATGTCGTGCAGCTCCCGTCCGGCGTGGACCGCGACGCGTCGGTGGTGGCGATGCGCGAGCGCGGCGTGGACACCAAGCCCTACCTGCCCGCGATCCACCTGATGAGCTTCTACCGCGAGCGGTTCGGCCATCGCGACGGCGAGTTCCCCGTGTGCGAGGACGTGGCCGCCCGGTCGCTCGCGCTGCCGTTCTTCCCGGGTCTCACCGACGGTGAGGTCGAGCAGGTGGCCGTCGCGCTACGCGACGTGATCGAGTCGGCTCAGGTGAGCGGCTTGACGAGCGCCACGAACCCAGGCAGCCCGCGTCCAGGCGGCCGGTAGGCCACCTCGTCGAAGCCCTCGCTCGCGTACAGCGTGCGCGCGGGCTCGTTGGCGATGGTCGTGTCGAGCGCCACTGCGGGCAGGCGCCGCTCGCGCGCCCCCCGCTCGGCCTGCGCCAGCAGCGCACGCGCGGCGCCGCGGCGGCGGAAGCCGGGATCGGTGGCGAGCGCGTCGACATACAGGGCCGAGGCCGGCGGGCTCGGCGCCGCCCGCCCTCCGGCCCAGTAGAGGTAGAGCGCCACCGGCCAGCGCCAGGGCGGCGCGCCGCGAATCGCGAGGCCGAGGAAGGCCCGCGCACGGGCGGTGGCCTCGTCCACGGGGAAGGCGGCCATCGCACCCGCCACCTGGCCGTCCAGCGCCGCGACCCAGACCACCTCCGCACTCGAGGCGTTGCCGGGCTCGCGCAGGGAGCGCTCCAGCACGCGCAAGGCCCGCGCGCGACCTCCCGCGAAGCGGTCGTACATGTCGGCCGCGCTGTGGTGCAGCAGCTCAGCGACGCGGGTGAAGTCGTCGGGCCTCGCTTTTCGGACCTCGATCACGGCGGGGCGCATCCTAGGGCGATAATGGCGGGGTGAGCCGTGCGTCCCGACGCGAGCGGCAGCTGGTGGGTCTCGTCGGCTTGGCGTGTGCCGCCGCGCTGCCCGTGGTGCTGTGGCACCAAGCGATCGCCGTCGTGGCGAGCGACTTCCGCCTCGAGGCGGACTACCTGCTCACGGGATGGCTCGGATACGGCCTGATCGCCGGCGGCCTGCTGCTCCTGCTGCCGGTCGCGTTCTCGGAGGGGCGGCGCCCGGGCACGCGCCTCTATCCGCGCTCCCGGAACGCCTATTTGGGCTGGGGCATGTCGCTCTACATCCTCGGTTTCGCGGTGGCCGCCCAGGTGGCCGCCGCCGTCGGGTAGGCCCGACTGCTCTGACAAACTGCCGGGCCGGATGGGCCGCTTCCGGGACCCCCAGGATCCGCTGTTCCAGGCGCTCAACTCATCGATCGCGTTCGACTACCGGCTGGCGCCATACGACATCGAGCAGTCGCTCGCACACGCGCGCATGCTGGCGCGGACCGGCATCCTCGCCGAGGACGACGTGAGGCAGATCGAGCAGGGTCTCGCAGCGGTGCGGGAGGAGATAGAGCAGGACCGCTTCGTCGTCGAGGACGGCGACGAGGACATCCACATGGCGATCGAGCGGCGGCTGACCGAGATCGCCGGCCCGGCTGGCGGGAGGCTCCACACGGCGCGCTCGCGCAACGACCAGGTGGCCACCGACGTGGCGATGCTGGTGCGCGCGCACAGCCTTGAGGCCCGCACCCTGCTGCACGTGCTGATGAGCACGGTGGTCGACCTCGCGGAGCGCCATCTCGACTGGCCGCTGCCCGGCTACACCCACCTCCAGCGCGCCCAGCCGGTCTACCTGTCGCACCACCTGCTCGCCTGGTTCTGGAAGTTCCGGCGCGACTCTCAGCGCTTCAACTTCTGCATGACCGCCACCGACGAGCTGCCGCTGGGCGCAGGCGCTCTGGCCGGCGTCAACTTCGACACCAGCCGCATGTTCGTGGCGGAGGAGCTCGGCTTCAGCGCGATCGCGGAGAACTCGCTCGACGCCGTGTCGAACCGCGACTTCGTGCTCGACTACCTGAGCGCCGCCGCCACCTGCGCCGGGCACCTGTCGCAGCTCGGCGGGGAGATCGTGCTGTGGTCCACCGCCGAGTTCGGCTTCTGCCGCGTGGCCGACGCCTTCGCCTCGGGCTCGAGCCTGATGCCGCAGAAGCGCAACCCCGACGCCGCCGAGCTCCTTCGCGCCAAGGCGCCGCGCATCGTCGGGCGGCTGGCCGGGCTGCACGGCGTGCTCCACGGCCTGCCGCTCACCTACAACAAGGACCTCCAGGAGGACAAGGAGCCGCTGTTCGACGCGATCGACACGCTCGAGCTGTGCCTGCGGGTGGCGCGGGAGATGCTGGCCGGCATCGAGTTCGACCGCGAGCGCATGGCGGCCGCCGCCTCCGACGAGTCGATCGCCGCGACCGACGCGGCAGACCTGCTGGTTCGCGAGGGCGTGCCGTTCCGCGAGGCGCACGGGATCGTCGGGGGCATCGTGCAGGCGTCCGAGGAACGCGGCAAGGCGCTGTCCGAGCTGAGCGACGAGGAGCTCCGCGAGCTCGCCCCGGCGCTGCCGCTCGACGGGTTCCGCGCCCTGCTCGAGCAGAGCTCCTGGCTCGAGTCCAAGGTGTCCGAGGGCGGCACCTCTCTCGCGCGCGTGAGGGACCAGCTCGCCTCCGCCCGCCACATCCTCAGCGAAACATGAGGCTGGGCCGGGACTTCTACGCCCGGTCGGTGCACCACGTGGCCCGGGACCTCGTCGGCTGCGTGGTGCGCCACGGCGACACGGCCGGCCGCATCGCCGAGACCGAGAGCTACCACATGGAGGAGCCCGCCTGCCACGCCTACGCGGGACTCACCACCCGGACGCGCACGCTGTTCGGACCGCCCGGCCACGCCTACGTGTACTTCTCCTACGGGATCCACTCGCTGCTGAACGCGGTGGCGGAGGAGGAGGGGGTGGGCGCGGCCGTGCTGATCCGCGCCCTCGAGCCGGTCGACGGCATCGACGTGATGCGCCGGCGGCGCGGGGTGGCGCGCGACGAGGAGCTCTGCAACGGCCCCGGCAAGCTGACCCAGGCGCTCGGGATCGGGCTCTCCCTGAACGGCACCTCACTGGAGGACGGCCCGATCGAGATCATGCGCCGAGAGCCGGGCGCGCGGGAGCCGCGCATCGTCATGGGCGAGCGGATCGGGATCTCCAAGGCCGCGGACCTGCCGTGGCGCTTCTGCGACGCCGGCAGCCGGCACGTCTCCCGGCCCTGGCCCGCGGCGATGCGCTCCGTGCGGGCCGCCTAGCCCACGCGCTCGGCCCGGCGGGCCCACGCGGATCGCTACAGGCCCCCCTCGGGCGTCACGCCGCCGCCGGTCTCGTCGGAGGGCGGCGGCACCGGCGTCTCCGGCACCGGGGCGGGCTCCACCGGCGCCGGCTCCTCCGGTGGGGGCGCCTCCAGCGGCTCCTCGGGCGGAGGAGCGGGCGCGGCTTCCTCCACCGGTGCCTCTTTCGCGGGCGCGACCGGCTCGGCCGGCACCGCCTCCTCGACCGGGGGCGCGCTGTAGGTCTCCGGCGTCGGTATCAGCTCGCCCTCGTCCTCGTCCTCCTTCGGGCCGAGGCCGCGCGCGTCGCGAAGCTCGAGCCAGGCGGCCATGAAGTCGCTGAAGATCGCGGCCGGGTAGGTGCCGCCCGCCACCGGGCTCCCCGCGTACTCGTACTCCATGGGCTGGAGCTTGTCGGCGTATCCCACCCAGATCGCCACCGTGAGCTGCTCGTTTGAGCCAACGAACCAGGCGTCGCCGTAGTTCTCCGTGGTGCCCGTCTTGCCCCAGATGATCTCGTCGCCCACCTGGGCCGCTTCTCCGGTCCCGCTCGTGACGACCAGGGAGAGCATGTCCTTGGCGACCTGCCCGACCTTCTTCGGGAAGACCCTGGTCTCGTTCGGCTCGTTCACGGTCACGCCGTTCGGCCCATGCACCTCCCGGATCGCCACGGGACCCTTGTCGCTCGGGGCGAGCGACCCGGACACCCGTGTGCCTTCGTTGGCCAGCGTCGAGTAGGCGTAGGCCATCTCGAGCGGGGTCACGCCCTCCTCGAGGCCGCCGAGCAGCATGGCGGGGTTGGTGGAGAGGTCGGTGCGGATGCCCATCCTGCGCGCCATCCGCGCCACCCGCTTGGGCCCCACCTCCATCCCCAGTTCGGCGAACACCGAGTTGTCCGAGGTGGCAGTGGCCGACCAGAGCGACGCGCTGCCGAGATAGGAGTCCTCGTAGTTCGAGACCTTGAACAGCTCGGGCCCCTTCTTCCCCCGGAAGGGCAGCTCCTTGGGCATCGAGGCCCAGACGCTGTTCGGGTCGATCCCATCGGAGAGCGCGCGCACCAGGACGAAGGGCTTGAACGCCGAGCCGGGCTGGCGGTGGCCGTTCGTGGCGAGGTTGAACGGGCGGGCGTCGAAGTCCGTGCCGCCCACCATCGCCTTGACCGCGCCGGTCTTGTTCTCGATCGCGACGAGGGACGCGCTCGGCCCGACTCCCGCGAGGCGCCCGGCGATCGCGTTCTCCGCGGCCGCCTGCAGCTCGGGGTCGATCGTTGTCTTCACCTTCAGCCCGCCGCCGAATACCACGCCGGGGCTGTACATGTCGAGCAGGTGCTCGGTCATCCAGCTCGTGAAGTAGGGCTGGTCGGAGTCGGCGTCGGGCGGGTCCACCTCGTCCTCGTCCGGGATCGGCGTGCGGAGCGCCTCCTCGTACTGGGCCGGGGTGATCATCTCCTGCTCGAGCATCCGCGCGAGGACCAGGTTGCGGCGCTCGCCCGCCACCTGCGGGTTCTCGATCGGGTCGTACAGCGAAGGCGAGGCGATCATCCCGGCCAGGAGCGCCGCCTCGGCCGGCGA
>CAVTES010000009.1:0-467500 GCA_963733885.1 uncultured Thermoleophilaceae bacterium | reverse complement strand
GGCAAGGTTAAGCGATGAGCGGAGCCGCAGCGAAAGCGAGTCCGAATAGGGCGATTTAGTCAGAGGCGGTAGACCCGAAACCGGGCGAGCTACCCATGGGCAGGCTGAAGCGGGGGTAAGACCCCGTGGAGGGCCGAACCGACCTAGGTTGAAAACTGGGCGGATGACCTGTGGGTCGGAGTGAAAGGCTAATCAAGCCCGGAGATATCTGGTTCTCTCCGAAATATATTTAGGTATAGCCTCCGGCAATGCCTTGCGGCCGTAGAGCACTGCTTGGACTAGGGGCCCTACCAGGTTACCGACTTCAGGCAAACTCCGAAGACCGTTAGGTGTACCCGGGGAGTCAGTCTGCGGGGGATAAACTTCGTAGGCAAAAGGGGAACAGCCCAGACCGCCAGCTAAGGTCCCTAAGTGCTAGCTAAGTGGAAAACGATGTCCGATTGCTCAGACAACCAGGAGGTTGGCTTAGAGGCAGCCATCCTTGAAAGAGTGCGTAACAGCTCACTGGTCAAGTGCTCGGGCGCGGAAAATGTAACGGGGCTCAAGCTAGCCACCGAAGCTGCGGGTGCGCGTGATCCTGCGGGATCGCGGGCGCGGTAGGAGAGCGTTCTCAAGCTTGTGAAGCGGCGGGGTGACCCAGCCGTGGAGGCTTGAGAAGTGAGAATGCCGGCGTGAGTAACGAAAGAGGGGTGAGAATCCCCTCCACCGATTGTCCAAGGTTTCCTGAGCAACGTTCGTCGGCTCAGGGTCAGTCGGGACCTAAGGCGAGGCCGAAAGGCGTAGTCGATGGCCAACGGGTTGATATTCCCGTACCACGTCGCGTCCGTTATGACCGATGGGGGGACGAGGAAGGCTAAGGGAACCCCGCCGACGGTTGTGCGGGGGTAAGCATGTAGCCAGGGCTCCTAGGCAAATCCGGGAGCCCGTTACGGTGAGGTGCGATGCCAGCTGGCCGGAAGGCCGGCGAGTCCCTGAAGCCATGCCTCCGAGAAAATCCTCTAGGCAGGACGCTCGTGCCCGTACCAAAACCGACACAGGTGGACAAGTAGAGAATACTAAGGTGATCGAGATAACCCTCGTTAAGGAACTCGGCAAAATGGCCCCGTAACTTCGGGAGAAGGGGCGCCCCGGTAGGGTGAAGCGACGGTTCGCCGCTCGCGGAGCCTGAGGGGGCCGCAGTTAATTGGCCCAACCGACTGTTTACCAAAAACACAGGTCTCTGCTAAGTCGCAAGACGACGTATAGGGGCTGACGCCTGCCCGGTGCCGGAAGGTTACGTGGAGAGGTTAGCCGCTTCGGCGGCGAAGCTTTGAAACTAAGCCCCGGTAAACGGCGGCGGTAACTATAACCGTCAACAGTTGGGCGGTTGCAAAATCTGGCTATATGCTGGGACACCTGAGTATCTGGCGGTACCCGCAACGTGCGGGTAACAATCCGACCAGTGCAGGCAATCAGCAGGAAAGACCGGCCCGCCCGCGTTGGGGGGCCGGAATCCTCAGAGGCCATACGCCAGACGCCCGCGGTCCGGGCGATGAGATGGTCCGACCTCCACGGCGACGTGGAGAGCTGGGCGGAACCGAAACGACCCAGCCACTCAGCTCATGCTGAGGTGTAACACAGTGCCTAAGGTAGCGAAATTCCTTGTCGGGTAAGTAAAACTTGCCTCCTGCTCTGTGAAGAGCAGTGCAAACCGGCTCATATCGGGGAAGCCCTCCCCGCGCCGGCGCGACAGCGTCGACGCGGCGGGTAATCCCGAGGGAAGTCGGGGAGCCCAGGCGGCTCCCTTGACCCCGTAACGACTGATCCGAAAGGAGAGGCGTGCCGTCCTGGCACAGTGCCAGAATCAGTGCGGCATGCAACACGCCGGCCCTCACTCAAGGAATTGGGACGCCTATGGAGTGGCCGTTCGGTTGGACCCCTGGTTCGTGACCGGCCTTGCGGAGGGCGAAGGATGCTTCTGCATCTCGTTCGCCATCCGTCCGAGACTTCGTGTCGGGCTGGAAGCCCGTCCGTCGTTCTCGCTCTCGCTGAACGAGAGAGATCGCGAGCTGCTGGGGGACCTACAGGCCTTCTTCGAATGCGGCTGGATCCGCGAGTCGCGAAGCGATCGGACCTTCAAGTACGAAGCCCGGTCGGTCACCGATCTCGTGGATCGGATCGTTCCGCATTTCGAGGCGTATCCGCTGCGCGGCGCGAAGCGTCGCAGCTTCCGCGGGTTCGCCACGGCCTGCCAGATGATCGGACAAGGAGATCATCTGCGATCGGAGGGGATGGCAGAGATAGTTCGGATCGCTTACGAGATGAACCTCGGCAAGCGCCGGCATCCTGCCTCCACGCTCCTAAGGGCGCTCAAGTGAGGTGAAGGGATAGTCTGCGCCTCCGGTAACGGAGGATTAACGTGAAGTTCCGACCTGCACGAATGGCGTAACGAGTTGGGCGCTGTCTCAACGAGGGGCTCGGTGAAATCGCAGTCTCGGTGAAGATGCCGAGTACCCGCGGCCAGACGGAAAGACCCCGTGAACCTTTACTACAACCTGATATTGGAGTCTGAGGCACCTCGCTCAGGATAGGTGGGAGGCTGTGAAGCAGGGACTGCGGTCCCTGTGGAGCCACCCTTGAGATACCACCCTTGGTGTCTTGGGCTTCTAACACCGCGCCGTGAATCCGGGCGGTGAACAGTGTCAGGCGGGTAGTTTGACTGGGGCGGTCGCCTCCCAAAATGTAACGGAGGCGCGCAAAGGTTCCCTCAGTACGGTTGGAAATCGTACGTAGAGTGCAAAAGCAACAAGGGAGCTTGACTGCGAGACAGACATGTCGAGCAGGTGCGAAAGCAGGCTTTAGTGATCCGGCGGTAGCAAGTGGAAGCGCCGTCGCTCAACGGATAAAAGGTACTCCGGGGATAACAGGCTTATCGGGCCCAAGAGTCCACATCGACGGCCCGGTTTGGCACCTCGATGTCGGCTCGTCGCATCCTGGGGCTGAAGTCGGTCCCAAGGGTTGGGCTGTTCGCCCATTAAAGCGGTACGCGAGCTGGGTTCAGAACGTCGTGAGACAGTTCGGTCCCTATCTGCCGTGGGCGTTGGAGAGTTGAGAGGAGTCGTCCCTAGTACGAGAGGACCGGGATGAACGCACCTCTGGTGTACCAGTTGTCCTGCCAAGGGCACTGCTGGTTAGCTACGTGCGGATCGGATAACCGCTGAAGGCATCTAAGCGGGAAGCCGACCTCGAGATGAGCTCTCCCATCCCCTTGAGGGAGTAAGACCCCTGGAAGACCACCAGGTGATAGGCCGGATGTGTAAGTGCAGCGATGCGCTCAGCAGACCGGTACTAATGGTTCGAGGGCTTGACGGATTTTTTGATCTCCGTCGGGCGGCCAGCTGTGCGGTTTTCAAGGTCCGCCGAGGGCGGGGCTTGCGCTTGGGCGCGCCCGGTCTCACCAGTTTCGGTGGTGATAGCGAGGGGGAGACACCTCTTCCCATTCCGAACAGAGCAGTTAAGCCCCTCAGCGCCGATGGTACTTGGCTCGCAAGGGCCTGGGAGAGTAGGTCGCCGCCGATTTGAATTGGAAGGGCCGTCCCGCACGGGGCGGCCCTTCGGCGTAGAGCGCCGTCCGCCGTGCGGGACCGCTGCCGTCGCGCGGACCGCCTTCTGCCTGCCGGCCCCCTACACTGCGCGCCGTGTCCGTGCTCGCCGTATCCACTCTCGGGATCATCCTCATCGTGCTCGGGGTCCTCGTGGTCGTGTTCGTCATCGGGGGCGCGATCGCCGTGGTCAAGCGCTCGCGCCAGCAGGACGCGACCTTCGCCGAGCATGTGGAGGCCGCCGACTCGATGCTCGAGCAGGCACGGGCGGTGGACAAGGGCTGGCATCGCGACACCATGGAGGAGGTCGCCAGGGCGGCCGTAGCCGAGTCGCGGCCCGGCTGGACGTACGACGACCTTCATCTCGTGCTCGTGGACGACCGGCCCGGCGTCAGCGAGGACCGGGCGCACTTCATGGCGGTCGGATCCGCCGGGGAGGCGCGCGTGATCCTCGCCCGCGAGGGCGACCGCTGGATTGCCGAGCGGGTCGAGTAGCCGGGTCGACGAGCTCGTTCCGGGCTTCGCGCCCGAGAACGAGCTGGAGCGCACGCTGATCGCGGACCCTGAGCTCCAGGAGGGCCTCGCGCTGGGGGAGGCCGCGACGCGGCCACCCCGAGGGATCCGTTGGGCGCACGTGGCCGACCTGCTCCAGACGGTCGACCGCTGGGGCGAGACCGGGTCACGGCGGGCCGAGCTGCGGTTCCTCGCGCTCGTGCACGACGCGATGAAGTACCGGGTTCGCGACTGGCTGCCCAAGGTGGGCGAGAACCACCACGCGATGCGCGCCCGGCGCTTCGCCGAGCGGTATACGGACGACGAGCGGCTGCTGGCGACGATCGAGCAGCACGACCGCCCCTACGCGCTGTGGCGGAAGCTTCAGCGGACCGGCCGGGTCGACGAGCAGGGACTTCGGCGCATGCTCGAGCGGATCCCCGACCGCGACCTGTTCGTCCGGTTCGTGGAGCTGGACGGCTCCACCGCGGGCAAGAACCCGGCGCCGATCGAATGGCTGAGGAAGGAGCTCGAGCGGCGCTGAGAGAGCTGGAGCGGCGCTGAGAGGCCCTCAGAGGGCCAGGCAGAGCTGCTCCTGCACCGCCGGCGCGCCGGGGCGGCGGGAGCGCGTGGGAGCCCCCGGGCCGCGGGAGCGCGCCAGCCGCCTGGCCGCGGGGGTCGCGACCGGCACGTGGCCGGCCGCTCCGCCCGCGACGATGCGGCGGACCGCAGCCGGCGCGGCGAGGGGATGGTCGCCGGCGCCTCCCAGCTGCGGCTCGCGCTCAGGAGCGGGGGCGAGGGCACTCGCGGGCCATACGGCGCCGTCGGCGCCGAGGCGGTATTCGCCGAGGGTCGAAAACTCGACGACGAGGTCGAGCGCCGGGCCGAATCGCTCTCTGAGCTGAGGGAACATGCGTTCGGGAAGGTACGCTCGCCCCCGGATGGAAGCTGCGATTTCCTGCAACTTCCATTGCAAGCGCCTCGAGGGCCACTGGGAGGGCTACTGGCCGGACACGGATCCGGCCGCTCTCACCGCGGACATCGAGGAGCGGCTGGCCGCGGCGACGGCCGCGTGGGGCTCTATGGCATCCCTTCGCGCAGCCGGGGGCTGGAAGGTCATCGACCCCAAGGGCGTGCGCCGACCGCCACGCCGACGTGTGGGCCCTGATCGACCCTCTCACGACGGAGGCCTTCCCCCGCGACCCGGAGAGGCGGCCGCCACCGCCGAGCGCTGGCTGGGCCTCTACACGGAGGACGCCGAGATGGACCTGCGCAAGGCGCGGGAGTGGACGCGCATCCGCGCCAGCACCGAGGCGCGAGAGGGTCACGACCCCGGCTGGGCGACTGCCCTGCGCCGGATGGCCGCCGCGCTTGGATGACCCAGCACGGCGGTAGGCTGGCCCGGATGGCCGAGCCGTTCCGCCACCGCCTGCGCGTCCGGTGGTCGGAGTGCGACCTCCAGGGCGTGGTGTTCTACCCGAACTACCTCGCGTACTTCGACCATCTGCTGACCGAGCTGTGGCGCGAGGCCGTGGGACCGTACGGCGAGATCACCCAGCTCGGCATCGACCTCGTGGTCGCGGAGGCGAGCGTCCGCTACCGCGTTTCCGCCCGGTTTGACGACGAGATCGACGTCGTCGCGGCCATCAGCCGGCTCGGCACGACGTCCATGACGACCGACCTCCGGGTCGAGCGCGTGGAGGACGGGGCGCTTCTCGCCGAGGGCGAGCTGAGGCACGTGTTCGTGGACCCGGACAGCTTCGAGAAGCGGGAGATCCCGGCCGACGTCCGCGGCGGGCTTCGGCGCTTCGCCGTGCCGGCATGATCCATCTCAGGATCGTCGCCCCCGAGGAGCCCGCACACAAGGTCCTCGACCTGCTCTGCGCCTCGCCCGCGGTGATCAACGTGGTGCACCTCCACGCCGCCTCCAGGAAGCCCAAGGGCGACGTGATCCTCTGCGACGTCGCCCGCGAGGACGCCAGCGTGATCCTCAGCGACCTGAAGGAGCTGGACATCCCCAGGCTGGGCTCGATTGCCATCGAGCAAATCGACGTCGCGATCTCGGACGCCGCCACGGCCGCGGAGAAGGCGGCGCCCGGCCTGCCGTCCGACGCCGTCATCTGGGAGGAGGTCGAGGCGCGCACCTCCGAGCAGACCGAGCTCTCGTTCAGCTTCGTCCTGTTCATGATCGCCGCGATGCAGATCGCAGCGGTCGGGATCATCCTCGACCAGCCGACCCTGATCGTCGGCGCGATGGTGGTGGGTCCGGAGTTCGGCCCGCTCGCAGCGGTCAGCGTCGCGCTCGTGAACAAGCAGGCGCCGCTGGCGCGCCGCTCCCTGCTAGCGCTGGCGGTCGGCTTCCCGGCCGGGATCGTCATCGCGCTGATCACGACGCTCGTATTCATCGGCGTCGACGTCTTCCCGGAGAGCTTCACGGCTGCCCAGCACCCCTTCACGGAGTTCATCTCGGACCCCGACTTCCTCAGCTTCTTCGTGGCCTTCGTGGCAGGCTCGGCGGGCGTGCTGTCGCTCACCTCGGCAAAGTCGGGCGCGCTCGTGGGCGTCCTCGTCTCGGTGACCACGATCCCTGCCGCCTCGAACGTCGGGGTGGCCGCGGCCTACGGCGAGTGGGGCGATGCCGGCGGCGCCGCGCTGCAGCTGGCCATCAACCTGGCCGGGATTGTGGCGTCGGGAGTGCTCACCCTGTTCGTCCAGCGCCGCTACTACGTGATGCGCAGGCGCAAGCACCTGATGGACCCGATCCGCACCGAGGCGGGGCTTCCGCTCGGCCGCAGCATGCGCGGCACGACCGAGGTCCCCGGCTGGGACGAGATCAAGAAAAAGCGTTAGAGCGAGGCCCAGATGTCGATCTTCGTGCGCACCCTGCCGATCACCTCGGTGGTGAACTCGGACGTGCTCGCGTGGCCGCCCAGGTCGGGCGTCCGGACGCCCGTGGCCGTGGCCTCCAGCACCGACTCGTAGACCGCGCGCGACGCCGTGTCGGCGCCTTCATGGCCGAGCTCCCCGGCGTAGTGGAGCAGCGCCGCGACGGCCAGGATCATCGCCATCGGGTTGGCGATGTCCTTGCCCTTCAGCGCCGGCGCGGTGCCGTGCGGCGCCTCCGCCATCACCGCGCGCGGCTCGTAGTCCTCGTCGAAGGCCAGCAGCACCGACTCGGCCCCCGCGATCGAGCCGAACAGCGGCATCACCAGATCGGAGAGGCAGTCCCCGTCGCGGTTGAGGGCGGGGATCACGAGCGGCGCGTCGGCCGCGCCCGAGATCAGCCCCGCGTAGGTGGCGTCGATCAGCACGGGGGAGTAGGGCACCTCGGGGTAGCGGTCCGACGCCGCGTCCATCTCCTCCTTGAGCATGCCCTCGTAGACCGGGCTGACGGTCCACTTTGGGCCGCCGTACACGCGCCCGTGGATGCGCTGCGCCGTCCGGAAGCTGTACTCGGACACGGCGCGGCAGACGCTCCGCGAGATCCGCTCCGTGCGGAATGCGATCTCGTCCCCGTCCTCCTGCTCGCGCCACTGCTTGGCCCCGTAGGCGTCGCCCACGGCCATCCGCACCACGGCGATCGGGTAGTGGACCCCGGCCACGGGAGTGACGCCGGGGATGCGCCGTCCTGTGCGGATAATCACCTTGCCGTCGATCGCCTCGCGCAGGATGCGGTTGGGGCTGCCCACGTCGTCGGCGCCCTCGGGGGTGATCGTTGCGGCCTTGAGGCCGAAGCGCGACTCCGCCATGGCCTTCGCCGCGGCGGTCACCACCTCGTTGTTCGTGCGGCGGCGGTTCTCGAGCGACAGGTCGTAGTGCTCGCGCTCCACTTCGACCTTCGTGACCCCGGGGTCGAGCACCCGCAGGGCCTGCTCGAGCAGCTCCTGGCCCGTCTCGTCTCCCTCGAGCACGATAATCCGCAGGCTCATGGCCGAGCAATGTAACTGGTGCGGCAGCGCGATCGAGCGCCAGGACGGCTGGCGCGTGCAGGAGGTCCCCGGCGCCCGCAAGGCAGCGTTCTGCCGGCTCGAGCATGTGGTGCCCTGGGCGATCCAGGGCGCCCACTGGGAGCCGGGGGAAATCGACGAGCCGAAGGGCGTGGCCGACTCGATCGAGGCCTGCGCTCAATGCGGGGCCGCGCTCGGTGAGGTGCGCCTCCTACTGGTGCGCCACCGCGGCGAGCACCGCATTCCGGACGGCTTCTGCTCGGTCGACCACATGGCCGACTGGGCGAAGGCGGGCGGCCGCTGGCGCTGAGACGGTCCGTATGCGGCTGCGATGCTTGACTCATGTGGCGGCGCTGCGCGATGGCCGGGCTATGCGCCCTCCTGCTGGCGGCCCCGCCGGCTGCGGCGCGGCCCAGCCTGAAGCTGTCGCGGACCGCGGCCCATCCCGGCGTGCGGGTGGTTGTGGCCGGGCACGGCTTCCCGCGGAGTGCGGCGCTCCGGCTGTCCCTTGGCGGCCGAACGCTGCGGCGTGCGCGCACCGGGCCGCGGGGCGGCTTCCGGCTCGCCTTCCGGGTGCCCGACCGCGGCGCCGGCGCGTACCGGATCAGGGTCTTCGTGCGCGGCCGCCGGGTCAGGCGCCGCTTCCGAATCCGGGCCGTTCCCCTTCCGCCGGGGCTCGACCCGGCCCGGGCTCCCGCCCAGGCACAGCCGGCAGCCGCGCCGGCCCCGCCGGCGCCCGAGGTGCCCACGCTCGTCGCCGCGGGCGACATCTCCTGCCGGCCCAATCTTCCCGAGACTCCAAGCATTTGTCGCGACGCTCACACGGCGAGCCTCGTCGAGAGCCTCGCGCCCGACGCCGTGGCGGCACTCGGGGACCTCCAGTACGAGGGCGGGGAGCCCGAGAACTTCACGCTCGCCTACGACCCCACCTGGGGGCGCTTCAAGGCGATCACCCACCCGGCCCCAGGGAACCACGAGTACGAGGGCGACCCGGAGCGCGACGCGGCCCCCGGCTACTTCGGCTACTTCGGGGCCACCGCGGGCGACCCGAGCAAGGGCTACTACCGCTGGTCGCTCGGGGATTGGACGATGTTCGTCCTGAACTCCGGGGCGATCAACTACACACGAGTCCGCCCAGAGCTCCCCGACGACTGCTGGCCGGTGTCCTGCATGGTCGGCAGCGGCCAAGAGCAGTGGCTGCGCGCGGAGCTCGCCACGCTTCCGGCCGCTTCCTGTGTCCTCGCCTACTGGCACCACCCCCGCTTCAGCTCGGGCTTCAGCGGTCAAAACCAGCCGCACCCGGAGACCGAACCGCTCTACGACGCGCTCTACGATCACGACGCGGACCTGATCCTCACGGGTCACTCCCACAACTACGAGCGCTTCGAGCCGCTGGCTCCGGGAGGGACGGCCGATCCGGACGGGGTGCCCGATCCAAATGGCGTCACACAGTTCGTCGTGGGCACCGGTGGGCGCAGCCTGCACATGCCTGGGCCGCAGCTCGCCACGAGTGAGATTCTGCACGCCGACGTCTTCGGCGTGCTCGAGCTGACGCTCGCGTCCGACGGCTGGAGCTCCCGCTTCATCGCGGAGGACGGAAGTTCGGTCGATCAGGCGGCGGGAGGCTGCTAGTGACCTGAGTCGTCAGTTCGCGCGCACCTTCCCGGCGTCTGGGACGCGCCTGGCACCACCCACGGGAATCGCCGATGCTTCGGCATCGACTCATCCCGTGTGCGTCGCCAGCCACGCCCAGCCGCTCGAGAAGCTGACGCCGAACTTCCGCCTCAGGTCACGAGGCCGCCCGCAGCCCGAGCTCGGCTCCGCGCTCCTCCATCGCCGCGATGAGGAACGCCACGTGCTCGTCGAAGTCCACGCCGAGCTCCCCGGCGCCGTCACGCACCTCGTCGCGATTGACGCCGGCCGCGAAGCTCGGCTGCTTCAGCTTCTTCTTGACCGACTTCGGGGCCATGCCCTCGATCCCGGTGGGCCGCACCAGGGCGCAGGCCGCAATGAAGCCGGACAGCTCGTCGACCGCGTAGAGCGTCTTGGCCATGCGGCTCTCCCGCGGCACCCCGAGGAACGTGGCGTGCCCGGCCACGGCGTCGATCAGCTCCTGCGGGTAGCCCCGCTCCTCGAACAGCTCGAGCGCCTTGCGGGGGTGGCCGGTCTCGAGGTCCGGGTACCGCTCGTAGTCGAGGTCGTGGAGCAGACCGGTCACCGCGTACAGCTCCTCGTCCTCGCCCCACTTGCTGGCGTACGCGCGCATCCCGGTCTCCACGCCCAGCAGGTGCTTTCGGAGCGAGTCGCTCTGGACCCATTCCTCCACCAGCTCCCAGGCCTCTTCGCGGGTGGGCGACATGCGCGGCAGGTTATCCAGACGGCGACCCGAACCTGCAATCAGATGAGCTCCGTTACGCTTGCGACTTCGCGCATGGAGAAGTTCATCATCGAGGGCGGGACCCCCCTCTCGGGGACGGTGGTACCCGCCGGCAACAAGAACGCTGCCCTGCCCGCGCTCGCGGCCACGCTGCTGACGAGCGAGGAGGTCGTGCTCCGGAACACCGCGCGGATCCGGGACGTTCAGGCCATGGTCGAGCTGCTCGTGCGGCTCGGCGCGAAGGCCGAATGGCGCGACGAGAACGTGATCGCCGTGCAGTGCGACGAGATCACCCACACCGCCGTCGACCCCGACTGGGCCGAGCGAATCCGCGCCTCGTTCTTGCTTGCCGGCCCGCTGCTGGCCCGCTTCGGCGCGGCCGACATGCCGCCGCCCGGCGGCGACGTGATCGGGCGGCGGCGGCTCGATCCCCACCTGGACGCGTTCCGTGCCCTGGGAGCGGACGTCCGCACCGGCCGCACCTACGAGCTGCGTGCGGACGACGGCCTGCACGCCTGCGACTTCTTCATGGACGAGCCCTCGGTGATGGCGACCGAGAACGCCCTGATGGCGGCGGCGCTGACGCCGGGCTCGACGGTCATCCACAACGCCGCTTCCGAGCCCCACGTGCAGGACCTGGCCCGCCTGTTGATGCAGATGGGCGCGCGTATCGAGGGCATCGGCTCGAACCTGATGATCATCCATGGCCAGGAGGAGCTGCACGGCGCCGACTATGCGATCGGCCCCGACCACATCGAGATCGGGTCGTTCATCGCCCTGGCCGCCTGCACCGGGGGTGAGTTGCGCATCCGCGACTGTGTACGCGAGGACCTGCGCATGACCCGGCTCGCCTTCGAGCGGCTCGGCTGCCGCATCGAGTACGACGGCAGCGACGTGGTCGTCCCGGCCGGCCAGGAGCTGCGAATCAGGTCCGATGTGGGCGACGCCATCTCGAAGATCGAGGACGGCCCCTGGCCCGCCTTCCCGGCTGACCTGACCAGCATCGCGCTGGCGC
Organism: uncultured Thermoleophilaceae bacterium; assembly: GCA_963733885.1. GTDB lineage: Bacteria > Actinomycetota > Thermoleophilia > Solirubrobacterales > Thermoleophilaceae > JACVRW01. The sequence goes on along the minus strand of CAVTES010000009.1, from coordinate 456,088 downwards.
TCGCCACCCAGGCCGAGGGACTGGTGCTGATCCACGAGAAGATGTTCGAGAACCGCCTGTTCTTCGTCGACAAGCTCGTCTCCATGGGCGCTCGGGTGATCGTCTGCGACCCGCACCGCGCGGTCGTCAGCGGCCCGAGCCGGCTTCACGGCGAGCGCCTCTCGAGCCCGGACATCCGCGCGGGCATGGCCCTGCTCATCGCCGCGCTGTGCGCGGACGGCACCTCCGAGATCGCGAACATCCGCGAGATCGACCGAGGCTACGAGCGGATCGACGACCGGCTGCGCTCGCTGGGTGCGCGAATCGAGCGCGTGGCGGCTGAGCGGGTTCCCGCCTAAGTGGTCTCCGACGGAAATACGGTCGTGGCTCGGCGAGCGAGAACCGAGCATGGGCGTGCACGCGAGCGCAGCCAATGCAGCGCATTGGCGAGCATCGCGGGTGCGGCCAGGCGAAGGTTCGCAGCCGCCGAACGCGAGCGTATTTGCGGAGGCGACCACTAGCCCCCTGGAGGGCCGGTGAACCACCGCATCCCGCCCGGCACCCGCGACGTGCTGCCCGACGAGATGCGCGAGCTGCGCGCGATCTCGACCCGCATGCGGGCCGTTTTCGAAGAGGCCGGCTACGGCGAGGTGCACACGCCCGCGCTCGAGTACGAGGAGGTGCTGCGGCGGGGCGAGGAGCACGCGGCCGGCGCCCGCTACCGGACGTTCGACGAGCAGGGAGAGGTGCTGGCGCTGCGGTCGGACATGACGATTCCGATCGCGCGGGTGGTCGGGACCCGGTATGCGCACTCCGAGCCCCCGCTCCGGTTCTGCTACTTCGCTCATGCCTGGCGCGCCGTCGAGCGGGGCGTGGGGGAGCCGCGCGAGTTCCTTCAGGGGGGTCTGGAGCTGATCGGGGCCTCCGGGCCGGAGGGCGATGCCGAGGTGGTGGCGCTGACCATCGAGGCGCTCGACGCGGTCGGCCTCCGGCGGCACCGGATCGGCATCGGGGACGGTTCGTTGTACCGCACGCTGCTCCGCGACCTCGACGTGCCCGAGGACCGGCACATGCCGCTGCTCGAATGCCTGTCGAGGCGCGATCTCGTCGGGCTGGACCGCCTGGTTGAGGACCTCCCCGAGCGCGAGCTGCTCGTGGGCCTCCCGGAGGTGCGCGGGGGGGCGGAGGTGCTCGAGCACGCCGAGGGCCTGCGGGCTCTGCACGGGATGTTGGAGACGCGCGGCGTGGCGGATCGGGTGATCTTCGACCTCGGGCTCGTGCGCGAGCTGGGCTACTACACGGGCGCGGTGTTCGAGGTGTACGACCCCGCGGTCGGTTTCGCGTTGGGGGGTGGGGGGCGCTACGACGACCTGCTCGGACGCTTCGGCCGCGCGCTGCCCGCGTGCGGGGTCGCACTCGACCTCCAGCGCGTGCACCTCGCGCAGGCCGCCGAGGAGGCGCTCCGGTGAGCGATCTCACGATCGCGGTGCCGCGCGGCGCGCTGTTCGGCGGCACCCTCGACCTGCTCGACACGCTCGGCCTGGACACGGCCGAGGTGCGCACGAACGACCGCAAGCTGCTGTTCGCCGAGGCCGGCATCGTGACCATGCGGCCCTCAGACGTGCCCACGTATGTCGAGCACGGCTCCGCCGACATCGGCGTCACGGGCAAGGACGTCCTCATGGAGCAGTCGCACCGCAACGTGTACGAGCTCGTGGACCTCGGCTACGGACGCTGCCGCATGGTGGTGGCGGCGCGCGACGGCGACCCGATCGGCTCCGCGCTGCGGCGGCTCGGCCGGGTGCGGATCGCGACCAAGTACCCGCGCGTGGCCGCCCGGCACTTCGCCGACACCGGCCGCCAGGCCGAGATCGTGGAGGTGAAGGGCTCGGTCGAGCTGGCGCCGCTCACGGGCCTCGTAGACGGAATCGTCGACCTCACTGCCACCGGGCGCACGCTCGAGGAGAACGGGCTGCGCGTGGTGGAGGAGATCGGCGTCTGTACGGCCCGGCTGATCGCCAACCCGGTGGCGCACAAGCTGAAGGCCGAGCAGATCGACCGGATCGTGGAGAGGATCCGCTCGTGAGCGGTCGCCGGCCCGAACGGCAGCACGAGCTCGAGCGAGCCGTGCGCGAAATCCTCGACGAGGTGCGCGCCGGCGGCGACGCGGCGGTCATCCGCCTCACGGAGCGCTTCGACCACGCCGAGCTCGGACCGGAGGAGCTCCGAGTCGATCCTCGCGAGCTCGAGGGCTCAGTCGGGATTCTCGAGCGAGACGTCCTGAACGGCCTCCGCACGGCGATCGCCAACGTGCAGGCCGTGGCGCAGGCACAGCTGCACGAGCCGGTCGCGGTGGACCTGCCGGAAGGGCAGCGAGTGGAGGTGGCGGAGGTACCGGTGCGGCGCGCCGGCGTCTACGTGCCCGGTGGACGGGCGCCGTATCCCTCCACCGTCGTCATGGGTGCGGTCACCGCGCGCGTCGCCGGGGTCAAGCAGATCGCCGTGTGCGCGCCACCCGGTCCGGGAGGGCGCGCGCACCCCGTGATCCTCGCCGCGTGCGTGCTGTGCGAGGTCTCCGAGGTCTACCGGATGGGGGGCGCGCAGGCGATCGCCGCCCTTGGGTACGGCACCGAGTCCGTCCAGGCCGTCGACGTGATCGTCGGGCCTGGGAATCCATGGGTGACCGAGGCGAAGCGCCAGCTTGTCGGACAGGTGGGCATCGACGGCCTCGCGGGCCCGAGCGAGCTCGCCGTCCTTGCCACCGCCGGCGCGGACCCCGAGCTCATCGCGCTCGACCTCCTGGCGCAGGCGGAGCACGGTCTCGACAGCCCGCTGTGGCTGCTGTCGCCGGAGCCCGCGCTGATCCACGCCGTGGCGAACCGGGTGCCCGAGCTGCAGGTGATCGAGGTCGACAGCGCTCTAGCCGGTCTGCAGGCCGTTGAGGAGATCGCCCCGGAGCACCTCCAGCTGGTGGGTGAGGAGGCCGAGGCGCTGGCGGAGCGCGTGACCCGCGCGGGCTGCCTGTTCGTGGGATCCGGGGCCGGCACCGCCTTCGGGGACTACGTCGCCGGCTCCAACCACGTGCTCCCCACCGGCGGCGCGGCTCGGTTCCAGTCGGCGCTGTCGGTGGCCACGTTCCGGCGCCGCATGGCTCGCGTATCCTTGCCCGGCGAGGCGCCCGCCCGCCTCGCGCCCGCCGGCGCCGCCCTGGCCCGGGCCGAGGGCTTCCCCGTGCACGCCGAGTCGATGGAGCGCCGCGCGTGAGCCGCACCGCCCACATTCACCGAGTCACCGGCGAGACCGACGTCTCGCTCTCCCTCGCCCTGGACGGGACCGGCGCCGGCGAGCGTGACACCGGGGTCGGCTTCTTCGACCACCTGCTCGACGCAGTGGCGCGCCACGGCGGCCTCGACCTGGACGTCCGGGTCCAGGGCGACCTCGAGACCGGTCCGCACCACACCGTGGAGGACACCGGATTGGCGCTCGGCCAGGCGCTCGACGAGGCGCTCGGCGACCGCTCCGGCATCCGCCGCTTCGGCCACGCGGTCGTGCCGATGGACGAGGCCCGCGCCTCGTGTGCCATCGACGTGTCCGGGCGCCCGTTCACCGCCTTCGAGGGGTCGTTCCCGGCCGAGCGGGTGGCGGATTTCGACACCGACCTCGCCGAGGAGTTCCTCCGAGCCGTGGCGAACGCGGCGAAGCTGACGCTGCACGTGAACGTGGATGCCGGCGCCAACGCCCACCACATGGTCGAGGCCTCGTTCAAGGCATTCGCGCGGGCGCTCCGGGGGGCGGTGTCCGAGGACCCGCGGGTGCAGGGCGTGCCCTCCACCAAGGGCCTCCTGTGATCGCGATCCTCGACTACGGGATGGGGAATCTGCGCTCGGTGGCCAAGGCGCTCGAGCACGTGGGGGCGGAGCCCGCGCTGACCCACGACCACGCCCGCACCCGCCAAGCGAGCGCGATCGTGCTTCCCGGGGTCGGGGCCATGCCGAAGGCGATGGAGCAGGTGCGCCGTCTGGGCCTCGACGAGCTGCTGCGCGAACGGGTCGAGGCGGGCGTGCCGACTCTGGGGCTGTGCATGGGGATGCAGTTGCTGTTCGAGTCCACCGAGGAGCACGGCGGGGCGGAGGGGATCGGCTTATTGGCGGGCCGGGTCGTCCGGTTGACGGCTCCGCGTGTGCCGCAGATCGGGTGGAACCCTGTCGCATGGCGGAGGCGGAGCAGGCTGAACGACGGGCTACCGGATCCCTGTGCCTTCTACCACGCGAACTCCTATGCGCCGAAAGCCCGTGAGGAGGACGTGCTCGGCACCGCCGACTACGGCGGTGAGTTCGTGAGCGTCGTCGAGCGGCCACCCGTTTACGGGTTGCAATCGCATCCGGAGAAATCCGGTCCCGACGGCCTGCGCCTGCTGCGGAACTTCCTGCGCCTTTCATGATCCTCCTGCCGGCGGTGGACATCCGCGACGGCCGCGCCGTGCGCCTGCGCCAGGGCGACTTCGGCGACGAGACCGTCTACGCCCACGACCCGTTCGAGGCCGCGCGCTCGTTCGTGGACGCGGGCGCGCGCTTTCTGCACGTGGTCGACCTGGACGGGGCGCGCGAGGGCGAGCCGGTCAACCTGGCCCACGTGGAGAGGATTGCGGGCGAGCTCGACGTGCCGGTGGAGCTGGGCGGCGGGCTGCGCTCGATCGCCTCGATCAGGCGTGCGTTCGCGGCCGGCGCGGCCCGGGTGGTGCTCGGCACGGCCGCGTTCACCGATCCGGAGCTGCTCGACGAGGCGCTCTTGGCATTCACGTCGCGCGTCCTCGTCGGCGTGGACGTGCGCGGCGGGTACGTGTCCGTGGCCGGCTGGACGCGGGAGACGCAGGCGCGGGGCGATGAGGCGATCCGGCGCCTGCAGCAGCAGGGCGCTACGCGCTTCGTGTACACGAATGTGGATCGCGACGGGATGCTCGAGGGGCCGGACCTGGACGAGGTCAGGAGGGTGTCGGAGGCGGTGCGCGGGCGGTTCCTCTACTCGGGCGGGATCGGGGCGCTGGAGGACCTGGAGGCACTGCGGGACCTCCGGCTCGTCAACCTGGCGGGCGTGATCTCCGGCAAGGCGCTGTACGAGGGGCGCTTCACGGTGCGCGACGGCCAGGCCGCTCTCGACTGATGCTGCTGCGGCGCGTCATCCCATGCCTCGACGTGGACAAGGGCCGCGTGGTCAAGGGCGTGGAGTTCGTGGATCTGCGCGATGCGGGCGACCCGGTGGAGCTGGCCGTGCGCTACCAGGACGAGGGGGCGGACGAGATCGTCTTCCTCGACATCACCGCGTCGCACGAGCGGCGCGAGACCGTGGCCGAGCTGGCGCGGCGCTGCGCGGACGACGTGTTCATCCCGTTCACGATCGGCGGCGGCGTGCGCTCGGCGCGGGACGCCCAGGCGGTGCTGGACGCGGGGGCCGACAAGGTGTCGGTGAACTCAGCCGCGGTCGCGCGCCCCGAACTGCTCGGCGAGATGGCCGAGGTGTTCGGCGCCCAGTGCGTGGTGCTGGCGATCGACGCGCGCCGCGAGGGGGCCCCGGATACGGATCGCTCCGGTGCGGGCCGAGCCCGCCCCCTCGCGCCGGATACGGATCGCTCCGGTGCGGGCCGAGCCCGCCCCCTCGCGCCGGATACGGATCGCTCCGGTGCGGGCCGAGCCCGCCCCCTCGCGCACTACGGCGTCTACGTCGAGGGGGGCCGCCGGCCGGTGGGGCGCGACGCGGTCGAATGGGCGCGCGAGGGTGTCGAGCGCGGAGCGGGCGAGATCCTGCTGACGAGCATGGACCGCGACGGCACCGAGGACGGCTACGAGCTCGAGCTGACGCGCGCGGTGGCGGACGCCGTGGACGTGCCGGTGATCGCGAGCGGGGGGGCGGGGAAGCTCGACCACCTGGTCGAGGCGATCGCGGAGGGTGGCGCCGACGCCGTGCTCTGCGCCTCGATCTTCCACTACGGCCACTACACGGTGCGCGAGGCGAAGGAGCGGATGCGCGCCGCCGGGATCGCGGTGCGGCTGTGAGCACCGCGGACCTTCGCGAGCGCGTACGGCGTCTGCCCGGCATGGAGCGGCTGCTGCCCGCGCTCGAGGGGCTTCCGCCTGCCTACCTCGTAGGCGGATCGGTGCGCGACCTGCTGCTCGAGCGCCCGCCGGCGAACCATCTCGACCTGGCCATCGAGGGAGACGCCCGCTCCGTCGCCCGTGCACTCGCGGAACGGCTTTCCGGCGCGGCGCGCGAGTTCGAGCGCTTCGGCACGGCCGTGGTCGAGGTAGAAGGCTTCGAGTACGACATGGCGAGCACCCGACGGGAAACCTACGACGAGCCGGGCGCCCTGCCGCGCGTGGAGGAGGCGCCGCTCGTGGAGGACCTACGGCGGCGCGACTTTGCCGTCAACGCGATGGCCATCGGGCTGAAGGGCGACGATCTGGGCCACCTCTACGATCCGCACGGCGGGCTCCCCGACCTCGACGCCCGCCTGCTGCGCGTGCTCCACGACCAGAGCTTCAAGGACGACCCGACCCGGCTCCTGCGCGGGGTGAGGTTCGAGGCCCGCCTCGGCTTCGGCTTCGACCCGGACACCGAGGTGCTCGCCCGCGAGGCCGTGGGCTCGGAGGCGCTGGCCACGGTCTCCGCCGACCGCACCGGCAGGGAGCTCGTCAAGATCCTGGAGGAGACGGAGGCCGCGTCGGCGGTGGCGCGGCTGAAGGCGCTCGAGATCACCACGGCGCTGCATCCGGCCCTGGACCCGGACCCGGAGGAGGTGGCCTCCGCCGCGCTCGGCGCGGTCACGATCGGCGCCAACCGGGTGACCGCCGAGCTCGCGGCGATGGTCGTCGGGGATCCGCAGGAGCTCGACCTGTGGGTGGCGGCGCTGCCGCTGGAGGCGCGCGACCGCGACGCGGTCGCCAGGGCCGCCCGCGTGGCGCCGCGGCTGTGCACGGCGCTTCGCGAGCGCGAGCACACTCCGTCGGAGCTCCGCGCGCTGCTGGCGAGGGAGCCGCCGGAGGCGTTGGCGCTCGCGCTGGCGCTGGGCGCGCCCGCGGAGCCCGTGCTTCGCTGGGCCACCCAGCTGAGCCGCGTCGGGCTCGAGATCGGTGGCCACGACCTGCTCGAGGCCGGCGTGCCGGAGGGCCCCGCGATCGGGCAGGCGCTCGAGGAGACCATGAGGCGGAAGCTGGACGGCCTGGTCGACGGACGCGACGAGGAGCTCGAGACCGCGCTCTCGCTCGCTCGCGAGGCGGAAGAAGAGCGGCGATGAGCGGGCTCTTCAACCACATCCCGCTCCCGGGGGCCCGAGCGATCTTCTCGACCCGCAGCGGCGGCGTCAGCACGGGCCCCTACCGCTCGCTCAACCTCGGAATCCTCACGGACGACAACCCGCAGAACGTGGCCGAGAACCGGCGTCGCCTGGCGCAGGGAACCCGGGTCCACCCCGAGCGCGTCGTCATGGGTTGGCAGGTCCACGGCAGCGAGCTCCGGGACTGGGAGGGTCCCGATCCCCAGAACGTCTACGCCGAGCCGGGGGGCAAGCAGCTTCCCCGCGTTGACGGCCATGTCACGACCGAGCGCGCACTGGCGCTGCTCGTCCTCGTGGCCGACTGCTTTCCGGTCGCCCTGTCGGACGGCCATCGGGCGGCCATGCTCCACTGCGGCTGGCGCCCGCTGGCGGGGGGCATCGTCGAGAAGGCGGTCGAGCGCTTCGAGCGGCCTCCGGCCGCCGCCGTAGGTCCGGGCATCGGCGGATGCTGCTACGAGGTCGGCCCCGAGGTGCTGGCCGAGTTCGAGGACGTCCGGGGAGCCGCGCACGGGCGCATGCTCGACCTGCGCCGCGTGATCGAGGCCCGGCTCGCGGCCGCGGGCGTCACCGACATCGAGCATCTCGACCTCTGCACCAGCTGCCACCCCGACCTCTACTTCTCGCACCGCCGCGACGACGGCATCACCGGCCGCCAGGCGGGCATGGTCGTGCTCGATGGACGCTGAGACCGTCCGCCGCAACCTGGAGCGGGTGCGGGAGCGGATCGGCCCGGACGTGGAGGTGCTGGCCGCCACCAAGTACGTCGAGGCGGCCGACCTGCCCGCGCTGGCGGAGGCCGGCATCGAGCTGGTGGGGGAGAACCGGGCGCAGGACCTGCTGGCCAAGCAGCGGGAGCACGGCGACCTGTTCACCTGGGACTTCATCGGTGCGCTGCAGAGCCGCAAGCTGAAAGACATCGCGCCGAACGTGCGCTTGATCCACTCGATCGCGTCGGAGTCGGCCCTCCGCCGGCTGGAGCAGAACCCCGCGCGAGAGGTGCTGGTCCAGGTCAACGTTGCGGGGGAGGACTCGAAGGAGGGCGTGGATCCCTCCGAGATCCGCTCCTACATCGAGCGCTGCCCCTGCCCCGTCACCGGCCTAATGACGATGCCGCCCTTCGTTGAGGACTCGGAGGACAGCCGGCGCCACTTCGCCCGCCTGGCCGAGCTTGCCGCCGAGCACGGCCTCGCCCGGCTGTCGATGGGCACGTCGCAGGACTACGAGGTGGCGGTGCAGGAGGGCGCCACGATCGTTCGCCTCGGGAGCGTCCTCTACGGCTGACCGCTACTCCCAGCTCCATGTCTCGACGACCTCGTCGAGGGCTTCGCTGCCGTCCTCGAAGCCGTCCCTCAGCGCGGTCAGCGTCACGGTGTAGCCGGCGCCGCCCATCACGCCCGCCACCTGCCGCACCCGGAGGTTGCGTCCGCGCTGCGTGCTCCTGTACTCCCACTCGACCGCTTCCTCGCCGTCAAGCTCGATGTCGCGCGGCTCCGTAATCCCGCTCGGGTTCACGCTCTCGAGCATCTCTGCCACCTTCGGCGGGAAACCCGCGGCGGCCGGGTCGCGGAGGCCGGCGAGGTTGACCTCCGCGTACTGCGCCGCCGTAAACCCGGAAGGCACGTCCTCGCGGATGACGTTCACGTTGGTGGCGAAGTCGTCCTCCGTTTCGCCGACCACGAGCGAGTCCGGCCGAAATGGGCCCACGTCCAGATCGCCGCCGTCCTCCTCCTCCCAGCCGTCTGGCACGGCGTAGACGTAGCCGGTGCCCTCGACCTGGTCCTGCTCATCGCCGCCGCAGCCCGCCAGGGAAAGCACGACCAGCAGGATCCCGAACCTACGCATAGCCATGCCGCTCGAGGAAGTCCCCGATCACACCCGATAGGCGGGCGCCCTGCCAGGCGAGCGGCGATTTCCCCTTGTCCTCGACCACGAGTTCGCTTCTCGGCAGCTTGCGATCGTATTCCTCGGACACGCCGAGCGGATGCAGGCTGTCGGCCTCGTCCCGTGAGCCCACGATCAGGACGGGCACGTCGAGGTCGCTGAGCGCGTCGAGCCCCTTCCACGCGACCGAGCGCGGGACCTGACGCAGGGCGTCCGCCACGGCCGTCGGGTCCCCATGGCGCTCCATGCGCTGGCGGGTCGCCTCACGGGCGATCTCGCGCCAGCGCTCGGGAAGGCCCTCGGGCTGAGCCACCTCCACGAACGCTTCGACGCCGCCGCGCTCCAGCTCGGCCGCCATCCGCTCCCAGGAGTCCCCGTCGACGTCGCCGGTGCGGGCGTAGCCGGTGTAGGCCGGCGTGATCTGCACCAGGGCCGTGACGCGCTCCGGGTGCTGGAGCGTGAAGGCCATGGCGGTGGCGGCGCCCATCGAGCTCCCCACGAGGGCGGTGCGCTCGATGCCAAGGTGCGCTAGGACGGCTTCGAGGTCCCCGACGAGGTCGGCATACTCGTAGCTCCCGCCGGGGGAGGAGGCGCCGTGCCCACGGGCGTCGTAGGCGATCAGGCGGTACCCGCGCTTGATCAGATGGCGCGAGCCCTGCACGACGTTGCGGCGCGTGGCCGAAAGCCCGTGCAGGAGCACGATCGGGGGCCCGTCGCCCGCCTGCTCCCCCCGCAGCGTGACCCCGTCGTGCTCGAGCTCGAACGAAGTGGATTCCACGGTCCTACACTGTGACAAGGAGTTTCCCCCTTACCCCCGAAAAGCAGGTCAGTATGGCGCTTCGCGATACATGGCATCGGACGCTGGTCTACTTCGGCCTGGCCGAGGAGGAGGATCCGCGCTACGAGCCCGTCCGCGAGCCGGAGCCCGAGGCCGAGCTCGAGGACCGGTACCGGGAGCGGCCCAACGTTCGGCGCCTGCAGCGCCGCCGCCGCGACGAGATCGACGACATCTTCGCCGACGAGCCGCGCGGCGCCGGCCGCGACACACGCGTCCTGAAGTCGGTGGGCGGGAACGGCCGCAGCACCGCGGCCGGGGACATCCAGGTGCACCTGGTGATCCCGAAGAACTTCAACGACGCCCAGCAGATCGCGGACCAGTTCAAGGACTCGATCCCCGTGATCCTGAACCTCCAGGGCAGCGACACCGACCTGTCGAAACGCCTGATCGACTTCGCGTCGGGCCTGACGTATGCGCTTGACGGCGGAATGCAGCGGATCGCCGACAAGGTCTTCCTGCTGACGCCTCGCAACGTCGAGGTGTCCGCGGAGGAGCGCGCGCGGCTCATCGAAAAGGGCTTCTTTAACCAGTCCTGAGGGCTGCAAACCTCCGCCTGCCGGCGTCATCGGGCCTCGCTTTGGCCCACCAAAGCTTCGGCCCTGCTTCCTTGGCAGGCTCGGTTTTCGCACTCAGGGATAGGCTTCGGGCTCGATGAAGGTGGGGCTGATAGGGGCAGGGAACATGGCGTCCGCGCTCGCGCGCGGCATCGGGGAGCCCGCGCTCGTGCATGACATCGACGCGCCAAAGGCGGAGGCGCTGGCCGCCGAGCTCGGCGGTGAAGCCGTTTCTGCGGCCCAGCTCGCGGAACAGGCCGACGTCGTGGTCCTCTGCCACAAGCCGCAGCAGCTCGAGGAGGTGGCCGCGGGGATTCAGCCCCGGATCGTCGTGTCGATCCTCGCCGCCACCACGACCGGGCAGGTCGAGAGCGCCTACCCCGACACCCCCGTCTACCGCTTCATCCCGAACATCCCGGCGGAGGTGCGCAAGGGAGTGCTGTGCTACGTGCCGGGCACGCTCGCGGCGCAGGGACCCGAGAACGAGATCCTCGAGCTCTTCGGCAGGGCCGGGACCGTGCTACGGCTGGACGACGAGCCCATGATCGAGCCGGCCATGGCGCTCATGAGCTGCGGCCCGGCCTTCATGGCACTCGTCGCCGAGTCGTTCGCCGACGCCGGCGTCGAGCACGGGCTCGCGCGCGACGACGCGATGCGCATGGTCGTGGAGACGATGGGTGGCTCTGCGGCCTATCTGGCCGAGAACGGCTGGGACGGGAAGGCTCTCCGCGCCCGCGTGGCCACGCCCGGCGGCGCCACCGAACGCGGCCTCATCAAGCTCGAGGACAACGGTGTCCGGGAGCTGTGCCGGGCCGCCGTGGACGCTGTGGTGGAGGGGACCCGCCGGTGAACCTCTGGTTCGCCATCACCCGCAACGACGTCGCCGACTACGTCGAGACGCTGACGCTCGTCTACCTGGTCCTGATCTTCGTCCGGATCATCATGAGCTGGATCCCGCGCATCCCCTACAACCGCTTCCTGGCCGGCTTCCTGAAGTTCGTCACCGACGTCACCAACCCGTACCTGAACCTGTTCCGGCGCATCCTTCCGCCGGTGCGACTCGGCCCCGGGGCGCTCGACCTCAGCCCGATCGTCGCGACGTTCGTCCTCATCATCGTGAGCACGATCGTCACGGATCTGATCAGGAGCGGGTGAGGACCTCCGGCCCCGCCGCGGCGCTTGCCACCGCAGGCCTCGTGGTCGCCCTGGACCAGGCCACCAAGCAGCTGGCGGTCACCCGGATCGACCGGGGCGAGCAGGTGGACGTGTTCTTCGGGCTCGACCTGACCAACGCGCGCAATACTGGCGTCGCGTTCGGGGCGTTCGAGGGGGGCGGCGCGGTCGTGGCGGTCCTGATCGGGCTGTCGCTGACGCTGCTGGTGGGCTATTTCGCGGTCCACCGGGAGCGGCCCTGGCTCTGGCTGCCGGTCGGGCTGCTGCTCGGCGGCGCGCTCGGCAACCTCGCCGACCGGGCGCGCGACGGGGCGGTGATCGACTTCATCGATCCGGTCGCCTGGCCCGCCTTCAACGTGGCCGACAGCTGCATCGTTATCGGGGTGCTGGCGCTGCTTTACGTGGTGGAGGGGAGGGAGAGACGGAAGCGCTCCGCGTAGCGGACGAGGAGGCGGGTCTCCGCTTGGATTCCTTTCTGGCCGGCCGCGGCGCCGCCTCGCGCTCTGCCGCCCAGCGCCTGATCGAGGCGGGCGCGGTGCTGGTGGACGGCCGGTCCGTCGCGAAGAACCACCGGATCGCCGCCGGGGAGACGGTCACGGTCGCGGAGCACCCAATACCCGAGCAGCCGCCGCCCGAATTCGCAATCGTCTTCGAGGACGAGCACCTGCTCGTGGTGGACAAGCCTGCCGGTCTCGTGACCCACCCAGCCCCGGGACACCACGACCTGACCCTGGCGGACGCCGTGGAAGGACTCGTCGTCCATCGCCTCGACCGCTACACGTCCGGCCTCCTCCTGATAGCGAAGACCGAGACGGTGCGGGAGGCGCTCCAGTCGGAGCTGAAGCGGCGCGAGGTGCGCCGCGAGTACCTCGCTCTCGTAAGCGGGCGCCCCGACGCCGAGACCGGCACCATCGACGCGCCGCTGGGACGCGATCGGCACAACCGGACGCTGATGTCGACGCGCACCGACAAGCCGCGCCACGCCGTCACCCATTTCGAGGTGCTGGAGCGCCTGCCGCGCACCACGCTGCTGCGCGTGCGGCTCGAAACGGGCCGCACGCACCAGATCCGCGCCCACCTGGCTGCGATCGACCACCCGGTCTGCGGCGATCCCGCCTACGGAGGCCGGCCGTGCGGCCGGAGGCTCGGTCTGAGACGCCAATTCCTCCACGCCACCAAGTTGATGTTTAGGCATCCGGTGACGGGGGAAATGGAGGTTTGCGAGTCCAAACCACCCGTAGACCTACGTCGCGCGCTCGACGTAGCGACACGGGAGCCAGTCTCCGGAGGGCCAGACGGGGACTGAAACATAAAGCGAGGCGGCTTTCAGCCGCCTCGCTTTTTTTCTGGCCCACTATTCTCTGCCGGAACCGTCTGACAATCCCCGTCAGGCAATGAGCGCGCGGCCCTGCCCGGGCCCAAACCGCCCGGGTCCCGTGTCGCAGCCGGCGGGGCGAGAACCACACGAAAAGGGAGCATTTCTTTGGCCACTGAGATCGGCATCAAGGAGCTGCTGGAAGCCGGGGTCCACTTCGGCCACCAGACGCGCCGCTGGAATCCCAAGATGCGCCGTTTCATCTTCGGCGAACGCGGCGGGATCCACATCATCGACCTGCAGAAGACCGAGCGGCTGCTGCACAGGGCGCAGGAGTTCGCCGGCGAGCTCGCCGGGCGCGGCGGCACGATCCTGTTCGTGGGCACCAAGAAGCAGGCCCGCGACACTGTCCGTGAGGCTGCTGAGAGCTGCGGCATGCCCTACGTCAACCAGCGCTGGCTGGGCGGGCTGCTCACCAACTTCCAGACCATCTCGAAGCGCATCAAGCGCCTTCACGAGCTGCGCGCGTGGACCGAATCGGGCACGATGGAGCTGCTGCCGGTGCGCGAGCGGATCGGCGCCATGGCGGAGCGCGACAAGCTCGAGACGAACCTGGGCGGCGTGGCGGACATGCAGCGCCCGCCCGACGCCCTGGTCGTGATCGACCTCAAGACGGAGACGATCGGAGTGCGGGAGGCGATCCGTCTGAAGATCCCGATCATCGGGCTCGTGGACACCAACTGCGACCCCGATCCGGTCACCTACGTGATCCCGGGCAACGACGACGCGATCCGCTCCTGCCGGCTCGTGATCCATGCCATCTCCGACGTGGTGGGCGAGCGCTCCGCGCTGTTCCGGGCCGAGGAGGAGGCCGCCCGGCGCGAGCGCGAGGAGCAGGAGCGCCGCGAGGCCGAGGAGCGCGCGCTGCGCGAGGCCGAGGAGCAGGAGCGCCGCGAGGCCGAGGAGCGCGCCCGGCGGGAGGCGGAGGAGGCCGGTTTCGCCCCCGACGAGCCCGCCACGCCGAGCGGCACGCGGGCCGAGGCAGCCGCGGGCGCGGCCGCGCCGCGCGAGCGCCGCACGTTCGATCCCGACGACGAGTCATAGCCATGACGATCTCCGCGAAAGACGTGAAGGCCCTGCGCGAGAGGACAGGCGCCGGCATCATGGACGCCAAGGGCGCCCTCCAGGAGGCGGACGGCGATTTCGACCGGGCCACCGAGATCCTGCGCGTGAAGGGCCAGGCCTCCGCCGCCAAGCGGGGCGGGAGGCTCGCATCGGAGGGAGTGGTCTCGAGCTACATCCACGCGCCGGGCAGGATCGGCGCGCTGGTGGAGGTCAACTGCGAGACCGACTTCGTCGCCCGCAACGAGCAATTCCAGGAGTTCGCCCGCGACGTGGCCCTGCACGTGGCCGCGGCGCCGGCAGTGCGTTACGTGTCGGAGGACGACGTGCCGCAGGAGGGCAAGGACGCCGAGTTGCGCGTGCTGCGCGAGCAGGCCGCGTCCGAGGGCAAGCCCGAGAACGTCCAGGAGAAGATCGTCGAGGGCCGGCTCCGCAAGTGGCTCGACGAGGTCGTGCTCCTCAACCAGACGCACGTGAACGAGGACAAGCACGAACGCAAGACGCTCGAGCAGCTCCGCACCGAGATCGCGGCGAGCACCGGGGAGAACGTCGTCATCCGGAGGTTCGCCCGCTTTCAGGTCGGGGAGGAGTGACACCGAGCTTCAAGCGCGTCCTGCTCAAGCTCTCGGGCGAGGCGCTCATGGGCGACCTCGACTACGGGGCTGACGCGGGCCGCATCGCCTCCATCGCCGAGCAGGTCAAGACCGTGGCCGATCGTGGCGTGGAGGTGGCGATCGTGGTCGGCGGCGGCAACATCTACAGGGGCCTGAGGGGGGCCGCGGCGGGGATGGACCGCGCCACGGGGGACTACATGGGGATGCTGGCGACGGTGCTGAACGCCCTGGCGCTCCAGGACGCGCTCGAGAAGCTCGGGGCCGTGACGCGGGTGCAGTCGGCGATCACGATCTCCGAGGTCGCCGAGCCGTATATCCGGCGCCGCGCGATGCGCCACCTGGAGAAGGGCCGGATCGTGATCTTCGCGGCCGGCACCGGCAACCCGTTCTTCACCACGGACACGGCGGCCGCGCTGCGCGCGCTCGAGATCCATGCGGAGGCGATCCTGATGGGGAAGAACGGGGTGGAGGGCGTCTACACGGCCGATCCGCGGACCGACCCCGCCGCCGAGTTCATCGCCGAGATCAGCCACCAGGCCGCGATCGAGCAGCGCCTGGGCGTTATGGACTCCACGGCGCTGTCCCTCTGCATGGACAACTCCCTGCCCATCCACGTCTTCAACATGGACGACGAGCGGAACATCGACCGGATAGTGTGCGGAGAGCGAGTGGGGACCGTTGTGAGGAGCGGATGAGCGACGATTTGCTGAAGGATTTCCTGGACGAGGCGCGCGCCCGCATGCATAAGTCGGTGGACGCGACGCGGGCGGAGTTCTCGACCGTTCGCACCGGCCGCGCGTCGCCGCACCTGCTCGACCGGATCGAGGTGGACTACTACGGGACCACCACGCCGCTCCGCCAGCTGGCGCAGGTCTCCGCCACCGAAGCGCGGCTGCTCACGATCACCCCCTACGACAAGAACTCGATCAAGGCGATCGAGAAGTCGATCCTCGAGTCCGACGTGGGGCTGACGCCGTCGAACGACGGCCAGGTGATCCGCCTCCAGATCCCGGAGCTGACCGAGGAGCGGCGCCGGGAGTTGGTGAAGGTGGTTCACGGGATCGCGGAGCAGGGCCGGGTTGGGGTGCGGAACATCCGCCGGGATGTGATGCACGACCTGCGCGAGCTGAAGAGCGAGGGCGAGGTCGGGTCCGATGACGAGCACCGCGCGGAGAGCGAGCTGCAGAAGCTGACCGACTCGCACACCAGCGAGATCGACAAGGCGCTGGCCGGCAAGGAAGAGGAAATCCTCGAGGTGTGAGCGCCTCTTCGGCGCGCTACGTCGCGATCATCACGGACGGGAACGGGCGCTGGGCCCAGAACCGCGGCCTCTCCGTGCTGGCGGGCCACGAGGCCGGCGCGGACACGGTCAAGGCGCGCCTCCGCGACGCCGCGGAGTTCGGGATCGAGGAGCTCACCGTCTACTCGTTCTCGACCGAGAACTGGAACCGGCCCCAGTCGGAGGTCGATGGCCTGATGGCGATGTTCGCCGAGCGCATCGACCGCGAGACGCCCGAGCTGGACGAGGAGGGCGTTCGGATGCGCTTCGTGGGGCGCAGGCGCGGCCTCGACCCCGAGCTCATCCGCCGGATGGACTGGGCCGAGGAGAAAACGGCCGGCAACGAGCGCATCACGCTGTTCGTGGCGTTCAACTACGGCGGCAGAGCGGAGATCGTGGACGCGGCGCGAACCTTCCAGGGGGAGACGGAGGAGGAGTTCAGGCGCCACCTATACGCCCCCGACATGCACGATCCCGACCTTCTGATCCGCACTAGCGGCGAGCTGCGCATCTCGAACTACCTGCTCTGGCAGCTCGCCTACGCCGAGTTTGTCTTCCGCGACGAGCTGTGGCCCGACTTCTCGCGTGAGGCGTTCGTGGAGTCGCTCGAGGAGTACGCCGCGCGCGGGCGCCGGTTCGGGGGCCGATGAACGAGCAGCGGGGAAGGGATCGGTCCGGCGCGGGCCAGCCCGCGCCCTCCCGCCAGGCTGGCGCGGACCTGGCGCCGCGGATCGTGTTCGCCATCCCCGCGGTCCTGTTCGCCATCCTCATCGTCTGGCAGGGCGGCGAGGTCTTCGCGCTCGGGCTGGCGGTCCTCGGCGTGATGGCGCTCGGGGAGCTGTACGTGCTGATGGGGAGGGTGCGGCCGCCGGCACTCGCCGGCTTCGTGACCCTCGTCGCGCTGCTGGTGGCCGCCCTCTATGGCGAGCCGCTCAACGTGATCATGGTGCTGGTCGGGTCCTTCCCGGTCGTGTTCTTCCTGGCGATGTTGCGACCGCGGCGCGAGCACGTGTCGTGGGCGATCGCCGCCGCGTTCTTCGGGATCCTCTGGATCGGCCTGCCGATGGTGCACGCCATCTGGCTGCGCGAGCTGCCCCACGGTGACGGGCTGCTGGTCGACGTGCTGGTGGCCACCTTCGTGGGGGACACCTTCGCCTACTTCGGCGGGCGCTGGTACGGGAGGAGGCCGATCGCGCCGCTGATCTCGCCGAACAAGACGGTCGAGGGCTTCGTGGCGGGATTCATCGGCGGGACGATGGCGTTCTGGTTCGCCGGGCTCTATCAGGACTGGCTTAGCGGCTGGCACGCACTCGCCATGGGCGCCCTCGTGGCGGCCGCGGCGCCGGTGGGCGACCTGTTCGAGTCGATGATCAAGCGCGACCTGGAGGTGAAGGACACGGGCCGCCTGTTCGGCCCGCACGGTGGCGTGCTGGACCGCCTGGACGCGGTCTTCTTCACGGTCGTGGTCGGCTACTACGCGGCGGTCGCTTTCGGATACGCCTAGGGACCCTCCCTACACTCGACCGGGTGCGCAGGATCCTCATCGTGGGGTCGACCGGGTCGATCGGAACGCAGGCGCTTGACGTGGTCGAGCGGAGCGCCGAGCTCGACGTCGCCGGCTTGGCCGCCGCTTCGAGCTGGGAGCTGCTGCTCGAGCAGGCGGGCCGCTTCGGCGTGGACCGGGTCGCTCTCGCGGATCCCGACGCCGCCGCGAGAGCGGGTGAGCACGCGCGCGTGCTGAGCGGCCCGGAGGGGCTCGTGGAGCTGATCGTGGAGACCGACTGCGATCTCGTGCTGAACGCCCTTGTCGGGTCCGCCGGGCTCGGCCCGACGGTCGCCGCGCTGGGGGAGGGGATCGACCTCGCCCTGGCCAACAAGGAGAGCCTCGTGGTGGGCGGGGAGCTGGTCACGGCGCTCGGCGAGGCCACGGGCGCCCGGCTGATCCCTGTGGACTCCGAGCACTCGGCCCTGTTCCAGCTCCTCGCCGGCGAGCCGCCGGGCACCGTCGACCGGCTGGTGCTGACCGCGAGCGGCGGACCGTTGCGCGGCCGCACCGACCTCGAGGGCGTGACCGTGGAGGAGGCGCTCGCGCACCCGACCTGGCGGATGGGCGGGAAGATCACGGTCGACTCGGCGACGCTGATGAACAAGGGGCTCGAGCTGATCGAGGCCCACCACCTGTTCGGCGTGCCATACGAGGCCATCGAGGTGGTGGTGCACCCGCAGTCGATCGTGCACGCGCTGGTGCACCTGAACGACGGCGCCTCGCTCGCTCACCTCGGCTATCCCGACATGCGGGTGCCGATCTCCTATGCCCTGCACCACCCCGAGCGCGCCGACGTGCCGGTGCCGACCCTCGACCTGGCCGAGCTGGGCGAGCTGACCTTCGAGCGGCCCGACGAGTCTACCTTCGCCTGCCTGCGCCTGGCGCGCGAGGCGGCGCAGGCGGGGGGCACCGCGCCCTGCGTCCTGAACGCCGCCAACGAGGTGGCTGTACACGCCTTCCTGCGGGGAAACCTCTCGTTCACCGGGATCGCCCGGGTGATCGAGTCGACCCTCGCCGAGCTGCCGGCGCGGCCGGTGCACCACTTCTCCGACCTCTATGCGGCAGACGGGGAGGCCCGCGAGGTGGCGCGCGGAGTGGCTGCGTGAGCTGGCTCCTCGCGTTCGTCGGCTTCGCCCTGCTCGTGATCCTCCACGAGCTGGGCCACTTCTGGGCGGCCAAGGCGGTGGGGATGCGGGTGGAGAAGTTCTCGCTGTTCTTCCCGCCGACGCTGTTCAGCGTGAGGCGGGGCGAGACCGAGTACGCGATCGGGGCGATCCCGGCTGGGGGCTACGTGAAGATCAGCGGCATGAACCCGTCGGAGGACCTCCCCGACGAGGTTCGCACGCGCGCCTACTACTCGCAGCCGGTCTGGAAACGGATCGTGGTGATCTCCGCCGGGCCGGCGATGAACCTGCTGCTGGCCCTCCTGCTGCTATTCGTCTTCTTCTGGGCGATCGGCCCGGAGACGGGCACCCGGAACGTGGACGCGATCGAGCGCGGGTATCCCGCCGCCGGCGTGCTCCAGCCCGGCGACCGGCTGGTGGCGGTGGACGGCAAGGGGGGGACTCCGATCCAGCTGTCGCAGCGGATCGCCTCTCACAAGTGCCCCGAGCGGTCGCCCACCGAGGGCTGCAAGGCATCGGAGCCGGTGTCCGTGACCGTGGTGCGCGACGGCGAGCGGCGTACCTTCGAGCTCACACCGATCTACGACCCCGTAGCGGAGCGCACCAGGCTGGGCTTCGCCTACCAGCCCGGCCCGCGCGAGACCCTGCCGTTCGGCGAGGCGGCCGACACCACGGTCGACCAGTTCTGGTTCATCACGAAAGCCACGCTCGAGCTCCCGCTCAGGCTGATCGACCCGGAGCAGCGCAAGGAGATCTCTGGGGTGGTCGGGTCCTACGAGACGACCCGGCAGACCATCCTCAGCGACCTCGAGGAGGTGGTCGGCATCCTCGCCATCATCTCCCTGTCGCTGGCGATCGTGAACCTGTTCCCGTTCCTTCCCCTGGACGGGGGCCACATCTTCTGGGCGATCGTGGAGAAGATCAGGCGCAAGCCTGTGCCGTTCAGTGTGATGGAGCGGGCGGGCGTGGTGGGCTTCATGCTGGTGATCCTGATCTTCCTGGTGGGCCTGTCGAACGACATCGATCGACTGTCGGGTGAGGGCTTCCAGGTGCGCTGAGTTCCGGTTAGATTCCGCACATGGAGGCCACGACAGCACCACGCACGAGCCGGCCCGCCGCCCTCGACGCCGCCACTGGGGCCGAGGCGTTCCAGCTCACGGCAAGCGCCCACCCGGACCGGTGCGCTCTGCGCCTGAAGGAGAACGAGTTCTCCATCACCTGGGCGGAGTACGCAGACAAGGTGCGGCGCACCGCCGCGGGCCTGGCCGGGCTCGGCCTCGCCCGGGGCGACGCCATGGGCATCATGCTCACGAACCGGCCCGAGTTCCACTGGTTCGACGCGGCGGCCCTGCACCTCGGCGCGATCCCGTTCTCGATCTACAACACGTACGCGCCAGAGCAGATCGCCTATCAGCTCCAGGACGCCGGGGCGAACATCGTCGTCACCGAGAAGGCCTTCGCCGACCATATCCGCGGGATCGAGCACGTGATCGTCGTGGACGACGGGGGAGAGGTCGAGTCCCACGCGCCGGACGGCTTCGACTTCGAGGCCGCATGGCGCGCCGTTGAGCCGGACGACGTCCTCACCCTCATCTACACCTCGGGCACCACGGGCCCGCCGAAGGGCGTGCAGCTCACCCACGCGAACCTGACGGCAGGGATCAACGGCTTCGACCAGGTGATCCCCTTCCCGGACGACGGCAGGGTGGTGTCGTGGCTGCCGATGGCCCACATCGCCGAGCGCGCCTGCTCGCACTACCTGCCGATGTTCCTGGGGTTCACCACCACCTGCTGCCCCGACCCGCGCCAGGTCGTCGCATATCTGCCCGAGGTGAGGCCAACCTGGTTCTTTGCCGTGCCGCGCGTCTGGGAGAAGCTCAAGGCGGCGATCGAGGCGAGCGTGGCGGCCGAGCAGGACGAGGCCAAGAAGCAGGCCACCGAGTGGGCGCTCGGGGTCGGGCTGAAGAAGGTGCGCGCCGAGCAGGCGGGCGAGGAGGTGCCCGAGGAGCTCGTCCAGGAGCACGCGCAGGCGGACGAGCTCGTGCTCTCGAAGATCCGGGGGCGGCTGGGGCTCGACCAGGTTGAGTCCGTCAATGTGGGGGCGGCGCCCACGCCGCGTGAGGTGATCGAGTTCTTCCACGCGATCGGGGTCCCGCTGGCCGAGCTGTGGGGCATGTCCGAGACCAGCGGCTACGGCGCCTGCAATCCGCCGGAGCGGATCAAGATCGGGACGGTGGGCCCACCGGCCCCGGGCGCCGAGATCAGGCTCGCGGACGATGGTGAGGTCCTGATTCGTGGCCCGTTCGTCATGCCCGGCTATCGCAACCAGCCGGAGAAGACGCGCGAGGCGCTGGATGACGAGGGCTGGCTGCACACGGGCGACGTGGGCGAGTTCGACGAGGACGGCTACCTGAAGATCGTCGACCGCAAGAAGGAGCTGATCATCAGCGCGGCCGGCAAGAACATGTCGCCCGCGAACATCGAGGCGAAGGTGAAGGCATCGAGCCCGCTGATCGGCCAGGCGGTCGCGATCGGGGACGGCAAGCCCTACAACGTGGCGCTGATCACGCTCGACCCGGACGTCGCGCCCGGCTTCTTCGAGAAGCACGGGCGCGACGGCGCGGAGGCCGAGGTTCAGCGCGGGGTGGACGCCGCGAATGCGCAGCTGGCCCGGGTGGAGCAGATCAAGAAGTTCAAGCTCCTGGACTCCGAGTGGCAGCCGGGCGGCGACGAACTTACCCCCACCATGAAGCTCAAGCGCAAGCCGACCCTCGAGAAGTACGCTCGCGAGATCGAGGAGCTGTACGCGAGCTAGGCGGCCAGGCGGCTCACGACAGTGGCCAGGGTCTCGCCCACATAGCGCGCCTCGAACCTCACCTGAGCACGTGTGAACCGCAGCGGGGTGAGCCCCGCAGCCGTATGCCGCTGATCCCGTATGCGGTCCCGCGCTTGCTGAGCCGGCGTCCGGTGGAAGCGCAGACCATCCGTCTCGACGACCAGGCCCAGGTTCGGCCAGTGGAAATCGACCTTGAATCCGTTCAGCCACACCCCGGTCTGCGGCTTGAGCAGCCCGAGGTCGTGGACGATTCGCAGGAAGCGGCGCTCCAGCTCTGAGTCGGTGAGGGCGAAGGTCCGGCGGTCGAGAACCGTCCGCAGGGCCCGGATGCCTGGCTGGCCCCTGGCTTCGTCCAGCGCCAACCGGAGCTCTTCCGGATCACAGAGGTCGAGCTTGTCCGCCTCGTTGATCGCTGCCTCGAGCGGCTCGCGGTCGAGGCGGACGGCGATGTCGATCAAGGTGCGGATCGGGCTGGTGACGGGGATGCCGTGACTGCGCGTGACGTCGTCCGGCCCCAGGCCCGGCCGGCGATGGACGATGATGCCCTTCGGACTCCGCTTGGCCCCCGACACCACGGACACCTCCAACCGACTCGCCCCGCGGCGGATCCCCAGAGCCCTGCCGCGGAGTCGTGACTGAGGACGGCCGAGGGTCCGCAGGCCAACACCGCGGCCATCCACCGTCCGTACGGCGTGACATGCGGTCGTCCGACCGCGTACACCCCTCGCCGCAGCGGGTGGAGGCGCCCGGAGGCGATCCGATAGTCGATCCAGTCACCGCTGAAGCCGAGCTCGAGCAGTTGCCATCGAGCCACCGTCCAGTGTTGCCGCCGCGCGAGCGCCCATAGCGCGCGCACCCGCTGGTCGATATTCCGGCCCATGACCCGGAAAAGTGACCATTCGCCGCGGTTCGCCCCGCCGCGCCTACTACCATCAGGGGCGATTTGGCCTCGAAGCGCCAGATAGACGTCGGTGGCGTGAAGATCGGCGGCGGCGCTCCCGTCGCCGTTCAGTCGATGACGAAGACCGAGACGGCGGACTTCGACGCCACGATGCGCCAGATCCGGGCGATCGCCGACGCGGGCGGGGACCTCGTCCGGTGCGCCGTGCCGCGCGACGACGACGTGCGGGCACTCGAACGGATCGTGCGCGAGTCGCCGATCCCCGTGATCGCCGACATTCACTTCAACCACACGCTGGCGCTCAAGGCGATCGACGCCGGCGCCCACTGCGTGCGCATCAACCCCGGCAACATCGGCGGCCACGAGAAGGTCGGCGAGGTGGTGGAGAAGGCGCGGGCCGCGGGCGTGCCGATGCGCATCGGGGTCAACTCCGGCTCCCTCCCCAAGCACCTACACGAGCTCGAGCGTGAGAACTCGGTCGAGGCGCTCGTCACGGCTGCCACGGAGCACGTCGAGCTTATGGAGCGGCTGGGGTTCGAGGACTTCAAGGTCTCGATCAAGTCGACGAGCGTGCCCAACACGATCGCCTCCAACCGGCTGCTGGCCGAGCGAATCGACTACCCGCTCCACCTCGGGATCACGGAGGCGGGCACGAAGTGGTCGGGGTCGCTCAAGTCGGCGGTCGGCCTCGGCACGCTGCTGGCCGACGGCGTGGGCGACACAATCCGCATCTCGCTGTCCACCTTCCACGCGGAGGAGGAGGTCAAGGTGGCGTGGGAGATCCTCAAGGCGCTCAAGCTGCGCGAGCGGGGGCCGGTGCTGATCGCCTGCCCGACGTGCGGACGGCTCCAGTTCGACATGGACACCGTGGTCGCCGAGATCGAGGAGCGGCTGCGGGGCTACCACGACCCGATCGAGGTGGCCGTGCTCGGCTGCGCCGTGAACGGGATCGGCGAAGCGTCGCACGCCGACTTCGGCATCACCGGCGCGAAGAACGAGGGGCTGATCTTCGCCCACGGCAAGCCGCTCCGTAAGGTCCCGCAGGACGACCTGGTCGACGCGCTGTTCGCCGAGATCGACAAGTCGATCGACCGCGGGGAGGTCGTGGTCGACGAGGGAAAGTCGGCCGAGGGCGCGGCCTGGCTCGAGCGGATCGAGGAGGAGAACGCCGGCGAGCTGACCCCGGAGCGGATCGCGGCGATGGAGGCCGCGGCCGCGAGCGAGGACGCGCTCGGCGGAGACGGGCAGAGCCTGCCGATGGCGGGCGCCCCGAAGGCGAAGCGGATCACGCTGGATGAAGACGCCTCGCCGACAGCCGGCCGCCGCTTCACGCGGGCCTGACTACTCCTCTAGACCCAGCGTCCTCAGCGCTTCGGGGCGGTCCAGGTACACCTCGCAGCGTGTCACCTTGTGGTCCGCGAGCGTCCAGACGTGGGCCGTGTCCCGCTCAAGGCGCACGCCGCTCAGGCCGCCTTGGGCCACAAGGTGCACGAGCACCACGACGCGGTCGCCGAGATCGACGAACCGCTCCAGCTCGAAGCGCCATTCGCCCCAGATCTCCCGGGTCTTGGCGGTCCACCCCTTGAGCCCGTCGGGGCCGCGGAAGACCTGCACGCCCTCAGGATAGGTGGCGGGCAGGTGCAGCTCGAACCGTTCGTGCACCAGCTCCCGAAGCAAGCGATCGGCGGGCCCGTCCGGGGCATTGCGCAGGTCCTCGAGCATCCCGTACGAGCGCCTGACGAGCTCCACATTGTCCACGACCTCCCGGGGGCGCACCCGGGCGGCGTTCTGGTTGGCAAGCATCACTGGGCCCAAGTATTCCGGCCGGCCGGGCGGAATTCGGTAGGGCCACCCGTACTCCGGAGGAAAGGACCTCACCCCAGGGGGGAGGGTCTGACCCCTCACCCGTCTCACCCTTCGCTAGGCCGCTTGGCTGGACTGGCTGCCCGCCGACGGCCGGCGTCGGCCCTTGCTCGCGTACATGCGCCGGTCGGCCAGCTGGAGCGCGTCAGTCGTGGTGCGCGCCTCGGCGGGGGCGAGTGCGGCGCCGTGCGAGGTCGTCAGCTCGAACCCGTCGCCGCGCTCGCTGAGCGCAGCCACGCACGCGACGGCCAGCGGCTCGACGCCCGCGGGGCCGGGGCGCAGCAGGACGCAGAACTCGTCGCCCCCGAGCCGGTAGGCCCGGCCGTGGCCCACCACGGCGTCGGCCAGCCGCAGGCCCAGCCGCGCCAGCAGCTCGTCACCGGCCGGGTGGCCGTAGGCGTCGTTGTACTCCTTGAAGCCGTCCAGGTCGAACAGGACGATCGCCCGCGGCTCGTCCGCGGTCGCGAGCGCCAGCTCCTCGGCCAGGTCGTCCATCAGGCTGCGCCGGTTGCGCAGCCCCGTCAGCGGATCCGTGCGCGACTCCTCGTGGATGCGCGAGATCATGCGCTGGTTCTCCGAGAACAGCAGCGCTGTGCGCGCCACCACCAGCAGCAGCGCCGCCGAGGCGAGGACCAGGCTGACCTCGTCCAGGCGGTCGAAGTGGTCGTACGTGAGCAGGCCGATGCACGCCAGGCCGCTCGCGAACGGCACCAGCACCACACGGAGGCTTCGGTCGTTGGGCGCCGCGGCCCGCGTCGCCGGCTGCCAGGCGGATAGGCCCACCAGGAGCGCCGAGGCCGGCCACAGCGCCTCCCACAGGGTGCCCTCGACATAGGTGCCCTCCACCGTCTGAACCAGGTAGATGCCGTCCGCCACGGCGGCGAGCGCGACCCCCAGCCCGAGCACGATCCAGGCCCGCCCCGGGCGCCAGCCGGTGAGGCCGAGGATCGCCACGAGGAGGCCGAGCAGAAGCAGGTCGCCGACCGAGTAGGCCAGGTTGGTGAGGAGCTCCGGCCCCAGTTCCCCAGCGCCCGCGTGCACGACCGTCCGGTACAGCAGGGCGCAGCCGAGCGCCGCCGTGGTCAGGGCGCCGATAAGGCCGTCGACGAGGAGATTGAGGCGGATCGTTCCCACCCGGGAACGGGTGAGGAGCAGCAGCGTGACGCAGACGGCGGGGTAGAAGAGGAGCCGGAGCCCGTTGGACGTGCCCGTTGCGGACTGCAGCACGAACGCCGCCAAGAGCACGGCGGCGGCCCACCAGCAGGCACGCAGCACCCTGCCCTGGGTCCCTTGGACGCCCATCGGGTCTAGATCGGCGCTTTCGGCCCGGAAATTGAGCGTTCCGGGGATATAGTCGCCCCCTCGTGACGCGGCTTTCCCGCTATTTCCTCCCTACCACGCGCGACGCGCCGGCCGACGCCGAGGCCGTCTCGCACCGACTGACGGTGCGCGCGGGCCTCGCCCGCCAGGTCGGCGCCGGCATGTGGACGTGGCTGCCGGCGGGCTGGCGGGCGCACCGCAAGGTCGAGCAGATCGTGCGCGAGGAGCTCGACGCGATCGGGGCGATGGAGATGCTGATGCCGGTGCTCCAGCCGGCGGAGCTGTGGAAGCGGAGCGGCCGCTACGACATCGACGAGGTCTTCAAGCTGAAGGACCGCCGCGGCGCCGAGCTGGTGCTCGCCCTGACCCACGAGGAGAACCTCACCTTCCACATCGCCCGCGAGGTGCGCTCGTACCGCGACCTGCCCAAGATCCTGTACCACTTCCAGACCAAGGAGCGCGACGAGGCGCGCCCGCGCGCGGGCGTCCTGCGGACCCGCGAGTTCATCATGAAGGACTCGTATTCGTTCGACGTCGACCCGGAGGGCCTCGAGCGCTCGTACCAGCTCCATATCGAGGCCTACGACCGCATCTTCGACCGCAGCGGGCTGGAGTGGTACCGCGTGGAGTCCGACGTCGGCGCGATGGGCGGCATCGGCGCGCACGAGTACATGGCGCCCTGTGAGGCGGGCGAGAACGACGTCGCGCTCTCCTCCGCCGGCTACGCGGCCAACGTGGAGGTGGCGAGCGCCAGCCCGAAGCCCGTGGAGGGCCTGCCGGGACCGCTCGACGCGCCCGAGCCGGTCGAGACGCCCGGCGCCACCACCGTCGAGGACGTGACCCGCCTGCTCGGCGTGCCCGCAGGCGCGGTGATCAAGGCGATGCCCGTGATCGCGAACGGCCGCGGCCCCGTGCTGGTGCTGGTGCGCGGCGACGATCGCCTGAACGAGATCAAGCTCCAGAACGCGCTCGGCTCGGCGGCGCGGCCCGCCGAGGCGGAGGAGGTGCGCTCGATCTTCAAGGCCGAGCCCGGCTTCATCGGCCCGGTCGGCGCGCCCGTGGAAGTGCTCGCCGACGAGGCCCTGCGCGGCCTGCACGGGCTGGTCACGGGCGGCAACGAGCACGACATGCACCTACGCGGCGTGGAGCCGGGCCGGGACTTCGAGCCGAGCTGGGGCGACGTCCGCCGCGTAGAGGAGGGCGACACCTGCCCCGACGGCGCGCCGATCAGGATCGAGCCCGCGATCGAAGTCGGCAACATCTTCAAGCTCGGCACGCGCTACTCGGAGCCGCTCGGCGCCCGCTACCTCGACGAGGAGGGTAAGGAGCAGCTCATTTGGATGGGCTCGTACGGGATCGGCCCGGCCCGCATCGTGGCTGCGGCGATCGAGCAGTACGCCGACGAGCAGGGCATCTCGTGGCCGCGCTCGATGGCGCCGTTCGACGTCGAGCTCGTCACGCTCGGGAAGCAGGGGGAGGAGGCCCGCGAGGTGGCGGACCGGCTCTACGACGAGCTGCGCGCCGAGGGCCTCGACGTGCTCTACGACGACCGCGAGGGCAGCGCGGGCGAGAAGTTCGCCGACGCCGAGCTGCTCGGCTGCCCGCTCCGCCTGACGATCGGCAGGAGGGGCCTCGAGGCCGGCGAGGTGGACGTGCAGATCCGGCGCGCCCAGGAGAAGCGCTCGCTGCCGCTCGAGGGCGCCGCCGCGGCGGCGGCGGAGCTTTGGGCAAGCCTCCCCTGACGTTCCGCCGGCTCGTTGGGCTGGACCGCTCCGGCGGGCCCCCGCCCGAGACCTTGCGCGGGCAGGCGCTTCACCCCTGGACGCTGCCCAACGCCATCGGCTTCGTGCGGCTCGGCCTGATCCCGGTCTTCCTGATCCTCGCGCTCGACTCCGGCGACGGACGGGACACCGCCGCCACCATCCTGTTCGCCTTCATCGCCTGGAGCGACCAGCTGGACGGCATGGTCGCGCGCGTCACCGGCCAGTACAGCCGCCTCGGGGCCCTGCTCGACCCCCTGACCGATCGCCTCCTCGTCATCTCGGGCGCGATCGTGGCCTGGGAGTTCGAGCTGCTGCCGCGCTGGGCGCTGCTCGTCCTCGCGGCAAGGGAGGCGTTCATGCTGCTGCTCACGCAGATCGCCCTCCGCCGCGGCCTGGACCTGAACGTGAACATGCTGGGCCGCTGGGCGGTCTGGCCCGTTATGGCGGCGCTCGGGCTGGCAATGATCGTCGAGACCTGGCTCTCGGACGCGCTGCTCTACATCGGCATCGCCCTGACCCTTGCGGCCACGGCGGTGTACTTGCAAGATGGTTGGCGGGCCCTGCGCGAAGGCTCAACCTCTACTTGAGCATCGGTTACACTCGGCGTGGGCGGTGAGCGCGCGGCGCGCACGAACACTCGATCTCCCTCCCCCGAAAGGAACGCATTGGACACTTTTCCCGACCTGGGAGCACTCTCCGACGAGGAGCTGAAGGACCTGATTCAGCAACTGACCGAGGAGGAGCAGGAGCTGTCGTACCGCCGCCGCCTGCTGCACGGCAAGATCGACATTCTGCGGGCCGAGGCGGTCAACAGGCTGCGCCACACGCGCGCCGAGGGCGAGTCCGTCATCAGCGGCGACGACGTGCAGCAGCTCACCGAGATCCTGTCCGGGAAGGGAATCCCGGCCGACGACGGGCCGGTGTAGCCCGCCATGCACTGCTCCGAGTGCGGATTCGCAAACGCCGAAGGCGCCAACTACTGCCAGCGGTGCGGCGCGTTCCTCGGCGAGGCCGAGTCGGGCAAGGCCGGCGACACGACCGAGGTCTACCAGGTCGACGAGACCGGGGAGCTGCGCGCGGTCGACCTCGACCAGGTCACCCACGAAGGCGCCACGATCGTGATCCGGTCGGGCGGCGGGCGCTCCGGAGAGGCCTTCACGCTCACCGGGGACCGCATGACGATCGGCCGCAGCCCCGAGGCCGAGATCTTCCTCGACGACGTGACCGTGTCGCGCAACCACGCCCTGATCGTGCGCCGCCGCGACGGCCTCTACATCGACGACCTGGGCTCGCTCAACGGGACCTACGTCAACCGGCGCCGGATCGAGTCGCACCGGCTCTCCGACGGGGACGAGCTGCAAGTCGGCAAGTACAAACTCACCTACCTGGACGAGCGATGAGCACAGAGGTCGCGGGTGGCCCCCCGCCCCGCAAGGAGAAGGCGCTCACGATCGGCGCCGTGGTCAAGCAACTCGAGCGCGAGTTCCCGGACATCTCGATATCCAAGATCCGCTACCTGGAGGACCAGAAGCTGCTCGCGCCGCGGCGCACGCCGGGCGGGTACCGCCTCTACGGCCCGGCGGACGTGGATCGCCTGCGCACGATCCTGCGCCTCCAGCGCGACGAGTTCCTGCCCCTCCGGGTGATCCGGCAGGAGCTGGCCGCGGGCCGCTCCGACGCCGATTCGCCGCAGCCCGCCGCGCCCGAGCCCCGGTCGGCGCGGCGCGCGAGCTTCGCCCTGCGCGGGCCGGGCTCGGTCTACCGCCTGGACGAGGTGCTAGAGGACACCGGCGCCGACCAGGGCCTCGTCAAGGAGCTCGAGGACTACGGGGTGATCAAGGCGGAGCGGCGCGACGGCGAGCTGCTCTACGACGACACCGAGCGCGAGATCGTGCGCGCGGTGACCGAGCTGAAGCGCTTCGGCGTGGGAGGGCGCAACCTGCGCGTCTTCCGCACCTCGGCCGACCGCGAGGCGGCGCTGCTCGAGCAGATCCTCGCCCCGGCCCTGCGCTCGCGCAACCCGGAGCGGCGCAAGGAGGCGGTGGAGGCGCTCGAGAACCTCGCCGCGATCGCCTCCCATCTGAAGCACCTGCTGCTGATCCGGGACCTGCGGAAGCTCGCCCGCTAGAGGACGCACCGCCCAGGTGGCGCTCGCCGACCACATCCAGGACATCCCGGACTTCCCCAAGCCGGGGATCGTCTTCAAGGACATCACTCCGCTGTTCCTCGATGCCGTGGCGCTGCGCGAGGCGGTGGACGCGCTGGCCGCCTACGCCCGCGGGCGGCAGATCGAGTACGTGGTGTCGGCCGAGGCGCGCGGCTTCGTGCTCGGCGCCGCGGTGGCCGCGGCCGTGGGCGGCGGCTTCATCCTCGCGCGCAAGCCCGGCAAGCTGCCGCGCGAGGTCTCCTCGGTCGAGTATCAGCTCGAGTACGGAGTCGACGCCCTGGAGGTCCACGCCGACGCGATCCGCGACGGCGCGCGGGTGCTGGTCCATGACGACCTGCTCGCCACCGGCGGCACCGCGGCCGCGCTGTGCGGCTTGGTTGAGCAGGCGGGCGGCGTCGTGGCAGGATGCGCCTTTGTGATCGAGCTGGAGTTCCTGAACGGACGCGAGCGGCTGGCCGGTTACGACGTGCACAGCCTGATCTCGTACGCGTCCGAGTGATTCTCCGGGACGAGACAGTCGTTCCGGCCACGCCGGAGGAGGTTTGGGGCCTGGTCAGCGACCCGGCCCGGCTGCCACAGTGGTGGCCGGGCGTCGCCCGGGTGGAGGACGCGACCGAGGACGCCTGGACCACGGTCCTCGCCTCGCCCAAGGGAAAGTCGGTGCGGGTGGACTACAGCCGCGTGCAGGCCGAGCGCGAGCGGCGGCTCGTTTGGCGTCAGGAGGTCGAGGAATCCCCGTTCGAGCGGATCCTGGCCAGCGCCACCACGGAGGTGGCATTGGCGCCGGAGGCCGACGGCACACGCGTGACCGTGTCGATCGACCAACGTCCGCGCGGCTGGGCGCGCTTCGCCCCGCTCCAGTTCCGCGCCGCCGGGAGGCGGCAGGTGAAGGGCGCGGTGGAGGGGCTGGACTCGTTCTTCGGGACCGGCGATCCCCGATGAGGTGGTGGGGCTGGGGCGAGGACGGCCACCGGGTCACCCTCCCCGAGCCGGCGTTGACACTCCTCCGCGACGAGCTCGGCGCCGATGTCTCGGCCCGGAACGAGCCCGTCGCGCTCGAGCAGGTTCGGCTGCCGGACCCGCGCCTGCCGGGAAGCGCCCGGGCGCGGCTCGAGGCGGCGGTGGGCGCCGAGCACGTGCTGGACGACCGCACCGCGCGGGTGGCGCACGCCTCCGGCCGCGGCTACGCGGACCTTGTCCGGCTGCGCTCAGGCGACGCGTCCCGCGCTCCCGACGCCGTAGTGACACCCGGCTCGGCCGACCAGGTCCGGGCCGCGCTCGAGGCCTGTTCGGAGGCACGCGTGGCGGTGGTGCCGTTCGGCGGCGGCACCAGCGTGGTGGGCGGCGTGGAGCCGCTTTCCGACGGCTTCGAGGGCGCCGTGGCGCTCGACCTGCGCAGGCTCGACGGCGTCGTCGAGGTGGACCGCACCTCGCTGACCGCCACGCTCGAGGCGGGGCTGCTCGGTCCGGAGGCCGAGCGCCGGCTTGGCGAGCAGGGCGTGACCCTCGGCCACTTCCCGCAGTCGTTCGAGTACTCGACCGTCGGCGGCTGGGTCGCGACCCGGTCCGCCGGTCAGGCCTCGAGCGGGTATGGGCGGATCGACGACCTGGTGGAGGGGGTGCGGCTCGTCGCGCCCGCGGGCGAGGTGCTGAGCCGCCCCGTGCCGGCCAGCGCGGCCGGCCCCGACCTGCGGGAGCTGGTGCTCGGCTCCGAGGGCGTGCTCGGCGTGATCTGCGAGGCGACGCTGCGGGTGCGCCCGGTGCCCCAGGTGCGCCGCTACGAGGGCTGGTCCTTCCGCTCCTTCGCCGAGGGCCGCGAGGCGTTCCGGGTGATGGAGCAGGCCGACGCCGCGCCGGACGTGGCGCGCCTGTCCGACGAGGAGGAGACCCGGGTGGCGGTCGCCCTTGCCTCCGCGGGCGGCGGCGCCCCCGAGCGAGCCGGGCGCGCCTACCTGCGCCTGCGCCGCCACGACGGCGGCTGCCTGGCGATCACCGGCTTCGAGGGGGAGGAGGAGGACGTGGAGCGGCGCCGCCTGCGCGCCGGGGCGCTGCTGCGGGCGGGAGGCGGCATCAGGCTGGGCCGCAGGCCGGGTGAGGCGTGGCTCCGGAGCCGCTACGCCGGTCCCTACGTGCGCGACGAGCTGCTCGACCGCGGCGTGCTCACGGAGACCCTCGAGACGGCCGCGAGCTGGAGCCGGCTGGAGGAGCTGTACGAGTCGGTGGGGGGCGCCCTGCGGCGCGCTCTCGCCGAGGGCGGCACGCCGGGGCTCGTGATGTGCCACGTGTCGCACCTGTACCGCTCGGGCGCCTCGCTGTACTTCACCTTCTTCGCCCGCCAATCGGATACCCCGCTGGAGCAGTGGCGCGCGGCGAAGTCGGCCGCGAGCGAGGCCATCATGGCGGGGGGCGGCACCATCACCCATCACCACGCGGTGGGGAGGGACCATGCGCCCTGGATGCCCGCCGAGGTGGGGGAGGTCGGACTCGACCTCATCCGCGCGGCCAAGCAGCGACTCGACCCCGCCGGGATCATGAATCCCGGCAAGCTGCTCCCGAGCTCTTAGCCGGCTCTCAGCCGTCCGTGGGGAGGAGCCGGAGGGGCGCGCCGTTCGATGAACATGTGACAACTCCTTCTCGGGTGGTGATAACGGAGTCAGGCGGCCGCGCCGACCGCCGACGCCTCGAGGATCTGGTGGGCGACGGCGTCGGGGTGCGAGACCGTGATCGCGTGCGAGGCGCCGGGGATCTCGAGCCTGCGGTGCGCGCCGGCGCGCTTGGCCATGTAGTGCTGGAGGGCGGCGGGGATGATGTGGTCCTCCTCGCCGATCAGGAACCACGACGGCACGTCCTTCCACAGCGGATGGTCGCCTGACGGTTCGGTGAGCGCCTCCTGCGTCGCCGGGCGCTGCGTGATGGCCATCCGTGCGGCCTGCGGCGCGGGGACGTCCTGGCAGAAGATGTCGTGGAAGCTGTCCGCAGCGACGTAAAGGTCGGTCGTTCCGTCGCTCCGCGACACCGGCCGCGCCGTCTCCTCGCCGAGCATGCTGCCCGGGAACATGCCCGCCAGCTGGAAGCAGTGCTCACCGGGCTCCGGGGCGAATCCGTTGGCGTAGACGAGCCCGGCGATTTCGCCGGCGTCGGCGGGGACGTTGGAGATCACTGCGCCGCCGTAGGAGTGGGCGGCGAGCACGACGGGCCCGTCGACCGCACGAACGACGTCTGCGACGGCCGCGGCGTCCGCGGCGAGGCCGCGCAGCGGGTTGGCCGCGGCGATCACCGGGTGGCCGGCGTCGCGCAGCGGATCGATGACGCGATCCCAGCTCGAGGACTCGGCGAAGGCGCCGTGGACGAGAACGATGGTGGGCTTCACGAGAAGCTCCTTTCGGGTCTTGTGGATTCAGGCAGGACAGACGAGACGAGGGCTAATACAGGCCTCAGTTTCGGTCGGGGTCGGGGCTACCTGGCGGACTGGCTGAGCCAGTCCTCGAAGCGGGTGGGCGCGATGCGTGCGTCGTCGCCAGGGGCGAGGGACCGGTCGTCCAGCTCGGCGCCGAAGTAACGGGCGTGCACGTCGGCCGTCACCTGGCGTGGGTCGTCGCTTGCGTTCAGGAAACGCCGGGCTAGCTCGTCGAGGGAGAAGGCTTCCGGGCCCGCCAGCTCGACCGTGTCGTTCAGTGGTGCGCCGACCGCGACATCGGCCAAGGTGCTGGCGACGTCATCGGCTGCCTCGGGCTGAACGAGGGCAGGCGACAGCCGAACTGTGTTGCCGTTGGTGCTCGAATCGGCGATGCGGCCGATGAACTCGAAGAACTGCGTTGCGCGGACGATTGTGTAGGGGACAGGCCCGGCCTTCACCAGCTCCTCCTGCGCAGTCTTTGCGCGGAAGTAGCCGCTCTCAGGGAGCCGGTCGGAGCCGACGACCGACAGCGTCACGTGGTGCCCCACGCCCGCGGCCGTCTCCGCGGCGAGGAGGTTGCGGGACGCGGTCTGGAAGAAGTCGAGCACGGCCGCGTCGTCCCAGGCGGGTGCGTTCGCCACGTCGACGACGACCTGGGCGCCCTCGAGTGCCTCGGTGAGCCCCTCGCCCGTGAGCGCGTTGACGCCCGTGTCAGGCGACGCCGCGAGCGGCTCGTGACCGTCCTTCCGCAACTTCTCGACCAGCTTCGACCCGATCAGGCCGGTCCCGCCGATTACAACGATCTTCATCTCGTGCCTTTCGCTTATGTGTGGAGCGACGGCGTCGCGTTTGTCATGCAGCGAGGGTCCCGTAGCCGGGGCGCCCTCGCGTCGGCCAGGTGGCCAGCCTGACTGGCTAGTCGCGGCTCGTTCTCACTCCTGAAGCGAGGCGAGCTGGTCCCCGAAGCGAGCCATCGCGTCGCCGTGCAGGAGGATTCCCCAGCTCACCCGGGCCACGCCCAGCGCGGCCAGCTCGGCGAGCGACGGCGCCTGCGGCAGGCGTACGACGTTCACCGGGCCGCGGATCTCCGAGGTGAAGCGGCGCAGCGCGTCCGTCTCCCACAGGGTGATCGGGAACACGCAGTCGACGCCGGCCTCGAGGTAGGCATTCGCGCGCCGCAGCGCCTCGGGAACGAGCTCCTCCTGGGTCCCGGGGCCGGCACCGGCAAGGAAGGGATGCAGGAACACGTCGATCCGGGCGTTGATGACCAGCCCGTAGCCGTCCTCCGACGCGGCCTGGCGGACCGCCCTGAGCCAGTCCGCGTGCCGGTCGGGATCGCGGAGGCCGCCGGCGGCGTAGTCACTGTCCTCGAGGTTGCATCCGGCGGCACCCATGCCCCGCAGCTCACCCACCAGCTCGGCCGGCTCCATGCCGTAGCCGGCCTCGGCGTCGACCGTCACGGGCACCTCGACGCCCGCTGCGATCCGCGCGGCCGCGGCGAGCATCTCGTCGCCCGGCGCACCCTCGTGGTCCCGATAGCCGAGCGTGGCGGCCACGCCGCCGCTGGTGGTGGCGACCACCGGGAACCCAGCCGCGACCACCGCTCTTGCCGTGGCCACGTCCCAGGCGTTTGGAAGCAGGAGGGGGTCGCCGCGGCGGTGCAGCGACCGCAGCAGGTCGCACCGGCTCTGGAGGTCTGGTGTCTGTGAGTGCGTCATGTCGCTTCCTCTCAATGATGCGGATGCCATCCGGCGGCGCGGGTGAACCGCGCGGCCGAAACACGCTCCCCGTCACGGCAGACGTTGTAGATGCCGCTGGGCAGCAACAGCGCCGACAGGAGCGCGCGCCCGGCATCGCTGACGTGCAGCGTGGCGCCGAAGTCGCCCATCGGCTGGTCGTACCAGGTGCCCGGGCCGTCGAGCAGCCCGAATCGGAGGACGACGCCGCGTCCGCCGGCGCGGGCGAAGCGCTCAGTCTGCTGCTCGGCGGCGAGCGCGGAGCGCAGGATCGGCAGGACCTTGCGGACTGGCGTGTCCTCGGACGCCGGGCCGTCCGGCGGGTAGACAAACGTGACGGTGGGCTGGACGTAGACCTCCGCCCCGGCCGCGACCGCCGCGTCAATGAGGATCCGCGAAGCGTCCGCGCGAAGCCGATCGTTCTCGCGCCACGCGTCCGGATCCGAGATCTGCTCGAGCGAACGGATCCGAGTCGCCAGGTGCAGGACGCCATCCACGCCGCGCACGGCGTCGGCGACCGCGGAGGGGTCGAAGAGGTCGAGCTCCTCGCGCCCGGGCATCGCGATCTCATGGCCCTCGGCCTCCGCGAGAGGCTGCAGCGCGCGGCCGAGCACGCCGGTTCCGCCGGTGACCAGCAGCCTCACTGGTGACGAATTATGCACCACCGAGCGACGCGATTCGGTTAGCTTTCGCCCGCGAGATGGCCGCCATCCCTGCGTCCAGGTTTCTTGACCGGACCAGCGAGCGCGAAGTGATCGACCGGCTCCTGGCACAGGGCCGCGCGGGTCAGAGCGCCGTGCTAGTCATCCGAGGCGAGGCGGGCATTGGAAAGACGGCGCTGCTGCGGTACGCCGCTCGTCAGGGCTCGGGGTTCCGTGTGGCGCAGGTAACGGGCGTGGAGGCGGAGATGGAGCTGCCGTTCGCCGGGATCCATCAGCTCTGCGCGCCGCTGCTCGACCAGCTGGACGCGCTCCCGCAGGCACAGCAGGACGCGCTGAACGTCGCTTTGGGCCTCGCATCCGGTGATGTCCCGGACCGGTTCCTGGTCGGACTCGCCGTGCTCGGCCTGCTTTCTGCCGGGGCCGAGAACCGGCCGCTGCTTTGTCTCGTGGAGGACGCTCAATGGCTGGACGCAGCCTCGGGACTGATCCTCGGCTTCGTCGCGCGCCGGCTGCTGGCGGAATCCGTGGCGGTGGTGGTCACCGTCCGCGAGCCGAATACCAGGCACGACTTCGACGGCCTGCCCGATCTGGTGCTGCGCGGGCTGGCCGAGGAGGATGCGCGCACCCTGCTCATGAGTGCCGCCCCCGGTCGGCTCGACGACCGCGTCCGCGACCGCATCCTCGCGGAAACCCGCGGCAACCCACTAGCTCTGCTCGATCTGCCGCGGAGCATTAGTGCGGCGGAGCTGGCAGGCGGCTTCGAGCTGCTCGGTGCGACAGACCTCCCGCGCCAGCTCGAGGACCACTATCTCCAGCGCGCCGGCGAACTGCCCGAGGCAACACAGCGACTGCTGCTGCTCGCCGCGGCCGAGCCGCTCGGTGACGCAACGCTCGTCTGGCGCGCGGCTCACGGGCTTGGCATCGAAAGGAGCGCGCTCGCCCCGGCAGAAGACGCGCAGCTGGTCGAGGTCGGAGCCCGTGTCCGCTTCCGGCATCCACTAGTGCGATCGGCGGCATACCGGGCGGCCGCCCTTTCCGAGCGGCGATCTGCCCATCGGGCGTTGGCGGAGGCCACCGATGGGGATACCGATCCCGATCGTCGGGCGTGGCATCGTGCTCACGCGGCGGTGGGGGTCGACGAGGAGGTGGCCGCCGAGTTGGAGCGCTCGGCCGACCGGGCGCGGGCCCGGGGGGCGCGGCGGCGGCTGCGGCGTTCCTGGCGCACGCGGCGGAGCTGACCCCCGATGCGGCGGAGAGGGGCAGGCGGGCCCTGGCTGCCGCGCAGGCGAAGTTCGATGCTGCGGCAGCGGACGCGGCGCTCGAGTTGCTGGCGACCGCCGAGCTCGCCCCGCTCGACGAGCTTCAGCGCGCGCAGTTGGAGCGGTTGCGCGCGGAGATAGCGTTCGCCCGCACCCGCGGCAGCGACGCTCCGGCACTGTTGCTCGATGCCGCCCGGCGCCTGGAACCGCTCGACGCCGCGATGGCTCGGGAGACGCATCTCGAGGCGATGGCGGCGGCGATGTTCGCCGGTCGCCTCAGTGACGGGCCGGGCGTCCGCGAGGCCGCCGAGGCCGCTCAAGCTGCGCCCGCGGCGCCGCAGCCGCCACGCGCGCTCGATCTCCTCCTCGACGGCCTGGCGACGAGGTTCACCGAGGGCTACTCGGCCGGCCTGCCGCCGCTCCGGAGGGCGCTCGGCGCGTTCCGCGACTTGGAGGGATTGACTCCAGACGACGTGCGTTGGCTGTCGCTGGCGTGTCGCCTGGCCCAGGATCTCTGGGACGACGAGCTCTGGGACGTGCTCGCGACGCGCGGCTTGCGCTTCGCGCGGGAGACGGGGGCGCTCAGCGTGCTCCCGACAGCGGCCACCTATCGCGCGTCCCTGCATATTCACGCGGGAGACTTCGGCGCCGCTTCGACGCTGATCGAGGAGGCCGACGCGATCACCAACGCGACAGACATGGCGCCGCTGAAGAACGCATCACTGATGCTGGCCGCGTGGCGCGGCAACGAGGCCGACGGCCTCGAGCTGATCGAGGCCGGCAGGGTCGAGGCGACGGCGAGGGGCGAGGGCAGGGGGCTGAGCGTCATGGAGTGGGCGACGGCACTGCTGTACAACGGGCTCGGCCGCTACGGCGAAGCGCTTGCGGCCGCACAGCGAGGCTGCGAACACGACGATGTCGGGGTCTTAGAGCGGACCCTCGTGGAGCTGATCGAGGCAGGCGTCCGCAGCGGCGCGACGGACGCGGCGTCCGCTGCGCTCGATCGCCTGAGCGGGCGCACGCAGGCGAGCGGGACCGATTGGGCGCTCGGCATCGAGGCAGGCTCACGCGCGCTGCTGAGCGACGGACGACATGCGGAGCCCCTCTACCGCGAGGCGGTCGAGCGGCTTGCGGGTACCCGTGGCGTGGTTCACCTCGCCCGCGCGCGGCTCCTATACGGCGAATGGCTGCGTCGCGAGAACCGGCGCGTCGAGGCGCGAGAGCAACTCCGAGCCGCCCTCGAGATGTTCAGCGGCATCGGGGCGGAGGGGTTTGCCGCGCGCGCCCGTCACGAGCTCGCGGCCACGGGTGAGACCGCGCGGAAGCGCACCGACGGCGTGGCCGCCGTGCTCACACCCCAGGAGGCACACATCGCTCGGCTCGCCAAGGATGGTCTCTCCAACCCTGAGATCGGCGCACAGCTGTTCATCAGCCCCCGCACGGTGCAGTACCACCTGCGCAAGGTCTTCCTGAAGCTCGACATCACCTCGCGCAACCAGCTCAGCCGCGTGCCGGCCAGCCAGCTCAACCCCGCCTAGAAGGCCCCTGAAAATGTCGTGGCTCTGTCCGGCTGGTTTTGGACGATTCGGGCATGCTCGCGACGATGTCTGACCAGGTGGGGTTGTTCGATTCGGTCGAGCTGTGTCGGCCGCTTCCGGAGGGGTCGTTTTTTGCGTTGTTGGCCGAGCATGGGGGCCGGATCGTGCGTGATGAGGACTTCGCGGAGTGCTACGCGTCGAGGATGGGCAGGCCGTCAATTCCGCCGTCGCAGTTGGCGAAGGTGATGCTGTTGCAGCATCGGACGGGCTGTTCGGACGAGCAGGCGATGGAGTGTGTGGCGTGGGATCTGCGCTGGAAGGTGGCGCTCGGGCTGCCGGTCGATCACGAGGGTTGGCACCCGACCTCGTTGACGAAGTTCCGCGCCCGGTTGTTGTTGCATGGCAAGGAGGGATTAGCGCTGGAGAACACGCTGCGGCTGGCCGAGGAGCTCGGCATGCTCGACGGCGCAGCGGAGCAGATCATCGACTCGACGCCGATGCTCGGCGCGGCGGCGACCCAGGACACGGTCCGGCTGGTCCGTCACGGCGTCCGCGGGCTGTTGGACGCCGTCGCCGCGGCCGACGAGGAGGCCGCTGGCCGGCTCGATAACGGCTTGGAGTTTGACTACGCCCGCCCGGGTGAGAAGCCGGACTGCCGGTGGCGCGAGAAGGCCGAGCGTGAGCGGATGCTGACTCGGGTCGCGCAAGACGCCGAGCGTGCGTTGCAGGCCGTCGAACACGCTGATGGACTGCTCGGCGACGAGACGGTCAAGGCGGCACATGGGTTGCTGCGCGAGCTGATCGGCCAGGACTTCGACGTCGATGATGACGGCGTCCCGCGGTTGCATCGCGGCACCCTGCCGGGCCGGATCATTTCGACGGTCGACACCGAGATGCGCCACGGCCGCAAGAGCTCGCAGACGCGCTTTGACGGCTACAAGCTCTCAGCGGCGGCGACGAACACGCCGGTGCCGTTGCTCACCGCGGTCGAGGTGGCGCCCGCCAGCGAGACCGATGGCCCCCAAGCTAAGCACCTGATCGACGCCCAGCCCGAGGCGCGCCGCCCGGACCGGGTGCTGGGCGACACCGCTTATGGCAACGGGCCGGCCCGCGCCGAGCTGGCCGAGCGCGATGTCGACGTGCTCGCCCCGGTGCCCGAGGGCAAGGTCGTCGAGGGCCGCCTGGGCAAACACGACTTCGAGTTCGACCTCGACGCCGGCACCGTCACTTGCCCCGCAGGCCAGACCGTCGAGATCAGCACGTCTGCGTCCGGGTTTCGGGGCGCGAACTTCAGCCGCAGCATGTGCGGCGGCTGCCCGCTGAAGGCGGCCTGCTGCCCAGGCCGCGCGCGTCGCCAGATCAACCTCACCGAGCACGAGGACCTCTTGATCGCCGCCCGCCAAGCGCTCGCCG
This sequence comes from uncultured Thermoleophilaceae bacterium, assembly GCA_963733885.1. Classification (GTDB taxonomy): domain Bacteria; phylum Actinomycetota; class Thermoleophilia; order Solirubrobacterales; family Thermoleophilaceae; genus JACVRW01. The sequence continues at coordinate 416,481 of CAVTES010000009.1, read as the reverse complement.
ACCCCGACACCGCCGAGCATCTGCGCCGAACCCGGCCGCGGATCGAGCGGCTGCTCGGCCTGCTCGCCCACCGTTACGGCGCCCGCAAGAGCCGCTACATCGGGCGCGCGAAGGCCCAAATGCAAGCCGCCTGGGCCGCCGCCCTGGTCAACCTCAACCCGATCGGGCGCCACCTCACCGCCCAGGCCGCATGACAGGCCCCGATCCCCGCGCAGCGCCCAAAACCCACGAGCTCGCTGACCCGGCCAGCCGAGGCGCCGCGACCCAAACCCCGCCAGCCAGAACCCACTTCTTCAGCGGCCTTCTAGTGTCCTGAGTCGGAAGTTCGGCGTCAGCTTCCCGAGCGGCTGGGCGGGGCTGGCGACGCACACGGGATGAGTCGATGCCGAAGCATCGGCGATTCCCGTGGTGGCGCCAGGCGCGTCCAGACACCGGGAAGGTGCGCCCGAACTGACGACTCAGGTCACTAGCGACTGGCCACCCAGGCTGGCGTCCTGGCCGATGCGAGAGCGCCCCGGCCGCGGGATCCTCGCCTCATGACGAATTCCCCTCGCACCAGGAAGGTGGTGGAGACGTGAGGTATGGGATCGAATGGATGCCCGGTACCGTCCTTCTGGGGATGGTCCTCGTCCTCCCGCTCGTGCCGGGTTTCGCGCTGATCGGGCTCGTGGTCGTCGCGCTCGTCGCGGTTGCGGCGCTTGTCGCGCTCGCCGGGGCCGTGCTCGCGATGCCGTACCTGCTCGTGCGCACCCTCCGTCGGCGCCTCGCCGAGCGGCACGAGTCAACGGAGGGCTCGGTACCGATCGCCACGGCTATCGCACGGGCCGCAACCGTCGCACACCGCTAGGGCCTTATCGCCCTCGCGAAACCAACCACGGCAAGGAGATCACAGTGAACACGCTGACGTCACCCATGAATGACGCACTGGTCGAGCGGGATCCCGAGGCGGTCGACCAGCTGATCGCCCGCGTGCTCAGTCGAGCCCACCGGACGATGGAGGCTCTCAACGCCCCGGGCGAGAAGCGCGCGATCCTCCACGTCGCTCATTCGTTCGCCGACGAGCTGTCCACGTTGAACCCCCGATTCGACCGCCTGCAGTTCATCAAGGACGCCACCGAGGATCCGTCATGACCTGCGAACTGTCTGCAATCGAGATCCACACTCCTATGCTGCCGGCAGAGTCGCCAGGCGACGGCGGCGTGCGAGCAGCCAGGCCTGGATGACGAATTCCACTCCGCCGGTAGCCGCGTAGATCGCGAGCATGTCCAGCTGCGGGTCGTCGCCGGCCGCCGCAATGACGAAGGCGACCTCAGTCGCGCTGCCCGCCGAACAGCTGGAGCAGCAGCAGGAACACGTTGAAGATGTCGGGGAAGATGCTCGCGGCGACCAGGACGGCGGCGTCGGCGCTTCGGCGCAGCCGGTTGAAGTCGTAGATCGTGAACGCGCCGAAGATGCCGAGCCCGGCGACGGCGTAGATGACGTGGCCGCCCTGGATCGAGACGAAGATCCTGACGATCCCGAACACGATCAGACCCAGCAGCGCCCAGAAGAGCGTGCGCCCCACGAAGAGAGGTCTCTACGCGTGGCGTAGCCGTACGCACCAAGTGCGGCGACGAATGCGGCGGTGGCACCGGCCGCCTGCCACAGCGCCGACGGATCGGCCCCGGCGTAGTCGGCGATGACCGGGGCGACCGCGAGGCCGAGCAGCAGGCCGATCCCGAACAGCAGGCCGGTCGCGAGCTGCTCTCGGCCTCTCGCCGAGGCGATGTTCAGCCCGATGATCGCTGCGAATGCAGGGATGAACAGCAGCAGGCCCGTCCCGCCGCTCAGATCGCGGCCGAGGTAGGCGCCAAGCCGGAGATGCGGTGCCCAGCCCGTTCGCGCGAGCGATACTCGACCGTACGCACCCCACCCGCCGTCGTCCCATTGCTCATACCGTCCTCAGCCCGCTCTGGTCGACGGTCGGTCAGCGCTTCAGCCGCACCTCGCGACGGATGGTGCTGCGACCGTCGGCGGTCCGGACCCTGAGGATCGCAGTGACCTTCAGGCTCCGGGAGTCGGCCCGGCGCATCGCGGCCTGCAAGTCGCGACGGGCCTTGCGGCTCAGGCGCACGTCGAGGGTGTGCCGGCGGTCGTCGCGGATCCGCAGCGTCCTGGACTTGCCGATCCGGTTGCCGGAGTACCTCAGCACGGCGCGCACGTCGCAGCGCTCCGGGCATGCGACCCGCAGCCGCAGCCCGCGACGGGCCACGCGGCGCATCCTCTGGGACTTCGGCGCCTTCAGCCACGCGCCGCTCTCCGTCGACTCGCCGGCGACGTCGCCCTCCGAGGCGTCCGGCGTGACTGCCGGGGCCGGCGTGCCGAGGGACATCGGGCCGGAGACCGTGATCTCGATCGACGCGCTGGCCGTCTCGCCGCCCGGATCGGTCACGGTGACCGTCGCGGAGTACGTGCCCGGCGTGCTGTAGGTGTGGCTGATGCTCGGACCGGCGCCCTTGGCGCCGTCGCCGAAGTCCCACACCGTCAGGACGTCCTTGCCCTCCGGATCGCGCGCCGCCGACGTGAACCGCACCGGCAGCGGGGCCGTTCCCGACCGCGGGTCTGCCGCGACCTGCACCGTCGGCGGCTGGTTGGCCGGCGGGCCGTCGACCACGATCATCACCTCGGCCGTGTCGAACGCGCCGTCACGGTCGGTGGCCGTCACCGTCGCCGTGTACGTGCCCGGCGTCCGGTACGTGTGCGACACGTCCGGGCCGAACTGCGCACCGGCGTCGTCACCGAAGTCCCACAGGTAGGTGATCTCGTTCGCGGGCCCGTCGGGGTCGCTCGCCGCCGCGCCGAACTGCACCGTCAGCGGCGCGCCACCCGTGGTGGGGTCGGCGGCGACCTGCACCGACGGCGCGGCGTTCGGCCGCTCGCTCACCACGATCTCGACGGTCTCCGAGGCGGTCTTGCCCTGCGGATCGGTGACCGTCACCGTCGCGGTGTACGTGCCCGGCGTGTGGTACGTGCGCACCGGGCTCTGCTGGAACGTGGAGCCGCCCTCGCTGAACTCCCAGCGGTAGGTCAGCGCGCCGCCCTGTGGATCCAGGCCCGAGGCCGAGAGCTGCACCTCCAGCGGCGCCTCACCCGACGCGGGATCGGCGATCGCCTGCACGATCGGCGCATCCGGATCCTCCCCGGAGCCCTCGATCGAGAACGTCACCGACCGCACGGCCTCCTCGTCGCCCGCGGCGTTCGTCGAGCGGTACTCGACCACGTGCTCGCCCTCGGCCGACACGGTGAACGCGGTCACGAACGGATCGTCGCCCGCGGTGTTCTCGGAGCGCACCCACTCGCCCTCCTCGCCGTTCGTGTTGACCCTGTACTCGGTGAACGCCGCGTCCCCGGCGGCCGACAGCGTCACCCCGACCGGACCGTCGTACGTCCCGCCCGCGCCGGGCTCGGCCGGGTCGAGCGCCGCCGACGTCTCCGGCGCCGCGAGGTTCTTGATCCGCACGTTGCGGAAGTAGACATCGTCGCCGGCCCCGTGCGTCTGAAGGCCGATACGGCCCGTGGCGAGATCGACGTTCGGGTCGTCGTCGAGCCACTCGTTGATCTTCACGCCGTTCAGGTAGACGACGATCCGGTCATCCCGCACGACGATCTCGTACTCGTTCCACTCACCCGGCGGGTTGAGCGCCGCGTCGCGGGCTACCGCGTCCGGCGCCTGCTCGAGGTAGATCGCGCCGGTGGTCTGGGCCGGGTTGTCCGTCGCGTCGATCTGGATCTCCTCGCCCTGCGAGATCGACGTCTGATCCGTGTTCGCCCCGGTGTCGGGGAACCCGACGAAGACGCCGGAGTTGTCGTCTCCGGGCATCATCCACTCGAGCTTGAGCGAGTACGGCGCCACAGAGTCCTCCTCCGTGTACAGCAGGCCGAAGGCGCCGACTGACTTGATGGCGCAGCCCTCCCGCACGAAGCTCCCGCCGCCGGCGTACGTCCAGTCCTCGAGCGAGGAGTCCGTGCCGTCGAACAGCATCGTGTAACCGGCCTCCGGGGTATACGGCTCCTCGCACGGCGGCGGGGGCGGCAGGTCGGGCTCGCCGACGTGGAAGTAGTCGAACGAGCCGACCTCCGCGCCGGTGCCGTTGTAGGCGGAGAGGCCGATGCCGGGCGCCGACAGCCCGGCCAGCGCGAAGCCCGAGCCGATCTCGGTCCATGTGGCACCGTCGTCGAGCGAGTAGCGCCCACGGAGCTGGCCGTCCGACGCGACCATCTGGAGCGTGATGCCGTTCTGCGCGCCGGCGGGCAGCGTCGGTCCGTTCTGGAAGCCGGACTCGCGTGCGAGCTCGGTCACCCACTCGCCCGTCGGCCGGCGCATCACGACGACCTTGCCCCAGGAGCCGGCGCTCGCGTGCGCGACGAGCCCCGCCTGGACGAAGTCGTCGGCGCCATCGAGCGACACCTTCGTCGTCGCTGACCAGCTCCCGTCGGTCGGGGCCCGCTGGAGCACGACGTTGCGTGCGCTGATCGTGCCGCCGACGATGTCGCCGGCCTGCGCCTCGATCTGCAGCTTGCCGTCGGCTAGCGAGTACCCCGACGGGTCCTCGCTGAGGATCGTCGTCCAGCGGCAGCGGTCCAGCGCGTCGCCGTCGAACTCGTCGTTCGGGTGGATCCCGGGCGCGCACTGCGGCGGCTCGTTCTGCGCGACGTCGAGGTAGTCGAGGTTGACATTGCCGTCGTCGCCTTCGTCGTAGCGGATCGAGACGTCGTTGCTCCCTGCGCGCAGCACGAGCGTGTCGGTCAGCGTCCCGTAGGTGGTCCAAGCGCCGGTGTCCGGCAGCGCCAGCTTCTTCACGAACAGGTTGTTGACGTACAGGCTCACTTCCTTGGTGCCCGCGAACGGGTTCGGGCCGTTCGCGTACCCGAGCGTCACCTCCGCCGGGGCGTCCGCGAGTGCGTTGACCTTGAACGTCGTGCTCGCGCCCTCGTTCTGGTAGCCGCCGACGTAGCCGTCACCGCTGAAGCCGGGGTGCTCGGTCTGGACGTTCGCGCCGCCGACCAGCGTGGCCACCTCGGCTTCGTACCGCTGCGTGCCGGCGGGCGCGAGCCGCAGGGAGTCGAGGTTGACGTGGCCGTCATCGCCGGCCGCGTGCTTGAGCTCGATCGTGTTCTCACCCGCATCGAGCGCGACGTCGTCGACGTAGAACTGATAGCTCGGCCACGCCCCGGTCGGCGGCAGCGTGATCTGCCGGCTGGTGCCGTTAACGATCAGGCTGATCGTCTTCGGGCCGTCGAACGGGTTCGGGCCGTTGGCATAGCGCAGCGCCATCCGGTAGTCGCCGGCCTTCGCCGCGTCGAGGTCGAGCCTCACCGACGCGCCCTCCGTGCCGAAGCCCGACACGAAGCCCGTGCCGCTGTAGCCGGCGTGCTCGGTGTCGAACTGCGCGCCGCCGGTGAGCAGGCCGTCCTCCAGCTCGTAGAGGCCGTCGCTGACGGGCGCGACGTAGCCGGGCAGGGTGTTGAGCGTGTACCACGCCTCGGTGCTCAGCAGCGGCTCGCCGTCCTGCGCGTCGAACGGCCGCGGCGAGCGAACGTACACGACGCGGTTCGGCTTGAGGCCGTCGATCTTCAGCGAGACCGTCTTGCGGTCGCCCGAGACCGTCGCGTCGGTGACGCTCAGCTCCTCCTCGTCGACCTTGGGGCCACCGTAGGCCGCCGTCGGCACATACGTCCACTGCCGCACCTGGTACTTGGCGACCAGGTCGGCAAGCGTCGCGTCCGACAACGGCTTGGTGTACGTCAGGTCGAAGCCGCCCTCGGCGAGCTCCATCTTCTGGATGTCGAACGTCTCGGTGCCGTTCGGGACGAGCTTCTGGAGGCCGAACTGCAGCTTGCCGGTCTGGCCCCAGTTGCCGCCGGCGCCGAGCCCGCCGACGATGATCGAGCCGTCGTCCTCGAGCAGCAGGTGCGTGAGCCCGGACTCGAGGCCCTGGGTCATCCGGAAGTAGGCGCCCTGGTACTCGCCCTCGACCTTCTCCAGGAACGCCCGCTGGATCCCGCCGTAGGTCACGTCGGCGATCCACATCTGCCCGGCGAACGGGCCGCTCGGGATCAGCATCGGCTGGCTCGGCGAGTTCGCGATCTCGTTGTGCGGCAGCCAGAGCGCCGGCGGCGTTGGCCGCTGGTCGTCGAAGCGGCCGGGGTCCCCTTCCGGGCCGGTCGTGTAGTGGTTGTAGAACTTGCCCGGCTGGATGTGGATCAGCTTGTTGCCAGGCAGCCAGCCGCCCTGGTTGTCGGTGACGAAAATCGAGTCCTCCGGGCCCCAGCCGATGCCGTGCGGCGTGCGCAGGCCGCCGGCGACGTACTCGACCTCGCCCGTGTCCTTGTCGATCTTCAGGTGCGTCCCGCGATCGTCGGAACCCTGCGGCACGGTCGACGCGCCGCCGAGGTCGATCGAGACCGACAGGTTCAGGTAGAAGAAGCCGTCCTTGTAAAGGAGGCCGAACGCGAACTCGTGGAAGTTGCCGTCGAACGGCCACGTCGCGATCTCGTCCTTCGCCTCGTACGTCCCGTTCGAGTCGGCGTCGATCAGCTTGCTCAGCTGGTGCTTCTCGGAGATGTAGATGTCGCCGTCGACGACCTTGATGCCCATCGGCTCACGCAGGCCCTCGGCGACCTTCGTGGGCGTCACGTCGGCGGGGTCGTCGGCCTCCTTGACGCCGCTCAGCCTCCACACCTCGCCGGCGGCGGTCACGCTGCTCGGGTCGCCGTCGTCGTCACCCCAGGTCAACACGAGCAGGTCGTCGCCCATCCACTCCAGGCCGGTCACCTTCGGCTCGAAGCCGGCCGGCCGCAGGTCGACGAGGTCGTAAGCGGGATTGACGCCGTCGAGCGGAAGCCCGTCGCCGGGCGAGTCGACGTCACCCTCGCACTGCTTCGAGCCGGGAGAGGTCACGCGCACGACGCCCGCGTCGGTGCTCAGCGCCGAGTTCGGGACGACGCTGAAGTCGCTGTCGCCCGGCCGCTTCCAGCTCAGCGTCAGCTCCTGGCCGCCGCCGGCCTCGAAGAAGTTGATCCGCAGCGCATGCATCCCGGCCGTCAGCTCGACCGTGCCGTCCTTGTCGGTCTCGCCGTGCAGCCCGTCGTGGTCGATCACGAGCCCGTCGTCGATGAACAGCTCGGAGCCGTCGTCGCTCGTGAGCCGGAACGTGTAATTGCCGGCGCTCGGCACGGTCAGGTTCGCGATCGCGTGCACGATGAAGTTGTCCGTCAAGCCGCCGAAATCGCCGTCGCCGGACCAGTCGATCGTCGACTTGAGCACGTCGACGTTCGGCGTCTGGCCCTCCTTGATCGAGCACACCTCGCTCAGCGCGCGGGGCAGCTGGAACACGCGCTGCGTGACGCCCGGCTCCTGCGGCGGCGGGTTCTGCGCGTGGGCGCGCGGCGCTGCCGCACCGAGCAGCATGGCCAGACCACACAGCAGCGCAAGCAAGCCGACAAACACGTGGACGCGGCTCTGACGCTTCCAGGCTGACGGCATTCGAACTCTCCCCTCCCGATGCGACGGCGCCGCCCCATCTCCGTGCGGCGCGCGCAACCGTATACGAAACTTTCGGTGAGTCACATGACTCCTCCCCCCGGCCGGACACCGACGGCGCCCAATCGACCGCGAGCCCAGCCCCACGTGCCACGGGATGTAGCGGTCGATTCCGTCACTACCCGGGTCGGAGAGCTACGTATCGCGCCGGCTTGCCGAACATTCGGCACTGGCGCCGTAGCCGCACGAGCTACCGGCCCGCCGCCGCGGGATTCTCACGAACGATGTGGGCTGCTACGTCTGGGGCCGCCGTCGTCCTCGCGGCCTGGGCGCTCCTCGCCGGATGCGGCGGCGGCGAGACGCCGGAGAGCGAGCCCGCGCGCCCCGGAGACGGCGCGGGTGGCGAGCCGGGCGGTGCTGGGTAGGGACGGCCGGGTCGGCCCAAGACGTCCAGCAGGGGGCAGGACACTTGAGCATACGGCGGGTTGGGGCGTGATGCGGGCGGTCGCCGCGCCGGGCCCGCTCGACGAGCCCGGATTCCTCCAGGTCCTCCACCGTGTCTCTTGTACAGGCCGGAGGGGAGCGAGGTTCCGGGGACCCAGGCGCCGCGGCGCATGTATAGTCGTCAAGCGACGATTGGAGGCTGGGGTGCCAAGGACCAGCTGGCTGCTCGCGGCGGCCGCCGTGCTCCCCCTGCTCGTGCCGGCGAGTGCGGTGTCCTACCCGCCGGGTTTGACGGCCACGGAGATCAGCTCCGCGAAGGTCTGTGGGGCGGGCGAGTGCAGGGAGGTCTCCGATCCGGAGGCGGCGACGGCGCTCGCGGTCGGCCCCCGCCCCCGGGGTACGGACGCCCCCGAGCGCGGGCTGCCCTGGTACAAGAGCACGCTCACGATCCGCGCCGAGGACGGCGGCGAGGTGTTCACCGACCGCGTCTCCGTCACCGTGGTGCCCTCCGCCGGGCTGATGCGCTGGGAGGACGGCGTTACCTGGGTGACCCTGCCCAGCGAGAGCGAAGCGGCCTACACGAAGCTCACAGCCGGGCTTACGCCCCGCCCGGCGAGGACGCTTCCGGGCGTGGGCGTGGACGGATTGCCGGTCGCCCGCGTCGACGAGGTCGTCTGCCCCGCCTGCGCGGCCACCCCGGCGCCGGCGAGCGACGGCTCGAACGTTTGGATCGTCGCGCTGGGCGGCGGAATGCTAGCGGCGCTCATGGCGGGGTTGCTGCTCACGATCCGCCACCGCCGCGCGTCGACGCCGCCAGCGGCGCCCGAGGCACCGGCGTAGGGACCGGTCGGGCCCGCCCCAGACGTCCGGCAGGGGCCAGGAAACTCCGGCTAACGCGGGGTTCCGGTCCCGGTTCAATTCGCGTCGGCGTGCGGCGTAGGCGCGGCCGCGCTGCTGCTTTCGCCTGCCAGGAGCACTCCAGCGCCCTGGGCGCGGAGTTGTGCGTGGCGCGATTTGCGATAGCGCGCTCACCCTCGTCCGAAGCGAGAGCGACCCGACCACCGGATCGGAGCTCCGCCGCCAGCCACGCCGGGCGCGGATCACCGGGGGGGTGGGAGCGCAGGGGGCCTACGAGGTGTACGTCGTCGTAGCGGTGCACCCACCGCAACCGATCACGACCCGCATGCCGGTCTCCTCGCAGCCGCCTCGCACGATGTAATTCGGCAGTGGACGGGCTTGGATGAGCGGCCGCTCGACCGCCACGGTGGCCGCATCGGTCACCGCTTCGGCGGGGGCTTCGGGCAGCCGCGCGCGCAGGACGGTGACCGCTATGGCGATCCCGACGAGCACCAAGCCGGCGCCGATCAGGTACGCGAGGTGGTAGCCGGAGTTGAGGGCCTCGGCGGTCGACACGCCGTCGGCCAGCAGTGCGTCTGTGCGTTCGGTCGCGAACGTCGCCAGCACCGCGAGACCGATCGCGCCGCCGACCTGGACGCTCGTGTTGACGAGCCCCGAGGCCAGCCCCGAGTCACTCGCGGTGGCGCCCGACATCGCAAGCGTCATCAAGGACGGGAAGGCGAGGCCGGCTCCGAGCCCGATCAGGATCATCGCCGGCAGCAGGTCGATGACGTAGCTCGCGTCGATCGGGGTGCGCGCGAGGAGCAACAGCGCGGCGGCGACGAAGACCATCGCGGGGAGGAGCGTCGCCTGCGGTCCGTACCGCAAGTTGAGTTGCCCGGTGAACCTGAACGACATGATCCCCATGACCACGGTCGTGGGCAGGTAGGCGAGTCCGACCTGGAGCGGGTCGTAGCCGAGGATTCGCTGCATGTAGAGGGCGCCCAGGAAGAACATCCCGAACATTCCGACCACCAGCAGCGCCTGGACCAGGTTCGCACCGGCGACGTCGCGAGAGCGAAACAGGCGCAGCGGCACCAACGGATTCGCCACTCGAGCCTGGCGGATGACGAACGCGGCAAGGAGCGCAATCGAGACCGCGCCAAGGGCCAGCGTCTGAGTCGAGCCCCAGCCCTCCTCGGTGACTCCCAGGATCGTGTACACGGCGAGCATCAGACCGCCGGTGAGCAGCGCGGCGCCGAGGAGGTCGGCTCCGCCGGTGAGACCCAAGCCCGGACGATCGGGAACCAACCGGATCGCAAACAGCGCAGTCGCGACCCCGATCGGCAGGTTGACGAAGAAGATCCAATGCCAATTGATCGTCTGGGTGAGCACGCCGCCCGCAAGCAATCCGATCGAGCCCCCCGCCACCGCGACGAAGGTGTAGGCCCCGATCGCCTTCGCCTGCTCCCGTGGCTCGGGGAACATGGTGACGATCATCCCCAGGATCACCGCCGACGTCAGCGCGCCACCGACCCCCTGAACAAAGCGCGCCCCGATCAGCAAACCCTGACTCTGGGCGAGCGCACAGAGCAGGGACGCGCCGGTGAACACGGCGAGTCCGATCAGGAAGATTCGTCGCTGCCCGATCAGGTCGCCGATGCGACCGGCGAGCAGAAGCAGCCCGCCGAACGCGATCAGATACGCGTTGACCACCCACGCGAGGTCGTTCTGCGCGAAGCCCAGGTCATCCTGGATCGTCGGCAAGGCGACGTTCACGATGGTCGCGTCGAGGACGATCATCAGCATGCCCACGCAGAGCACGTAGAGGGCCATCCACCGCCGCCGATCGTCCGCCGCCACTTACTTATCGTAACGGGACGCTCACGAGGAGTTCCTCCCGGCCGTGAAGACTTTGCGCGGCAGGGCGCTCCGCTGTGCGGGGGATCTGTGCGCGATCGCACAGGAATTAAGGCGTTGCGCGCGCCGTCCTTCGGGGCATGGCCCCTCCTCCCGCATCCCGTCGAATCCTGTTTCTGGTCTCGGCGCACAACAGTCTCAGCCAACGCGCGTTCATCGCCCTCACGGAGCTCGGGTACCGGGTGGAGGTCGCGGTGGTCGACAGCGCGGAGGCCATGGAGGCAGCCGTCGCGCGTCATCGTCCGGAGCTGATCGTCTGTCCAATGCTCAAGAAGCTGATTCCGGAGTCGATCTGGTCGACCTGTCGCTGCCTTGTCGTCCACCCGGGGCCGATGGGTGACCGCGGTCCCTCCTCGCTCGACTGGGCGATCAAGCTGGGCGTCCGCGAGTGGGGTGTGACGGTCCTCGAGGCAAACGGCGACTTCGACGCAGGTGATGTCTGGAGCACGCGCGCGTTCCCGATGCGCGAGGCGGGCAAGGGCAGCATCTACCGGCACGAGGTCCGCCGCGCTGCGATCGACGCGCTGATGGACGCGGTTCACAAGGTCTTCGAAGGTGGGGTGTCCGAGGTTCTCAACGAGGACGACGAACGGGTGGTCGGCCGAGCGCGGCCGCTGATGAAGCAGGACGTTCGCGCGATCGACTGGAAGTCGGACTCCACCGAGACGGTGCTCCGCAAGATCCGGGCGGCCGAGGGCCACCCGGGGGTGCTCGACGAGATCGCCGGCGCCGACTTCCACCTGTTCGGCGGCCACCGCGAGCGCGGCCTCCGGGGCGCTCCGGGCGAGATCATCGCGCAGCGTCACGGGGCTATCTGCCGGGCGACCGTCGACGGTGCCGTCTGGATCACTCACCTCAGGCGATCGGGCCCGCAGGAGACTCACTTCAAACTCCCCGCGACGCTCGCGCTCAAGCTAGCCGATCGCCCGGTCACGGTACGGGAGGTCGCCGGGCCCCTGCACGACTGGCCCGGAGCGCAGCACACCCTGCGCGACATCTACTACGAGGAAGACGCCGGCGTCGGCTATCTCCACTTCGACTTCCACAACGGGGCGATGAGCGTCGAGCAGTGCAGGCGACTGCGCGCCGCCTACCTCTACGCGCGTTCGCGCAGACAGACGAAGGTGATCGTGCTGATGGGAGGTAGTGACTTCTTCTCGAACGGCATTCACCTGAACGTCATCGAGGCGGCCGACGACCCGGCCGTGGAGTCGTGGCGCAACCTCCACGCGATGAATGACGTCGTCCGCGAGATCGTCGAGACCGAGTCCCATCTGGTGATAGCCGCCCTTACCGGCGACGCCGCCGCGGGCGGCGTGCCGTTCGCGCTCGCAGCCGACCGGGTGTACGCGCGCGAGGACGTGGTGCTGAATCCCTACTACCGGCACATGGGCGGCCTGTACGGCTCCGAGTACTGGACCTACTTGCTGCCCCGCCGAGTCGGCGCGGAGATGAGCGCTCGGCTCACCGGCCCGCCGTTCACCCCCGTGGGCACCGCGCAAGCCGTCCAGATCGGCTTGCTGGACGCAGCGTTCGGCGCAACCGCCGCGGACTTCCAGGGCCGGATCCGTCGCCTCGCACGGGGATTGGCCTCAGACTCGCGCTTGGGCGACCGGCTCGACGCAAAGCGCCGCCGGCGAGCCCGCGACGAACGGGTAAAGCCGCTTCAGGCCTACCGAGTCGAGGAGATGGCTCGCGCGCACGAATGCTTCTTCGGGCCCGACCGTAGCTACCACGAGGCACGGCGGCGCTTCACCCGCAAGCTCGGGGCGACCGAGACAACCTCGGCCTACGCGAGCTCCCGGCTCGCCGCGTGAGGCCGGCAATGCCAGGACGGAGCGGGGCCGAGGGGCGTCGCATTCAGCGGACGAGGTAGCCGCCGTCGACTGCGAGTTCGGCGCCGGTCAAGTAGATGGCGTCGTCTGAGGCCAGGAAGGCGACGGCTGACGAGATCTCGTGTGGTTCAGCGACGGGCCCGTAGATCGATGCGACGTTGATGATCGAGCCCCCGCCCGCGCGCCGGAGCCCGGGAATGGCGGCACGCATGCCGTAGAAGACGCCGGTCGCGTTGACGGCCCTTCTGGGCTGAGCGCGGCATTCGCTATCACTTGACGGCGTGACGACCGCGACGGTGGCGCTCGAGGAGTCGCGGCGCCAACGGCGCGGGCAGATCTACGTTGCGCTCGCGGCAGTCGCGTGGTCGACCGCCGGCGTCCTCCAGCGCCAGCTCACACTCGACACGTCGACCCAGGTCCTCGGCCGAGCGGCGTTCGCGGGCGCCGCGCTGTTGGCCTACGTCGCGGTTGTCGAGCGCGGCCGGGTGGTGAAGGCGTTCAGGTCCGTCGGGCTCGCGGGCGTCGCCGTGGCGCTGTGCGTCGCGACCGCGTCGGGCAGCTTCATCGCCGCGCTGAACCACACGAGCGTCGCACGCGTCCTGTTCATCCTGGCCGTCGCCCCCGTGCTCGCCGCTCTGCTGGCCCGAGTGGCGCTCGGCGAGCCGATCACGCGGCGCACAGTCGCAGCGATGGCCCTGGCACTGGCCGGCGTCACGTTGATGCTCGGCGCCCCGGGCGAGGGCAGCCTGGCGGGCGACGGCCTCTCGTTCGTCGCGGCGCTCGCCTTCGCCCTGATGATCGTGATCACCCGCTGGCGCCACGACGTCTCGATGGCGCCGGCCACCTGCCTCTCGCAGGCGATCCTCGTGGCGGCCTTCCTCCCCTTCGCCAGTCCCGGCGAGATTGGCGGCGACGACGTCGCATGGCTGGCGGCGCTCGGCATCGGTCAGATCGGGCTTGGCTTTGCGCTGCTCACCGTCGGAGCGCGGCTGATACCGGCCGCCCAGGTGGGCCTCATCACGCTGCTCGAGGTGGTGCTCGGTCCCGTGTGGGTGTGGCTTGCGCTCGACGAGCGCCCGAGCACGCTCACGCTCGTCGGCGGCGCGATCGTGATCGTCGCGATCGTCATCCAGACGCGCGCCGCGCCTCCACCCGAAGCGCACGACGAGCGGGCGCTCCCGGCACCACACTAGGAAGCGGCGTCCCGTAAGTCGCCTTGGATGGTTCCGGTCGTGGCGACCGCTTCAGGGAGGTGCGGGCGACCCGGCGCTCAGCGAGCCCCCAGGACGCCCTCCATGTAGACCCCGGCGGCCTGGGAAGCCTCCTCCGGGCTGCTTCCTTCCAGGCGGGCATTCAGGTAGGCGGCGTACCAATCCCACCAGTTGTGCTCCGGGGAGCTCTTCTCGTATGGGTCGTGGTGCTCGGCTGTCTCGTGCAGCAGCTCTGCCAGAGTTGCGACGTCCATCGGTGAATCCTCCTGTGTCGTCAGCGGCCGGGAAGGCGTTCCTTTACGGGCACCACAACGACCTCGAGCTTCATTTCCACGGTGCGCCCTAGCTCGGTATTGGCGAGGTCGAGGGCTGCTGCTTCATGGTCTGGGCCTCGAGGTCGCTCAGCGTGGACAGGAACGCCTCCGAGAAGCTCGGGAACGGCTGGATCACGTCGAACAGCACGGAGAGCGGCACGCGCGCGCGGATCGCCACGGTCGCCTGCTGAAGCCACTCGCCTGCCTCGGGTCCCAGCGCGTACGCCCCGGTGAGCCGCTCGCCGTCCGAGAGGAGCGTCATGAAGCCGGGGCGCTCCGCGTACTGGCGCGTGTATGTGGAGGTGCGCGGCACCTCCGAAAGCGGGACCGTCGCGCTCAGCGCTCCCTCAGCCTCTCCGACGGATGCCGCCTGGGGGTCGGTGAAGATCACTCTCGGGACGGCGTCGTAGTTCGCGGTCCGGTCGCGTCCGAGGATGTTGTCGGCGGCCACGCGGCCTTGGTACTTGCCGATGTAGGTGAGCGGCCAGACGCCGGTCGCATCGCCGATCGCCCAAACGCCGTCCGTCACGCGCATCCGCTCGTCGACGGGGACGCCCTGTCGCGTCGGCTCTACGCCGACGGTGTCGAGGCCGATGCCCTCGGTACGCGCTCGCCTCCCGGTCGCGACGAGCAGGCGCTCCCCGCGCAGGTCCTCGCCACCGGCGAACTCGACCACGTACTCGTCGCCGTCGCGGCGGACGCCGCTGGCATGCTCGCCGAAGTGGAGCTCGATCCCGTCTGCCGCGAGCGCGGTGCCGAGCGTGTCGCCCAGCGGCTTCGGCTCGCGCGGAAGCACGTGGTCCATGCCCTCGACGAGAGCGACCGAGGCACCCAGGCGCCGCACCGCCTGCGCCATCTCAACCCCGACCGGCCCGCCGCCCAGCACGAGCAGCCGGCGCGGCACCTCGGTCAGCGCGGTCACCTCCCGGTTCGTCCAGATGCCCTCGAGCTCGCGCAAGCCTGGGACGGGCGGGAACACCGGGTCGGACCCGGTCGCGATCACGACATGGTTCGTGCGATAGGTCTCGTCGCCCACCTCGACGCTCCCCGGGCCCGCCAGACGCCCGGTCCCGCGATGCACCTCGATCCCCTTCCGCTCGAGGTACGCGGCCTTGGCCCCGTCCTCGTAGTCCGCCACCATGAAGTTGCGCCACTCGAAGGCACCCTCGGGTCGGACCCCTCCGTTCACGGCTTCGCGGGCGCCCGGCGCCTCGCGCGCGGCCTGCAGCGCCTCGCCTGGCCGCAACAACGTCTTCGACGGGATGCAGGCCCAGTAGTCGCACTCGCCCCCCACGAGCTCGCGTTCGACGATCGCCACCCGGAGGCCGGCGTCCGCGAGACGCTCCGCACAATGCTCCCCTGCCGGACCGGCGCCGATGACGATGACGTCGAACTCGTGGGTGCCCATCGTGACCTCTCGTCCGGGGCCCCTGCCTCGGTACGGGACAAGCCTAGAGGTCCGGCAGGGTTCGAGGCAGCCCGAAGTGTCGGAAGACGCCGGTGTCGCTGAACCACGTGATCGCGGCGACCGCGCCGCCCTCGAGCGTGAGCACGATCATTCCGTAGGGGCGGGCGATCCCTGCGTGCGCGTCGGGGAGGTAGCAGCCGAAAGCGGGCTGGCTGTTGGCCCGCGTTGGAACGATGCGCAGGGAGGCGCCGCGCAGCTCTGCGCGGTGCCGAAGGAAGCCGGCGATGGCTTCGTGGCCGCAGTACTCGAGTGGCTGCGGCGGCATCGTGAGCAGCGCGTCGTCGGTGAGCAGCCCGACTACCTCGTCGATGTCTCCGCTCTCCACGGCATCGGCGAAGCGCCCGACCAGCTCGCGCTCGCGGGCGGAGTTCGGCGCCGGCGCGCGATCGCGGTCGGGGGCGGCAAGCCGCGCGTCGAGGTTCGCCCGGGCCCGCTGCAGGGCACCCTTGACCGAGGCGTGGCCCGTGTCGAGCATGTCTGCGACCTCTGCGTTCTTGAAGCCGAGCACGTCCCGCAGCACGAGCACCGCTCGCTGGCGCGGCGGCAGTTGCTGAAGTGCCGTGACGAACGCGAGCCCAACCGCCTCGCGCAGCTCGTAGCGCGCCTCCGGCGTGTAAGCGTCCGCAACTCCGTCGAACAGTGCGTCGGGATATGGCTCGAGCCAGATCGGCTCGGTGCGGCGGGTGGGCTCGGGCGGCTGAGCCATCGGCGGTGCCTCCTGCGGGCGGCGCCCGCGGTCGCGAAGCATGTTCAGGCAGCGGTTCGTCGCGATCCGGTAGAGCCATGCTCGCACCGAGGCCCGCCCCTCGAACCGCTCGAGCCCGCGCCATGCCGCCAACATCGTCTCCTGAACGAGGTCCTCGGCGTCCTGGAGCGAGCCGAGGATCCGGTAGCAGTGGAGCTGGAGCTCGCGCCGGTGCGGGTCGGTGAGCTGCCGAAACGCTTCGTCGTCCCCCGTGCGCGCCCGCGCGAGCCGGGCTTCGCCTAGCGCGTCGTCCGGCATGAGCACCTCGCATACGCCTTGCCTATGGCGGTCATCACCAATCAGGACACCAGCTCAGCCCGGAACGAATCGGCCGTTCCGAACAGGACGAGCAGATCGAGCGCTACCAGTCGCGGCGCTGATCGGCGACAACATCGTGCGTAACGGCAGGAAGAACGGAATCAAGCTGGCGGGCGTGGGACGATGTTGCTGAGATGGCCTACACCAGGGAGCAAGTCCGGGAAGCCGTGGAGCGGGCGGGAGACGAACACTGGCAGGCGCTGATTCGACATCATGAGGATGCCTATCCAGCGAGCCCGCCCACCCCGGGCGATGTCTGCCGGGCCGAGGCCGAGCGGCTCAACCAGCTCGGGCTCGGCGACTCCGCGGACCTCGGGCTGATCGAAACCCGCGTCGAGCGCACCAATTCCACCATCCGCATCGAGCACCTCTTCGAATACGGGCCGCACAAGGCTCGCCTGCTGACGGAGCCGTTCGAGGGGTACGGAAGCGAAGAAGCGTAAAGAGCCGCCGCGCGACGCCCGAGGTGCGCCGCGCTAGGCGGCGTAGCGCTCGGCGGCCCGGGCGCGCTTCTTCGCCGCCTCGGTCTCGCGGTCCTTGGGCGGAGCGTTGGTCACGAGCTCGTCAAGCAGCTCGGCCGACACGGCGGCCACGGCGTCCACGGCACGCTCGAAGGCCTCGGCGTTGGCCTGCGAGGGCTTGGTGAAGCCGCTGATCTTGCGGACGTATTGGAGCGCGGCCGAGCGAACCTCTTCGTCGGTGGCGGGGGGCTCGAAGTTGTAGAGCGTGCGGATGTTGCGACACATGCCTCTGACGATAGCCGCACGGTTAGAGTCCTCGCGGCAGGGGCTAGCCTCAGTCCGGCAGCGGCAACATGCGGATATCACCCAGCAGGGTGATCCGCTGGTTGCCGCTCCCGCGCGACACCGGGTTGTCGCGCAGCTCGATCAGGCCGCGCAGGACCGTGGGGCCGTCCTTGAAGCTCTGGTCCTGGCCCTGGCCGCGCACCGTCACCGACGTCAGGTCGATGAACTCGTAGTCCTCGAAGTTCGCCGGCAGCTCCGCGCCGGCCTGCAGGTTGCCCTGCTGGTCCGTCGCGGTCGCGCCCAGGGACCTGCGGTCCTGCTCGGAGTTCGCGAGGAACACCTGGTACGCGGTGTTCCGCGTGCTGGGCTCGAGGCCGGTGGCGGTGACGAGGACCTGGGTCGATCCCTGCCGGCGGAGGACTATTGCCTGGCCCTGGATGCCGGTGGCGATCGGGCCGCCGTCCCCGGCGCCGCCCTGCTCCTGCTCCTGCTGGGACCCCGTGCTCGCCTGGCTCGGCTCGTCGTCGTCGTCGCCGCCCGTCAGTACGCCACCGGGCCAGACCAACACGCCCACGAGGATCAGGACGCCCACGCCGATGGCCGTGATGAGCCGCCGGCGGCGGACCGCCGCGACGCTCTCCGGCGTCAGCGCGCGCGGCGCCGCGTCGGCGCCCGCCGCTGTGGGAGGCGCCGCCGCCCCGCGGCGCGAGCCGCGCTCGCCGTCCGGGATCGCCGGGACGGCGCCGTTCGGGTAGAGCTGTTCGAGGGCGTCCAGCAGGGAGCGGGCCCAGGAGCGCGCCGCTTCCGAGCGGCGCAGGTGGCCGCGCGTAGCGGTGGCCTCCGGGCCGGCCTGCTGGCCGAGCACGTAGTCGGCGAGCTGCCCGCGCCAGTCCTGCTCGACCCCGCGCGCCGTGACGGGGGCGAGGTCCACGAGCGCGTCGCGCGCGAGCTCGCGCACGCGGGCCTCTGGGAGGCCGAGCATCTCGGACAGCTCGCCGTAGCTCTTCCCCTGCTTGAGGACCAACTCGACGATCGCCCGCTGCTCGTCTGACAGCTGGTCGAACGTGGCCAATGCAGGCCGAACTGTAGTGTGAACGCGATGAGCGATTCGCCGGTTGAGACGTATCCGGCAGCCGGCACGCTGGACGACGTGCTGGGCTTCGAGCTGCTCGAGTCGAGCTCGGAAGGTTGCCGTGCCCGCTTCGCCGTCGAGCGCCGCGTCCAGCAGCCGATGGGCCTGGTGCACGGCGGCGCCTACGCCTCGCTGGCTGAGGCCATGGTGTCGCTCACCACCCACGCGGCGGTGCAGGGGAACGGCAGCATGGCCGTCGGCCAGTCGAACCACACCATCTTCCTGCGCCCCGTCACGGAGGGCGAGGTGCACGCCGAGGGCCGCCCGCTCCACCGCGGCCGCACCTCGTGGGTCTGGGACGTGCACTTCACGGACGACGAGGGCCGCGTGTGCGCCACCACACGGGTGATCCTTGCAGTGCGGCCGGCGCCGCCTACGCCCTGAGCTCGAGCAGGTACGCGTCCACCCGCTCGCGCTTGCCCTTCACCTCGATCTCCCCCAACGACGTGGCGCGCATCCCGGGCACCGCCCGCAGCGTTGCGCCGCCCACCACCACGCCCCCGGTGGGGGCCCGGCTCTCGAGCCGCGCCGCCACGTTCACGGTGTCGCCGATCACCGTGTAGCTGCGGCCGCTCTCCGCGCCCACCACGCCCACCATGGCCGCGCCGGTGTTCACCCCGGCCCGGAAGCGCGGCCAGTCGGGGTGCGCGGAAGCGAGGCGCGCGGTCTCCATCTGCAGCGCCGTGGCCGCGTTCACCGCGCGCTCGGCGTGGTCGGGCTGGTCGCCACGCGTGCCCCAGGTGGCCATGATGGCGTCGCCGATCAGGCGGTCGATCTCGCCGCCGTGCTCACGCACGATCGGCGGGATGGCGACCTCGAAGTAGGCGTTCAGCATCTCGGACACCTCGCGCGGCTCGCGTCCCTCCGCGAACGAGGTGAAGCCGGCGAGGTCCGCGAACAGCACGCTCACCTCGCGCGTGCCGGCGGCCGTGTGGTCGAGATAAAGGTCGCTGAAGCGCTCCTCGGCCTCCTCGCGCCGGGCGACCACGGCGATCGCGCCGAAGGCCACCAGCATCAGCAGGTGCCACTCCCACCAGCTGGCGTGCCAGTTGCGTCCGAAGGCCACGGCGATGCTCGCCTCCGCGAGCAGCACCCACGCGCTCGTCACGCCGAGCAGGATCGGCGAGCCGGAATGTAGCGCCATGGCCAGGTAGCGGGCGGCGGCCACCGCGTAGAGCACCAGCGCGATCGCCGGGACCGCGAGCAGCAGGCCCGAGGCGCGCTCGACCGGCGTGGGGTCGTCGAGCGGCGGCACGGATAGCAGCGACCACGCCGCCCACACGGCCATCGCCCCCAGCAGGACGCCGCGCAGCATCTGCGCATGCCGCATCACCGCCTGGGCGCGCTCGGGCCGCAGCGGCAGCGCCGACGCGGCGGCGAACATGCTCGACACGAGCAGTCCGACCGGCGTTGCCACGGCGAAGCCCTGGTTGGGCGTGTCGAGCAGCACGCCGGGCGTGGACAGCGCGTGCAGGCCGAGGAACCCGGCGGCGCTCAGGCACGCCAGCGAGACGAGGTAGAGGCGGGCGTCGGAGCGCCGCAGCGCCACTGCCGACGTCGAGAAGGCCAGCGCCGCGCTGGTGGCCGCCGCCGCCAGCACGAGCCAGAAGTGCGCCGGGTGGTGCTCCCACTGCAGGTCGGTTTCCGGCGCCGCCAGCAGGAGTACGAGGCCGAGGACCGGCACGGCCAGGGCGGCGACCCATAGGCGGATCCGAACGCGGTCGTCAGCTTCCGGCGCGAGCAGCGACGCGCGTGACGCCGCCATCGCCTACCCGAGCGCCCGCAGCCGCCGCTCGGGGGTGTCGTCGTCGCGGCCCTCGTAGCGGTTCGTGATCGGCAGGCGCCGGTCACGGCCGAAGGCCTTCGTGGAGATCTTGATGCCGGGCGGCGCCTGCCTGCGCTTGTACTCGGCCTTGTCGACCATGCGGATCACGCGCTCGACGTCTCCCCGTGGCAGCCCGCGGCGGACGAGCTCCACGGCGTCCAGGTCCTCCTCGACGTAGCCGGCCAGGATGGCGTCCAGCACTTCGTACTCGGGCAGCGAGTCCTGGTCGGTCTGCTCGGCGCGGAGCTCGGCCGAGGGCGGGCGCTCCAGCACGCTCGCGGGCACCAGGTCGCGGCCTTCCTGCTCGTTGCGCCAGCGGACCAGGCCGTAGACGGTGCCCTTGAAGACGTCCTTGAGCACGCCGAGGCCGCCCGCCATGTCGCCATAGAGGGTCGCGTAGCCCACCGACAGCTCCGACTTGTTGCCGGTGGTGAGCACGAGCCAGCCGAACTTGTTCGACAGCGCCATCACCACGTTGCCGCGGATGCGGGCCTGGACGTTCTCCTCAGCCACGTCGGGGTCGCGGCCGGCGAATGCCTCGGCCAGCATGGCGTCGTAGGCGCCCATGGCGTCCTCGATCGATATCTCGAGGAACTCGGTGCCGAGGTTCTCGGCGATGGTGCGCGCGTCGGCGCGGGTCCCCTCGCTCGAGAAGGGGGAGGGCATCGAGACGCACGTGACTCGCTCCGGGCCGAGCGCGTCGGCCGCCACCATCGCGACGAGCGCGGAGTCGATCCCACCGGACAGGGCGAGCACGACCCGCTCGAAGCGGTTCTTCTCCACGTAGTCGCGCAGGCCGGTGCGGAGGGCTGCGTACAGCTCGGCGTCGGGGTCGAGCAGCTCCGCGACGCTGCCGCCCACGGTGTCCGTCGTCCGGCCGTCGAGCTCGAGGCTCGCCAGGTGCACCGCGGGCGGCTCCGCGATCTGGGACGCGCGACGCTGGCGGCGCACGTTCACGCGGTGGCGCGTGTCACGCAGGCGCGCCGAGGCAACCTCGCGCGGGTCGATGGTGCAGAGCGTCAGGCACTCCTCGAACTGCCGGCAGCGGGCGAGCACGCGGCCGTCCTGGTCGATCGCGAGGCTGTGGCCGTCGAACACCAGCTCATCCTGGCCGCCGACAATGTTGACGAACACGATCGCGGCGAGGTTGTCCACCGCCCGCTGCACAAGCATGCGCTCGCGGGCGTGGCCGTAGCCGGCTCGGTAGGGGGAGGCGGACAGGTTGACGATCACCAGTGCGCCGGCCAGCGCCTCGGTCATCGCGGGCGGCCCGGGCTCCCAGATGTCCTCGCAGATCGAGACCCCGATGGGGATGCCGTTCAGCTCGAAGATGCCCGCCTCGGAGCCGGACTGGAAATAGCGCTGCTCGTCGAACACCCCGTAGTTGGGGAGGTACATCTTGCGGTAGACCGCGGCCACCTCCCCGTCGGCGAGCACGGCCGCGGAGTTGTAGACGTCGTCGGCCCGCTCGGGGAACCCGACGAGCGCCACGATGCCCCGCGTCTGGGCGGCGAGCTCCTCGAGCGCGGCGCCCACCTCGTCCAGGAAGGAGGTCTTCAGCAGGAGGTCTTCGGGCGGGTAGCCGCTGACCGTGAGCTCCGGAAACACGACCAGCGCCGCCCCTTGCTCGCGGGCGGCGCTGATGTGCTCTGCGATTTTGCGGGCGTTGCCCCGGATGTCGCCGACGGTCGGGTCGATCTGGGCGAGGGCGACCCTCAGCAGGTCTTGGCCGGGGGGCATGCCGTAAGTATCGCTACTTCGGCTACTCCATCACCGCTTCCAGCAGCAGCCGGCAGCCGTCGGTGTCCGGGTGGTCGTGGCCAGCCGCTGCTTGCCACCCCGGCGCTCAGACAGGCGCGGCGCCAGCCGACGGTCATCACTTCGCTCCAACAGGTCTGTCACCGACGATGCGCATCGGTGGTGACAGATTTGTGAGATCCGTGCGAGGGTCCCCACCTCGGAGATGCCCTGGAGGCGATCGCAGGCCACACCGCCCGCGGGTAGGCGAAGATGCCGGCCATGCGATACGTCCACACCAACATGCGCGTGCGCGATGTCGATGCCTCGCTGCGCTTCTATGAGACGCTCGGCTACGAGCGGCGCGGGCGGCTCCAGTTCGAGGGGGCCTACAACCTCTACCTCGGCCTGCCGGGCGACGGCGACACGCTCGAGCTCACCGTAAACGAGGGCCAGGCCGAGCCGTACGACCTGGGCAGCGGGTACGGGCACATCGCACTGTCGGTCGAGGACCTCGACGGCGTGCTCGAGCGGCTCGCCGCCACCGGCATCGAGCCGGAAAAGCCGCCGTACCACCCGGGCGGGCGGGAGGAGTTCCGCATCTGCTTCGTGCAGGATCCGGACGGGTACCGGATCGAGCTGATCGACGGCGCCTTCGAGACGCCACAGGACTAGGAGGAGAACGGATGCTGTTCTTCGTGCGCTTCGACGTCCGCCAGGCGGACGGTATGTCAAATCGCGAGCTGATCGAGATGTGGGATCGCGAGGGCGACGCCGCCCTGGCGGCCATGGATGCGGGTGCGATCAAGCACGCCTGGAAGGTGTCAGGTCAGCGCGTGGTGCTGGCGGTGTGCGACTTCCCGGACGCCGAGACGCTCGACCGCGCCCTGTCCGGCCTGCCGATCATCAAGGAGATGGGCGCGACGGTGAAGACCGAGGCGCTGCCCATCTACGAGTACACGACGTTCGCGGCGGACCTCAAGCAGGCGGCCGCCGGCTAGCCGGTCCCGCAGCCGAGCGGGAGATCGAGGTAGGTGCTGCCGGTCAGCCGGTGCTCGTAGTGCCACCACTCGCGCCAGTAGTTGGTGAAGCCGAAGCGCTCCATCGCGTTCTTGAGCGCGAGGCGGTTGCGCAGCACGGCTCCGTTGGCCTCGAACGTGTGGGCGCCGGGGCCGAGCGCGTCGTAGCGGCCCATCTTGAGCCGCTTGCCGTCCGAGGCGCGGACGAGCGTGAGATCGACGGCGCTGCCGAGGTTGTGGCGGCTGCGGCGCGCGATATAGGTGCCCACCAGGTGGCCGCGTCCGGTCCGCTCGGCCCAGCGGACCAGGGCGCGCGTGGCCCGAGCGGGACGGTAGGCGTCCATGATCAGGAGGCTGCGGTTCCGGCGGCGCAGGTAGCGCTGGACGCGGCCGAGATCGCGGGCGGCGGGCTCGAGCATCAGTGCCCACGGCTCGCAGTACCCAGGGAGCCGCCTGCCGGTGATGTTGTCCGTGCCGGCGTAGGTGATGTCGAGGGCGATGCCGGGCGCGTAGCGGTGCACGTCCACGAGGCCGGCGCGGCGATGGGCGGGAGAGCCCGCCTCGCCCTGCTGCCGGGCCGTGGCGGCGCCGGCCGCACCGGGTACGCGGAAGACCCGCTTGGCGGCGCCCCGGATGGTGTCCGTGCCGTAGTCGTGCGACGGGTTCCCGTCGGTCAGCACCACGACCGACACCCGCTCGGCCTCGCGCTCGAACATGCCCGCCGCGTGCACGAGCCGGCCGGCGGCGGTGCCTCGCCAGCCGATCTTGAAGAAGGCGTCGAAGCCGAGGTCCAGCGCCGGGCGCGGGAAGCCCCAGCGCTGCCGCGCGTCGATCGAGGACATCAGCTCGCGGGCGTACTCGCGCGTGCCCGCCGGGATCATGGGGTCGAAGCGGCGGAAGAAGCGGGCCTGGTCGGCCGCGCTGATGAGGGACGAGCCCCAGCTGCCGGACACCGAGAAGTCGCGCATCCCCGCATCCCGCGCGACCTTCCACAGCGCCGCCGTCCCGACCTTCCCCTGCACGATCGACGCCACCTTGTTGCCCGACACCACGATCATCGTGTGGAGCAGCTGCTGCTCGGCGGGCGGGGGCATGCGGCCCTCGAGCGTCCTCAGGTACGCCACCAGCAGCATGACCTTCACGATGCTCGCCGACGGGTAGCGCCGGTGGAGGGCGTGGCCGCGGAGACGGCCGGCGGAGTCGATCACCGCGAGGGAGCTGATGGCCCGGCGGTTGACGAAGGCGCGCGCCGTGCGGATCGACTCCTTAGCCGGGAAGGCGGCCGCTTGCCCAGGCGCATCGGCGCGCTCGGCGGGCGCGCCCTGGGCTGCCGGGGCCGCGGCGACCACCGCCACCAGGCCTACTCCAATCGCGGCGCGAAGGCGTCGCATTCGGGGGACCGTACACCCGGGTACGGCTGCCCGTATGGACCCCCGGCCGGACCGCCCATAGATTTGACAGCGTGATCGCCCGTCTGAACAGGGACCTCCTTGATCCCCGCACCTACACGCGCATCGGGTATCTCCTGACCGCGGGCGTGCTGGGGATCGTCGAGTTCGTCTTCCTGGTCACGGCCCTGTCGATCGGCATCGGGCTTGCGGTGACGCTCGTGGGCATCCCGATCCTGATCGCGTCCGTCTACGCCTGGGGCTGGTTGGCCGAGGTCGAGCGGCGCACCATCAGCGCGCTCACCGGTAACCACATCGCGAGCCCCTACCGGCCGCTGCCCGAGGGCGGCTGGTGGGTCCGCCTGCGCGCCCGGCTCGGCGATCCCGCCACGTGGAAGGACCTCACCTTCCTGTTCCTGCAGTTCCCCTTCGGCCTGCTGTCGTTCATCGTCGCCCTGACGGTTCTGAGCGTCGGCCTCAGCGGCCTGACGTTGCCGCTCTGGTATTGGGCCGTGCCAGACGGTGCCGACTGGACAGTGTTCCAGCTGATCGATGTGGACACGCTCCCGGAGGCGCTCGCTGCCGCTCTGCTCGGCGCAGTGGTTCTCTGGGTGGGAATCCCCGCGCTGGGCTGGTTGGGGCGCGGTTACGGCGCCTACGCACAGCTCTTGCTCGGCTCGAACGAGGATCCGGCGCTCACCGCCCAGGTGTCCGACCTCCGCGACGCCCGCTCGCGCATCATCGAGGCCGCCGATGCCGAGCGCCGCCGGATCGAGCGCGACCTCCACGACGGCGCCCAGCAGCGCCTCGTCGCGCTCTCGCTCAACCTGCGCATGGCCGAGAAGCGGGCCGCCGAGGGCGACCCCGCCGCGGCCGAGCTGGTGCGCTCCGCCAATGTTGAGGCCGGGCTGGCGCTCAGGGAGCTCCGAGACCTCGCCCGCGGCATCCACCCGGCGATCCTCACCAACCGCGGCCTCGCCGCGGCGCTGGACGACCTGGCGGGCCGCGCGCTGGTGCCGGTCGAGCTGGTGGCCGTTCCGGGGCAGCGGCTCCCGGACCCGGTCGAGTCGACCGTCTACTTCGTCGTGTCGGAGTGCCTCGCCAACATCGGCAAGCACGCCAAGGCCGCCGAGGCCACCGTCTCCGTGACCGTCGTGGGCGACGAGGTCGAGGTGATCGTGAAGGACGACGGCGTAGGCGGTGTGAACCCCGGCAACGGCTCCGGGCTTCAGGGCCTCGAGGACCGCGTGGGGGCACTCGACGGCTGCGTCGACATCGAGAGCCCACCTGGCGGCGGCACCACCGTGATGGCGACGATCCCGCTGTCCGCGCCCGACCCCGGCCTGGCGGCTGGCCGGCCCGTCCTGACCGAGGACCAGATGCGCGCCCTCGCCGAGCGCCGGCGCAGGGGCCTCCGCTACCGGCTGATCGCGCTGGGCACGATCGCGTTCGTCATCCTTGCCGTCTGGGGCCTCACCGGCGCGCCCAACGCCTGGCCCGTCTGGCCGATCCTGACCCTGGCCTTCATCGCCGCGCTCGACGCCTGGCGCGTCTTCACGGAGCCCGTCGGCGGCTTCGCCGCAACCCGGCAGCTACCGAGCACCCCGCGGCGGCTGATCGCCACCGCGGGCACCCTCGCGATCGTGAACCTGTTCCTGGTCGGGATCTGGGTCGCGAGCGGCTCGGACTACTTCTGGCCCGCGTGGGTCATGCTCGGATCGGTGATCGCGCTCGCGCTGAAGGCGATGCCCTGGTCGCACGCCTGGCACGACCGGCTCCACGGCTCGCCGCCGGTCGCCTGAGCTACGAGTCGTAGTACAGCGCGAACTCCCACGGGTGGGGGCGCATCCGCACCTGATCCGCCTCCTCGCGGCGCTTCCACTCGATCCAGGTGTCGATCAGGTCCTGGGTGAACACGCCGCCCTTCAACAGGAACTCGTGGTCTGCCTCCAGGGCATCGAGCGCTTCGTCGAGCGAGCTGGGCACATGCTTGATCTCCCGCAGCTGCTCCTCGGGCAGCTCGAACAGGTCCACGTCGACCGGCTGGCCGGGGTCGATGCGGTTCTGGATCCCGTCGAGCCCCGCCATCAGAAGCGCCGAGAAGGCCAGGTACGGGTTCGCGGACGGATCCGGCGGGCGGAACTCCACCCGCTTCGTCTTCGGCGAGGCCGAGTACACCGGGATGCGGCAGGCCGCGGAGCGGTTCCGCTGCGAGTACACGAGGTTCACCGGCGCCTCGTAGCCGGGCACCAGGCGGCGGTACGAGTTCGTGGTCGGCGCGCAGAACGCCATCAGCGCGCGCCCGTGGGCGATGATCCCGCCGATGAAGTTCAGCGCCTCGCGGGAGAGCTGGGCGTATCCGTCGAAGTCGAACATCAGGTTCTCGCCGCCGCGCCCCAGCGACATGTGCACGTGCATGCCCGAGCCGTTCTCCTCGAACAGCGGCTTCGGCATGAACGTGGCCGTCTTTCCGTCCTGGCGCGCCACGTTCTTGATCACGTACTTCTGCAGCTGGATCTGGTCGGCCATCTTGCGGAGCGTGTTGAAGCGGACGTTGATCTCCGCCTGCCCGGCCGAGCCCACCTCGTGGTGCTGGAACTCGCAGCGCAGCCCCATCGACTCGAGCGCCACCACCATGCGTGCGCGCAGGTCCCCGTGGGTGTCGCCCGGGGAGGTGGGGAAGTAGCCCTGTTGCGACCGGAGCTTGTAGCCGAGGTTCGGCGTCCCATTGCGTTCCGCGCCGAATCCGCGGCCCCTGTTCCAGTAGCCCTCCTCCGAGTCGACCTCGTAGAACGAGCGGTTCGCCGTCTGGTCGAAGGCCACGTGCTCGAACACGTAGAACTCCGCCTCCGGGCCCATGAAGCAGGTGTCGGCGATGCCCGTGGCCGCCAGGTAACGCTCGGCCTTCTGGGCCACGTAGCGCGGGTCGCGGCTGTAGGGCTCGCGTGTGATCGGGTCGATCACGTCGCAGAGCACCGACAGCGTCTTCTGCTCGTGGAACGGGTCGATCAGCGCCGACGTGGCGTCGGGCAGCAGCACCATGTCCGACTCCGCGATCTCCTGGAAGCCGCGGATCGAGGATCCGTCGAATCCGAGACCCTCGGCGAAGGCCTCCTCGTCGAGCGCGTGGATCGACAGCCCGAGATGCTGCCAGGTGCCGGGCAGGTCGGTGAACTTGAAGTCCACCATCCGCACCCCGTGCTCCTGCGCGAGGGCCAGGACGTCACCCGCGTCGGCCACCCGCCCGCCGACGAAGCGCTCCACGGTGAGCGGGGTCACTTGAGCTCCTCCGCCTCGGCGTCAGCGACCCCGTTCTGCACCCCGGGGATCCGCTTCGCGATCTCTTCGAAGCTCTTGCCGGTGAGCGCCTCCACAACCGCCGGGAGCTCGGCCATCACCTGCGTCACGTCGCGCGTGATCTTGTGCGCGCCCGGCCCGGAGCCGTTGCCGCCGCCGATCATCACGATCTTCTCGGTCTGGGCGAGTGGCGCCGAGACGGCGGCCGCGAGCTCGGGCAGGATCTCGAGCACCCGGTCGGTGATCGCGGCCTCGTTGTAGCCCTTCCAGGACTCTGCCTTTGCGGCCATGGCCTCGGCCTCGGCCAGGCCGCGGGCCCGAAGGGCGTCGGCCTCGCCGGCGCCGAGCGCCGCCAACCGCTCGCGCTCGGCCTCGGCCACCTGGGCGATCTCACGCGCCCGCGCCATCGCGGGCTCCACGATCTCGGCGGTCAGCTCGCGCTTGCGCCGCTCCACCTCGGCCTGCATCAGCTCGATCGCCTTGTGGCGCTCCACGATCTCCACCTCGAGCTCCGCGCGGCGCACCTCCTGGCGGGTGATCGCCTTCTGGAGGTCGTAGGAGAGGTCGGCCTCGGCGCCGGCCTTCATGCCCTCGGCCTTGAAGCCCGCCTTCTCGATCTCGAAGTCGCGGCGGGAGCGCTCGATCGCCAGGTCGGCCTCGTAGCGCGCGGCCTTGGCCTCACGCTCGGCCTCGGCCTCGCCGCGGATGGCGTCGCGCTTGACCTGCGCGGTGCGCGGCCGGCCGAGCGCCTCGATGTAGCCCTGCTTGTCGCCCACGTTGCGGATCGTGAGCGAGACGATCGCGAGGCCCATCGCCTCGAGGTCGGGGCCGGCGAGCTCGCGCACCTCGCGCACGAGCGCCTGACGGTCGCGGTACACGTCCTCGATCGAGTGCGCCCCGATGGCGGTGCGCATGTGGCCCTCCACTGCCTGCATCGCCGTGCGCACGATGTCCTCCGCGCGGCGCGACAGGAACTGCTCCGCGGCGCGCTCGATTCCCTCGTCGGAGCCGTCGATCTTGACCATGCAGACGCCGTCCACCTGCACCGGCACCCCGTGCATCGAGTAGGTCTCCGAGGTCTTCACGTCGAACTGCATCAGCTCGAGCGAGAGCCGCTGGACGCGCTCGCTGAAGGGCCGCACGTACGTGCCGCCGCCTCTCACGACGCGGTAACCCCTTGCGGCCGCGGCCGGAGATGATCAGCACCTCGTTCGGGCCGACCTTGGCGTACTGGTGGGCCCAGACCGCGAACGCGATCAGGAGCAGTGCGGCGAGGATCGACCCGCCGATGATGAGCGCTAGCTCCATGCTGCGTGAACCTCCTCGTGTGCGCGGATGGACTCCACGCCGAGGCGCTCCGCGCGGGGCGCCTCGGCCGGGTGGATCTCGACCTCCGTCGTGTGGCGGAGGAACTCCGAGCCGGCCAGGTGGTGGCCCACCTGGGTGGCCAGGGCGCCCTCGTCGGGCGCCAGGAAGACGTTGATGCCGCGGTCCTCGATCGCCGCGGTCACGTCGCCGGCGCCGGTGCGGCGGACGTCGAGCTGCAGACGGGTGGCGGCGTCGTCGGTGAGGTGGGCGACGAGGCGGGACCCGGTGGCGTCCGTGCGCTCCTCCGCGGCGGCCCAGATCTCGGGCCGGACCTCGCTGGCGAAGAGGCCCCAGGAAGCCACCTGGCCGGCGCGGCCCAGCTCGGTCTGGAGGTAGCGGATCAGCGAGACCACGTCGGGGGCGGCCGGCGCCGTGGCCTCGACGGTGGGGCCGCCGCCGCGCCGGGGCCGGGCGCCGCGGCGCAGCTGGGGCGCGTGGCCCACCACGCCCACCACGGGGCCGTCCTCGGACGTGCCCTCGACGGAGGGGAGCCAGAGGTCGGCGTCGGAGAGCGAGCGCAGCACCGCGGCCGGCGGGACACGCGAGAGGTCGCGCGGGCGCACCACGCCGACGCTCACCTCATCGGCGTCGTTCACGTAGCCGGCCGACTCGAGGTAGCGGCACACCTGCCGCCGGATGTCGGCCAGGTCGCGCGAGCGGATCCGAGGACCGCCGAGGACCGGGGTGGTGAGCCACCCGCCCTGCTCGTACACCGGCAGCTCGTAGTCCATCGCCGGGGCGCGGAAGTAGCACAGCGGCAGCGCCCGGGCGGGGGCGATCGTCTCGAGAAGGCGCTCGACCTTGGCCTTGAGCGCATAGACGTTCGCTGCCTCGAGCGTCTGGCCGGCCACCTCGCAGTGGTGGATCTCCTTGAGGATGGGGTGGGGGGAGGGGTTCACGCGGCGGCCGACCGGTATGCGGGCGGTCTCTCCGCCTCCGTAGCCGGCCCGCACGCCGAGGCGGAAGGCGTAGCCCTCGCCGGACGCCGTGCGCTCCAGGGCGATAGGTACCGGATCGTGCTCGCCGCGGTCCGCGACGACGCCGCGAATCCAGCTCAGCACTAGTAGCCCCAGCCCACGGGCGCCTCGTGGCTCACGGTCTCCTCGCCGCGCTCGCCCGTCCGGATCCGCACCGACTCGTCGACCGGGTACACGAACACGCGCCCGTCGCCGATCTCGCCCGTGTAGGCGGCACCCACGATCGCGTCGACCGCCTTGTCCATTACCTCGGTGGAGACCACCGACTCGATCTTGAGCTTCGGCAGCAGCGAGATGTTCGCCCGCGAGCCGCGGTACTGCTCGGTGTAGCCCTTCTGGCGCCCGCAGCCCATCACCTCGGACACCGTCAGCCCGGACACGCCCAGCTCGTCGAGCGCGTCCTGCACCTCCTGGAGGCGCTCGGGCCGGATGATCGCCTCGATCTTCTTCATTTCGAGTACTCCCTCCTAGTTCTCCTGGGTTCTGGCCGACAGCCCGAGCGGCACCGGCCTCGGCGTCGGCCGCTGGGCGGGCGCCGCCGGCTGGTGGTATTCGGAGCCGGGCACCGGCATGAACTGCTCGGGGTAGCCCCACATGCCGTGCTCGACGAGGTCGAGCCCGTAGCGCTCCTCCTCGGGCTTCACGCGCAGGCCGTAGGTCGCCTTGATCAGGAAGAACACGAGGAAGCTGACCACGAACACCGAGCTGAACGCGGCGGCCACGCCGAGCCCCTGTGCGGCGAGCTGGTCGACCGAGCCCGTGTAGAACAGGCCGCCCTCGCCGATCGCGTTGTACTCGGCCAGCCGCGGGGCGGTGAACAGGCCACAGGCGATCGTGCCCCACACGCCCGCCACGCCGTGCGCCGAAAGCGCGCCGATCGGGTCGTCCAGCACCTTGTCGATGGCGATGACGCACACCACCACCAGGATCCCGGCCACGAGGCCGATCGGAATGGCGGCCCAGTATTCGACATAGCCGGATCCGGCGGTGATGCCCACCAGTCCGGCGATCACGCCGTTGCCGGTCATGCCGATGTCGAAGGTCCGCGTGAGCAGCCAGCTCGTGGCCATGGCGCCCATCACGCCGCCGGCGGCGCCGATCACGGTCACGATCGCGACCTCGGCGAAGCGGCCGTCGGCCACACCCAGGGTCGAGCCGGCGTTGAAGCCGAACCAGCCGACGAACAGGATCAGCACGCCCAGGCCCACCAGCGGCATGGAGTGGCCGGGGATCACGTTCGGCTTGCCGTCGCGACCGTACTTGCCCTGCCGCGGGCCGAGCAGGAGCAGCGCGGCGAGCGCGCCGGTGGCGCCGATCAGGTGGATCACCGTTGAGCCGGCGAAGTCCTGCATGCCGAAGTTCACCTGGAGCCAGCCTCCGCCGAAGATCCAGTGGCTGATCACCGGGTAGATCAGCGCGCTGAAGACGACCGCGTAGATGAGGTAGGCGCCGAACTTGATGCGCTCGAGCGTGGTGCCCCAGACGATCGCGAGCGAGACGGCGCAGAAGGCGAACTGGAAGAAGAACTTGGCGGGCACCGTGGCGCTCGAGAACTCCATCGCCGGGAAGGCGGCCTGGTCGATAGTGCCGAGGAAGGTGCCCTCGGTGCCGGCGAACCACCCGGTCCCGCCGAAGGCCAGGGCGAACCCGACGGCCCAGTAGCAGAGCGCAGCGATCGAGAGGTTGGCGATCACCTTCGGTACCACCGTGCCGGCGTTCTTCATCCGCGAGAAGCCGACCTCCAGCAGGAGGAAGCCGGCCTGCATGAAGAAGACGAGGATGCCGGCGACGAGCACCCAAACGGTGTCGATGCGGCCCAGGGCATCGTTGAGAGTGGGTTCCATGACCGCATGGTCGGGCTACGCCCGACCGATGTCTTTCGCCGTGTGTACAGACTTCGGAGGGGGGGCTTGTACGACTGTCCAGGGCGCTGGCCGTGGTTCACAGATACTGTGAAACTGTGCTAGCCTCTGGAACGTGAAGAACATCACGGTCTCCGTGCCTGACGAGGTTTACCGAGCGGCGAGGGTCCGCGCGGCGGAGCGGGGCTCGTCGGTCAGCTCGCTCGTCGCCGAGTACCTGCGTTCGCTTTCGGACCGGGACGCCGAGGTCGCCCGGGCGAGGGCGAACTGGAACGAAGTCGCGGCGGAGATCAAGAGCTTCCGCGGCGGTAATCGGCTCGACCGCGAGGAGCTGCACGAGCGTGCGGTTCGTTGACACGAATGTCCTCCTCTACGCGATCTCGCGGGCGCCGGAGGACCACGACAAGGCCGAACGCGCGAACGCACTGCTAGACGCCGGCGACGTGGCTCTCTCGGTGCAGGTTCTGCAGGAGTTCTACGTCCAGTCGACCCGCGAGACCCGTTCCGACCGGATCACACACGGGCAGGCCACCAGACTGATCGAGTCGCTCCTGGTTTTTCCCGTCGTGGACATCACTACCGGCGTGGTGCTCGCTGCGATGTCGACCCGGGAACGTTTCAAGATCTCCTACTGGGATGCCGCGATCGTGGAGGCGGCACGATCCCTCGGCTGCGAGGTCGTCCTGTCCGAGGACCTCGGAGATGGCCAAGACTACGCCGGAGTCCGGGTCGAGAACCCCTTCCGCGGAGGCTGACCCGTCATCCGAAGGCGCCGGGGGAGCTCATCGAGGGCTACCGGCGCGTTCCGCAGACCGATGACGAGGACGCCTAAGCTGAGGCCAACGCACGTGCGGCCATTCGCGAGGAGCGGTGGTAGGCCGAGGGGACGTCTGCTGGCTCGAGTTGGCCGAGCAGGGCCGACGTCCCGTGTGCGTACTGACGCGTCAGGAGGCGATCCCGGCCTGCCCGGGCAGCGAATGCACGAGGTCTGCCGTGCTCTCGGGTTTGCGACGGGCTGCGCGTAGCGGTACTGGAGGCGGCTACTACACGCCGCCCGGAAAGCCGGGCACGCGGCGTTCGTGACCCGTGCGGGGGTCGTCGGGGCGGCTCGGCCGCGGGCGTTCCTCGATCGTGGGCGTCAGCTTCTCGTGTCGCAGGTGCTGCGGCAGATCCACCTTCACGACCTGCCAGCTGCCGTCGGGAGTCGGGCGGGCGACGAAGCGGTGCGTCTCTCGCTGGGGATCCTCTGCCTGCAGGGTGCGGGCGCGCTCCTCGGCCTCGGCGCGGGTCATGTGGTCATCGTACGCCGGGGCCAACCCGCCCGCTATCCGCTGCTACGTACGGCGCGCGCCTTACGATGAGACCATGAGCCTTCATGCGGACCCGAACGTCGACGGTCTGCCCGGAGCTGACCTGGTGCAACAGGGGATTGAAGACCTCGAACAGGGTCGCGACACCATCGCTGCCGCGCTGACCCAGATGGCCGCGCCTCGTCTCCGCGCGATCGGGCTCGAGGTCCCTCGCACCCGGAGCGGCCGTCCCGCCGGCCACCAGCTCTACGACCTTCTCGCGGCGGACGACGCGGCGATCGCTCATAGCCGCTACAACGCCCTCGTTGCTCGCATGGTTAGCTTCGCACGGGCGGCGGAGCGTGCGCAGTCCGGTTGATGCCGACCGAATCCGTGCCCTGGCGAAGGAGCTGGCACGGGTCACGCGCCGGGAGACGACGCTCTACCTGACCGGCGGCGCCACTGCCGTGATCGAGGGGTGGCGGGCATCAACCGTCGACGTGGATCTGCGCCTGGAGCCGGAGTCCGATGAGCTGCTGCGCCGGATCTCTACCGTCAAGGACGAGCTGGGCGTAAACGTCGAGCTCGCGTCCCCGCCGGACTTCATTCCCGAGCTTCCCGGATGGCGCGAGCGGAGTCCGTTCGTCTTCAAGGAGGGATCCGTTGTAGTCCGCCACTTCGACCCCTACTCACAGGCGCTATCGAAGATCGAGCGCGGCTTCGCGCAGGACCTCGATGACGTGGCGTCGATGGTGAGCGACGAGCTGATTGACCCAGAGCGCGTTCAGAAGCTATTCGCGGAGATCGAGCCGGAGCTCTTCCGCTATCCCGCCATCGATGCGACTGCCTTTCGGGCGAAGGTCGCTCGAGCCTTGGGAGCAACCCGCTAAGCCGCCTTCGCCCCCGGCAGCCAGCTAGCGCTCCAGGCGGACGTGCGCATCTCCGGGGTGCCTGTGGGCCGGGTGGTGGAGGTTGAGCGGGGCCCGGACAACACCACGCGCGCGACCCTCGAGTTACGCGCCCGCTACGCGCCGGTTCCCAAGGACGCCCGAGCGATGCTGCGCCAGAAGTCCCTCCTCGGAGAGACCTACGTCGATCTGAGCCCCGGCCATCGCCAGCGCGGGTGGCTGCCGGAAGGGGAGACGCTGCCGCGCTCGGCGGTCGCCCCTACGGTCGAGCTCGACGAGATCTTCCGCACCTTCGACGCGCCGACGCGCGAGGCGTTCGGCATTTGGATGAAGTCTCAGGCGGCGGCCACCGCGGGGCGCGCGGCGGACCTGAGCGCGGCGTTCGCCAACCTGCCCGAGTTCGTCGTGGCGACCGAGGACCTGCTCGCGAACCTCAACGCGCAGTCCGACGCGCTCAGCCGCACCGTCGCCTCGACCGGCGACGTCTTCTCCGCCATCAGCGAGCGCGAGGGCCAGCTCCGGGCGCTCATCACCGAATCCGAGCGCCTCTTCGGCATCACGGCGGAGCGCGACCGCGAGCTCGCCGCGATCTTCGAGGAGCTGCCGCGCTTCGAGCGGGAGGCGCAGAGCATCCTGCCGCGGTTGACACGCTTCGCCGAGACGGCCGAGCCCATCGTGCGCCGGCTACAGCCAGCGGCGACTGAGATGACGCCGACGTTCGAGGCCCTGCGCGAGCTGAGCCCCGAGCTCCGAGGCTTCTTCGAGCGCCTCGGCCCGGTCGTGACCGCCTCGGAGGACGGCCTCCCTGCGTTCGAACGGGTGTTGGAGGACATCCCACCGCTGCTGGAGCAGTTCCAGCCCTTCCTGCGCAATGCCAACCCGATCGTCGAGTACCTGGGAGCCAGCAAGCGCGAGATCACCGCGTTCTTCGCCAACACGGTGGCCGCGTCGCTGAGCCGCGACCTCAACCTGCCACGGGCCACGAACCAGCCCGTCCACTACCTGCGCACGGTCCAGCCGCTCGGCCCCGAGTCGCTCACGTTCTATCCGCGGCCACTCGGCTCGAGCCGCGCGAACGCGTACGCCGCTCCCGGCGCGTTCGACTCGCTCGCCTCCGGGCTGAAGGTGTTCGACAAGCGCCCCTGTGCGAACGGCGACGTCGCGCCGCCGGCCGACGCCGTCCCGCCGACCCTGGTACCGCTCGTGCAGCTCTACGTGTTCCGGACGACCGGGCGCGACACGGCGCGGCCCGGCTGCCTCGAGCAGGGTGCCTTTCCGGGCTTCGGCACCAGCTTCCCGCAGCTGCGCGCAGAGCCGTAGTCCCGAAGCGCGTCAGCCTGCGCCAACCGCGACCACCTCTGCACGAATGCACTCGGCCAGCCTGCTCGGATCCACGCAGAAGAGGCTGTGAGGGTCGCCCGCCGCCGCCCAGATGCGCTCGTGCTCCAGCAGCGACTCGTCGAACAACACGGGCAGGTCGTGTCCGAAGGGCGGCACGCCCCCGATTGCGAAGCCGGTGGCGGCCCGCACCTCGTCTGCGGCCGCCATCCGCACCTCGGCCACGTCGAGCAGGTCGGCGACCTTGTCCGTGTCGATCCGGTGTTGCCCGCTCGCCAGGCAGAGGACGGGGTCGCCGTCGGCGACGAACACGATCGCCTTCGCGATCTCGGCCTCCTGGCAGCCGACCGCCTCGGCCGCCTCCTTGACTGTGCGCGTGGACGCCTGCAGGCGTTCGACCTGCACCTCCAGCCCGAGCTCGCGGGCGCACTCGGCGACCCTGTCCCTCATGCCTCGACGCGCACGCGATCGCGATCGCCCAGCTCTACCCCCGCCGCCGCGGCCAGCTCGGCAAGCGACTCCTCCAGGTCCGCGGCGAAGTCGTCCAGGTCCCACATCAGGTCGTAGTCGCCGACCAGCCCGAAGTTGATGTGCCCGTCGTACGAGAGCAACGCCACGCCGAGGGCCTGGTTCTTCGCGAGCGGGACCATCGGGAACGGGTCGAGCATCCGGCGGCCGAGCAGGTAGAGCGGGAACTGCGGCCCGGGCACGTTGGTGACGACGAGGTTGAAGAAGCGCTGGCGCGCCATGAGCCGCGAGGCCTGGTCCAGGATCGTGGAGGGGGCGAAGCCGGACAGCTCGGTCATCACCTGGGCGCCCACCGCCTGGCCCCCGGACTTGAGGCCCTTGAGCTGCTCGCTCACGATGTCGAGCCGGGCGACGGGCTCCTGGCACCACACGGGCAGCGGCGCCATCATCGCCGCGACGCGGTTGCCGAGGGCGCCGCGCTCGACGTCGGCGCGAACGCTCACGGGCACCATCGCCTTGAGCTCGAGCCCGTCGGTGTTGCGGCCGCGGCGGCGCAGGTGGCGGCCGAGCCCGCCGGCCACGACCGAGAGCACCACGTCATTGACCGTGCCGCCCAGCTCGTCCTTGATCGCCTTGAGGTCTTTGAGGTCGGCGCGCACCCAGGTGAAGCGGCGGTGCGGCCCGATGCTCTTGTTGTAGGGCGAGCCAGGCGCCGGGTTCAGGCCCGCCCAGGCCATGGCGCCGACGCCCACGGCGGCGTCCCGCACGCCCCCCGCGATGCGGCGCGGGCCGCGGAGAAGCGCCTTTGCCGAGCGGCCGATCTCGGCTGGAATCGTGGCGCGCTCGAGCAGCGCCTCGGCAACGAGCTGAGCCCGGCTGGGGAGTGGGCGCGGGAGCCAGCGGTCGCCGGGGTCGGTCGGCGCGGCGGGCTCGGGCGAGGTGTCGAACAGCACCGACATGATGTCGACCCCCGAGATGCCGTCCACGAGCGCGTGGTGGGTCTTGGACAGCACGGCGAAGCGGTCGGCGTCGAGCCCCTCCACGAGCCAGACCTCCCAGAGCGGCTTGTCGCGGTCGAGCTGCTGGGAGAACACGCGGCCGGCCAGGTCCTTCAGCTGCCGCTCCGAGCCGGGGGATGCGAGCGCCGTGGAGCGCACGTGATAGCGCAGGTTGAAGTGCGGGTCGTCCACCCATTTCGGGCGGCCCTGGCCGAGCGGGACGAAGGCGAGCCGCTGCCGGTAGCGCGGCACGAGGGGCAGCCGCCGCTCGAAGGCCTCGAGCAGGTCGGCGTAGGCGGGAGGGGGACCCTCGAACAGCATCACGCCCGCCACGTGCATGTGGGACGAGGCGTCCTCCAGGTGGAGGAAGGACGCGTCGAGGCCAGTCAGACGATCGCCTGCCATAGGAGCGTTTGAACCTACTACAGGGAAAGCGTGAGCTGATCGTCGTGCTGGAGGGCTTCTTCGTCGAGACCGGCGACGCGGACGCCGACCAGGCGGACCGGCTGGGCAGGGTCGAGGCGACGCAGCAGGTCGGCTGCCGTTTTCCACACCGCTTCGAAATCGTTGACTGCAGCAGGGAGGGAGCGGGCGCGGGTGACGGTGGAGAAGTCGGCGTATCTCACCTTGATGCCGATGGTGCGGCCTCTTGCCTGCTGCCTCTCGAGCGTCTCGCAGAGCTGCTCGGTGAGGCGGCGCAGCTCAGGCTCCAGCTGCCCGAGGCCGCGCAGGTCGTGGTCGAAGGTGGTCTCGCGGGATTCGGACTTGGCAAGGCGGACGGTCTCGATCGCGCGCTCGTCCTCGAAGCGCGCGAGGCTGCCGAGGTAGGGGCCGAGGCGGGGGCCGAACCACTCTGTGAGCTGTTGGTCAGGTGCTGCTGCGAGCGCGCCGAGCGTCTCGATGCCCTGCCTTTGCAGCCTTTCCGCTGTCTTGGGGCCGATCCCGGGTATGAGTCCGGGCCGGGCCTGCGCGAAGCGCTCGCGCGCCTGCTCAGCGGTGAGCTCGACGAAGCCATCCGGCTTGTCGGCGTCGGAGGCCACCTTTGCCACGAGCTTGTTGGGCCCGATCCCGATCGAGCAGCCGAGGCCGGCGCGCTTGTTGATGGCCGCCTTGACGCGCCGGGCGGCGGCCCGGGGGCGCTCGAACTCGCTGAGGTCGAGGTAGGCCTCGTCGAGGCCGACCACCTCTACTCGCTCGACGTGGTCGTGGAGCACCGCCATCACCTCGCGCGAGCGGGTGCGGTAGTGGTCGAAGTCGGGCGGGACGAAGACGGCCTGCGGGCAGAGCCGCCGGGCGCGCTCGGCCGGGGTGGCGGAGAAGACGCCGAACCTGCGCGCCTCGTAGCTGGCGGTGGTGACGACGGCGCGCGGGCCACTGCCCGCCACGACGACCGGTCTTCCGTTCAGCTCGGGGCGGCGCTGGAGCTCGACGCTCACGTAGAAGGCGTCCATGTCGACGTGAGCGATCAGCACGTTGTGGACGCTACGCGGCGGGTCGGATTGGTCGAGTGTCCGACCTGGGTGTTCCATGTGAACACCAGGATCGGATACTTGCCCGGGTAGGGTGCTGCGGCGTGGGCGGCCCGACCATTGGCCTCTTCGCCATCAACTCGCACGCCTGCGCGGCCCCAAAGGCGGCCGCGCGGATCGCCGCGCTTGCCGAGCGGCTCGGCTACGACTCCCTGTGGGCCGGCGAGCACGTGGTCGTCCCGTCCCCGCGCGTGGATCCCTCACCGATGGAGCCCGACGAGCCGATCCTCGACCCCGTCGTTGCCCTTGCTCACTTGGCCGCCCGCACCGAGCGGATCCGGCTCGGCACGGGCGTGATCATCCTGCCGCAACGCAACCCCGTCGTGCTCGCCAAGCAGGTTGCGAGCCTCGACGTGCTGTGCGGCGGGCGGCTCATCCTCGGCATCGGGGTCGCCTATCTCGAGCCGGAGATGCGGGCGATCGGCGTGCCGATGGAGGGCCGGGGGGCACGGGCCGACGAGTACCTGGCGGCTATGCGCGCGCTGTGGGAGGAGGAGGCGCCGACACATCGGGGCCGACACGCGGAGTTCGAGAACGTCGACGCGCACCCGCGGCCCATACAGACGCCGCTGCCGGTGGTGGTCGGCGGACACACCCGCGCCGCGCACCGGCGCGCCGCCCGCCACGCTGACGGGTGGTATGGGTTCCTGCTCGGCCTGCGGGCCACGGCCGAGCAGCGCGACTTGATGAGCGCGGCGATCGCCGAGGCCGGCCGGGAGCGGCCCCTGCACGTGTCAGTCACGCCGGCTCGCCGGCTCGATCCGGATGTGGTGCGCGCCTATGCCGAGCTGGGCGTGGACCGGCTGATCGTGGCACCGCCGGTGGGCCTCTCGCTCGACGAGCTGGTCGAGTTCGTGGAGGCGAACGCTCCCGCGCGGCTGGCCGCGGCTAGCTCGCTGTGAGCGCCGCCCGCCCGGCGTCGCGCCCCGTGCGCACGGCGCCCTCCATGTAGCCGCAGACCCACTGGTCTGAGCCGCAGACGTAGAAGGGCGGCTCGTGAGTGCCGTGCAGCGGGCCGACCGCCATCACGTCGCCCGGGCGCCACGACGTGATGTAGCCGCGCGTCCAGGGGTCCACGCCCCAGCGGCGCAGGAAGAGCGCCTGGAGGGCGCGCGCCTCGTCGCCGAAGGCGCCCACCATCTCGTCCAGCAGGGTGTCCTCGAGATGCTCCTCGGGGGTGGCGAGGAACGGGCCAAGGCGCTCCGGAGGCACGAGCGTGGACATGATCCCTTCGCGCTGGGTCCAGGTGCCCCCGATCAGGCCGGTCTCCATGTACACCGAGCCGTTCTGGCCGTTGCGCTCCCAGAAGGAGTCGGCCCAGACGAAGACGGCCTTGGCGACCACGGCGTGCTTCTGGCGGTGCAGGGAGTCGAGGCGCTCCTTCGAGACGCCGCTCACGGCGACGGCGCGCAGCGGCCCGACGGGCAGGGCGCATACGACCGCCTCGGCGTCGAATCGCTCGCCCGTGGCCGTGAGGACGGTGCACTGTGGGCTCGCTATCCGCACCTCGGTGACCGGGGTGGCGTAGCGGATGCGGTGGCCGAGCTCCGACGCGACTGTGAGCGGCACGGTCGCCGAGCCCTCCGCCACGCGCCGGCACTCCCAGACCTCGTAGTCGTAGAAGCCGTGGGCGCCGGCGGCCGCCTCCTTGCGCAGGTCCGACAGCAGCGAGGTGCGTTCGTGCGACTCGGCGGCGAGCGCGTTCGCGGCGAGCTCGCGGGCGCGCACGACATTGGGCGTGGCGCCCTCCTCGCGCAGCCATGCCGCCACCGAGATGTCGTCCAGCTCGCGGGCGCGCGGGTGTGACCAGGGATCGTCGGGATCGACGCTCTTCGTCAGCTCCCGGAACACCTGCTCGACCTTCTCGTAGCTGCGCCGGTCCGCGTCGTCGAACCAGGGATGGTCGTCGCCGACGTGGCGGCCGTCCGCCAGCAGCCAGGTGGCCCCGCCCGGCAGGTCGGGAAAGGCGGGCACCAGGGTCAGTCCGAGCTGGCCGACCAGCTCCGCGTAGGCCGTGTGGAACGGGCCGACCACCTCGCCGCCGAGCTGCACGAGGCGGCCGTCGGCGAGCGTCGTCTGCTCGACCCGTCCGCCGGGCCGGTTGCGCGCCTCGAGCAGTGCCACGTCGGCGCCGCCGCGGGCGAGCTCGCGGGCCGCGGTGAGCCCGGCGAGCCCGGCGCCCAGCACCACGACGTCGTAACGCACTCAGCCCGCCTGGTGGATGGGCCGCACGAGGATCTCGTTCACGTCCACGTGCGGCGGCTGGGTCATGGCGAACATGACGGCGCGGGCAATGTCGTCGGCCTCGAGCGCTCCTGTCGGGCGGTTCTCGAAGAATGGGGTGTCGACCATGCCTGGCTCGATCAGCGTGACCTTGATGTCGGTGTCCGAGACCTCCTGCCGGAGCGCCTCGCCCATCGCGGTCACCGCGTGCTTGGTGCACGAGTACAGCGAGCCCGGCAGCGCACGGCGGCCGGCGATGGAGCTCGTGAGGATCATGTGGCCCCGGTTGCGCTCGCGGAAGTGGGGCAGGGATGCGCGGATCGAGAGGGCCGCGCCGAGCACGTTGGTGTCGATCATCGACTTCCAGAACTCGACGGTCTCCTCGAGGAAGCCGCGCTTGGCGCCGAAGCCGGCGTTGGCGAAGTATGCATCGAGGCGGCCGAAGCGGTCGAGCGCCGTGGCCACGAGGGCCTGCTGGTCGTCCCAGTCCCTGACGTCGCAGCGGGCGGCGATCGCCCGGTCCCCGCCGCCGAGCTCCTCCGCGAGGGCTTTCAGCTTGTCCTCCGAGCGG
The DNA here is from genome assembly GCA_963733885.1 of uncultured Thermoleophilaceae bacterium. Taxonomy (GTDB): domain Bacteria; phylum Actinomycetota; class Thermoleophilia; order Solirubrobacterales; family Thermoleophilaceae; genus JACVRW01. The sequence continues at coordinate 375,192 of CAVTES010000009.1, read as the reverse complement.
GCCGCCAGCACCAGGCGGTAGCCGAACTCGGCCGCCCGCCGGGCGGTGGCGGCGCCGATGCCGGTGCTGGCGCCGGTGATGACGAGGACGGGTTCGTCAGCCATGGCGCGGGTTTCTACCACCGTCAGGGGCCGAGCCGCTCGATCCGCCAGCCGCCTCCCGCTTCCGGCAGGTACCGGAAGCGGTCGTGGAGCCGGCTGGGCCGGTGCTGCCAGAACTCCCACGCGTGGGGAACCAGCCGGTAGCCGCCCCAGTCGTCCCGAAGGGGGAGCTCGCCGCCCTCATGCTCCCGCGCCAGGGCGGCGACCTGCTCCTCGAGCCATTCCCGGCTCGGCACGGGCCGGCTCTGCGGGGAGGCGAGGGCGCTCAACTGGCTGTCGAGCGAGCGGTTGCGGGCATAGCTCTCGCTGTCCTCGCGCGGAAGCCGCTCGACCGGCCCCTCGACGCGCACCTGCCGGCCGACCTCGGGCCAGTGGAACAGGAGCGCGGCGCGGGGGTTCGCCTCGAGCTCGCCGCCCTTGCGGCTGCCGTAGTTGGTGTAGAAGGCAAAGCCGCGCTCGTCGACGCCCTTGGCGAGGACCATCCGCGCCGAGGGTCGCCCGTTGGGGGTGGCCGTGGCGAGCGCGACGGCCTCGGCCTCGAAGGCGCCCGCGGCGATCGCGGCGTCGAACCAGCGCCGGAAGACGACGAGCGGGTCCGGATCGAGATCCTGCTCTCCGAGCGGCCGGTCGCGCGGGTCGGTCACCGACCGCAGTCTGGCGAATGAGGTTCAGCGACCGCCGCAGGCCTCGGGCACCGGCACCAGGATCTCCCCGCTGAGCGAGCCCTCGCCGGGCCGGCCCGTCACCTTGCAGAAGGCGTAGCGGCCGGTGTCGAAGTCGACCATGGCCCGGTAGGGGTGGCCGATCACGGCGGCCTCGTTTGTCTCGGTGGGGCGCACCTCGCTCGTGACGGCAAGGCAGGAGTAGCGCCCGGTCGGTTGGGAGGGATCGAGATGGGCGCCGCGGCCATCGACGCTGCGAGGGTACGGCTCGCACTCGACCGAGCGGATCGGACCGTCGAGGTCGCCGGCGGCGACCCGCCGGCGTGCGTCGGCCTCGATGGCCGCGGGGAGCGCGGCCACGAGCGCCGTCCGCGCTGCCACATCCCGGCCCGCTGGAGCGCCGCGGCGGAAGCGCGGCCGCTGCTCTGCCTCGATCCGCTGGACGCGCTCCGCGGTCAGCTGCGCGCGTCGCTCGCGCTCGGCCTCGGCGCGACGGTCCTTCGACTCGTCGATGCCGGGACCGAGGAGGAGAACGAGGGCGACGGCCGCGAAAGGAAGCAGCGCGAGCGCAACGCGGCCGGCACGTGGCAGCTTGGCCCAGATCCACTTGGGGAGGCCAGCGATTCCAGGGAGCGGCTCATAGCGGTCGGGAGCGGGATGGGCGGGATCCGAGCGGGCAGGATCCGTTGTGCTCCGCGGGTCGTCGTCCGCGCGCTGCGACTGGTCGCCCATGCCTTGCGCCTTGTTACTCACGTGCCGGGACAAATTCTGCACGCCGTCCGCCATCGTTCCGTAGCATACATGTATGCCACATGCACATAAAGTCGGGGCAGGTGGCCCGCCCGGGCTGGCTAAAGCCGGGGCAGGTGGCCCGCCCGAGCCCGGCGACCCGCCCGGGCCAGGTGATCCGCCGAGCGACCGCGACCTCGCCAGGGGGACAAACCTCCTCGGGTCCGTCGCGCTGGCGGTGGCGGACCGCGTCCGGGCCGCGACCGAGCGGGGGGCGGCGCAGGGCGGATCCGCGCCGGCGGCGCTCGTCAGCCTCGCCGGCTACCTGGACGGGTCGCCCATCGACGCCGTGCGGGGCCCGCTCGGGCTGACGCACTCGGCGACCGTACGGGTGGTCGACCGTCTGGTCGCGGCGGGGCTCGCCGAACGAAGCGAGGGGAAGGACCGGCGATCGGTGGCGGTCGAGCTCACGCCCGCCGGCCAGCGCGCGGCGGCCGAGGCGGTCAGGGCCCGCCGTGAGGAGCTCGAGGAGGCGCTGGCGGCGCTCGACCCTCGGGAGCGAGTCGAGCTCGCACGACTGCACGCGAAGGTGCTCGGGGCGCTCACCGATGGACGGGCCGCCGCGGGCTACATCTGCCGGCTGTGCGACAGCCACGCGTGCGGCCACGAGGAGGGACGCTGCCCGGTGACGCAGGCGGCAGACGCGGCGGAGGCCCGGGCAGCCGGCGGACCGGCGCCCGCGTAGCCTTCCGTCGATGCCCAACCTCTTCGAGCCAGACTGGGACGCCGAGCGCGACGAGCCACCCTTCACGTGGCGCCGCGCCCGGCTCGGGCGTCAGGCGGGCGCACGTGAACTGGGAGCGTCGCTGTTCGAGCTGCCACCCGGCGGGGCCAGCTTCCCGCTGCACGCCCACTACGCGAACGAGGAGATGATCCTCGTGCTCGCGGGACGGCCGAGCCTGACCAGGGCCGACGGCGAGATCCACGGGCTCCAGCCCGGCGACGTGGTGGCCTGCCCGGCCGGGCGCGACGGCGCACACCGCCTGGGCAACCACGGCGACGAGCCGGCCAGGGTGCTGATCGTGAGCACCATGCGCGCCCCTGAGATCAACGAGATGCTCGAGGACGGAACCTTCTGGGTGCGCGACTACGCGCCGGGGCTGACGCCGGCGGACCCGAGCCTCGACGTGGCCGGGCTGCGTCCGTCGGAGTAGGCGGTTCGCCCCAACGTACCCTCCACGCCGAGTGTGGGCTGTCAAAGGACCGCATATGGCGCCTTTGAGAGCCCACACCAAACATTGGGCGAGCGCGCGGGTGTAAACACTCCGCTCGATAACCGATCTTCGGTTAACTCGAAGCTGTCCGACCGGCATGCGAACTTGTGTTCGTGTGGACGAACATCGATTCCGAACATGACGGGGGATTTGTGGCCGGGCTGATCGCCGGCGACGGTCACTTCGCGATTCAACCGAACAACAGCGGGGCTACCTGGCAGTGCCTTCTTGCCGTGCGCCTGCGAGCTGACGACACCCCGCTACTCGCTAGGTTGCGTCGCTGGTCAGGCGTCGGAACGCTGGCTTCGGTGCCGGCACGAGCAACCTCGCGACCGCAGACCGTCTGGACTGTCCAGCGGCAAGCTGACTGCAAGCGGATGGTGTCGATCTTGGACCGCCATCCGTTGCTCGGTAAGAAACTGGGCGACTATCAGATCTGGCGTTATGCCATTGGCGCATGGACCGGGAGGAGCAACAACCGGCAGTCCGTGATCGGTGAATGCCGGGACCGCCTTCGCGCGCATCGACAGTCCGACAACATCGTCGGTCCCTCGCCGGTTTCCGTAACCGATCAACGGTTGTGGGCGTTCCTCGCCGGCTTTGTGACGGCTGAGGCCCACTTCGGCGCCACCCCCGAGGGTCACCCGTTCTTCGTCATCAACCTCCGGCACGACGACGGGGAGATTCTGCGCCTGTTTCGTAACCGTCTCGATGTCGGACGGCTGGTGAAGGTTCCGCCTTACCGAACGTCGCGAGCGGCGCTCTCCTGGCGGATCGGCCGCCTGCATGACCTGCACCTACTCACACGCGTGCTCGACCGATACCCACCGCGAGGGCGCGTGCTCAGAATCTACGAGGCATGGCGCGAGCTCGTTCTGCTCCGGGAAAGGACCTCCGGGCGAAAGAAGCTTCTCGGCGCGCGCGTGAAGGAGCGGAGAGCGTACAAGCCGGGTCTCGAAAAGATCGAGAAAATCGATGCCCTTGCGCACCGACGTGCGCGTCACATCGCCGTGCTCAAGGACTGGGCAGCTGCAACGGACGGGCCGCGGACAGTCACCGCGTACGAAGCATGGCGGCGCGGCTCACGTCGGAAGGCCCCGAAGCGCGAGACGATCGCCGCTGCCTTCGGGTCCTGGATGGCCGCCGTGGAAGCAGCGGGCCTCAGCGCGAAGGGTTGCCGGTCAGCAGATTTCACCGCGAGGATGCGCGCACGCGCCGCCGCCGCGAGGGCCGACCGCGTGACCGCACAGCGCGCTGCGATCCTCGCGGCGGTACGCGACTGCACACGGATGCTCGGTTGGCATCCGCGTGCGACGGAGTTCTTTGCCTGGCGAAACCAGTTTGCCCCTGAGGTCCTCTCCCACACGACCGTTTACCGGGTGTTCGGCGGCTGGGAATCAGTGCTTGAGGCGCTGAAGGCGGACGCGGGCTCAAGGCCCCACGAGCCCCTCCAGCCGCCGGCGCAACCGCCTCACGTCCCCTCGGCGCCCCGTGAAGGTCTCGCAGGGGTACCAGACGTCCAGGCGGGCTCGGTGGATCAGGTCGGCCATGAAGGCGTCGCAGGTCACGAGGTCGCAGCGCGGCAGCGCCAGTGAGAGCGCCTCCAGGTCGCGCTCGTCGCCGGGTTCCGGGTTCCGGTCCGGGTGCTCGCGTCTGAGCGCGGTTCGCAGCGCGCTCTCGCACCTGCGCTCCGCCGCTCCATGCTCCGAGCCGAGCTCGAGGCCGCCCGACAGCTCGCGCAGCAGCTCCAGCAACCCGAGGTCCGGTCGTGCCGCGGACTCGATCCGATGCACGCCGGATTCCGGCACCTGGACGGCTCCGCGCCGCACGGCGTCTCGCAGGACCGGCTCCAGCTCGCGAAAGGCGGGCTTCCTTTTCGCGATCCCTGAAAGGTAGTTCTGGTCGAGGTACAGCAGCAAGCAGAGTGAGCGTACGGCGGGGTTGACATAACCGCGCTCGGCCCCCGCCGGCAGGCCGAAGTGCAGCCCTCCGACGTGAGGGGCATACTGCGGGGATGGCCAATTCGCATACGAGCGATTCCACGCCCCAGCGGGTACGGCGCGGCGCGCCTGCGTCCGAGCTCCTTCGAGACGCGAGTTTCCCCCTGGCGGTGCGCGGCTATGACCGCCGTGCGGTCGACGAGTTCCTGGACGAGCTCAGGACTTTCGTGGCGGACCTCGAGGCACACCAGACGCGGGAGGGCGTCGTCCAGAAGGCGCTCGACGAGCTCGGCGAGGAAACCGCCGGGATCCTCCAGCGGGCTCACGAGACCGCCGACGACATCGCCGCACGCTCCAGGGCGCAGGCCGACGGGCGACTCCAGCGCGCAGAGCGGGAGGCGGAGATCGTCAAGCGCGACGCGGACGAGTACGCCGAGCAGGTGGTGGTCGACACGAGGCTACTGTGGGACGAGCGCCAGCGCCTGATCGAGGACATCCGCCATCTTGCGGACGTCGTGCTCGGCACCGCCGACGACGCCATGGAGCGACTCAAACTGCCCGAGCCGCTCGCCGCCGCCGAGCGCGAGGCCGATCAGAGCGCCGCGGGGGCCGAGGTCAGGCCGATACCGCATCCGCTCAGCATCGCCCGCGACCCCGCACCCGACGCACAGTCCGACCCGAGCGTCCCCTACGACCTCGCGTCCCCCGCAGAGGACCCGGACGCCACGACGCACTGGGCCGCCGATGACGAAGAGCAGGACACGGACGCGACAGCGCGCTGGGGCGTCGCGGCGGACGACGAGGACCCGGACACGACGGCCGCGTGGCCAGCCGAGGGCGACGAGGATCCCGACGGCACAGCGCCCTACGCCGTCGAGGACGAGTACGCCGAGGCGGACGAGGACGAGGGCACGGAGGCCGCGGCACCCTGGGCCGTGGAAGGGGCGGGCGACCAGGACGATCCCGCCCAGGCGTCAACCGACGAGCCGCAAGCCGGCGAGGACGCCGGCCACCAGACCGTGGAGCTCGAGGCCCTCCCCGGCGGCAACGCGGAGGACCAGCCCGGCGAGCCTGAGCCCAAGCGCGACTGAGCGCGGTGTCGGACCCTAGTCGGCATGCCCTGGTGCATGCTGGCGATTTCGCGGTCTAGAGCCAAATCATACTCCAGCTGCTGACCTCTGTAGGCGCTTTCCTGATCCATCAGGCTGCCAAAATGCTGCGAAACTCAGCCGCCATGAGTTCCGTCTGGGCGCGTCGGCGCTTGGCGTTGTCGATCTGCTGGCGGGAGGTCTCGTGGACCGTCTTTACGGTGTCGCCGATGTAGTTGGCGACCTCCTCGACCGTCATCCCGGCGGCGATGTAGTGGCTGACCGCGGTATGCCGGAAGGCGTGGAAGTCGGGCACCTTGCCGCGCTCGAACTTGCGCCCCTCGTGCAGCACCGGGAACGTCGGGCTGCCGTCCGGGGTGCGGGCGTTCCGCTGTGCGCGGCGTAGCTCCCTGCGCGCGTTGCGCTGATCGTTCGGCCGCCCGGTCCGCGTGCAGAACAGGTACGCGTCCGGCCCGACGTTGTAGCCCCTGGAGTGCGCGCTCGGCCTTGAAGCGCGCCAGCATCGCGACCCACTGCTCGGGGATCGGGTTGTCGCGCAGCGCGGTTGCGTTCTTGCCGTGCTCGACGTAGACGCCTTCGCGGTGACTTGGCCCCGGATCGAGACGACATGCTCGTCAAGGTCGCGCCAGCGTAAGCCGAGCACCTCAGAGATGCGCGGCCCGTGACGGCGTCGAGTGAGAACGGCGTCCGGTAGGGCTCGGGGGCAGCTACTCCGCTTGGCTGTTTCTCCTGGCGTTTTCGCTCGGCCGTTTTGCGAAGGCGGTGTTGGGAGAGTCCGCAAAGAGTGTTGCTGTTGCGAATACCAACGCTGTAGTACGTTCACTCGTCACCTCGCGTCATGACAGCGGCGAGCCGCAGATCGAGCAGCGACACGCCATCGACGGCCTGAGCTCGGCCGGGTGCCTGCGGCAGGAAAACCTCCAGGCCGGGCCTGCGGCCTTCACGCCCTGCCTCTCGAGCTGGAGCAGGGTGATACCCCTTCTAGCCGCCATCGCCGCCAGCACGGCCTTGCTGCCAGCCGGCGGGGTCACGCCATGTGGCAATTGTGTGTCGAGCACACAGCCGCGAGGGTTCGGCCGCGCTCCGGGCACCCCTCGACCGGGCACGAGTAGCGCAACGGCGCCGCGCCCTCACTGTCCGGATCCGGATCCACCCCGAGCCGTTTTGCAACCAGGTCCTCGAAACTGCGCTCCTCTATCGACGCCTGCCGGCCCAGCTCTCCCAACAGCTCTTCCGAGAGCCCCAGGCCTTCGATCAGCTGCTCGTCTGAGAGCACTGTCGTCTGTTCAGTTGTCGTGGCTCAAATGGTACGACGCGGACTTCACTGCAAATCGCGAAGCCGACTGCGCTCCGACCACCATCCGCGGAGCAAAAGCCTCCACATCCTTCGGTTCGGCCCAAAGCAGACTTGGAAGCTGCGATATCCCGCAAGCCTGAGTTTGCAGCGCCAGCAGCTCCGGCGCCAGCGCAGCACTAGCGTCTCGAGAACCACGTCCGCGTCGGTGCGGTCGGGCACGGGCAGAACGTAGCGCCCGGGTGCGACCGCGATCCCCCAGCGAGCGAATGGCGGCGCCGAAGTCCATCGGCTGTGTGATGTGCTCTAACTGTTTGGAGGCTGGGCTCACCACTTCCTTCCTCCACGGGTCGTCGAAGATCGCCAACGCGCGGTAGCGTCCGGCGGATGGCGGAGAACGTGGACTATGCGCTGACGGAGGCCGAAGCGGCGGTGCTCGACGCGGCTACGGAAGACGCGACCGCCGCGGCGGGCGCCCGCGGGGGGGCGATCGGCGGCGCGATGGGCGGTGGGTTCAGCGCCGGTCGCGCGGGTGCTGCGGGCGGCGCAGCCGGAGGCCGTAAGGGCGGGGCGTCGGGGGGGCGTTTCGGTGCTCGGTTCTTGAAGCCCAAGACCGCCGAGACCATCGTCGAGGTCCCGTGCGACCCGGATACCGCTCGTGAGCGTGCGAGGGTCGTGATCGCCCGGAGCGGAGGAGCGATAGAGGACCCGAATGAATCCGACGACGGCTCGGTCTGGGGAATCGTCGGCTCAGGCGCGAAGAACATGGTGCCCGCCCTGGTCCGGGTTCAGGCGGAGGCGGCGGGGACCGGCAAGTCGCGCGTCCACGTCCGTGCCACAGGCAAGGAGGGCCTGATCAAGCAGCGGATTGGGGCCAAGGCAGCTGACCGAATCGCCGAGTCCATCTCGCAGAGCCCGCCGGACACGAGTGATTAGAGCGACCACCAAAACCAAACTGGTCCCCATCCCCTCGAAGAGGTCTCAGGGAAACCGGCCAACGTCAGTACCCGCTCGCAGTGTCAGTACAAGGTCGTTGCAGAATGTAAGTACAACCGGCCTGTCAGTACACGTTGCGACTGTCAGTACAAAAAAACAGAATATCCGTACAAAAACGGTGGCTTCGCATGAGGTGTTGAACACTGCGAGGCATGGGCTGTCTATATATGACTGCCGGGCCTACGGGCCGGAACGCCTCCCCCTCCCTGCACACGGCTGAGCGCTTCCCGCAGGCTCTCTAATGCGGATCGGCTCGACAGGTGCGCCCGAGACCTCCGACGCGAAGCGGCGGCGTTGGAGCGGCAAGCCAAAGGCAAGCGGCTCTGCGAGGGAGTCACGAAGTCCGGCCGGCCGTGCCGCGTGGAGGCGCGCCCGGACGGGGCGCCCAATATTGCGCCCACCACGACCCAGACCTCACGCCAGAGGAGCGGCGCCGCATCCTCAGCCCGAGATGGGCGCGGATCGCTGATGCCTTGAACCGCGAGGGCCCAGAGGAGTGAGCGAACAAAGAAAAGGGGCCGGGCAGATTTTCTCCACCCGACCCCTCACCTGAACTTCGCTCTACCCATAGGAGGGCTTCGCCTAGCCCTCAGCGACGAAGACGGGCGCTGACCGTCTTCACGACGGTCGCACCCGTAGTCGGCTTGAAGGCGAGCTTTACCTTCACCTTGATCGAAGGCTTGCTCTTGAGCAGACGCTTAGCGGCCTTGTTCGGCTTCAGCGTGAGCTTGACGGTGCCCGCCTTGGCCGCTCCCTTGCTGCCCTTGGCGAGCAGCTTGTTGCCCTTGGTCGCCTTGCCCGTCACCAGGCCGGGGCCGTTGACCGTAGTGCTGACGACGAGCTTGCCCCGGTGCTTAGTAGCCACCGGGCCGAGCGTCAGACTCGCCAGGGGCGTTACGACCGGAGGGGCCGGATTGGTGCCACCGCCACCAGCGCCACCGCCTCCGCCAGCACCGCCGCCGCCAGAGCCGCCACCGCCGCCAGCGCCACCGCCACCACCGGGGGTGGAGGAGTTGCAGCCGTCATCGGTCGGATCGGGGAAGATCGGAGCGATGAACAGGTCGTGGGCTTCAACGTAAGCAATGTCGGTGCCGGAACCACAGTTGACCTGATCGACGCTGCCGTTGAGAACGTCGATCTGGTCGTTGCCCGCTCCACCGAACACACGCAGCCTCGGGGACTGATGACTGCCGCCCCCGGGATAGAACGTGTCGGCACCATCGCGTAGATCGACATCGACCGGGAAGGGTGCCGTCGAGGGCACTGGCGTACCCCCAGCGGCATCCATCCTGTGGCATGTCGCCTGTTGCGGGTTGTCCTGCGTGCAGAAGGCGACGTTCTCGTTCCAGTCCTCCAAGAACACCCCGCCGGGTGAGACCACGGTAAACGCGGTTGCGCCGGACCGTGTGCCCCAGCCGAGTTCTACCTCGTCGTTCGATGCCACGCCGGTAGCGTCGCCGCGTATGTACGGGTAGCCGTCGATGTTGAGGGTGACAGCGGCTTGCGCCGCCGGGGCGATCAGCACGCCTACTGCGCAAGCAGCCACCACCCCCAGAATTGTCCTTCGCATTACGATCCTCCCTAGGAAAAAGCCCGAACAGAGGACCAACTCGCCACTGTCCAGCTATTTCCGAAGACGGCCCGTTATTAGCTCTCGTCCCGCTCCCCGTCGCCACTTCGGCGGGGCGCGGGAACGGCCGAAGCCGCCCCGCTCGCGCCCGCCACGGCGAAGGTAGTTGGAAGGAGCCAGCGAGGAGAGTTCGCCCCTCGAGCGGACCTGCGATCTAGTTAATGGCCTTGACCCGGACGCGGGCCTTAATGGCGTTGGCCGTTTCGGTCACCACGACGCGACCCTTGTAGCGGCTGGCGCCGAAGCGCCAGGACACCACACAGGTCCGCTTCACGGCGGTCACCCGCGCGCAGGTAAGGCGTTTCGCGTTCCCACGCTTCCAACGCTTTCCAAACTTCCCGGCTAGGGCTTTGCAGCTCGATTTCTCGCCTCGGACTTGGAGAGACTGATCGGCTGGGGTAGCGCGGGTCCCGCCCCCGGCGAGGTTGGGGGAGTTGTCGGTGGCGTTGTGGAGTTGCCGACGGCGGTTTGGGTGGGCGTGATCGTCTTGCCGGCCACGAACCGCTGGGTGATGGTGTTCACGAACGGGCAAAAGGTGTGTGGATCCTTGCCGAGGATCGGCGCCTGCACGATGCAGACGGGCTCTTGGCGGTTGATCGTGGCGACCTCCGACAGGCACGCCCGCTGGCCGTAGACGCCGGGCAAGATAGACGCGGCGGGCACGTCGAAGGCGACGGTTCCGGGTGCTGTCCGCGCCCCGCCTGAGTAGACGACCCTAGTGTTTGGGTCGGAGTCGGACCATTCGTCGCCCTGGCAGCTGTACTCGGGCAGGCTGGGTGCGACGGTCACGACCGGAATCCATTGGACCAGGGACGCCGGGTAGGTCGGCCCATAGCCGGCGACCTGGCCGTCCTCCGATATCGAGCCAGCGATATGCGCCGTCGTCCAAACGCTGTTGGACTCCGCGATCGTCAGCGCCCCTGTCGGCGCGGCGGTTGCGATAGCCGGGACGCCGAAGAGCAGCAGGGCTGCGCTGACGAGGCTCCATATGGCGGTCTTAGTCGGACGCGGTTGCGGTCATGTTGGGAAATGCCCTCTTGGGATCGTTGTTGGTGGGTGCGACCTTGTTTCCTATCGGCCGCTCACCTCGAGAACACGACCATCGCCCGCAGACAGCTAACGCGATGGGAGCAGCGCTACTTCTTGAGCGTCTCGGGGTCCACGAACCTGATCTTCACCGGGCCTGACCTCGAGGCCCAGGCCTCCTGCTCGGCTCGTCGCTGCTCCTCGCGGCGGTGCTGCTTTGCCTGCTCTCTGAGCTTGCGCTGGCGCGCCCGCGAGGCCACGGCTAGGGAGGCTACCCAGCGACTGCGAGGAGTCGAGGCTGCCAAGAGGCTGCCAACCGGGCCGGTGACGACCTGCAATTCCGCTCTAGGAGCGGGTTTGCGAGCCATTTACCCAGTTACGGACCCGCACCGGGTCAAGCTGGGGCACCAGGCGCCGAACGCGATCGCGGCAGGACTGCTCGCGCTCGTGGAGCGCGGCGCGGCCAAGCGCCCGCGGGTCGCGCGCGAAGTGCGGGGACGGGTGGAGATCCGCTTCGCCGAGGACTACGCACCCGTGCGCCTTCACTTCGAGGACGATCACGTGCTGGTCGAGGATGGCAACGGCAAGCGGTGGAAGAGCGACCTCGTCATCGAGGGATCGCTCCCGGACGTCGTTCAGCTCGCCACCGCCCCGCTCGTCGGCGGCGTCCCAAAGCCGACCAACAGGCGCGGCCGCGCGGCGCTGGCGAGCGTGGCTGCGCGCAGGGTCCGTATCGAGGGCAGCCCGATGCTGGCCCGGCGGGTGATGAAGCTGCTCGAGGTCTAGAGCGGCATCTTGCCGCGGCCGCGGCGGCCCAGCGAGGCGCTCTTGTTGGTCGCCCGGCGCGAGTGCCCGAACGACTTGGAGAACAAGCGCCCGATCGGGCCCGGCGCCTTGCCGCCGGCGCGCTGGCCCATGCCCAGCGTGCGATCCACACCGCGCTGGGGATGGTGCGAGAGGCGCGGCAGCAGGAAGGCCAGGACCAGCAGAACGACGCATACCCCGACGATGATCGCGATGGTCATGGCGTCCTCCTACCCATGTTTCCGCCGCCCGGAAACCGGCTACACGCTCGGCATCACCGAGCGAGATCCGCAGGACGTGCATGCCGAGCGCGAGGCGGACGCCGCCCACGAGGCGGCTGTGGGCGGCCGCGCGCCATAGGACGAGGATCCGGCGCGCCGGCCGGTCGACGAGGCCGGTCGCGGCGAGGCCGAGGGCTTCGAGCAGGCCGAGGAGGACCTGCGCGGGAACGCTGAGCGCCGGCAGCTCGGCCCGCGCGATCCGAACCGCCAAGTCTTCACGCACGAGGAGGAGAGCGACATCTCGGCCGGCAAGTACGGCGGGCTGCCGACGCGCGCACCGAGGACCGGCCCGACCAGCCCTGAGCGCACGCCGCGATCTGGCAGACTCCAGGCGCGGTGCCCAAGCAGAAGCAGATCAAGATGCAGATGCAGGTCGGGGCACTCGCCGCGATCCCGCAGCTCGAGAGCCGCACCGACGAGCAGCTGATGAGCGAGTCCAAGCATCGGGTCGCAGCCAAGGCGATCCTGGGCGCGCGGGCAGCCGAGCGCTACGACGTGCAGGCGGCGCGCAACTACTTCAATGAGGCGTTGGCGGGCAGCCATCCGCAGGAGCGGCCGGCGCTGCGCCAGATGATGAAGGCCTCGCTTGCCCTCGCCGAGCGTAAGCCGGACGAGCTGAAGGAGGCGATGGAGAAGCTCGGCCAGGAGGCTCCGTCGGGCCGTCAGATGTTCATGCTGCGGATGATGGGCCTGCTGATCCCGCCCGCCAGCGCAGGCATCGTGGCGCGGGTGCGCGGCATCCTGCTGATCCTCGCGCTCGTCGTGGTGCTGCTCGCCGTGGGCTTCGGCGTAGTGAAGCTGGTCGCGCTGCCGTTCGGCGGCATCGGAACCGCGAGCGCGATCTTCTTCGGCTTCCTGCTCGTGGTGATCGTGATCGCCGTGCTGGTGTTCTTGGGCCGCCGTAGACAGGCGAGAGCCCGCGCCGCGCGAGCGGCGTAGCTACAGCGCGCGGGAGCGCGCTAGTTCAAGGCCGCGGACAGCCGGCGCCGGTGCTTGCGCGACAGCGGGTGGTCAGGGCCGAGGTCGGTGAAGATGGCGACCATCACGCGGCGCACCAGGTCGCGGCGATCCGGGTCCGCCAGCGCGGCCTGGAGCAGCTCGAGCGCCATCGCGTGGTCACCGCCGTCCCAGGCCTCGAAGGCCTGCGCGAGGTCGGGGTCGTCCGCCAGGCGCGCCCGCGCAGCCAGGCCGGCGGCCACGAAGTCGCCGGGCGCACCCTCGAGGAGCTCGAGCGCCTCCTCGGTCTCGCCCCTCCCGAGGAGAAGGCGACCGAGCTCGCGGCGAGCAAGTTCGTTGTCCGGCTCCAGCTCGAGCGCCCGCCTCAGCGAGGCCTCGTCGCCACTCTCCACGAGCTCCTCGGCCTCCGACGGCACGAGATCGTCCACGAAGCGGGTTACCACCGGTGGCGGCTGTGCGCCCGTGAACTCGCTCGCCACCCGGCCGTCGCGGAACGCCTTGACGGTAGGGAGGCCGCGCACGCCGTAGCGGGCGGCGGTGGCCTGGTTCGCGTCCGCATCCAGCTTGGCGAGCTCGATCTTGCCGTCGTGGGCCGCGACGGCCTTCTCGATCACCGGCGCCAGCATGTGGCAGGGCTGGCACCAGTCGGCCCAGAAGTCCACGAGCACGGGCACTTCTTCGGAGCGGCGAAGAACGCGCTCGTCGAAGTCCGCGTCTGTCACGTCGAAAGGCTGTGCCATGCCTTCGAATCTAGCGACGCGGCTCAGCGCTCGGAGACCTTGGCGCCCTCGATCACCACGGGCTGGAGCGGCGTGCCCGCGTCGCCGCTCGCCGGGTCGCCGAGCTGGCCGATCTCGTCCACCACCGCCTGCCCCTTCACCACCTTGCCGAGCAGCGCGTACTCCGGCGGAAGGCCGGCGTCGGGGGCGGTGACGATGTAGAACTGGCTGCCGGCCGTGCCGGGCGGCTCGACCGCGGACTTCGCCATGGCGACCGTCCCCTGCAGGTACGTGGCGGTTTGCGGCGGGACGTCGCGCGTGGAGTAGCCCGGGCCGCCGGAGCCGGACCCGGTGGGATCCCCGCCCTGGATGACGAAGCCGGGCACGATCCGATGGAACGCGGTCCCGTCATAGAAGCCCGTGCGCGCCAGGTTCGCGAAGGAGGCGGCGGTCTTCGGCGAGGTCTTCTGGTCGAGCCGGATCGCGATGTTCCCGCAGCTCGTCCTCAAGGTGACGACGTAGGTCGCCTCCGGGTCGAGGCGCCCGGTCGGCTTCTTGGCGCCGCCATCCGGCCTCGGCTCGGGCTGCGGGACGTCCTTGCAACCGCCCGCACCGGCCTGCTCTGTGGCCTGGGGTTCCTCGGGTGCCGCCTCCGCAGGGGTATCGGGCGCTCCGCCGCCGGATCCGTCCGAGCCGGAATCGTCGTCGTCCCCGCAAGCGACCGCGACGAGGCAGAGCGCGCACAACAGTGCGCCAACGAGTCCACGGCTTGGGCCGGGAAGCAACGAGCGGAGTCCAGTAAGCCCCACCAGGGCGCGTAGGCTAGCGAGGTGCCGCTGACCGCTCTGGCCAACCGCTACGACCAGTTCATCCTCGACCTCGACGGCTGTGTGTGGGTCGGCGGCGAGCCCACACCCGGTGCGGTCGAGGCCCTCGAGGAGATGCGCGTGGCGGGTAAGGGGCTCGCCTTCGCGACCAACAACGCGTACGAGTCCGGCGAGGACCTCGTGGCACAGCTCTGGCGGATCGGCGTGCGCGCATCGCTGCGCGACGTGGTGACTGTCGGCGGTGCGATGCAGCACCTGTTGGCCGAGACGCGGTCGGGGCGGACGGCCTTCGTGATCGGCACGGCGTCGATGCACAGGCACGTGGCGAGCGCCGGGCTCAAGCTCCTGAACGGAACGGACCTCGCCTCGCGCGCCGAGGTCGTGGTGGTGGCCGGGACGACGGACCTCGTGTACGACGACCTGCGCCGAGCATCCCAGGCCGTGCTACGGGGAGCCGACCTACTGGCCACGGCACGCGACCCCACCTACCCGCAGCCCGACGGCCTGTGGCCCGGCACCGGCGCGGTGCTCGCCGCAGTGGAGTACGCCACCGGCCAAACCGCGGAGATCGTGGGCAAGCCCGAGCCCCAGCTTTTCCATACCGCGTTGGACCGACTCGGAAAGGGCCGCACCCTGGTCGTGGGCGATCGCGTGGGGTCCGACCTGGCGGCAGCCGCGGCCGCCGAGCTGGACGCCGCCTTGGTGCAGAGCGATGGGACCGACCGCACGGAGCTGGACGGCTTCGAGCCTAAGCCGGTGGCGGTGGGCAGCACATTGGCGGAGCTGCTGGTGGGGCCGGCGGCGGCCTGAAGGCGCGCCGCGGGCTGTCTCCGCTGGCGGCCTGGCTGGGGCAATGAGAGGGTGGCCGCGGCCGGTCGTCTTCTGTCAAGTGTCCGAACTAGGTGTTCCATACGAACACCAGGACAGGACCCATGACGACGGCGCGGCCTTGTTCGGCGGCCCTACGCCGGGCCTCGATCGACCACGGCTCGCGGTCCAGCGCGGCGACAAAATCCGCGCGCGTGTGCACCGGCTCGCCGTCTGCGACCAGGACGTGGTCGACGGCAACTCCAGTAGGCGCGGCCGGCCGCGTCCTCACGCCGCCGTTTGCCCCAGCGCCGCCACCTCCTCAGGCTTGACCCCCACGAGGGCGCATGCGGGGGGCGTCACGGCGAGGCCCGCCCGCTCGGCCGCCGCGAGCGCGGCCGCCGCGTCGGCGCCGCGCTCCAGGTGCAGGTGGGCCGCGCAAACCGCCGCCACGAAGTCCGTGTGGCGGTCGCCGTGGATCGCCACGGCGCCGCGGCGCCGGAGGTCGCGCTTCAGCAACGGCAGCAGCTCCTCCAGCTGGTCCGCTCCCTCGGCCGCGCTCGGCACCGGCACGTGGTGCCACCGAAGCCCGGCCGCCTCATAGGCCGCGAGGTTGTGACGGGTTCGCATCACGCTCACGACCATCCACACCCCGCGGCCGCGCAGGTACTCGATCTCGGCTTCGCGGCGGTCGGCGCGGTGGGACCTCCCCCCACCTCCCGGCCGCTCCAGCGCGCACAGCTTCCGCGGGCGCGCCCACCAGAGCCGGGGAGGCGCTGACGTGCTCTGTTCCATGCTCCCCTAAGCGACAGACGGCGATCTCTCGCCCCGGTAAGGTGTGGCGGTCATGTGCCGCGTGTTCGGCTGCGTATCCGCGGAGCCGGCCTCGATCCGACATGAGCTGGTCGAGGCCGAAAACCCACTCATCCGCCAATCCGAGGCACACGACTCCGGCTGGGGAATGGCGGTCTACGAGCGCGCCGACGGGCTCGACCCGGTGGTCGTCAGCTTCCCCGAGGCGGCCTACGAGGACGGCGAGTTCCTGAGCGCCACCAGCAAGCGCGGGCGCATCTTCAACGTCCACGTGCGCAGGGCCACGATGGGCGGCCTCGCACCGGCCAACACCCACCCGTTCTGCCTCGGCAGCTACTCGTTCGGCCACAACGGGACGATCTTGCGCTACCCGCGCCTCCTCGAGCCCGGCGTCAAGCGGCCCGAGGGCGACACCGACTCCGAGGCCTTCTTCAACTTCCTGATGGCGCACTACGACGCCGGCGACCCGATCGACTCGCTTCGCCGCGCCATCCGCACCACCGTCGAGCGCTCGCCGTTCAGCGGTCTCAACTTCCTCTTCTCCGACGGCGACCGCCTGTTCGCCTACCGGCTCGGCCTGTTCGAGCTTCACTGGCTGCACCGGCCCGGCCAGCTGCTGGTCGCCTCCGAGAAGGTCACGGACGAGGCGTGGCACACCGTCCAGCAGGATGTCCTGCTGGTGCTCGACCCCGACGATCTGGACGAGCCCCACGCCGAGCGGCTGATCGGGAGCGAGCTGCTCGAGGAAGCGGAGATCCGCAAGGTCGACTCGGCGCCCCACCTCCGCGGCGAGGCACGCGGGCAGGCGGCCGCCGAGCGCGCCCGCGCGGCAGTGGCCGACGAGTGAGCAGAAGATTCGCGCTGCTGGTCAACCCGGCCTCGGGCGGGGGGCGGTCGCTCAAGTCGCTTCCCGCCGTGATCGCCGAGCTCGACCGCCTCGGCGCCCCCCACCGCACCATCACCACCCGCAGCATGGAGCACGCGGCCGAGGAGGCGGCGCGCGCCTGCGAGGCCGGCGAGACCGTCGTTGCCGTGGGCGGCGACGGCCTCCTGAGGCCCGTCGCCGCGGCGCTCAAGGGCACGGACGGGGCGGTGGCGCTGGTCCCCTCCGGGCGCGGCAACGACCTCGCCCGCGTGCTGGGCATCCCGCGCGACCCCGCCGCGGCCGCACGCCTGGCGGTGGAGGGCGGCGAGCGGCCTATCGACGTGGCGAGCGTGGACGGCACGCCGTACCTGGGCATCGCGAGCTTCGGCTTCGACTCCGATGCGAACCGGATCGCAAACGAGGCGAAGCTCATCAAGGGCGACGCCGTCTACTTCTACGCCGCCCTGCGCGCCCTGGCCGCCTGGCGGCCCGCCCGCTTCGAGGTGACCGTGGACGGCACCCGGCACGCGGTAACCGGCTACAGCGTCGCCGTCGGGAACTCGCGCTCCTACGGCGGCGGCATGCTGCTCCTCCCCCACGCCGAGCTGGACGACGGCAAGCTGGACACGTTGCTCTCGAAGGACGCCTCGAAGCTCGCGTTCCTGCGCGAGCTGCCCAAGGTCTTCAAGGGCGCCCACCTCGACTCGCCGCATGTGGAGGTGCTGAAGGGCGAGGTGATCGAGGTGAGCTCCGACCGCCCCTTCGTCATCTACGCCGACGGCGACCCGATTGGGGCCACCCCCGCGGTCATGAGGGTCGAGCCCCGCGCTCTGCGGGTCATCGGTCCGAGCTGATGTACCGGGCTTCCCGCAGCCTGGCCCGCCTCGTCCGGGCCGTCAGCCGGCGCAGCGGCCGCAGCGGCGGCACCACGGCGCCGGGCCGGATGCTGCTGAAGGTGGCGCCTGGATCGCTCAGGCGCATGGCGGGCGAGCTCGAGTCCGGCTCCGTGCTCTTGTCCGCCACCAACGGCAAGACCACCACCGCGGCGATGATCGCCGCCTGCCTCGAGCGAGACCGCCGCCCGGTCGTGCACAACCGGGCCGGCTCGAACATGGCGTGGGGCGTGGCCACGGCGTTGCTCGACGCCGGCCGCGAGCGCGGTCAGCTCGGGCTGTTCGAGGTCGACGAGGCGTGGCTCCCGAGCGTGGCCGCCCAGCTGGAGCCGCGCCTGCTGCTTCTCTCCAACCTGTTCCGCGACCAGCTCGACCGCTACGGCGAGCTGGAGCTGCTCGCGGACCGCTGGGCCGAGCTCGTGGGCCGGCTCGACGGCCGGGCGGGCTTCGTGCTGAATGCCGACGACCCGCTGGTGGCCGATCTCGGTCGCGGCCGGACCGATGTGACGTACTTCGGGCTCGAGGACGACTCGCAGGCGCTACCGAGCATGCAGCACGCCGCCGACTCGAAGCATTGCCGCAACTGCGGCGCCGCCTACGCCTACGAGGCCGTCTACCTCGGCCATCTCGGCCGCTACCGCTGCCCGAACTGCGGGCGCGAGCGGCCGGCGCCGCAGGTGGCGGCCACCGATGTGCGGCTGGACGGGATGAGCGGCTCACACGTGCGCCTCACCACCCCGGAGGGCGCGCTCGAGCTCGACCTCCCCCTCCCCGGTCTCTACAACGTCTACAACGCCGTCGCGGCCGCAGCCACCGCGCTCGAGGTGGAAGTGCCGCTCGCCACGGTGGGGGAGGCGCTCGAGGGCTTCGGCGGCGCCTTCGGGCGCGTCGAGACGATCCCGATGGACGGGCGCGGCGTGTCGATCCTGCTGATCAAGAACCCGGCCGGCGCGAACGAGGTGCTCCGCACGCTCACCCTCGAGGACGGCCGCCTCGACCTCTGGCTCGCCCTCAACGACCGCATCGCCGACGGCCGCGACGTCTCCTGGATCTGGGACGCCGACTTCGAGGTCCTGACCGGGCGCGTTCGCCGCGCGACCTGCGCGGGCACCCGCGCCGAGGAGATGGCGCTGCGCCTGAAGTACGCGGGGATCGACGCCGACATCGAGGTCGAGCGCGACCTGGAGCGCTCGTTGGACGCGGCGGTGAGCGGCGCCGCGGGCGAGCGCCTCTACGCGCTGCCGACCTATACGGCGCTGCTGGAGCTGCGCGATCTGCTGGCGCGGCGCGGACTCGCGAAGCGGTGGTCGGAGTGAAGCGGTCCGGGCGCCCCCAGCCGACCCGGGCGCTTGCGGCCAGGCGCGAGGTCGTGATCTGGCACGACGTGGAGTGCGGCGGCTATGACGCCGACCTCCCGCTTTGGCGCGACCTCGCCCGCCAGAACGGCGGGCCGATCCTGGACCTGGGTGCCGGCACCGGCCGGGTGACGCTTGACCTCGCTGCCGCGGGCCACGACGTCACGGCGCTCGACGCCGAACCCCTCCTGCTCCACGAGCTGGCCGAGCGCGCGCGGGCGCGCGGCCTGGACGTCCGATGCATCAGCGCCGACGCTCGCACACTCGATGCGGCCGGCCGCTTCTCGCTCGTGCTGGCGCCCATGCAGTTCGTGCAGATCATGGGAGGCGAGCGCGGCCGCGAGGCTCTCTTGAAGGCAGTCGCCGCCTCTTTGCGGCCCGGCGGCGTTTTCGCCGCGGCGATCTCCGACCTCGACGAGGCCATCGCCGCGGAGGACGCACTTCCGCCCGTACCCGACGTGGGCGAGCGTGGCGGGTGGGTCTACTCGAGCCTGCCGCTGGACGTGCGGCCCGAGCCGGGCGGCGTCGCGGTGGAGTGGCTGCGTCAGGTCGTTTCCCCCGCCGGGGACCTGACCGAGCGGCGCCACACGGAGCTCCTCGACTCGCTCACGCCCGACCAGCTCGCGCGCGAGGCGACCGCACGCGGGCTGCGCCCGGAGGCGCGGCACGAGATCGCTCACACGGCGGAGTACATCGGAAGCACGGTGATCGCGTGCCGGCGCTGAGGGTCTGCGGGCTCTACCCAGAGCTCATGAACATCTACGCCGACCGAGGGAACATCGCCGTCCTGCGCGCCCGCTGCGAATGGCGCGGGCTCGGCTTCGAGCTCGGCGCGTCCAGCTTGGGCGACCCGCTCGACCCGGACGCGCACGACCTCCTCTACATAGGGGGCGGCCAGGATCGCGACCAGGCCGCCGTGGCCCACGACATGGCAGCGACCAAGCGCGAGCCGCTGCACGCCGCCGCCGGCCGCGGCGCCGTGGTGCTGGCGGTCTGCGGCGGCTACCAGCTCCTCGGCCACCACTACGAGATGGGCGGCGAGCAGCTGCCGGGGGTCGGGCTGGTCGATCTGCGGACGGTTCGCGAGGAGGGGCCCCGCCTGATCGGCAACTGCGCCATCGAGGCCGACTTGGGGCACGGCCCGCGCGTGATCGCCGGCTTCGAGAACCACGGGGGGCGCACCTACCTCGGCGACGGCGAGCGCCCGCTCGGCCGCGTGCTGTCGGGGCACGGCAACAACGGCAAGGACGGATTCGAGGGTGTCCACAAAGGCAACGTGATCGGCACCTACCTCCACGGTCCGCTCCTGCCCAAGAACGTCTGGCTCGCCGACCGGCTCATCGAGCTGGCGCTGGGGATCGAGCTCGAGCCGCTCTCCGACGACGTCCTCGAGGACGCCGCGCACGGCTCCGCGAGGCGGGCGGCGGGCGTGTAGCCGGTCAGACGGGTGCGGGCGCGACGGCGGCCCAGGCGCCGTCGCGGTCCCGGCAGACGTGGAGGGTGTTCACCATGTCGGTCACCTCGAACACCCGCCAAAGCGGTCCCGGCGGGCAGACGACCGCGAACCCCTTCTGGCGCCGGTTGAGCCGGTGGTGTGCATTGATCAGGAGGGCGAGCCCGGTCGAGTCCATGAAGTTGACGTTGCTGAGATCGACGACGAGCGACCTCACTGCCTCCTGAACGGCCCGGTTCAGGACGCTGATCAGTCGTGAGGCAGTGGCGATGTCGAGCTCCCCCTCGACCATCACCACTTCCACGCCCTCGAGGGACGTTCGCTCCACGGCAAGCGGCTGCACGGCAGCGCCACCCTATCCGATTCTGCAGGTAGCGTTTCGGGTTGATGGACTTCTCCGAGTATCAGGCGCTGTCCCGTCGTACGGCGACGTACCCGCAGGCGGGTGAGGACATGACCTATCCGGCGCTGGGCCTCTGCGGTGAGGCAGGCGAGGTCGCCGAAAAGGTCAAGAAAGCGATCCGCGACGACGGAGGCGTGCTCAGCGACGAACGGCGCGAGGCGCTGTCCCGCGAGCTCGGCGACGTGCTCTGGTACCTCTCGCAGCTCGCCACGGAGGCCGGCCTCGATCTGGAGGAGATCGCAGCCGACAACTTGAACAAGCTCCTCTCGCGCCAGGAGCGTGGTGTGCTCCGCGGCAGCGGCGACGAACGCTAGACCGCAAGCGCTCGGCTCGGCCGAGTGCGCGCGGATCGCTTAATCCGGCTGGCCGTTGTCCTCGAAGCGTTCGAAGCGCGGCGCCGCCGCGGCCGGCACGCGGGCACGGATCCGAACGCCCTCGGCGGTGTCGGTCCGCTCGAGGTCGCCGGCCAGGTCGTGCAGCTCCGAGAGCCTCCCGCCCTCTTCGTAGGGCAGCAGCAGGTCCATCGAGCGGAGGCTGGCGAGGAAGCGGGCCTCGACAGCCTTGCGAAGCTCGTCGAGCCCGTCGCCGGTGGTGGCGGACACCTGGACCGCGCGCGGGAACCGGAACGACAGCTCGCGCCGGTGGTCATCGTCCAGTAGGTCGGCCTTGTTGAGCGCGAGCAGCCGCGGCCGCTCCCCGGCGCCGATCTCGTCGAGCACCTCGTCGACGGCTGCGATCATCGCGCGGAGCTCGTCCTCCTCGACCGACCCGTCCGCGACGTGCACGATCAGGTCGGCGCCGAGCGCCTCCTCGAGCGTTGCCGAGAAGGCGTCGACGAGGGCGTGGGGCAGCTTGCGGATGAAGCCGACGGTGTCGGTCAGCAGATAGCTGCGGCCGCCGATCTCGAACGAGCGCGTGGTGGGGTCGAGCGTGTGGAAGAGGCGGTCGCGCACGCCCACCTCGGCGCCGGTGAGGGCGTTCAACAGCGTGGACTTGCCGGCGTTCGTGTAGCCGGCCAGCGCAACGGTCGGCAGGCCGGCGCGGTCGCGCTCGGCGCGCATCGTGTCGCGGGTGGCCTTCGTGTGGCGCAGGCGGCGCCGCAGCGCCGAGATGCGGTCCCGGGCGAGGCGGCGGTCGGTCTCGATCTGGGACTCGCCCGGCCCCCTGGTGCCGATGCCGCCGTCCATGCGCCCCGCGCCGAGTCGCTCGAGGTGGGTCCAGAGCCCGCGCATCCGGGCGAGGTTGTACTCGAGCTGCGCGAGCTCGACCTGGAGCTTGCCCTCGGCCGAATGGGCGTGGTCGGCGAAGATGTCGAGGATGATCGCCGTACGGTCGATCACCGGGATGTCGAGCGCCTGCTCGAGGTTCCGCTCCTGGCGCGGCTTCAGCTCGTCGTCGCAGGCCACCAGGTTGGCGCCCGACTCAGCGATGGCCTCCTTCAGCTCGGCGAGCTTGCCGCGGCCGAAGTAGCGATCCGGGTCGGGCTCGGGCCGGCGCTGCGTCAACTCGCCGGACACGGCCACGCCGGCCGTGCGCAGCAGCTCCTTCAGCTCGCCGAGGTCCGGCTCGTTCGGGCCGGCGGCGATGCAGAAGGCCCGCTGGCGCGCACGTGGGTTTTGGACTCCCTCCACGTAGAACAAGTCTAGGCGTCAGGCAGCCGAAGTCGCTCCACAGGCGGCAGCACGCCCTCGCGCGGGAACTCGTGCGGGATCGCGGATCCCGGCAGCACCACCACGGCCTCGTCCGGGTCGCCCAGCCAGGAGGCGTGCCCCACGGCGTAGCGGTGCGCACACAGGGCGCAGGCCGCCGCGTCCAGCTCGTCGATGCGACGGTGCCAGAGGTCGCCGCCGTCGTCGTTCACGTGGTCCCCCTCGAGCTCCTCGATCCGCATCTGGATGCCGAGCGGGTGGCGCCGCGCCGGGACGCGGCGGCCTTGGAGGGCGCAGAAGACGCCGTCGGCGTTCGTCTCGAACAGCGGAAACTCGTGGTAGGACCCCTCCGCGACCTGGCCCTCGCGGTCGCGCGCCTCGGGGGCGAACGCGGCCAGCTCGTCCAGCAGCCCGGCCAGCTCCAGCGCTTGGGGGTCGGCGGGATGCGGGCCGACGCCGCGGCGCGAAAGGAGCGCGTCGCAGTCGCGCCGCGGCCGTCCCTCGACGGGATCGGCCAGCGGCGCTCCCACCCCCACAACGACCTCCCCCAGCGAGCGCACCTCCGCGGCCACTTGGCCGGCCGAGCCTGGCTCGAAGAACATCACGCTCAGCCGCACCGGGGGCTCGGGCGTGCGCACCTCCTCCAGCATGGCGAGCTGGAGCGTGGCCTGCGTGGGGACGACGCCGCAGTACTTCATCCGCTCAGGCTGCCGCGCAGGCGCTCCACGGCCTCGCCGAGCCGCTCGTCGTCGATCGTCAGCGAGATGCGGAAGAAACCCTCGCCGTTCGGCCCGTACGCGCTGCCGGGTGAGATCACCACCGCCGACTCCTCGAGCACCATCTCGCAGTACGACGCCGACGTGTGGCCCTCCGGCACCGGCGCCCAGACGTAGATCGTGCCTTTCGGCGGGGTCACCTCTACGCCGATCTCGCGCAGCGCGTCGCAGACGAGGTCGCGGCGGCGTGCGTAGATCGCGGGCATCTGGGCCGGCGGCCCAGCGTCGAGCGCCGCCGCCGCCGCCAGCTGAACCGCCTCGAAGATCCCGGAGTCGATATTCGTCTTGAGCCGCCAGTAGGCGTTCACCGCGTCGGCGTTGCCGACGATCGCGGCGGTCCGCCAGCCGGTCATGTTCCAGCCCTTCGAGAGCGAGAAGACCTCCACCCCGACCTCCTTCGCCCCCGGCGTGGCGAGGAATGAGGGCGCCACGTAGCCGTCGTAGGTCGTCTCGGTGTACGAGGCGTCGTGCACGACCAGCACGTCGTGCTCGCGGGCGAACTCCACGGCGCGCTCGAACAGCCCGTCGGGCAGCACGGCGCCGGTCGGGTTGTTCGGGTAGTTGAGGTACAGGAGGCGGGCGCGCCGCGCAACGTCGCCGCCGATGGCGTCGAGGTCCGGGGCGAAGCCGCGCTCGGGCAGGAGCGGCATCAGCACCGCCTCGGCGCCGGCCAGCAGCGGACCGCCGGTGTAGACCGGGTAGCCGGGGTCGGCGGCGAGCGCAACGGAGTCCGGGTCGAGGAACGCCAGGTTGAGGTGGAAGACGCACTCCTTCGCACCCAGAGCCGGCACGATCTCGGCATCCGGATCGAGCATGACGCCGAAACGCCGCTCGTAGAAGCGGGCGAAGGCCTCCCGCAGCTCGGGGCGCCCGCGGTTCGACGGGTACTGGTGCGTGCCGGGGTCGTGGGCCGCCGCGGCGAGCGCGTCGATCACGGGCTCGGGAGTAGGCGTGTCGGGATCGCCGATCCCGAGCGAGATCACGTCGACTCCCGCCGCCTTCTTCTCGAAGACCTTTCGCTCCAGCTCCGCGAACAGGTAGGGAGGCAAGCGGTCCAAGCGGCTACTCGGTTGCATTCAACTCCTCGATCAGGGTTCGGCTGAGCTCTCCCCGGTAGACCGGCTTGGCCCACCCGGTGAGGCTTACGTGCATGTCCTCCCCCACCTCCACCTCGAGCCTGCCGCCGGCCATCGCGACCGTCACGGGGCTGTCGGCGCCGCGCAGGACCGCGGCCACCGCCGCGCCGGTCGCGCCCGTTCCGGAGGCCATCGTCTCCCCCACGCCGCGCTCGAAGATGCGCGCATGGATCTCGCGGTCCCCGGCCCGGTGCCAGAAGGACACGTTGGTGCGGTTCGGGAACAGCTCGTGGCGCTCGATCTCCCGGCCGTAGCGCGCGAGCGGCAGCTGGTCCAGCGCCCCGTCCACCTCGATCGTGCACTGCGGATTGCCCACGTGCACGAACTGGAAGGCGAACTCGCGGCCGGCGGCGCTGAGCGTGCCGGCGCCGTCTGCGCCACCGCTCGGGAAGTCAGCCTCGGAGCGGAGGCTTGCGCGACCCATGTCCATCGTGCAGAGGTCCCCGTTGATGCGAGGACGGATCTCGCCGGCGGCCGTGCGCACCGAGAAGCTGTCGGTGTCGACCCAGCCGTTTCGGCGCAGGTACATGACGGCCTGGCGCACGCCGTTGCCCGACAGCTCGGCCTCGGAGCCGTCCGGGTTGTAGATGACGACCTCGGCGACGAAGCCGCGCTCGTCCGTCTCCCGCAGTAGCAGGATGCCGTCCGAGCCCACGCCGGTGTGCGGCGTGCAGATGCGCCGGATCCGCTCAGGGGTGAGCTCGAACGAAAGCTCCCGCTCCTCGACGATGACGTAGTCGTTGCCGAGCGCCTGCCACTTCTCGAAGCGCACGGCGGGTGAGGCTATCGATGCCCTTGAAACTCCATCAGCAGGTGCAGCGTCGGGCGGTTGGTCCAGCGCATCGTGTTCTGCGGGCCGAGCAGCCCTGGGACGAACTCGATCCGCTCCGCCGTCGAGTCCGAGCGCCACGCGTTCGGGTCGGGTCCCTGGGCCGCCGCCAGCGCGTCGGCGCTTTGCTGGATCACGGCCCACAGCGACTGGCGGCATGCGTTCAGGTCCCCGCCGCCGCAGTAGCGCCGGCTGTAGCGGCCCCTCACCTTTCGCCCGAGCAGCGCCCGCAGGTCCTTCTCCACGTAGCCGTACCAGCCGCCTCCGAACGCTCCCCCGTTCGCACGCCGGGGCGAGGCGTCGCGGCCCTGGAGCTGGCCAAGCAGCCCGCCCTGGGCGGCCAGGTCGCCGAGCACGGGGCGCAGCACCGCCTCGGAGAGGCCGTCCCAGCTCTGGTCGAGCACGGCAGCGCCCGGGTTGTCGATCCTGCCGTCGAGGTCGCGGTCGAGCCGGCTTGCTCCCCGGGCGACCCACGCCCTCACGAGCGCCGCGGCATGGCCGCTGCGCGCGTCGGGCGGCGGACCGCCCCGTAGCACGGCCGCGATCACCGGCCAGACCTCGACCGCGCGCAGGTCCTGGGTGGCGGCCCGGTTTACGACGCTCACCACGTCAGGCAGTCGATTGCGCCGCTTGAACCCGTTCAGGAGCTCGTTGCGGTGCACCGATTGGAAGTTCCAGCTGTTGTCGGCCGCCCCGAAGCCGGCCGCGGGCTTGTTGTTCCAATTCACGAGCAGTCCGCCCTTGGGGTTGACGTCCTGCGGATGGCGGCGCTGCGGCAGGAACCCGCGCCAGTCGTAGCGGCCCGTGCCGAGCGTCGGCAGGCTCGGGTCGGTGCCCGGCGCCCGCATCGGGAGGCGACCGGTCGAGTAAAACGCGATGTTCTTGTGGTCGACATAGAACAGGTTGAAGGTGAAGGCGATGGGGCGTGCGATCCGGAACAGGTCGCGCGGGGACCGCACCTCGCCCCGGTTCATCGCAGACGCCCACAGCCCGCCGAGCGTCTCCCGGCCGCGGCTGGATCGGAGCGTCGCGACCGCGTACGGCCTCCCGCCGACCGTGACCGTCCCGCTCACCGGACCGTGCACGGTCTCGCGGAAGACGACCTGCTCGTCCCGCTCCCCTGCGCCTCCCCTGAGCACTCCGGCGTTGAACGTGCGCATCGGGCGACAGCGGCCCTTGTAGCGGTAGTGCGTCGACTTGCGGGTGGGCGGGGTGCCGTCCGGGTTGCAGAGCCGCTCCAGGAACTGGTCCGTGTTGTCGCTATAGGCAGACGTCGCGCTCCAGGCGTAGTCGCGCGCGCGACCGACCAAGACGAAGGGAAGCCCCGGCAGGACGCCGCCGCGGACGTGGACGCCGGCGCCGTGGGCGTCCACCTCGAGGAAGAGCTCGGGGTAGAAGTACCCCAGCTGCGGACCCATCACCGCAAGCGGATGACCGCTCGCCGACCGCTTGCGGCCCACGAGCACCGCGTTCGAGGCCCGCCTCCTGTTCTGCTGCGCCACGCGTGCGGCGCGCGCCCCGGAGGCGCTCAGCGAGCCCGCATCGACGACCAGCGAGCCCGGCGCTCTCCCGGTGCGCTCCGTTGTGTACGGGAACCGCCGCGTGGTGGTCACGGACGTCTCCGGGTCGTTCGCGGAGCGCAGGTCGCGCCAGGCGGCCGTGCCTCCTCGGCGGCCGAGATGCCGGCGCAGCTCGGCGAGCAGCAGCGAGCTGCGCACCTCGTCACCTCCACCGGCGCCGAAGGTCTGGCCGAGCAGGCCCGTCACGGCGGTCACGTCGACGTAGGTCCAGGGTTCGATCTCGTCATTGCCGGCCTTGCGGTTGTACGCGTTGATGCCCGCGACGTAAGCGCGCACCTCCCTCACCACGCGCCGTCCCCGCCTGCCGGTGCGTAGCAGGACACGTCGCTGATGGGCGATGAAGCGTTCCGTCTGCGCGCTTGGCTCGAATGTGCGCAGCTCGGTCGCGATGTCGAGCGCGTTCTTTCCCGGAGCGTCGAGGATCGCGAAGCGCGCCGGGTAGCGGATCGCCTCCATGAAAAGCCCCCGGTCCTGAGCGGTCGCCCAGCCGATGCCGAAGAACACGTCGAAGCGCGTGCGGCCGCGGATGTGAGGCACCCCCCACTGGCGATCGCGCCGGATCGTGAGGCCGCGCCGCGGACGCTCGACCGTGCCGCCGCGTGGCTCGAAGAATCGGGCCGACCTGAACAGCCGCTCGATGTGGCGCTTGCGCACATCGTCGAACAGCGGCGTGAGCGCGTCGTACAGGCCGAGCTGGTCGAGGCTGTTGTCCACGGGCGGCACCGCACCCGACTGGCCGGGCGGCATGACGCTGTAGGTCTGCCGGCCGAAGTCGAGCGGCGCGGCGAACGCGGTGGACGCCACCGCAATCGCGATGGCGAGGGCCAGCAGGGGAACGGCAAAGCGCCTCAATGATCCTCCCTATCAGAGCTGCGCCTCCCCTGGCTGCGTGGCCAGTATATGTGTGATCTCGTCCGCCGCAAGCTCGGCCGAGCGTTCAGTGAGGTTGACCTCACGGACGTTCTCGAGGCGGCGCATCCAGGTCTGCTGCCGCTTTGCGTAGTTGCGCGTGCACCGCTTCATCGCCTCCACGTCGCCCCGCAGGAGCTCCTCGAAGCCGAGCGCGGCTCGGGCGGTGCGCGAGGCACCGGCGGCGTCGGCCCTGCGTACCTCGGCGGCGGTGCCGGCCGCCACCATCCTCTCTACGCGCGCGTCGATGCGCGCGTAGAGCGCCCGGCGCTCCATCGTGAGACCTACGAGCAGCGTGGGATGGCGAAGCCGCGCGGTCCAGAGCCGCGACTCCGCGCCGGCGGGGGCCGGCTCCTCCCCCATTTCGAGCAGCTCGAGGGCCCGGGTAACCCGTGTCCGGTCGCGCGGGTCGATCGCCGCCGCGGCGCGGGGTGCGCGGCGGGCGAGCTCCTCATGCAAGGCCTCAGGACCTCGGGTGGAGAGCTCGCGCTGGATCCGCTCCCGCGCGGCGGGGTCGGGCGGCGAGCGCAGCTCCAGATCGGTGAGGGCGACCTGGAGGTAGAGGCCCGTGCCGCCCACCACGATCGGGCGGCGGCCCTTCTCGAGCGCGCCGTCGATCTCCGCGTGTGCAAGCGTGGCGAACTCGCCGGCCGAGAAGAGGTCGCGCGGATCGAGAAACGACAGGAGGCGATGCTCCAGCCGGTCGCGCTCCTCCGGCGTCGCGGCGCCCGAGAGGAGCTCGAGGCCGCGATAGACCTGGAGCGCGTCGGCCGACACGGCAAGGGGTTCCTCACC
This sequence comes from uncultured Thermoleophilaceae bacterium, assembly GCA_963733885.1. Lineage (GTDB taxonomy): Bacteria > Actinomycetota > Thermoleophilia > Solirubrobacterales > Thermoleophilaceae > JACVRW01. The sequence goes on along the minus strand of CAVTES010000009.1, from coordinate 346,580 downwards.
TCGCTCGCGCAGCCGCTCGGCCAGCGCGATGGCGACGGCAGTCTTCCCCACGCCAGTGGGGCCGAACAGGGCGATGACATGCACGATCGCTACTAATACAAGCGCCGTGGCGGCTGGTGACGCGCCGTGCCGGGAAGTGCCGCGTTGCAGGGAAACCGATACGCAACGCGGCGGCCGTGGCGGTTGGTGACGCCGGCGCGGCAGGTTCGTTTGCAATCCGTTTGCAGCCAACGCCAAGGAGCCAGTCCGCCGCGGTTGCCCCGCCCGGCCTGAGTCGGCCTCGCGTAGCCGCTCCTGGGCGGTCTGGATGTCCCGCACCAGGCTGCTCGGCGGGCTCTGCGGCGGTCCGACATCCGGGCTGTCAGGCGCGCACCGGGCAGCCGTGAATCAGTCGAGAGAGCGCGCCGCTCTCGCGAGTCCTAGCGGGCGCTCGACGTTGCATGAAGGAACGTGAAGAGGGAACTGGAAGCGGATCGTAAGCCCGCGACCCGAGTCGGGTCCAATAGGCCTTCGGTGACGACACGAGTTCGATGACCCGCCACAGAAGCCGCGGCGCCTTGATCGTGGTCGCGCTGCTTCTCGCTGCCGCCTGCGGAATGTTCCTGTGGGAGCCATGGCACGGGCCGGTCATCCTGTCACTGTCTGAAGGCCACGGCATCGACGCCGGAGATCTCCCGGCGCTCCCGTTGCTCGGGCTCGCAGTTGCGATCGGACATGGCTGGGCGAGGGAGGGCAGACCCAGGGCGAGGGGGCCGGCTGGTCGCTGGGCGCTCGCCGGGTCAGCCGTACTGCTCGGGACGCTGCTCCTGCTCGGTGCCGCCTTCATCGACAGGTCCGACGGCGAGGCGCTGTTACCAGCGGGAGGCGGGACTTTCGACGGCAGGACCGCTCAGCACACCGATGGGCGACAGGCGGACCCCGTGGACCGCTGGACGCACTTGGCGGTGACCTACGACGGAACGACGCTGCGGCTCTATGTGAACGGCAGTCAGGTGTCAAGCCGAGCTCTCACCGGCACGATCCTGGGGACCGACGACCCCCTGTGGATCGGTGGCAACCGTCCCTACGGGGAGTACTTCCAGGGCGTAATCGACGACGTGCGTGTCTACGACCGTGCCTTGAGGCCTTCCGAGGTTCGGGCCGAGATGTCGACGCCGATCCGGAGAGCCGGGACCTCTCCTGCCGCTGGCCTCGTTGCGGCGTATGCCTTCGACACCGGCTCCGGAACGGTGGCGGCTGATCTCTCCGGCAAGGGCAACACCGGCGAGATCATCGGAGCCACGTGGACGACCCGGGGCCGGTTCGGTAGCGCCTTGCGGTTCGACGGCAACGGGCAGGCGGTGCGGGTCCCTGCTTCGGCATCGCTGGGCCTGAGGCGAGCCGTGACTCTCTCGGCGTGGAGTCGGCCGAGCAATTCCCAGGACGGCTGGCGGACGATCATGAGTCGCCAGACCGACGCGTACTTCCTCATGGCGGGTGGCGGCAACTCGCCTGCGACGAGCGATACTGCGGGGGCGATCGATGATGCGCGTGCCGGTCTGTTCGTTGCCGCCGCGCTGTGGTTCTGTCTGGCGCTGGCCGGTGGAGCCGCGCGCCGGGTTGGCTGGCGGGAACGATCGTGGTGGCCTCCGGTCACGCTGTTCTTGGCCGGATCTGTCGTCGATGCCGCCCTCACGCCATCGAGCACCCTCGTCGGCGCCACCCTGGTGGCGGCATGGTTCGCCGTCACCGCCTCGCGCCGCGGAGAGGCAGTGATCATGTACATCATCTCGGCCGTGTTCACGGGTGTGACAGTCGTGTCCCTCACCGGTCAAGGCGGCAGCGAACCTGTCCGGCACGACGGGGGCCTAGCTCGGTCCGCGGCGCTCGGGCTTCTGTTCGTGACCGCCGGCCTGCTGGGCGCTCGTTTCGGCTCGCGACGCCGCGATGCGCCATCCGGATGAGCGTCAGCCCGACTCGACGAGCCGCCCCCTCGCGGCCGACGCCAGGACGGCGGGTAGGCGACGACGCGTCCGGCGCGGCGGCTTAGCTTGCACTGACTCGAAGCGCTCGTTTGCAATCCGTTTGCAATCCGGCCTGTGGATCGGTGGCAAAGCCTCTTCCAGAGCAGAAAACGCCTGCTGCCTGCACGATCGCTACTAATACCTGCCGTGCCGGTCCTCATCCTTCTTCTGCTCGCGGCCCTGGCCGCGCTCGCGCTCGGCTGCCAGGAGTCCGGCTTCGACGAGCGTAAGGAGACCGCGCGCCCGCTGAAGGTGCAGCACGTGAAGGGTGAGTCGAAGGTGCCGGGCCAGGCCGAGCGCGTTGCCACGCTCACGCTTGACACGCTCGACGACACGCTGGCGCTCGGCGTGCGCCCGGTGGTGGCCGTGGTGCCCGGCGACAGACTGCCTGCGTACCTGCGCGGTCCGGCGGCCGGGGTCGAGACGATCCAGCCGGTCGCCGCCGGCGAGCTGACGGCGGTTCGGAAGGCCCGGCCGGACCTGATCGTCGGCCGCCAGGGCGCTCTCTTCGAGGGCCTGAGCCTTATCGCCCCGACGGTCATCGTCGAACCCGGCAGCGGCAGGTGGAAGCTGAATCTGCGCCTGATGGGCGAGGCACTGGGCCGCACCAACGACGCGGAGGGGCTCCTCACCGACTACGACCGCCGGGTGTCCAGAGTGCGCGCGGTCGTGGAAGGAGCCCCCCGGGTGGCTGTCGCGAGGCCTACGGAGGACGGCTGGGGGCTCGCTCCACGCGACTCTTTCGCCGGCACGATCCTCGCCGACGTGGGTCTCCGGCAGGTCGGCTCACTCGCCCGCGCCGACCTCGTGCTCGTCTCGCAGCCGCAGTTGGAGAAGGTGCAGCTGAACGCGGACGGCCGCGCCGAGGAGGCGGACGTGGATCTGGCCACATGGTGGGGTCCGGGCGGGCTGATCGAGGCCCGGGCTGCGCTCGCCGACCTGCGCGACATTCTGCGGGGCTAGCCCCGTGACCGGTTCGGGGGCCGCCGCACAGCCTTTCGCCGCCGCCGTTCGCGCTTGACACCAGTTGTCAACGCATGCGCGGGTTGAAGGTGGCGAGCCGCTCCAGCACCACCGCGTCCGCGCTCCGCGCGCTGGATCCATAGCCGTTGACGGCGGACAGGAAGTGGTTGCGGTCGAGGCTTGAGGGGCGCTTTGGTGTGCGTGCGCGAATGGTCGTGGTGCGCGGCCTGTCGTGCAGACCTGAGGCGGAAGTTCGGCGTCAGCTTCCGAGCGGCCAGGCGCGTCCAAACGCCGGGAAGCTGCGCGCGACCTGACGACTCAGGTCACTAGACGAGCCGCGCCACCAGCGACTCCTCGCCGGCCAGCGTCGTACTCGTGGCCGAGGCGATCTCCACCTCGGCGAGCTCGCCTGGCGACGCCATTCCGGCGAAGTTCACGGTCTTGTTGTGCCGGATCCGTCCGCGCAGCTTCGCCGGGTCCGTACGCGACGGGCCTTCTACCAGGACCTCCATGGTCCGGCCCACGAAGCGCTGGGCCCGCTCGGTCGCGTGCCGCTGCACGGCGGCAACCAGCCGCTCCATTCGCTCGCGCTTTACCTCGTGCGACAGGTCATCGTCGAGCTCCGCCGCGAGCGTGCCGCGCCGGGGCGAGAAGATGAACGTGAAGGCCGAGTCGTACCGCACCTGCTCCACGACCTCCATCGTCTCCTCGAAGTCGGCCTCTGTCTCACCGGGGAAGCCGACGATGATGTCGGTGGTGAGCGCGCAGTCGGGCACCAGCTCGCGGATCATCGCCACCCGGTCGAGGTAGCGCTCGCGGTTGTAGGTGCGGCGCATCGCCTTCAGCACGCGCGACGACCCCGACTGGAGCGGCAGGTGGATGTGCTCGCACACGCTCGGCAGCTCGGCATGGGCGCCGATCACGTCCTCGCGTATGTCCTTTGGATGTGGACTCGTGTACCGGATGCGCTCCAGTCCGTCGACAGCGTCGATCATGGAGAGAAGCTCGGCGAACGAGGTCTTCGCCCCCCTCGGGAGGTCGCGGCCGTAGGAGCAGACGTTCTGGCCGAGCAGCGTGACCTCGCGAACGCCGTCGGCCGCGAGGCGCTCCACCTCCTCCACGATCTCCGCCGCCGGGCGCGACACTTCGCGCCCGCGGGTGGAGGGCACGATGCAGTAGGAGCACACACAGTTGCATCCCACCGAGATCTGCACCCAAGCCTGGAACTCGCGCTCGCGCTTCATCGGCAGGTGGCCCGTGAACCCCTCGAACTCGAAGTAGCCCTGGGCGCTCAGGCTGTCGCTCGTCAGGAATTCCGCCAGGCGATGCACCTGGCCCGGGCCGAAGGCGACGTCCACGAACGGGAACAGCTCGAACACCCGCTCCTTCATCGACTGGGACCAGCAACCGCCGATCCCGATCACGCGGGTCGGATCCTCGGCCTTGAGGCGCTTCGCCTCGCCCAGGTGGCCGACCAACCGGTTGTCCGCCTTCTCGCGGATCGAGCAGGTGTTGAAAAGGATGAGTTCTGCGTCGCTGCGCTCGCCCGCCTCGCGGTAGCCGAGCGAGTCGAGCATGCCCTTCATCCGCTCGGAGTCGTGCTCGTTCATCTGGCACCCGAAGGTGGTCAGGTGATACGTCTTCATGCGAGGCCGAGGATAGTGCGCTTGGCCGCAAGCGCTCGGCTCGGGCCCAGCCGCAAGCGCTCGGCTCGGGCCCAGCGGCAAGCGCTCGGCTCGACCGAGGGCGCGCGGAGTCGCGTCCGGCGCGGAGCTGCGTCCGGCGCGGATCGCTCAGGCGCGCTCCGCCAGCTCCGGGTAGTGCAGCACGAAGCCGTCGGCATCCAGGTCGAGCTCCGCGGTGAAGCCGCTATCGAGGTCGATGAAACGCACGTGCCGCGCGTCGATCGGCTCGTAGCGCTGCCGGGCGCGGGTGAGCTCGAGGCTCGGCACGTCAAGCCATGCCATCTGGTGGTCGGCCGGCTCGCCGCCCAGGCGTGCCGCGGGCATGTAGTTGGTCAGCGGGGACAGGGCAAGGTCGATGTCGAGGGCCCCCTCCACGTGCGGCAGTGGCTCGTCGTTCGCGGTCCAGGCGCCGTCCTCCTCCGAGCGCTCGAGCAGCACGCCGCGCTCCCCGTCGGCGTCCTTCACGGTGACCACGAGCCGTCGGGTGAACAGCTCCGGGCCGGTCTCGAGGCCGTAGTCGAGCTGGTACGAGGCTCCCAGCTGCACGCCGACCGCGCGCAGCCCGTGGTCCCCGCGCTCGATCGTGCACCCCTCGGCGCGCCACTCGTCGAGGCCGCGCCAGGCGAGGAAACGCCTCATTTCGCGTAGTCGGTGGCGCGGCTCTCGCGGATCACCGTGACCTTGATCTGGCCGGGGTACTCGAGCTCCTTCTCGACCTCGCGGGCGATCTGGTGCGACAGCAGCGAGGCGGCGTCGTCGTCGATCTCGTCCGGGTGGACGATCACGCGGATCTCGCGCCCGGCGTGCATGGCGTAGACCTTGTCGACGCCCTCGTGCCGCGTTGCGATCGCCTCCAGCTCGTGGAGGCGCTTCACGTAGTGCTCCAGCGACTCGCCCCGCGCGCCCGGCCGCGCGCCGGACAGCGCGTCGACGATCTGCACGATCACCGCCTCGACGGTCTGGAGCTCGACCTCGTTGTGGTGGGCCTCCATGGCGTGGGCGACCGCTTCCGACTCCTTGTAGCGCCGCGCCAGCTCCCCGCCGACGAGCGCGTGCGGGCCCTCCGTCTCGTGCGACACCGCTTTCCCGATGTCGTGAAGCAGAGCAGCGCGCGCGGCCACGCGCGGATCGGCGCCCAGCTCCGAGGCGAGCATCCCGGCCAGTCGCGCGCACTCGACCGAGTGGTGCAGGACGTTCTGGCCGTAGCTCGTCCGGAACCGAAGCCTCCCGAGCAGCTTCACCAGCTCGGGATGCACCGATCCGATGTTGGCTTCGAACACCGCCTGCTCTCCCACCACCACCACGTGCTGGTCGATCTCCGACTTGGCCTGGTGGAAGGCCTCCTCGATGCGGGCCGGGTGGATGCGCCCGTCCTGGAGCAGCTTCTCGAGCGTGAGGCGTGCGATCTCGCGCCGCACGCCGTCGAACCCCGACAGCAGGACCGCGCCGGGGGTGTCGTCGATGATGAAATCGATCCCCGTCAGTGTCTCCAGGGCGCGGATGTTGCGCCCCTCGCGGCCTATGATCCGGCCCTTCAGCTCGTCCGACTTCAGCTCGACGACGGAGACGGTCGTCTCGACGGAGTGACTCGACGCCACGCGCTGCATGACGGCAGCGAGGATGCTGCGGGCGCGGCGGTCGGCGTCGTGGCGGGTCTCCTCCTCCACCTGGCGGATCAGACGGGCGCTCTCATGCCGCAGCTCGTCCTCGAGCTCGCGCATCATGACGTGCTTCGCCTGGCCGGCGCTCAGGCCGGCCACGCGCTCGAGCTCTCGGAGGTGGTCGCGCTTGCCGGCCTTCAGCTCCTCCCGTGCGTGCTCGAGGTTGCGCTGCCGGTCGTCGAGCGAGCGTTCGCGCTCGTCCAGCCGCTGGCCGTGGAGCTCGAGCGAGCTCTCCTTGGACCGCAGGCGCTCCTCCAGGCGCGCGAGCTCGGAGCGGCGGGCCCGAAGCTCGTCCTCCATCTCCTCGCTCCCGGCGCCGGCGGGAGCCGGCGCGCCGGGATGGGCGCCCTCGCGCCGTTCGGGTGCCACGAGCGGCCCGGCGGCGGTCGGCGCCGCCCGAGGTCGCTGCAGGAGCAGCGCCACAGCCACGGCGACTGCTGCCGCAACCAGCGCCGCCAACACGATCTCCATTTTGGGTGTCTCCTCCCGGCGCGAACGCGCCGTTCGGCCCCCCTCAAGCGGAACGCGCGCCGGGGCAGGGCGCGCGCAGGTGCAGCTCTAAGGACCCTCCCGAGCACTCCCTCCAGTTAGCTCAGGTGCATTCATCCGCGAAAAGAAGCCGATTTGCTGGTATTTCGATCTCAGGGCGGCCAGGAGGCCGCTTCACAGGAGGTTAACCCCGCGCCCGTCCCGTGACAACCCAGAGGGCGCGGCGTGGCTAGGTGGCGCAATGCCTGCGCACGTTCTTGCCCCCGACGAGGGGCACCTGGTCGACATCGGTGGTCTCGGCGCCCGCTTCATGCTCGACGCGGAGCAGACCGGCGGGGGGTTCTCATTTGTCGAGCATCCGATGGCGCCGCGCACGCCGGGCTCCCCCATCCACACCCACTCGCGTGAGGACGAGTACTCCTATGTCCTCCAAGGTCGGGTCGGGCTGCTCATCGGCGACGAGGTTCTCGACGGCACCGCCGGCGACCTGGTCCTCAAACCCCGCGGCGTTCCACACGCCTTTTGGAACGCAACCGACGAGCCCGCGCGCCTCCTTGAGGTCATCTCACCGGCCGGCTTCGAGCGCTACTTCGCCGAGTCGGCGTCGCTGTTCTCGGCCGCCGGTCCGCCCGACCTGGACGGGCTCGCCGCGCTGGCCGAGCGGTACGGCCTGGAGATGGACTTCGCATCCGTTCCGCGGCTCGCCGCGGAGCACGGCCTCGACGTGGGGCCACCGCCGGACACGGCGTAGCGATGCGCGCCCACGCGGTGGCCTCAGGCCGCCCGGCGCCCGCCGTTCTCGTGCCGGCGAACAGCCTCGTAGGCGAGCTCCCTGTCGTACCCGCGACGGACGAGGATCCGCCAGGCGCGGTCCCGATCGCGGTCGTCGCGGGGCGTCGGCACCCGCTGGTCGAGCAGCACTAGGGCACTGGCGAGCTCGGCCTCGCGGCTGTGGTCGGACAGGACCCGCTCGATCAAGTCCGGCGCGATGCCGCGGCGATGCAGGTCCCGGGCGATCCGCTCGGAGCCCCAGAGCTCCAGCTCGCGCTTGTCCCCGGCGAAGCGGCGCGTGAAGCGGGCGTCGTCCAGGGCGCCGGCGGCGGTCAGCTCCTCGACCGCGTCGGCGATCGCGTCCGGCTCCACCCGCTTGCGCTCGAGGTACGTGCGCACCTCGGCGATCGTCCGGTCGCGCTGGTCCACGGCGCCGTAGGCCAGCTGAACGGCCCTCTCCAGCTCAAGGTTGCGATCGTCATCGCCCGGTTGCGTCATCGGTTGCTCACGTGCACGGCACGCATCGCTCCCTGCTTCTTTCGCGGGCTTGGCGCTCGCACCTGCGCCGTCACCCCGGGTGACTCACCTTGGACGACCCCTCAGGCTCAGGCGGCGCGCTCTTCCGGTGTCGCGACCTCGGGTTCGCCCTCCGCCGGCGGAACGGCCTCCAGTGGCACCCCGGCGGGCTCCACCCCCAGCGTCTCGTAGATCTTGTGCTCGATCTCGCGCGCGACCTCGGGGTGCTCGCGCAGGTAGCCCTTCACGTTGTTGCGCCCCTGGCCCAGCCGCTCGTCGCCGTAGGAGAAGAACGACCCGGACTTCTGGACGATTCCGTGCTCGATCCCGAGGTCGAGGATGCAGCCCTGGCTCGAGATGCCGACGCCGTACTCGATGTCGAACTCGGCCTGCCGGAACGGCGCAGCCACCTTGTTCTTGACGACCTTGACCCGCACCCGGTTCCCGACCGCCTCGGTGCCCTCCTTGAGGGTCTCGATGCGGCGGATGTCGAGCCGCTGCGACGCGTAGAACTTGAGGGCGCGGCCGCCGGGCTGGGTCTCGGGGGAGTTGTGCACCACCACGTGGTCGACGAGGTAGGTGTGGTTGCCCTCGATCTGGAGGTCGTAGCGGTCCCGCTTATGTGGCGCGGGTGGTGTCACGTACTTACGTCGAACCTGCATGGGGACCGGACAGAGCGTCGTGCGCGAGGCCAAGCGAGTGCCGTTCAGGTGGGCGTCGCTTGTGTCGGGGTGCCACACGAAACGGCCTCGTAGGTCGGGGTGGAGCTTGTAGTCCATCGAGGGATGGACGTATGGGGCGATTTTCTCCTGGAACTGCCGCGCCCGCTCACCGCTGAACAGCAGCTCTCTATAGGTAACAGTAGGTCGTCCCATCCCGAGCTGCTCGCAACGCTCGGCGAGGAGGTGCTTGTCGGCATCGGTGAGCGACGTGTTGTAGATGACCGCCTTCCCGTGGCCCCAGCGCTTGTAATGGCCTGAAAAGTGGCCGTCGTCGCAGTACCAAGCGGCGATGGCCCGCTCGTCGAGCTCCTCGATGAGGTCCTCGCTGATGGTGCGGGAGCCGTCGCAGAGGTAGGCCGCATCGTGCAGCCAGGCCAGCTGATACATGGGGATCGTGTCGAACCCCATGCCGTTGCCCGTCTTAGCGATCTTGTTGGCGAACGGCGCGAGCATCTCATGCTTCCACTCGACGTATTCGCGCTGCTTCATCCCATGGCCCACCCGGAATTGGGCGTTGTAGCCGCCCTGGAAGCGAAGCGATCCGTCGCCCAAAACGCTTCCAACGATCAGCTTGAACTGGTCGTCCCGCAGGTCGTAGTGCCTTACGGCCACTAAGACATCATCGCCCTCCTCGATTTCCTCAGCTGGCCTTTCGCCTTCGGGAGTGAAGATGAGGTGGTTAGGTGTACAGGTGAACTTGTGTATGCCACGGCTTCCCGCGACCTCGAAGCGGAGCCACTCCTCGGTCTGACCGTTCCTGAAGTACTCGACGATCCGCTTTGGGGAGATCTCGCCGGTCTCGGGATCCATCGACATGACCTCGACCGGCATCCGCTCGTTGACGATCCTGGCGATCCTTTCCGTGCTGCCGTCGGCGAGCACGACGCGGGTGCTGGCCGAAAAACACCCGAACATCACTCCGACCTTCTCCCGAATCTGGTTCGTGAAGACGCAGAGGGTGTTCGCCCGGTTCAGGTTCCCGGCCAGCTTTCGCATCGCCTGCGACATCATCCTGGCCTGCAGGCCGACCGACTGGTCGCCCATCGCCCCCTCCAGCTCCACCTTCGGGGTGAGGGCGGCCACCGAGTCGATCGCAACTACGTCGACGGCTCCGGAGCGGATCAGCAGGTCGGCGATCTCGAGGGCCTGCTCCCCGTGATCGGGCTGGGAGACGAGCAGCTCGTCGACGTCCACGCCGATGCGCTTCGCGTAGGCGGGGTCCATCGCGTGCTCGGCGTCGATGAACGCGCAGATGCCGCCCATACGCTGGGCGCTCGCCAGCACGTGGTAGAGCAGCGTGGTCTTGCCCGACGACTCCGGGCCGAAAATCTCGACGATGCGGCCCCTCGGCAGGCCGCCCACGCCCAGGGCGAGGTCGAGCGAGAGCGCGCCCGTGGGGATCGCCGCGACGCGCACCGCCGCCGCCTCGTCCCCCATTTTCATGATCGACCCCTGGCCGAACTGCCGCTCGATCTGGCCGAGCGCGTTCTTCAGCGCCGACTCACGCGCCTGCGCGGCCTTCTGCTGCTCCTTGTCCATGCGTCTCTGTCCTCTCGAAAGCTCTCCGAGTCCACAAACGTAGGAGCCAGGTCGGACGGCAAGTTCGCCCCCGGGTTGGATCGACTCGCCGATGTGGTTGGATCGCCCTGGCATGTACGAGTACCGGCGGGCCAATCCGTTTTGGCGCATCGTCCGCACCACCGGGGCCTGGCCTCCGGTCTCCTGGTTCTACGCCCGCACGCTGCACCACATCGACCGGCTCGTGTACCGGAGCACGCGTGGGCGCGCCACCTTCGTCTCCTGGGTCGCCGGGCTGCCGATCGTCATGCTCACCACCACCGGAGCCAAGAGCGGCCGCCGGCACACCCTTCCGCTCGTCGCCCTGCCGGACGGCGATCGAATGGTGGTCATCGCGTCCAACTACGGGCAGTACCGCAACCCCGCCTGGTACTACAACCTCTGCGCCAACCCGCGCGTGACCTGCGTGTTCGACGGCCAGAGTCGCGAGATGGTGGCGCGTGAGCTCGAGGGCGAGGAGCGCGAGCGGCACTACAACCGGGGGATCGAGATCTATCCCGGCTGGACTCAGTACCGGAAGCGCGCCTCCCACCGGCGCATCCCGGTGATCGAGCTGACGCCGGTCGAGTAACGGCGACGTCCGGGCGCGGCGGAGTCCGGGTGCGCGAGCCCCCGGATGGAGTCAGGCGGGCAACTCGAGCGAGCCGTCGTCGTGGATCGTCCAGCGCGGGTTGTGCGCGATCTCCCAGGCGTGGCCCTCGGGATCGACCAACGCCGCCGAGTAGCCGCCCCAGAACGTCTCGGCAGGCTCGCGCACGATCTCCGCCCCGGCGGCGCGCGCCTCTGCCGCGATCGCGTCGACCTCGGCGGGCGAGCGGACGTTGTGGGCGAGCGTGACCCCTCCCCATCCGCCGGCGTCCTCCACGCCGCTGTCCTCGGCCAGCTTGGCCCTGTCCCAGAGCGCCAGGACCATCCCTCCGGCCTGGAAGAAGACGACGTCGTCGCCCGGCTCGGCCCGCGTGCGCCAGCCGAGCGCCTCGTAGAACTTGCGCGCCCGGGCGAGATCGCGGACTCCGAGTGTGACGAGGCTTACTCGCTGTTCCATGGGCGGAGTCCTACAGCAGGCAGTCTCTGGCCCGCTCCCGGGCAGCCCGCGGCGAGCGAGGCCGTCGCGACGAGCGCCCCGCACGGCGGCCGCCACCGCCCGCCGCGTCAGGTCCGCCGCCAGATCAGCACCTCGGTCCGGTAGGCGACGGTCGCCGTTCCCTCGCCCGCGATCGCCCGCGCCCGCTCCGCGACGCGCGCCCGCTCGGGCGCGTCGAGCGCGGCGATGAAGCTGATCGATCCCACCCGCGCCTCCATCCCGTCGGCGTCGAGCCGCTGCTCGCCCGGGAACTCGCGGTCCTCGAACAACACGAACAGCGTCGTCCGGTCGAAGGCGGCGCGCCAGTCTTCGCTGCGCTCGGTCGGGGTGCCCCGTCGGTACGGAGCCAGCAGCTCGTCGATCGCCCGGTTGACCGGATCGTCCTCGACGCGGGTGTTCCAGAGCAGGGCGAGCAGGCCCTCCGGGCGCAGCACGCGGTGGATCTCGGCCAGCGCGGCGTCGCCGTCGAACCAGTGGAACGCCTGACCGACGGCGACCGCCTCCACTTCCCCGGCGGCCAGCGGGATCGCCTCGGCTGTGCCCTCGAGCGCGCGCACCGAGCCGGGCAGCGCCGAGCGCATCTGCGCCACCGGCTCCACGGCGACCACCCGGAGTCCCGCGGCCAACAACGGCCGCGTGAGCTTGCCGGTCCCGGCGGCCAGGTCGAGCACGGCGGCTCCCGCAGGCAAACGCGAGGCGATCAGCTCCACGGCGGCCTCGGGGTACCCGGGCCGTCCCTTCTCATAGGCGTCGGCGGACCGTGAGAAGCCCCGGGATGCGGTGTCGTGGATCACAGCGCCGCCTCCGCGAGGGGATCGTAGATCGCGCCCTGCGGCCGCAGGGTTGAGCGATACAGAGTGAGCCGGCCGGCCGAGAAGGCCTCGGCCGGCGGCGCGGGAGCGTCCGGGAGCGGCGGCACCCGCCGCTCGCGCCGTTTCACGCGCGCGAGGGTGAGGTGTGGCCAGAAGGGACGCTTCTCCGGCCGGTACCAGCGGCCGGCTTCGAGCGCGCGGGAGATTGCCGACTGCACGGCGCCCGCGCGCCCGTCCTCGTCCTCCAGGTCGAGCGCGAACAGACGCGGGTCGCGCGGGGGCAGCGGCCGGATCCCGCCCGCCTTCAGCCGCGCGGCGGGCAGGCCGGAGCACGCCTCGAAGGCGGCGGAGGCGATCGCCTCGGCCGCTTTCTCGTCCTGCCAGCCGAGGAAGACGAGCGTGACGTGGAGCGCCTCGGTGCGCACGGGCCGGAGGTCCCGCCGCCCCTCCACCAGCTCATCCCGCCACGCGGCGAGGGCGGAGCGGGCCTCGGGCGGCAGGTCCAGGGCGACGAACATCCGGGCACGCGGCCCGCTCACCGCGGTTCCCCCTCCTCGCGGCGAAGGAGCCGCCGCAGCAGGTGCATCCCCACGGTGGTCGAGCGGTCGCGTATGTCCGCCCGATCGCCCGGAAGCCGGGTGTCGCGCGTCAACCGGGGGCCGCCGGCCAGCGCGGCGCACCAGCACACGTAGCCGACGGGCTTTGCCTCCGTCCCCCCGCCCGGACCCGCCACGCCCGTGATCGACAGCGCCACGTCGGCGTCAAAGCGCGCCAGCGCGCCGTCCGCCATCGCGTCGGCGACCTCGAGCGACACCGCGCCGTGCCGCTCGATCAGCCCGGGATCCACGCCGAGAAGCGAGACCTTCGCCTCGTTCGAGTACGCCACCACGCCGCCCGCGAAATAGGCCGAGGAGCCGGCGCGCTCCGTCATCCGGGCGGCCATCAGCCCCCCGGTGCACGACTCCGCCACGGCCAGCGAGCGCCGGGCGAGGAGCTCCGCCACCTGGTCGTCCACGCGCGACCCGTCGGTCGAGTAGAGCGCCCCGGCGTGCCGCTCCGCAACCAGCGCCGAGAGTGATTGCCACGCCCCGTCGGCCTCGGGCTCCCAGCGCGTGACCATCTCGACCTCGCCGCGCCGCAGGCAGGTGGTGATCTCGAGCGCCTCGAAGCCCTCCACCGACCCCTCGGCCACCCGCAGCGTCTCCGCGATCTCCGACTCCGGGATCCCGAACAGCCTGAGTGTCTGCTGCGAATACCGCGTGCGCCCGTCCACCGCCTGCTGGAAGGCCTCGCTCGACACCGCCTCGGGCCACATCGCGTGCAGCTCCCGCGGCGGCCCGGGCAGCACCACCACGGCGGGCTCTCCGGGCACCACCAGCCCGGGGGCGGTGCCGGCCGGGTAGATCACGTGCGCTCCCTCCGGCACGAGCGCCTGCTTTCGGTTCGAGGCCCGCACCGCTTCGAAGTCCAGGTCCGGGAACCGCTTCATGAGCGGCCTCAGGATCTCCGCGATCCGAGCCTCGAGATCGGAGTCCAGGAAGAGCGGCCGCCCCGTGAACTCAGCCACGATCTCGATCGTCAAGTCGTCCGCGGTCGGCCCAAGCCCGCCGCTGGTAATGATCACGTCGACCCCCTGCTCGGCCATGAAGCGGAGCTGGGCGAGCATGTCCTGGCGCCGGTCGCCGCAAATGGTGATGTGGGCGAGCTCCACGCCCAGCTCCAGCAGGCGGTCCGACAGCCACGGGCCGTTGCGGTCGCGCACGCGACCGGTCAGCACCTCGGTGCCGGTGACCACGATGCCCGCCCGGGCGCTCACGAGCTCACGCGCAGGGACGCTCTCCGAGCGGGACCGGCGTCGTGGACCGGGGCGTGAACGCGAACCCCACCGGGTTCGGGCCCGACCCGACCTGGACCGGTTTGCCGTTAGCCGACACCGCGACCGAGGTGTTGCCGAGGTTCACCCGCAGCCGCCTGCCGCGGAAGGTCTGGGGCGAGGTGAGGATGCCCTCGAAGCGGATGTCCGTGCCGGCGCCGGTGTCGATGCAGACGTAGGTCTCAGCCTCGGGAGCGATCCGCAGGGCCACGCGCCGAGGCCGTGGCGGCCGCTCGCGCCGCCGCGGGCGCTCGCGGCGCGGCTCGGTCGTCGTCTGCTCCTGCGCCGCCTCCCCGCCGCCGCTGTCCTCCTCCCCCACCAGGCCGATCACGAGGAGGGCCCCGATCACCGCCGCGACGGCCAGTCCGATCAGAAGCCAAGGGCCGGGGGGCGGCCCCCGGCGGCGTCGTTCGCGCCGCATGGCCGGCGGCCCGATCGGCTTGAGCTCGGCATCGTCGCGCGGCTCGTAGCGGGCCCGGTAGTCCTCCACCAGCCGGTGCGGGTCGAGCCCGAGCACTTCCGCGTAGCTGCGCAGGAACGTCTTGACGAACGTGGGCCCGGGGAGCTCCCCGAACTCCTCGTTTTCAAGGGCGCGCAGGTACTTCGCTCGGATCTTGGTCTTCGCCTCGACGTCTGCGATGTCGAGGCGCTGCCGCATGCGCGCCTCGCGCAGCGTGTCGCCGATGGACGGCATCGGGCGCGAAGGGTAGTCGCCCCGCTATTCGTCGGAGGGGGTCGCCACGGGCGGCTCGCTCAGCTGCTCGAGCACGCGCGGCAGGTCGGCCTCGGTGATCAGCACCTGGCGCGCCTTGGAGCCCTCGTAGCCGGAGATCACGCCCCGCCGCTCCATCATGTCGATCAGCCGGCCCGCACGGGTGTAGCCCACGCGCAGGCGGCGCTGGAGCATCGACGTGGAGGCCGTGCCCATCTGCACGACGGTGGCCACGGCGTCGGCGAGCAGGTCGTCCTGGTCGGGGTCGAAGTCGCCCTCCACCCCGTCCCCGTCGTCCTCGGTCTCGATCGCCTCGAGCAGCTCCTCCTGTAGCTCCGGTTCGCCCTGGCGGCGCCAGTGCTCGGTCAGCTTTTCGATCTCCTCCTCCGTGATGAAGGCGCCCTGGATGCGGGCCGAGCGCGACTCGCCGGCCGGCCGGAAGAGCATGTCGCCCTGTCCGAGCAGCGACTCGGCGCCGTTCTGGTCGAGGATCACGCGCGAGTCCGTCTGCGAAGAGACCGCGAACGCGATCCGCGCGGGCACGTTCGCCTTGATCATGCCGGTGATCACGTCGGCGCTGGGGCGCTGGGTGGCCAGCACCAGGTGGATCCCCACAGCCCGCGACTTCTGCGCCAGGCGGATGATCGAATCCTCCACGTCGGCCGGCGCCACCATCATCAGGTCGGCGAGCTCGTCGATCACGCAGAGGATGTAGGGCAGGGGCCGCTCGCCCTCGCGCAGGCGGACCCGGTTCAGCTCGACCAGGCTGCGCGTCTTCACGCGGCTCATCACCCCGTAGCGCTCCTCCATCTCCTTGATGAGGTTGCCGAGCACGTTGGCTGCGAGGCGCGGCGAGGTGACCACCGGCGTCAGCAGGTGCGGGATGCCCTCGTAGTGGTTCAGCTCGACCCGCTTCGGGTCGACCAGCACCATGCGCACCTCGTTGGGGTCGGAGCGCAGCAGCACGCTCGACAGCATCGCGTTCACGCAGCCCGACTTCCCGGAGCCGGTGGTCCCGGCGATGAGGATGTGCGGCTGCTTGGCTAGGTCGGTGCCGATCGCCTTGCCCGCGATGTCCTTGCCGAGCCAGACCGACAGTGGCGACCACCCCTTGGGCGCCTCCTGGAACACGTCGCCCAGGTGGACCATCTTGCGCACCCGGTTCGGCACCTCCACGCCCACCGCCTGCTTGCCGGGAATCGGCGCCAGGATGCGGACCTGCTCCGCGGCGAGAGCGTAGGCGAGGTCGTCCTTCAGCTGGGCGACCTTGGACATCTTGATGCCCGGAGCCAGGCGCAGCTCGTAGCGCGTTACGTGCGGGCCGGTGACAGTGCCGATCACCCGCGCCTCGACGTTGAAGTGGCTGAGCGCCTCGGTGAGCTGGGCGCCGGTGCGCTCGATTCCCTTGGTGTCGACCCTCTGGGGGCCGTTCGAGCGCTTCAGGAAGGCGGGCCTCGGCATGCGGTAGTCCACGTCATCGGCCTCAGTGACCGCGGAGCGGCGGTTGCCCATCGGGGTGAGCTCCTCCTGCACCGGCTCCTCGTCCTGCTCCTCGGGCTCCGGGAGGGCGGGGAGCTCTTCCTGCGGCTCCTGGGCCGGCTCCTCGTGCTCGTACAGGTCCGGGTAGCGCTCGGCGGCGTCCAGGGCGGGCGCCTCCACGTGCGTGGCGCGCACGACCGGCTCCGAGTCCACGGGCTCGGGCGGCTCGACCGGCTCGCGGACACCGGGGATGGGGTCGCCCGGCAGCGGGCCGCGCGGCAGCGGCGCGGTCGCGGCGGCCGACAGCGAGCGGGTGGCGCCGCGCACGCGCTCGGTGGTGCTGGTGGCCGCGTCCCGCGTGGCGGTCATCAGTCCGGCGACCGAGGCGCCGGTCACCAGCAGGAGCCCGGCCAGCAGCAGGAAGACGAACAGGATGTGGGCACCGGCGTCCGAGAACAGCGTGCTCGAGGTCCAGAACAGGCCTTCGCCCGTCAGCCCGCCGTGCCGGCGCAGGTAGTCGGCGTCCAGGAAGCCGTCGCGCGGCGTGTCGCCCGGGCCGAGGCCGAACGAGCCGGCGGCCAGGCCGAGCAGGAGCGCGGCCGCGAGGCACGCCAACCCTGTCTTGAACGGGTGGACCGCCTCCATCAGAGGACGGACCACCATCAGGGCGCCCGCCGCGAACAGCGCGACCGGCGTGAGATAGCCCAGCCCGCCGAACAGGAAGAGGAAGCCGTCGGCCATCACCTCACCCACCTCGCCGCCCGCCCAGCCGAGATAGAAGACGCATGCGAAGAAGGCCGCGAACGCGACCAGGGCGAGGCCGATCACGTCCCAGTGGCGCTGCTCGAGCTGCGGCAGCGCGAGCGACGGCCAGAGGCCCCGGGAACGGCGGCGCTTGCGGCGGCGCGTAGCCATCCCGGGTGACTTCGACGGAAGGCTTGCGCACCCTCCCTACCATGGGAGACATGTCGGGACGCCCGCGAGTGCTCGTCGTCGAGGACGACACCGACATCGCGGGTGTCCTGCGCCGCTCGCTCGACAAGGAGGGGTACGACGTCCGCGTGGCCGGCGACGGCGAGACCGCGCTGGACCAGGCCGGCGTGTTCGCCCCCGACGCGGTGGTGCTCGACCTGGGCCTGCCGAAGCTCGACGGCGTTGAGGTCTGCCGCCGTCTGCGCACCGACGGGGACGTGCCGATCCTGATCCTCACGGCGCGCGACGCGCTCGAAGCGCGCGTGGAGGGCCTCGATGCGGGGGCGGACGACTACCTCGTCAAGCCGTTCGAGCGCGAGGAGCTCCTGGCTCGCATGCGCGCCCTGCTTCGCCGCCGCCCGCCGCGCGGCAGCGCGTCTCTCGTGGTGGGCGACCTGCGTCTCAACCCCGCCACGCGCGAGGCCTACCGGGGCGAGCGCCATCTCGAGCTCACGGCGCGCGAGTTCGAGCTGCTCGAGCACCTGATGCGGAACGAGCGCATCGTGGTCTCGCGCCAGTCGCTGCTGGACGAGGTGTGGGGCTACCACCCGTTCGCCGAGACCAACACGGTGGACGTGTTCATCTCCAACCTGCGCCGCAAGCTCGAGCAGGGCGGCGAGCCGCGCGTGCTGCACACCATCCGCGGCGCCGGCTACGTGCTGAGGGACGAGCCGTGAGGACCCGGCTACCCGTGAAGATGAAGATCGCGGTCGTGACCGCGGCGCTCACCTTCGGGATCCTCTGCCTATTCGCGGTCGTGATCGGCGCGGTGGCCGAGGAGCGCGTCCACGAGGCCTTCGACGACGACCTGCGCGCCACCGCCGCGGACATCGCAAATCGCCTCGACCCGGAGTTCACCCCCGCCGGGGGGATCGGCGTGGACCGCGGTGAGCTGATCGGGGCCGCGAGCGGCGACGCCGAGGTGCGCCTCATGAACCGCGAGGGGCAGGTCCTCTTCCCACCGGGAGGAGTACCGCTGGGCGACCCCGCCAGCCAGGGACTCAGCGATGTGGGCGACTACCGCGTGGCCTCGCGCGCGCTGACGATCTCCAACCGGAGCCCGGCCGAGGGGTTCATCGACCCGCTCTCGGAGGAGCGCTTCTCACGGATAGTGGGCTTCGTGCAGTACGCCAAACCACAGGACACCACGGCGACCACGATCAACCGGATTCGCCTGTTCCTCGCCTTCGGGGTGCTCGGCGGCACGCTGCTCGCCTTCGTCGCCGGCCTGCACGTGGCCCAGCGGGCGATGCGGCCGATCGCCGGCCTGACGCGGGCGGCACGCGAGGTGGCACGCACCCGGGACCCCGACATCAAGCTGCCTAAGCCCAGCGCCAACGACGAGGTGGCCGACCTGGCACGCACCTTCGAGGACATGCTGCGGGAGCTGAGCGCCGCGCGTGGAGAGACGGAGGCCACGCTCGCTCGCCAGCGCGAGTTCGTGGCGGACGCCTCGCACGAGCTCCGCACGCCGCTGACGAGCATCCTGGCCAACCTCGAGCTGCTGGAGACCGAGCTGGACGGCGAGCGGCGCGAGATGGCCGAGTCCGCGCTGCGCTCGTCGCGCCGCATGCGGCGACTGGTGGCCGATCTGCTGCTGTTGGCCCGGGCCGACGCCGGCCGCGAGGCACCCCTCGCCCCGGTCGACCTGAGCGCCGTGGCGCGCGAGGCGGCGGCCGAGGCGAGTGCGCTCTCGTCGGACCATCCACTGTCGCTCGACCTCCCCGGCCCGGTCAGCGTGAACGGCGTTGCGGACGACCTGCACCGGCTGGCCGGCAACCTGGTCGAGAACGCGCTCCTGCACACCCCGCCTGGCACCCCGGTCACGGTCTCGGTGCGGCGTGACGGCGAGTCCGCGGTGCTGGAGGTGGCCGATCGCGGGCCCGGGCGTGCCGGAGGAGCTCCGCGAACGCGTGTTCGAGCGCTTCGCCAGCGGGGCCGGGGACGGCGCGGGCGGCCGTGGCAGCGGGCTCGGGCTGGCCATCGTGAAGGCGGTGGCCGACGCCCACGGCGGGACTGTCGAGCTGTCGGTCGCGGACGGCGGCGGGGCCCGCTTCGTGGTCACCCTGCCGGCGACCGATGCCGCGCCGGTGCGCTCCGATGGGGCGGCTCGCGTGTTCCCCTCCCGAGAAGCCTGAATCACCCCCGACTCACCCCCGGAGGATCCCCCTGTGAAGCCCAGCCTGAGCCGGCTGCCGTCGCCGGCCCTCGTGATCGCCTGCGTCGCCCTTTTTGTCTCGCTCGGAGGCGTGTCCTACGGCCTGGCCGCGGGGTCGATCGACAGCCGCGAGATCAAGAACAACACGGTCCGCAGCAAGGACGTGCGCAACAACACGCTCCGCACCTTCGACATCCGCAACAACGAGGTGCGCGGATTCGACATCCGCAACAGCACGATCCAGGGCCGCGACGTGGCGTTCAACACGCTCACGGGCTCGGATGTCAGCGAGTCCTCACTCGGGAAGGTGCCGAGCGCCACGACCGCCGACTCGGCCGGCAGCGCCACCACGGCGGGCTCGGTCGCCACCCTCAGGACGATCGCGCCGACCGGCCTGGCCGAGGGCGCCACGCCCGTGACGCTGGCGACTCATGGACCGCTGACGCTCACCGGGGCTTGCGAGGCCGCTGCAGCGAACACGAACGCGGTCCTGCGCGTGCAGTCCGCGGAGGCGAACTCCGCGGCCGGCGGTTCCACGATTACCGGCACCAACACGACCACGGTGTTCGAGGACCCGGTTTACGGGCCGGGCAACGCCACCGTCGGTGAATTGCTCGACGCCGCAGCCGCTCCGCGGTCGGTCGCCAGCTTCGAGGTGCACGCCTTCGCCCCCAGCAACAAGGCGTTCACCGGCCAGGTCGCGCTGATCGTGGACGCCGCGGCGAACTCGTGCCT
This sequence comes from uncultured Thermoleophilaceae bacterium, assembly GCA_963733885.1. Lineage (GTDB taxonomy): Bacteria > Actinomycetota > Thermoleophilia > Solirubrobacterales > Thermoleophilaceae > JACVRW01. The sequence goes on along the minus strand of CAVTES010000009.1, from coordinate 326,367 downwards.
CTTCCACGGGCACGTGTCGCTCGAGGGGTAGGCCCTCAGACCTCGACGACCACCGGGAGGATCATCGGCCGCCGGCGCAGGCGCTCGTACACGAACTCGGCCACGTCGTCGTGCAGATGGTCCTGCAGGAGGTCGATCTCCCGGATCTCCTCGTCGGCCGAAGTGGCCAGCGAGACGTCGACCGCCTCGCGCAGCTCCTCCACGAACTCGTCTGACTCGTCCACGAAGGGGACGCCGCGGAAGATGATCTCGGGCGGGACGACGGAGCGGCCGTCCTGCTCCGAGATCGTCGCCACCACGATGAAGATGCCGTCCGCCGAGAGCATCCGGCGGTCGCGGAGCGCCACGTCCTCTATGTCGCCCACGTCGACGCCGTCCACGAAGATCATGCCCGCCTGCTCCAGGTCGCCGAAGCCGGCGCCCGAGGCGTCGATTTCCAGCGGTCGCCCGTTCTCGCCGCGGAAGATCGACTTCGGCGGGACGCCCACCGCCTCGGCCAGCTCGCTGTGCAGGCGCAGGCGCCGGTGGTCGCCGTGGATGGGCAGCACGAATCGGGGCTTGGTCAGGTTGAGCATGAGCTTGAGCTCCTCGGCGTAGGCGTGGCCGGAGGCGTGCACCGCCACGTCGCGCGGGGTGATCACGTCGGCGCCGAGGCGATAGATGCGGTCGATCGTCTCGTTCACGGCCCGCTCGTTCCCGGGGATCGGTGTGGCGGAGAAGATCACGGTGTCGCCGCCATGGAGCTCCACCTGGGGGTGGTCGGCGTGGGCCATGCGCCGCAGCGCCGACAGCGGCTCTCCCTGGCTGCCGGTTGAGATCACCACGAGCTTCGAGTCCGGGAAGTCCTCGATCTCCTTGGGTCCTACGAGCATCCCCTCTGGGACGTCGATGTGGCCGAGCATCCGCCCGATGTTCACGTTCTTTCGCATCGAGCGGCCCACGAGCGAAACCCTGCGGTCGAGCACGGCGGCGGCGTCCACGACCTGCTGGACCCGGTGGATGTTCGAGGCGAAGCAGGTGACGACGATCCGGCCCTCGCAGCGCGAGAAGACCTCCCGCAGCCGCGGCCCCACGCTCGATTCGGACGGCGACATTCCGGGCCGGTCGGCGTTCGTTGAGTCACCGCACAGGAGCAGCAGCCCCTCGCGTCCCAGCTCGGCCAGGCGGGAGACGTCGGCCGGCACGCCGTCCACGGGCGTCTGGTCGAACTTGTAGTCCCCGGTGACGAGTGTGATGCCGAGCTCGCAGGTGAGCGCCACTGCGAATGAGTCCGGGATCGAGTGGGCCATCTTCACCATCTCGACCGAGAACGGACCGGCGTCGAAGGTCTCAGTGGCGAGCACGTCGGTCACCGACATTTCCTTCAGGCGGTGTTCGTCCAGCTTCGAGCGGACCATCGCCGCCGTGAGGGGCCCGCCGTAGACCGGAGGCGTGTGGCCGAGCTCGCGGAGCACGAAGGGCAGCGCTCCCACGTGGTCCTCGTGCCCGTGTGTGAGGACGATCGCCTCGATGTCGCGCGCGCGCTCGCGCAGGTAAGCGAAGTCGGGCAGCACGAGATCGATGCCGAGCTGGTCTGGTGCCGGGAACATCAGGCCGGTGTCGACCACCACGATCCGGCCGTCGTACTCGACGACCGTCATGTTCTTGCCGATCTCGCCCAGCCCACCGAGCGGCAGGACGCGCAGGGTGCCGCCGGCGCTCAAGGAACGCCGGCCAGGAGCTTGTGGCGCTCGAGTGCCTCTCGGATCGCCGTGCGCTCCTCCTCGGAGGCTTCGACCAGCGGAAGACGCAGGCCCCCGACGTCGTGCCCGGCGAGCTGGAGCGCGGTCTTGATCGGGATCGGGTTGGTCGTGACGGTAAGTGCCCGGTAGAGGTCGCGCAGGCCGTCCTCGATTTCCTGACGGCGATCCGGCTCGTCGATGATGCGGCGCATCTCACGGCCGACCAGGTGCGAGGCGACGACGATCCCTCCGGCGCCGCCCATATCCATCACGCGCGCGAGGACGTCGTCGTTGCCGGCCAGCAGGTCGAGGCCGTTGATGGGCTGCATGTCCTCGTAGCGGGCCTGCTTGAGGGCGGCGACGTTCTCGATCTCGGCCAGCTCCGCGAGGAGGTCGTTCGGGATGTCCGTGGCCGTTCGGCTAGGGATGTTGTAGACGACGATGGGCCGGTCGGTGGCGCCGGCGACGGTCTCGAAATGGGCCTTGATGCCGCGCCGGTTGGGCCTGTTGTAGTAGGGCGTGACGACGAGCATCGCGTCCACGCCGATCTCGGTCGCCCGCTCCGTCAGCTCGACGCTGTGGCGGGTGTCGTACGTGCCGGTACCGGCGACGACCGTGGCGTCTTCGGGGGTTTCCGCGACGGCGAGCTCCCAGAGGCGGAGCTTCTCCTCGTCGGTGAGGGTGGGCCCCTCGCCGGTGCTGCCGGCCAGGACGAGGCCGTCGGAGCCGTTCTCCAGGAGGTGGTGCATGAGCCGCACGGCGGCGTCCTCGTCGAGTTGCCCGTCCCGGTCGAACGGCGTGACCATTGCAGTGAGGATGCCGCCGATGCGCATGCTTTCGCGACCGAACCGGGGAGTCACTGCTGGAGCGGCTTGAAGGGATCGGGCGATGCTTCCTGGATCGGCCTGCCGTGCTCGTCGTAGCGCACCGCGCCGTCGCCCGACTCTGCCTGCGGGGACGCGCTCTGGTTGAAGTTCTGCTGCGCCTCGTCGAGCTTCTGCTGCGCCTGTTCGGCGAGCTGCTTGGCCTTGTCCAGGAAGCCCATCGGTTCCACCTCCGCCTTGTCGCAGGCACTCGGATCGTTCCGGCGCGCGCGGAACTTTCGCCGGGGCAGCGTACAGCGTGGGCTGGCCGAAACGCCACCGGGCGGGGGGTCCGCGCCGGGCCGACCGCTAGAAATTTCTCCCGCAACACCCGCTGCAAATGGCAGAATTCCCCCATCTACCAATGGCCACGGCACCCGACTACAGCCACCGGACGACGATCGAGAAGCTCGGCGTCGGGCCCGATCAGCGCGTGGAGGTTTCCGGCGACGTGGGTCCCGGCCTGCGTCGAGACGTGAAGGAGGCCCTCGGGCGCGGCCTGGTCAAGTCCGGCGTGCTGGACGGCGCGATCGTCTTGGTGGAGTCCGAGGACGAGGCAAAGCACGCCTTCGTCCGCTACCGCCCGCGGCTACGCGACACCGGCTACCTCTGGATGATCACGCGAAAACGGGGTCACGAGGGCTACCTCAACCAGATGGCGCTCGTCCCCCACGCCAAGAAGCTCGGCCTGATCGACAACAAGACCTGCTCGATCGACGAGGAGCGCTCCGGGATCCGCTTCGTGGTTCCGCGCGCGCTGCGCAAGACCGCCGCCTGAGCCCGGGGCTACCATCCGGGGATCGCACAGGACGCTTCGACCCCGCTCCCTTTCCGCCCAACTGCGGCGGATCGCGAACGGGTCGCGCGCGAGCTGCGCGAGGGGTCGGTCGATGGGCGGCTGTCGCTGGACACGTTCTCCGAGCGCATCGAGCGCACCTTTAGGGCGCGCAGCCGGGACGAGCTCGATTCCCTCGCAGCCGACCTACGCCCACCCGGCCCGCTCCGCCGCGCCCTGATGAGCACAGTCGCCTGGTGGTCCACCCTCGACCGCGACCTCCGCGCCGCGTGGCAGCGCCCCCACGTGCCCGTCCTCGCGCTACCGGAGGCTGACGGCGGCGTCACCCTCGGCCGCTCGCGGGACTGCGATTGTGTCCTGGCCGAGCCGAGCGTCTCGCGCCGCCACGCCGAGCTCCGCCGCGACGGCGCCCGCTGGCTCCTCCGCGACCTCGGCTCTCGAAACGGCACCCGGGTGAACGGCGTGCGCCTGCTCGACGAGGCCGAGGTGGGCCCGGGCGACCGGGTCAGCTTCGGGGACGCGCGCTTCCGGCTGGGCGAGGCGCCGCGGGCGCCGGCGACGGACTAACTGCCCGCCGCCCGCCGCCTCCTGGCGCTCAGCCCTTCTTCCCCTTCTTCGCCTTCCCGAGCGTCACGGTCTTCGTGACGGTCTGAGCCGCGGTGGCCGACCCGGCGCGCACCTTCATCGCGACGGTCGCCTTCACCTTGCCCTTCTTCAGGAGCTTGCGGCCCTTGGGGCTCAGCTTCACGCTCACGCGCTTCGTCGTGCCCCGGGCGATTCCCGAGAACGTCGCCGCGCCGATTGCGATCCGCTTCGCGCGCTTCTTGTTGACCGGCTTCGCCTTGATAGCCAGCGTGCCCGAGCAGGCCGCCTTGGCCGCCGAGGCGCAGAACACCGACACGACGATCTTCGAACCGACGAGCTTGATCTTGCCCAGGCTCGCGAGCGGCGCTGCCGAGGCCGAGCCGCCGCCGGCGGAGCCGCCGCCGCCGACGCTCCCGCCGCCGCCGCCGGTGCCGCCACCGCCGCCACCTCCGCCGCCGCCGGTGCCTCCGCCACCGCCGCCTCCGCCGCCCTCAGGGCAGTACAGCCGGATGTCGAGGTCGGTGACCGGGGGCGGGATCGTCATCACGTGCGACTCGGCGAACGGCTGCGTGCGGTTCGCGTTGCCGACACACCCGTCCTTGCTGGCGCGCACCTTGTAGTAGCCCGCCACGACGTCCCAGCCGAAGTGGCCGTCGGCGTCGGTCTCGTCCGGGTTGGTGCGGTTCGACGGCGACATCACGGCGCTGCCGTCGGGGACCGGAGCGAACGGACCCGCCGGGTTGGCCGAGCGGAACAGTTCGACCGTGGCGTCCGCGATCGGCGCCCCGGTGGAGTCGCGCACGTGGCCGCTCGGGTCGATGTAGAGGCCGAACTCGAATGTCTCGTCGTCGGCATCGACGAGGCAGTCAATCGAGATGCTGACGGTTGCATCGCCAACGGCGTTCAGCGCCCCCGTCGTGCCGGAGTACTGGCCGGAGCCGGCCGGGCTCTCGGCCAACGCTCCGCTCGCGATCGAGGCGCCGTCGACAGTGATGTCGAACGTTGCCGTCCCGTCCGGGCACCCAGCCGTTGAGATCCTCGGGCTCGTGCCGACGACCACCACCGGGATGCCGCCGGGGCTGGTGTCGATGCTCTCGATCGTCGTGTCGTCGGGCGGGGGCTCCGGGCCGGGGCCGAGCGTCAGGAGCGTGGCCTCGACGTCGGCGCCGCTCATCGTGACCTGTGTCGAGGCAGCAGTCTCGTCCGACCCGGCCGGTGGGTTCGCGGTGATCTCGTAGGCCCCGGCGGCCAAGCCGGTGGCCCGGTAGGTGCCCTGCTGGTTTGTGTTCCTCACCCGGCAGGGTCCGCCCGCGACCGGGCAAATCTCGACGGGGCCGTTCACCACCTTCACGTTGCCGCCGCCCGAGTGCTCGACCTGACCGGAGAGTGCCGGCCCAGTGACGCCGGCGTTGCGAACCTCGAAGACGTAGCGGCCCGGCTGCGTATTCCCGCTGCCGAGCATGCCGTGGACGAGTCCGGTGGCCGCGTTCGAGTCGAGCAGCGCCATGGAATCGAAGGAGCCCGGGCGCAGGTCGAAGTGCTCGCCGTCCCCGCTCGCCCATCCGGCAGCTGCCGGCGTGCCGCCGAAGCCGTCGTTGCCGCCGCTGGCGTCACCGGTCTCCCACAGCACCCTGTCGTAGTTGAGGACGATGTCGAAGTCACCCTCCGTGCCCTCCTGGACCAAGAGGAGCTGGAAGCTGTTGAGCTTGTCGGCGTGCGAGCCGAAGTAGCCCACGTCGACCCAGTTCACGCAGAACGCGGTCTTGCCGTCCACGGTGGCCTCGCCGTACGTCACAACGGCCGATCCGTTCCCGGTCGTATCCACGTCGGCCAGGAACGGCGCAATCATCGGGATGCCCGAGATCGTGAAGTCGAACGGCGTGTAGGTGCCCATCGACTGGTCGAAGGTCACGTTGCCGTTGTTGTTCACGTAGAGCTGCGTGTACTCGTTGCCGAAGAAGTCGACGGCGAACGGCAGCGTCACCGCGTCCGTCGAGCTGTCGTCGTTCGCCGGGAGCGTGTTCGTGGCGCACCCGGGGAGGGCCTGCACCGCGCCGGCCGATGCCACGGAGGCGGTTGCCAGGCTGAGCGCAACGGCAAGAACGACAAGCGCGACGAGGCGCGAGAGAGAGATACGGATCCGCACTGAGGAGGCTCCTTCTTGGATGTTCGGCGGCACCGGCAACCGCCGGACGCCCCCGTGTCAGCGATCCAACGTGCGCGGCGCGGCGGTCCTTGTGAAGCGCAGCGCCGTGACCACCGCCAGCGCGGTCATAATCACCGCGCTGACGACGCACCATTGGCAGATCGCGTCGATCTCGAAGAGCTCGACGTAGGTGAGCCAGGCGCTGAAGCCGAATCCGGCCAGCGCCAGCAGCGCGCCCGCAAAACGGCCCGCATCGCCGGGAATCGCCAGCGAGGCGAGGATCGCGACGTAGCCGATCAAGCCGAGCAGCGCGACGGGCACCCCCGCCAGCTTGGCGTAGTCCGAATTCTGTACCTTCTCGCACCCGCCCGACCCGCCCGCGCAGATCGGCTCGAGGTCCGCGTAGTGGACCCAAGTGAGGTAACCCGCCACCCCCAGCCCGGCCAGCGCCAGCACCGCGACGGCGATGCGCAGCCGGCGATCGCTCATCCGCTCCCGAGCGCCTCGTCGAGGTTGTCGATCTCGACGGGCTCCGGCCGGCCGCCGTCACGAACGAGGTAGAACGACGGCGTCCCGTCCACCTGGAGCCGCCGGCCGAGCCGCTCGGCCTGGCGCGTCAGCGCCTCGGCCTCGGGGTTGCCGAAGTCCTCCACGAGCTGGGCCGCGTCCAGGCCGGGCGTCTGCCGCGCCAGCCGCTCGAGGAAGGAGTTCGTCGCGTAACCGGAGTTCTCAGGCCCCTGGTTGTGGAAGAAGAGGTCGGTGTACTCCCACATGCGGTTCTGCAGCGCGGCGGCATGCGCCACCTGGCGACCCCGCTGGGAGTCCGGCCCGATGAAGGCCAGTAACCGGAGCTCGAGCCGCACGCGGCCGTCGCGAACGTAAGAGTCGATCACCCCCGGTAGCTCTTGGGTTGCGAATTCGGCACAGAACGGGCACTGAAGATCGGCGAACTCGATCAGCGTTGCAGGAGCGTCGGGATCGCCGAGGGACACGCCGTCCTGGGGAATGTCCTCGAAGATGGCGTCCGCCTGCTCTGGCGCCGCCGACCGTGGCGCCGGCGACCCCTCGTCGTCGGCCCCACCCTGGCTGATTGCGATCGCCACGACCACGATCACCGTCGCAAGCACGGCCGCGCCCGCCAGCAGCCAGAGCCGGCGCTCCCGGCTCACAGCAGGTGCTCGAGGCCGACCGTGGGCGAGCGCTCCAAGGACTGCACGCGGCGCACGGCCAGGAGCACGCCCGGCATGAACGACTGGCGGTCGATCGAGTCGTGGCGGATCGTGAGCGTCTGGCCCTGGCCGCCGAAGATCACCTCCTGGTGCGCCACAAGGCCCGGCAGGCGCACCGAGTGGATCGGCTCGTGCACGTTGCCGCCGCTGTCGCGTACCAGGTTCGCCGTGCGGGCCGCGGTCCCCGACGGGGCGTCCACCTTGCTGTCGTGGTGCAGCTCGACGATCTCGCACTCGGGCATGTGCGCCGCGGCCTGCCGGGCGAACGTCATCATCAGCACCGCGCCGATCGCGAAGTTGGGGGCCACGAAGAGGTTTGCCTCCCCCACGCCCTCGAGCTGCGTGAAGTCGGCGCCTGTCGTGCCCACCACGCAGTGCACGCCGGCCTCAAGGGAAGTGCGGGCGTTGTCGACCGCGGCGTCCGGGGTGGAGAAGTCCACGATCACGTCGGCGTCTCCCAGCACGTCCAGGAGAGCCGTCTCGAGCAGCGGGTCGGCCCGGCCGACGAGCGCCATGTCGTCCGCATTGCTCGACCGCTTCGCAGACCGTCTGCCCCATGCGCCCCGCGGCGCCCGAGACCGCGACGTTGATCAAGCGGCCTCCGCCAGCTCCGGCGACACCGCCTCGAGCGCAGTCCTGAAGACCTCTTCGTCGCCGCCCACGCCTGCGGCCGACAGCCGCTCGGGCTGCCACACCTCGCCGGCCAGAGCGGTGAGATCCTCGAGCGTGACGGCGTCGAACGCTGCCAGCACCTCGTCAACGGTGAGGAGCGGGACGCCCATCAAGACGGAGCTGCCGAGCCGGTTCATGCGCGTGAGCGTCGACTCCATGGACAGCACCGTGCGGCCCTTCGCGTTCTCGCGGGCCAGGTCGAGCTCGGCCTCGCTCACCCCGTCCTCCTGAAGACGGCGCAGCTCCGTGCCGATCACCTCGATCGCCTCCCGCACGCGGTCGGGACGGGTGCCCACGTAGAGCCCCACCTGCCCGGAGTCCTGGTAGTGGCTGGCGTAGGAGTAGACCGCGTAGGCCAGGCCGCGCTTCTCACGCACCTCCTGAAAGAGCCGCGACGAGGTGGAGCCGCCCAGGACAGTGTCGAGCACGCGGAGCGCGAAGCGGCGGTCGTCGCCGCGCGGGATCCCGCGCCCGCCCAGGCACACGTGGTACTGCTCGGTCTCCTTGCGGTGAAAGCGGAGTCCCGGCGCGGGACCGTCCGGCGAACCGGCCGCCAAGGGTGCGCGCGCACCCTCATTCGGGAAGGCGCCTTCCACGAGGGCGACGACCGCGTCGTGGTCGAGGTTGCCCGCCGCCGCGACGACCATGTTGCCGGGCACGTACCGCCCCTCATGCCACGCGGCGATCTGCGGCACGGGCACCGACGAGATCACCTCGGCGCGGCCGATGATCGGGCGCCCGAGCGGGTGGTCCCCAAAGAGCGCCGCCGCCATCACGTCGTGCACCTTGTCCGAGGGCTCGTCCTCGTACATGGCGATCTCCTCGATCACCACATCGCGCTCGGAGTCCACGTCGGGGTACGCGGGGCGCAGCACCATGTCCTGGAGCACGTCGAAGGCGCGCTCCAGGTGGCCGTCGAGAAAGCGCGAGAAGACCGAGGTCGTCTCCTTGCCGGTGCCGGCGTTGACCTCAGCCCCCATCGCATCGAACGCCTCGTCGATCTCGCGCGAGCTGAAGCGCTCGGTGCCCTTGAAGAGCATGTGCTCCAGGAAATGCGAGATGCCGGCCTGCTCGACGCCCTCGTCACGCGAGCCCGCCCGGATCCACATCCCGAGCGCGATGGACCGCACCGAGGGCATCGCCTCGGTCACGACCCGCACGCCCGAGTCGAGCGTGGTGAGCCGAGCCCGCTCTGTGCTCACGAGGACCTGCTCACTCGCTGCGGCTGCGATCGCGGTCGCGGTCGCGCTCCCGCGGGCGGCGGTCCCGGTCGCGCGAGCGGCGGTCACGCCCGCGTCCGTTGCCGCGGTCCCCGCGGTCTCCCCGGCCGCCCTTGTCGCCGGTGCCCATCGAGGCCAGCTCCTCGGCGGACTTGCCGGCGATCTCCGGGTCCTCGGCCAGGCGCAGCCCGATCCGGCCGCGCTCGCGGTCGACCTCCACCACCTTGACGTGCAGCTCGTCGCCGCGGTTGACGACTTCCTCCACCGTGTTCGGGCGCTGCCCGGGCGCGATGTTGGAGATGTGGAGCAGGCCGTCGGTGCCCTTGGCCAGCTCGATGAAGGCGCCGAACGTGGTCGTCTTGACGACCTTGCCGGTGAACTCGTCGCCGACCTCGACCTCCTTCGTCATCGAGCGGATCCGGTCGACCAGGGCGTCGCCCTGCTCGCCGCTCTGCGCGTAGATGCGCACGGTGCCGTCGTCCTCGATGTCGATCTGGGCGTCGAACTCCTCGCACAGCGCGCGAATCGTCTCGCCGCCCTTGCCGATCACGGCGCCGATCTTCTCGGTGTCGATCTGGATGGCGCTGATCCGCGGCGCGTACTGCGACAGCTCCGAACGCGGCTCGGAGATCGTGTCGTTCATCTTGCCGAGGATCGTCAGGCGGGCGTCCTTGGCCTGCGCGAGCGCGTCGCGCAGGATGTCGAACGTCACGCCGGTGATCTTGATGTCCATCTGCAGGGCGGTGATCCCGTCAGAGGTGCCGGCGACCTTGAAGTCCATGTCGCCGAGGTGGTCCTCCACGCCCGCGATGTCCGTCAGGACGATGTAGTCGTCGCCCTCCTTGATGAGGCCCATCGCCACGCCGGCCACCGGCGCCTTGAGCGGCACGCCGGCGTCCATCAGCGACAGCGAGGAGCCGCACACCGAGGCCATCGACGAGGACCCGTTCGACTCCAGGATGTCCGACACCACACGGATCGTGTACGGGAAGTCGTCGATCGACGGCACCACCGGCACCAGGGCCCGCTCCGCGAGCGCGCCGTGGCCGATGTCGCGGCGCTTCGGCCCGCGCATGAAGCCGGCCTCCCCGACCGAGAACGGCGGGAAGTTGTAGTGATGGAAGTAGTGCTTGGCCTCCTGCAGGCCGAGCGTGTCGAGCCGCATCTCCTCACGGGTGGTGCCGAGCGCGGCGACCGAGAAGGCCTGCGTCTGGCCGCGGGTGAAGATCGCCGAGCCGTGCGTGCGCGGCGCGACCCCGACCTCGATCCAGATGTCGCGGATCTCCTCGGCGGCGCGGCCGTCGGGACGCTTCTTCTCGACCGCGATGCGCTTGCGGATGATGTCCTTCTCGAGCGTGTCGAAGGCCAGCTGGGCCGCGGCGCGGCGGTCGGCGTAGCCCTCGGCCTCCGGGTCGCCGGCGAGCGCCTCGACGGCCTCCTCCTCGACCCGCTTGGTGGCGTCCTGGCGCTCGAGCTTGTCGACCACCTGGGTGGCCTCGTCGAGCGCGGCTCCGAAGCGGTCGCGCAGCTCGGCGGCGACGGCCTCGTCCACCTGCGGCGCGGTGACCTCGTCCTTGTCCTTGCCCGCCTGCCGGCGCAGGTCGTGCTGGGCCTGGCAGATCTCCTTGATCGCCGCGTGGGCGATGTCGAGCGCGTCCAGCACCTCCGCCTCGGCGATCTCGTTGGCGCCGGCCTCGACCATCAGGATGGCCTCCTCGGTGCCCGCGACCACGAGGTCGAGCGGCGACTCGAGCAGCCACTCCTCGTCCGGGTTCACGAGGAAGTTGCCCTCGGCGTCCTGGCCGATGCGAACGGCGCCCACGGGCGCCGGGAAGGGGATATTCGACACCATCAGCGCGGCGCTGGCGCCGTTCATCGCGAGGATGTCGTATGGGTGCTCGTGGTCCACCGACATGGGGATTGAGACCAGCTGGGTCTCGCGCCGCCAGCCCTTTGGAAAGAGCGGGCGCAGAGGCCGGTCGATCATGCGGGCGGTGAGGGTGGCCTTCTCGCCGGCGCGGCCCTCGCGGCGGAAGAAGCTGCCGGGGATCTTGCCCGCGGCGTACATGCGCTCCTCCACGTCTACGGTGAGCGGCAGGAAGTCGACGTCGCGCACGTTGCCCGCCGTCGCGGTGCACAGCACCTTCGTCTCCCCCGCCGTCACGACCACGGAGCCGCTCGCCTGCTTGGCGAGCTTTCCGGTCTCGAACCCGATCTCGGTACCGCCGATCTCGAGGGAGACCCGGCTCACGCCATCAGTCATGTGTGTCCTTTCAGCCGCCTCCGGTTGGCGGCATGGCTTTTCGTCCGTTCCGTTGCGAACGCGCCCAAGGCTAGCAGCGGGCCTCGGGCGGAACGGGCGTCCCGCCCGGCCTACGGCCGAATTCCGCGGGCGTTCACTGAAGCGCTTCGCGGAACCTTTCGCCCGGCACGCCAGGGTGGGCGAGGCCGTTCAGGAACTGCGTCGGCGTGGTGGTCACGCCGGCCCGGATGCCGCTGCGGAAGTCGCGCTCCACCCGGTCCGCCAGGGCCTCCGAACGGCGATCGACCTCGAAGCGCTCGAGCTCGAGGCCGAGCTCACGCGCCCGCCGCCAGAGGTGCGGGTCGTCCAGGTGGCCCTGGTCCTCGAGCAGCGAGTCGTGCATCTCCCAGAAGCGGCCCTGGAGCCCGGCCGCCTCGGCCGCCGCCGCGAGCGCGCGGGCGCGCGGATGCTTCGAGACCACCGGGAAGTGGCGGAAGACCCGCTGGACAGGCAGCTCCTTCAGGATCAGGTGCGCCTGCGCGCAGTAGGGGCACTCGAGGTCGGCGTACTCGATCACCACCGGCCCCGAGCCGCGGACGTGGTCGTCCGGGCCGGGCTCAGGCGGGGGTGCGCTGGTCCAGCGCGTCAAAGATCAGGTTGGCCCCCGGCACCTCGAGCGGCGGGGACATGTAGGACCACTCGACGATGCCGTCGCCGTTCACCATCACCAGGGCCCGCCCGGAGAGCCCGTACTCCTCGGACCACACGCCGTAGGCCTTCGCCACCTCGCCCTTCGGATGGAAGTCGGCGAGCAGCGGGATGTCGAGGTTCAGGTGGCTTCTGAAGGCGCGGTGGCAGAACGCCCCGTCGACAGAGACGCCGAGCAGCTTCGCGCCGCGCTCCTCGAACTCGCCGAGCACCTCTTGGTAGATGCTCAGCTGATCCGTGCAGACGGGGCTGAAGTCGGCGGGGTAGAACGCCAAGACGACCGTCTGCCCCCGGAAGTCCGCGAGTGAGACCTCGTTCCCGTCCTGGTCGCGGAGGGTGAACTCCGGGGCCTGGGCGCCGGGCTCGATCACGGCGTGAGGGGCCTAGCGCCGCAGCCCGAGCTCCTGGATGAGGGCCCGGTAGCGGTCGATGTCGCTGGCCTGGAGGTACTTGAGCAGGCGGCGGCGCTTGCCGACCAGCATCAGCAGCCCGCGGCGCGAGTGATGGTCCTTCCTGTGCTCGCGCAGATGCTCGGTGAGCTCGTTGATGCGAGCGGTGAGCAGCGCGACTTGGACCTCGGTGGATCCGGTGTCGCCGTCGGCGCGCCCGTGGCGCGCGACGATCTCGCGCTTCTTGTCCGCGGTCAACGTCATCGGCGGGAAACCGTAGCAGCCACCGGCCGGTCCTCCCCTGGTTGCATCACGCGCGCGCGGTGAGCAAGACGTAGCGCTCCCGCGGATCGCCACCGAGACCCTCGAAGTACGACAGCAGCCGGGGCACGTCGAGCCACCGGGGCCTCGCCCGGCCGTCCAGCGTCGAGGCGTGACTGCTCCAGGCCCACTCCTCCGGGGCTTGACAGAGGCCTGCGGCGACCGGATTGAGCGCGACGTAGGCGGTCGCGGCCCACAACTGGTCGTCAGTCGTGACGCGAACCGACCCGTATCGGCCCTGAAAGACATGTCCCGAGCGTCCGTGGCGCGCATTGAAGATCTGGGCGTAATGCCCATGCAGGCGCTGCATCCCCGCGCCGAGATTGGCGAGCGGCGTCTCGACGAGCAGGTGGACATGGTTCGGCATCAGGCAGTAAGCAAGACAGCGCCACCGCTGTCGCCGCGTGACCCGGCCCAGAGTCGCGAGATAGATCCTGCGGTCGACGTCGTCGACGTAGATCTCACGGCGGTCGTTGCCGCGGGCGAAGACGTGGTGAACGGCGCCCTCGAGCTCCTGACGAGACCTGCGAGGCATACGCAGAAGAGGAACGGGCGCCAAAGACTCCCCCCACCCAAGACGCAACACCCCGAGCGCCAACGACTCAAGGGACTCAAGGGGTCAGACCCCTTGAGCGGGGTGGACTCAAGGGGTCTGACCCCTCCGTCACCGTGGACTCAAGGGGTCTGACCCCTTCGTCCCCTTCGCTCGCAGGCGGTCAACTCACCCGGTAGCGCGTCTGCTCCGCGATCGCCCGCGCTTCCTCGACGTCGCGGTTCATCTGCTCCACGAGCTCGTCCACGGATTCGAATCGCCTCTCGCCGCGCATCCGTTCCACGAACGCGATTCGGAGCGTCTGGCCGTAAAGATCGTCCTCGAAGTCGATCAGGTGCGCCTCCACCAGCAGCCCCCGGCCCGTCTCGAACGTGGGGCGCACCCCGACGTTCACGGCGGCCGCCCGGCCGTGCGCAAAGGCCGCGTACACGCCGTGTCCGGGACAGACGAAGGCATCGTCCGGGACAAGGTTGGCCGTCGGCATCCCGAGCGTCCGACCCCGCCGGTCGCCCTCAACCACCACCCCCTCGAACAGGAACGGCCCCCCCAGGAATGCGGCGGCCTCCTTCACCTCGCCGGCCGCCACGAGCCCGCGGATCTGCGTGGACGAGACGGTCTCGCCCTCCACCTCGACCAAGGGCGTGACGTTGGTCTCGAACTGGTCATGCGAGCGCAGGAAGTCGGCCGTGCCCCGTGCGCCCTTGCCGAAGCGGAAGTTCTCCCCCACCGACACCCGCTCGGCGCCGAGCCGCCGGATCAGCACGTCCTGCACGAACTCCTCGGCGCTCTGCTCGGAGAACCCGCGGTCGAACGGGATCACCACCAGCTCCTCCACGCCGAGCCCCGAGATCAGGTCGCGCTTGACCGGGAACGGGTTGAGCAGCTTCGGGGTCGCCTCGGGGTGGATCACCGACAGCGGGTGCGGATCGAACGTAAGCACTGTGTCGCTACCCCGGATGACCTCGCGGTGCCCGAGATGAACGCCGTCGAATGTCCCGATGGCCACGCTGCGCCGGCCGGCGCCCGGCTCGACGTCGTTGAGCAAGGGGACCTTCATGCGGGCGCGAACACTACGACGGGCTGGAGCTCGTCACCGCGAGGCTCTGCGATCGCGACGAGCTCGTCGCCGTGCACGAGCCGCATGTGCTCTGCCGGATCGCGACCCGCCTCCACGCGCCGCCCGTGCCGCACGGCCACCGCCTCCTCCTCCGCGAGCGCGCGCTCCGGCAGGAATGAGAGGGCATCTCCCAGCGGCACGATCCGGTCGTCCCGCGCATCCTCAAGCCGAAACGGACCGATCGCCGTCCGCTCGAGCTCGTCGCAGTACGCGTCGCCCAGATCCGCTATCAGCGTCCGCACGTACGTGCCGGCCGAGCACTCGATCTCGAACCCCGCGCGATCGCCCTCGACCCAGAGGAGCTCGGCCCGGTGCACCGTCACCCGACGCGCCTCCGGCTCCACCCGCTCCCCCGCCCGCGCCAGCTCGTAGGCGCGACGGCCGCCCACCTTCACGGCCGAGAACGCCGGCGGCCGCTGCAGCTGCGAGCCGACTGGCATCGACAGCCGCTCCGGCATCCGGCCGGTCTCCACCAGCTCGCCGTCGCGGTCAAACGTGTCCGAGATCCACCCCAGCCGCGCCACCGCGCGATACGTCTTTGGCAGCCCCATCAGGAACCGCTGCGCCCGCGTGGCCCGCCCAACCAACACCAGCAGCAGGCCCGTCGCGAACGGGTCGAGCGTGCCGGCGTGCCCAACCTTCATACCGCTCGGCAGCGACCGGCGCACCTCTGCCACGACGTCGTGCGAGGTCACCCCCGCCGGCTTCGCCCGGAGCAGAACCCCGGCGGGGAGCACTCAGCCGGACAGCTGCTCGCGGACGAGCTCGCGCAGCCGCTCCACGAGCTCGGGGTACGGCAGCGAGGTCGAGAACCCGGCCGCCTGAGGGTGCCCGCCGCCGCCGAACTCGCGGGCGATGCGGGACACGTCCACGCTCCGGTCGGTGGCCCGCAGGCTCACCTTGCGCATCCCGTTGCGGTCCTCGGAGAGAAGCTCGCGGACGAGCACCGCCACAGCCGTCCCCTCGACCGCGCGCATGTGGTCCACGACGCCCTCGGAGTCGGTCTCGAAAGCGCCGGTCTGCTCGTAGTCCTCCTTGACGAGGTGGGCGATCGTGATGGTCCCGCCGTCGTGGCGCTCCACGCTCGAGAGCGCACGCTGCAGCAGCTGCACGCGCCGAAAGGGCAGGTTCTCGTAGAGGCGGCGGTACACCTGGTGCGGCTCCACCCCGGCCTCGATCAGCTCGGCCGCCATCCGGTGCGCCACCGGGCTTGTGTTCTCGTACATGAACCGGCCCGTGTCGGTGACGAGTCCGGTGTAGAGGGCGTCGGCGATCGGCGGAGTGATCTCCACGTCCATCTCCTTGGCGATCCGCCACACCATCTCCGCGGTCGACGAAGCGACCGAGCAGACCAGGTTGACCGTGCCGAAGCGGGTGTTGTCGTGGTGGTGGTCGATGTTGAGGATGTGGAGCCCGTCGCCCTGGAGGAAGTCCACCGGCATCCGGTCGATGTTGCCGCAGTCGAGGAACACGATCGTTCGCTCCGCCACGTCCGCGGGCGGCGTGCCGACCAGGCTCTCGTCGAAGGTCCACACGCGGTACTCCCACGGCAGCGGGAACTCGTCCTGCGACATGAACATCAGGCTGTCCTTGCCGAGCTGCTGAAGGATCCAGTGCATTGCGAGCAGCGAGCCGAGGGCGTCGCCGTCCGGGTTCTCGTGAGTCGTCAGCAGCAGCTTGTCCGCCGCCTGCAGCTCCGCGATCACCTGCTCCTGCTCGGTGGCGATGCTCATTCGTCGTCGTCCAGCAGCTCGGTGATGCGCATACCTCGGTCTATTGACTCGTCGAACACGAACTGAAGGGTCGGCGTTCGCTTCATTCGCAGCTCGCGCGCGATCGACCGCTGAAGCAGCCCGTGTGCCGAGGCGAGGCCGGCCAAGGTGTCGGCGCGCTCGGATTCGTCACCTAGCACGCTCACGAACACGCGGGCATGGCGCAAGTCAGGGCTTGTCTCGACAGAGGTCAAAGTCACGAATCCTATGCGTGGGTCCGAGAACCCTTCGGCGATGCGTGCGGAGAGAACTTCGCGCACCGCCTCGTTCACCCTGCGCATCCGGTCTCCACTCACTGTACTCCAAGGTCCTCGGTCGATAGCAAGCGGATCTCCACACGCGCGTACTCGGGATATATGCCCAGGACATAGCGTTCGACGCCCGCGCCGTGTTCCCTCAGCTGTCCGGCGTGGCGGCCGACCAGCGCGGCGGTGAGCGTGGAGCGCTGCCAGAGGTCGTGGTGGTCGGTCTCGGCGACGGAGGCGCCGAAGCGGCGCTGGAGCTGCGCCTTCAGCGATGACAGCTCCTTGCGCTTGCCCTTCAGGCTGCCGTTGTTCGGAAAGTGCAGGTGGATCTCGAGGAGGCAGACGTATGCCACTTCAATGCCCAGGCTACGCCTGTTTCCGACCGGGGACCTCCCGGCGCGACCGCCGTCAGGACAGGGTCTGCTCGACCTGCTTCGTTTCGTACACCTCGATCACGTCCCCCTCCTTCACGTCGGGGTAGTTCTCGAGCACGATGCCGCACTCCATGCCGGCCGTGACTTCGCGCACGTCGTCCTTGAAGCGGCGGAGCGAGCCGATCCGCCCGTCGTAGAGGACCGTGCCGTCCCGGACCAGGCGGGCCTGGGCGCCGCGGCGGACGGTGCCCTCCTCCACGTAGGAGCCGGCGATCGTGCCCACGCGTGAGGCCTTGAAGGTGGCCCGCACCTCCACCCGCGCGATCTCCTCTTCGACCGCGACGGCCTCGAGCATGCCCTCCATCGCCGCGCGCAGCTCCTCCACGATCTTGTAGATCACCGAGTAGGTCCGGATCTCCACGCCCTCCTGATCGGCCACCTGCGCGGCGTTGCCCACTGGGCGCACGTTGAAGCCGATCACGACTGCGTCGGAGGCGGACGCGAGCATCACGTCCGACTCGCTGATGCCGCCGACGCCGTCGCGGATGATGTTCACGGTCACCTGCTCGTGCGGCAGGCGGGCGATCTCGTCGGCGAGCGCCTCGAGCGAGCCGGCCACGTCGGCCTTGACGACCAGGTTCAGCTCCTTCTCGCCCCGCTCGGCGCGCGCAAGCACGTCCTCGAGGGACACGCGGCGGCGGGCCTGGCGGGCTAGCGCCTGCTGCTTCAGGCGGATGCCGCGCTCGTTTGCGACGCGGCGCGCCTCGCGCTCGTTCTCGACCACGCGGAAGTGCTCGCCGGCGCCGGGCACGCCATCGAAGCCGAGGATCTCGACCGGCATTCCGGGCGTGGCCTCTTCGACGCGCTGGCCGCGGAAGTCGTGCATGGCCCGCACGCGGCCCTCGTGCTCGCCGGCCACGATCGCGTCGCCCACCTTCATGCGACCGCGGTGCACGAGCAGCGTGACCACTGCGCCGCGGCCCGGGTCGAGCTTCGACTCGATCACGAAGCCCGAGGCGCGCGTGTCGGGGTTGGCCTTGAGCTCCTGGAGCTCGGCCAGGGTCACGAGCGTCTCGAGCAGGTCCGGGAGGTTCTCGTGGGTCTTGGCGGACACGTCGACGAACTCGGTGTCGCCGCCCCAGTCGGCCGGTGTGAGGCCCTGCTGTGCGAGCTCGCCGCGCACGCGGTTGGGGTCGGCGCCCTCGACGTCGATCTTGTTCACGGCGACCATCACAGGCACCCCGGCGGCCTTCGCGTGGTCGATGGCCTCGACGGTCTGCGGCATCACGCCGTCGTCGGCCGCCACCACGATCACCGCGATGTCGGTGACCTTGGCGCCGCGGGCGCGCATGGCGGTGAACGCCTCGTGGCCCGGGCGTGTCGAGGAAGGTGATCGTGTGGCCGTCGTGGTGGACCTGGTAGGCCCCGATGTGCTGTGTTATCCCGCCCGCCTCACCGGCCGCCACCTCGGTCTGGCGGATCGCGTCGAGCAGCGACGTCTTGCCGTGGTCGACGTGGCCCATGATCGTGATCACGGGCGGGCGCTCGATCAGATCCTCGTCGCTGTCATCGTAGGCCGGCTCCTCCTCCTCGACCTCGGTCGCGCCGACGACCTCGACCTTCTTGTCGAACGACTCCGCCAGCACCTGGATGGCCTCGTCGGACAGCGTCTGGGTGAGCGTGGCCATCTCGCCCAGCTCCATCAGCTTCTTTATGACCTCGGGCGAGCCGAGCTGGAGCGACTCGGCCACCTCCTTGACGGTCGAGCCCGAGCGGACCTGGACGGCCGGATCCTCCTGCTGCTCGGCCTCCAGCCGCGCCTGCGCCTCGGCCTCGAGGTCTGGCTCGACCCACTGGGGCCGGCGCCTTCTTCCGCGCCCGCGGCGGGGCGGCTGGGATTGCTGCGGGGGCGGGGTGCGGTCGCGGCGGGAGGCCTGGGAGTCGATGACCACACGGCGCCTGCGGCCACCGCCGCCGCCATCGCCGCCCTCACCGCGGCCGCCGCGGCTGGGGCGCGCGCCGCCTTGGCGCGGCGGGCCGCCGGCGGTACCGCCCTGCTGGCGCGTGCCGCCGCTGTCCGGTCGCTGACCGGACCTGGGGCCCTTATCGCCGCGCGGACCGCCCTCTGAGCGGGGGCCGCCGGCTCCGCGACCGCCCTGGCGGTCGCCGGGAGCGGTGCGCTCCTGCGGCGGGGGCGCGTCCTGAAGGATCCTGGGGCCGCGGCCCTCGGGGCCGGCGCGCCGGACCGGCTCGCCCTCCGGGGGCCGGATGTCGGGTCGCGCCTGCGGCGGGCCCTCACGCCGGGGTCCGCCGCCGCGCTGCTGGCCCTGCCCGCCCTGTCGACCGTCCTGCCCGCGCCCGGGCTGGCGCCCACCGGGACGCTTGGCCCCGCCGGGTCGCGCAGCGCCGCCCTCGGGCGGGCTCGCGGGCTGCGGGCCGCCACCGCCGTCGCCTGCCGACGGGGCCGGGCGGCCTTCGGACGCAGCGGCCGGCTGGGCCGCGCCGCCGCCGGCCTAGCCGCGGGCTTGGCCGCGTCGCCGGCCTTCGCGTCCTTCGCAGCCGGCGTCTGGACCTCTGTCTTCGCGTCCTCAGCGGCAGGGGCGGTCGCGCCGGCTCCGTTGCCGAACGCGCGTGCGGCCTCCTCCTCCTCGACGCTGGAGGCGGCGACCTTCACCTCGAGGCCGGCCCTTCGCAGGACCTCCAAGGCCTCCTTGCTGGTGATGCCGCGTTCCTTGGCTATTTCGTGGACGCGCTTCTTTGCCATTCGCAAACTAAGTCTATGGTCTCCTGTTTCACTGTCACCGGCGCCTGTAACGACCGTGCGAGGGCGCGCCCTCCCGCGATCTGGCCGGCACACTCGGGCGCGGGCGCAAACGTAGGCGCCCCTCCCTTCCAACCGGGCGCCCGGATCGACCCGGACGCCCCCATCTTCACCGCGGACCAGCCTGAGCAGCTCGCGCTTGGGGAGCGAGCGGCGACAGCTGACGCAGCGTCGAAGCGGATCTACGACTCCTCTTCCTCCGGATCCTGCTCGGCACCGGACTCGGCCACCTGCTGGGCCGTATCCGGCTCGGCCGCATCCGGCACCGCCGGCTGTCCGTCGACGATCTCCTGGACAGAGGGCTGCCCTTCGACGACCTCCTCGGCGGCGGGCTGCTCCTCGAGCACCTCGTCCACCGAGGGCTGCTCCGCGACGAGCTCGTCTGCAGAGGGCTCCTCCGCTCCGATCTCCGAGGCTACGGGCTCCTCCGCCGCAGCAGGCTGCTCCGCGACGGCCTCCTCGGAAGCGACGGCCTCTTCGACCGCCGCATCCTGCTCGGCAGTCGGGGCCTCCTCGGCAGCCGCAGCCTCCTCGGCAGCCGGCGCCTCCTCGGCGCCGGCAGCCTCGTCGGCGGCCCCCTCCTCCGGCATCTCGGCGTCGCCGTCCTCGTCCGGCGGCACCACGTAGTCCGTGCCCTTCCCCTCCAGCTCCTGGTGGGCGGGCAGGCCGCAGTAGCGGGAGCCGGGCAGCGAGGCGTTCGGGCAGCGCTTGCCGTTGGCGAGGATCGCCGCGCAGCGGCCG
Source organism: uncultured Thermoleophilaceae bacterium (assembly GCA_963733885.1). Classification (GTDB taxonomy): domain Bacteria; phylum Actinomycetota; class Thermoleophilia; order Solirubrobacterales; family Thermoleophilaceae; genus JACVRW01. Next base: position 305,852 of record CAVTES010000009.1, on the reverse strand, counting down.
GCCACCTCCTCCTCGGCGTAGCCCATCTGCGCCTCTTCCTCGGCGAACTCGGTCTCCGAGCGGATGTCCACCCGCCAGCCGGTCAGCCGGGCGGCAAGGCGAGCGTTCAGGCCGTCCTTCCCGATCGCCAGTGAGAGCTGGTCGTCCGGGACGATCACCGTGGCCTGCTTCGCCTCGTCGTCCACCAGCACCTCGCGCACGCGCGCGGGAGAGAGCGCCTTGGCCACGAAGCGGGCCGGCTCCTCGTTGAAGGGGATGATGTCGATCTTCTCGCCGCGCAGCTCGGACACGACCATCCGCACGCGCGACCCGCGCGGCCCCACGCAGGCGCCCACCGGATCGACCCCGGAGGCGTGCGACACCACCGCGATCTTCGAGCGGTAGCCGGGCTCGCGCGCCACGTTCTGGATCTCCACCAGCCCGTCCGCGATCTCCGGCACCTCGAGCTCGAACAGCGACCGGATCAGCTCCGGCGAGCGGCGCGACACGATGATCGACGGTCCCTTTGCCTGATTGGAGACGTCGGTGATGATGGCCTTGATGCGCTGGCCGTGGTCGTAGCGCTCGCCGTGCACCTGCTCGCCGCGCGGCAGCAGGGCCTCCACCCGCTCGCGGAGCTGCACGAGGGTGTAACGGGAGTCCGACTGCTGGACGATGCCGGTGATCAGCTCGCCGACGCGGTCCTGGTACTCGGTGAACATCATGTCGCGCTCCGCCTCGCGGATGCGCTGGAGGATCACCTGCTTGGCGGTCTGGGCGGCGATGCGGCCGAAGTCCTCGGGCGTGACGTCGTGCTCGTCGATCTGGTCGCGGTACTGCATCAGCCGCTCCTGGTCGATCTCGGGCGGCTCGGGGTAGACCATCTCGCCGGTCTCGGGGTCGACGGTCGGCTCGCCGGCCTCCTCCTCGACCTCGTCGAGCAGCTGCTCCTCGAGGTCGGACGGGAGGATCAGCTCGTAGACGCGGAAGTCGCCGCTGCCGCGGTCCACCTCCACGCGTGCGTACCTTGCAGCCTCCGGCGTCTTCTTGTAAGCCGACAGGAGCGCGTCTTCGAGCGCCGCCATCAGTCGGTCGGCGGAGATGCCCTTCTCGCGCTCGAGGACGCCGACCGCCTCGACGATCTCCTTGGTCATCTCTCCCCCAATCCGTCCCCTGCGGGGCCGGCCAAGCCGGCCCCTTCGGGCACGAGGTTGCTGCGGTTGATCTCGGAGTACGGGATCGACACGACCCCATCCGGGGCGGCGACCGTCACCTCGTCGTCCGAGGCGCCGACCAGCTCGCCGGTGTAGCTCCTGTGGCCCTCGCGCGGCTCGCGAAGCCTCACGCGCGCGCGCTTGCCGATGAAGCGCCGGAAGTGGTCCGGCTTGGTGAGCGGCCGCTCCGGCCCCGGCGACGACACCTCGAGCCCGTAGTCCACGAGCAGGTCGCGCAGGTGCGCGGTGACCCGCTCGCAGAGCGCAAGGTCCACGCCGCCCGGGTGGTCGATGAACAGGCGCAGCCGCTCGCTCCCCACCTTCTCGCACGCCAGCACCTCGACCTCCGGCTCCGCGGAGGCGAGTCGCTGCTCGATGTCGATCTGAAGGGGACTGGTCTGCATGTGTCGGGCTTGCTCCGAAAAAAAGGTGGACCGCGAGGCCCACCTTCAGGCGCCGCCCCGCAGGACGGCGTACGACTGAAAGATGTCGAGAGCGAGTATAGAGGCCCGGGCCGGTTCGACACCGGCCCGGGCAAAGGGTCAGTCGGTCGTCATCGTGGCCGCGGTCGCCACGCCCGTGGCGGTCGTCCAGCGGCTGCCAGTCGGGATCGAAGTCGAAGGCGGGGTTGTTGGTGAGATTCGTCTTGTTCGTCCCGTTGGACCGCATCACGTACACCTCGCCGTTGCCGTCGCGCTCCGACGAGAACGCGATGAAGCGCCCGTCGGGCGCAAGGCCTGAAAAGGGTCTAAGCCTCGAGCAGCAGCGTGACCGGGCCGTCGTTCACCAGCGCCACCTGCATGCGGGCGCCGAACCGCCCGCCCTGCGCACCGAGCGCCACCCGCACGCGCTCGTAGAGCGGCTCGGCCACGTCGGGCGGCGCGGCTTCGACGAAGCTCGGGCGGTTGCCCTTGCGCGCGTCGCCGTACAGCGTGAACTGGGAGACGACCAGGAGCTCGCCGTCGACATCGCGCACGGACAGGTTCATCCGGCCCTCGTCGTCCTCGAAGATCCGCAGGCGCTCCAGCTTGCCGGCGAGCCTGTCGGCCTCCTCCGCGCCGTCGCCGTCACGCACGCCGAGCAGCACGACCAGGCCGCGCCCGATTCGCGCGATCTCCTCCCCGTCGACGACGACCGACGCCTCTCTCACCCGCTGCACCAGCGCTCGCACGCGCACGTACTCTGCCCGAATGGCCGCCGTCGACGTGGTCAACGACTATCTGCGCGGCCTGCCCGGCGGCGCGCGCCGGCTGGCGCACGCCGAGTGGGGCCTGACGATCGCCGCCGAGACGCTCGGCGAGCCGCTCGACGTCGGCCTCTCGATCGCCGACGGGCTGCTGAGGGTCAAGGCGCCGGCGCTCGGCGCCGCACACGAGCTCGACCCCTGGATGCTGCTCCGGTGGAACCGCCAGACCCGGCAGATCCGCTTCGGCTCAACGGAGTCCCGCGAGATCTGGGTGCACGCCGATCTGCCGGTGTCCGCTGTTGACGAGCCCGCCCTCGATCGCCTGCTGGGCCTCGTGGTGGAGGCGGTCGTGGCCGCGCGCGGCCTCTCGCACTAGTACGCCGCTCCCGCGCAGGACGCCGCCGCTCCGCGGCGAAGCACTGGAGACGCGCGCCGCTCGGCCGGCGCGCCGTGGAGGGAGACATGGCGACCGAGCCCGAGGCGAACGGAAGCGACGCACGCCCCGGCCCGCTGACCCCGGCGGCCCGGCGGGAGTCGCCTGTCCCGGCGCAGCCTTCGCCCGGCCCGGACTCGGCGTGGAACCTGGGCGACGAGCTCGAGGGGCTCGAGGGCGCCGCCGAGCACGTGGACGTCTACGCCCACGCGCCTCCGAAGACGCGACCGCGACGCGGCCCTACGCTCCCGGTCCCCCGGCGCGACCTCCGCGCGCCCGGGCCCGCGGCGGCGGTGGTGTCGATCTCGCTGGTGACGCTGGCCGTGCTCCTGCAGCTCGCCTCGGTGCTGACCTCGGGCTCCGGCGCGCCGGCGACCTCTCCGCGGAGGCGTCGCGGGCGGTCGTGGCGCCGGGTGGCCGGATCGAGCTCGCGGGCGACGGCGCGCCCTCCGGGGGCGAGCTGGTGCTCGAGACGCGGCGGCGCGGCGAGGGCTGGCACGCAGCAGCCGAGGGACGCGCCGACGATGAGGGCCGCTTCCTCGTCGAGGGCCGCGTGGCGGGCGCACCGGGCGCCGATGAGCGTGCGGGTCCGCGCCGCTGGAGGCGGTGCCTCGCCCCCCGCCGCCGTGACCGTGCGGCCGCTCCGGCTGGCCTCGGTCGGTGACATCAACCTCGGCGACGTTCCCGGCGCCGCGATCGAGGCCGAGGGCGCCGGACTACCCGTGGGAGAGCGCCGGCCGTGCGCTGCGGCGCGCCGACATCGCCTTCGGGAACCTCGAGAGCGCCGTGTCCGTACGCGGCACGCCCTTCCCCAAGCAGTACAACTTCCGCGGCACTCCCGACGCGCTGGCCGGCCTCCGGCGCCACTCCGGGATCGACGTGCTGAACCTGGCCAACAACCACGTCGGGGACTTCGGCCCCACCGCCATGCTCGACACCGTGCGGGGAGTGGAGCGGCTTGGGATCCGGGCGGTCGGCGCAGGCGCGGGGCTGAAACGCGCGCTGCGGCCCCAGGTGCTGGAGCGGCTCGGGCTCCGGGTCGCCTTCGTCGGGTTCTCGAACATCCTCCCGCTGGAGTTCGCGGCCGAGCGCGGACGGCCGGGTATCGCGTGGGCCACCCCGGAGACGGTTGGCGACGCAGTGCGTGCCGCGCGCCAGCGCGCCGACGTCGTGGTGGCCACCTTCCACTGGGGGATCGAGAAGATGCCGTACGAGACGGCCGAGCAGGCCGAGCTCGCGAGGGTCGCCGCCGACGCCGGCGCCCAGCTCGTGATCGGCGCCCACCCGCACGTGCTCCAGCCGCTCCGCCGCGCGGGCGCCGCGCTTGGTGGCCTACTCGCTCGGGAACTTCGTCTTCGGCGCCCACTCGAGCGACACCGCCGCGACCGGGGTCCTCGTGACCGACCTGAGCGCCGAGGGAGTCACCCGAGCCCGGTGGCGCCCCGGAACGATCGACGGCGGCCGCCCTCTGCTCAAGAGCGGGCGGCCGCAGCGCCTACCGGTCGCCGACCCGGACGCGATGGCCGCCGGCCTGACGCTCGACGGCTGATTGGCACCTGCGGGCCGCAGAGCGAGCAGCGCAAGGACGCAGGGAGCGACGCCTGCCGAGGCAGGCGAGCGACCGAGGACGCCGCGATGCGACGCTATGCGGCCCGCAGCCTCTCGCGGAACGCCTGGTAGTCCTTGCGATCCGGGCGCATGTGCGCGGCCAGGGCGGCGTGGCGGCGCGCCTCGGCGGTGCGGCCGGTGTTCGCGAGCGAGCGGCCCAGGCAGAAGTGGGCGTAGTCGTTCACCGGGTAGCGCTCCACGACGGCGGCGAACTCCTCGGCCGCCTTCTCGTAGCGCGCCGAGCGGAAATAGGCCCGCCCCAGCGCCTCGCGGATCGAGCTCTTGTCCGGCTCGAGCGACCGGGCGCGCTCCAGGGGGATCGAGGCCGCCATGAAGTCGCCGGCCTCGAGCAGCTCGCTCCCCTTGCGGAACAGCTCGTATGCGCCCTCGGAGCTCATCGTTCCCTCTCCAAGGTACCCGGCCTGTCGGCGGGGGCCCTAAGCGACTCGACCTCGTCGAGGATCGCCGCCGCTACGGCCCGCTTGGAGCCCAGCGGCACGTGCCGCTCGGCCGTCGAGGTCACGATCGTGACCTCGTTGTCGGGCGCGTCGAAGCCGATGTCCGCGCGCGAGATGTCGTTGACCACGATCGCGTCGAGCTCCTTCCGCTCGAGCTTCGCCCGGCCGCGCTCCACCGCGCCCTCGCCGTGCTCGGCGGCGAACCCGATCAGCGTCTGCCCGCCCGTGCGTGCCGCGGCCAGCGCGGCCAGCACGTCCTCGGTCGGCTCGAGCTCGAGCGCGAGCCCCTCGCGGCCGCTCTTGACGATCTTGTCCTCGAGCGCCTCGGCGGGCCGGAAGTCGGCCACGGCGGCGGCCATCAGCAGCACGTCGGCCTCGGCGAAGGCCGTGCGCGTGGTCTCCAGCAGCTCGGCGGCGGTCTCCACCGCCACCACCGACGCGCCCGCGGGCGCGGGCAGGCTCAGATTCGCCGCGACGAGCGTCACCTCGGCGCCGCGCCGGGCGGCCTCCTCGGCCAGCGCGAGCCCCATCCGCCCCGAGGAGCGGTTGCCGACGTAGCGCACCGAGTCGATCGGCTCGCGCGTGCCGCCGGCCGTGACGAGCACCCGCAGGCCGTCGAGCGGGCCGCCCACGGTTAGCGTCGCCTCGATGGCCGCCAGGATCTCGGCCGGCTCGGCCAGCCGTCCGACGCCCGACTCTCCCCTTGAGGCGAGCGAGCCGGTGCCGGGGCCCACCACGCGGGCGCCGCGGGCGCGCAGCGTGTCCAGGTTGGCACGAGTGGCCGGGTGCTCCCACATGCGGTTGTTCATGGCCGGGGCGAGCACCAGCGGCGCCACGCTCGCCAGGGCGGCGCTCGTGAGCAGGTTGTCCGCCAGGCCGTGGGCCAGCTTCGCGAGCGTGTTCGCGGAGGCCGGGGCCACACAGAAAACGTCCGCGCGGGCGACCAGCTCGAGGTGGGAGATGGGGTCGTGGCCCGGGGCCGGATCGCCGGGGAACGCCCCGCGGGCCGGGTCGCGCTCGAACTCGCCGACCAGCACCGGCGCGCCGGTGATCCCCTCGAACGTCGCGCGACCGACGAACTCGAGGCTGTCGCGGGTCTGCACCACGCGCACGGCGTGGCCGGCCTTGGCGGCCAGGCGGACCAGCTCCACTGCCTTGTAAGCGGCGATCCCGCCGGATACGCCGAGCAGGATTCGGGCCACGCTGACCGCCTCGCTAGCGGTAGCGGTACTTGATCTTCCCGGCGGCGATCTCCTCGAAGGAGATCTTCAGGTAGTTCTTGGAGCCCGTCTCCACCATGGGGGGCGGGTACTCGTCGAAGGTCCCCTCGCCGAGGTTGTGGTAGTAGGAGTTGATCTGCCGGGCCCGCTTGGCGGCGACGAGGACGCAGGCGTAGTGGGAGTCCACCTGGTCGAGCAGCTTGTCGAGGCGTGGCTTGATCACGGGGCAAACATGGTAGCGACAAGCCGGGCGAGCTCCTTCAGGGCGCGCTCCACGTCGTCGTTCACGACCCTGTGGTCGAACTCGCCGGCGGCGCTCAGCTCGTCCCTGGCGGCGGCCAGGCGGCGCTCGATCTGGTCGGGCCGGTCGGAGGCGCGCGCCGCCAGCCGGCGCTCGAGGTCCTCGAAGGAGGGCGGCTCGATGAAGATCTGCAGCGCCTCGGGCAGGCCCTCGCGCACCTGCCGGGCGCCCTGCACGTCGATCTCCAGCACGATCCCCTGGGCGGGCCGCTCGAGCTCGCTTTTCAGCGTCCCATAGCGGTTTCCGGCATATTCGGCGTGCTCGACGAATTCCCCGCGCGCCCACGCGGCGATCGAAGTCCTCCTCGCTCAGAAAGTGGTAGTCCACCCCGTTCACCTCTCCTTCGCGGGGCGCCCTGGTGGTGGCCGACACGGCCAGCTGCAGCCCCGGCGCCCGCTCGAGCAGGCGCTTGATCAGCGTCCCCTTGCCCACCCCCGAGGGGCCGGTGATGACCAGAATCGGTGCTATCGGCGCAAAAAGCGGACCAGCTCGTCGCGCTGGCGCTCGGACAACCCGCCGATCGTCTTGCTCGGCGAGATGCGGCAGTGGGTGAGGATGCGATTCACCTTCACGCGCCCGTACTTCGGGACGGCGAGCAGCAGGTCGAAGACCTTGGCCGTAAGGAGGTAGTCGGGCGGATTCAGGAGCAGCCCGTGGATCTGCTCGCGCCCGGCCTTCAGGTTCCGCTTGAGCTGCGCCCGCTGGGTCCGGATTTCGTTGGCGCGCCTGAGGGCGTCCATCCGCTGGGTGAGCGAACGCTCGGGTGCGAGCCCGGCCGACTGCGTCTTGGCGGGCGACTGAGGGGCGGCCGGCATGGGCGGCGATAGTACACGTTGAGAAGCGCGAGTCGACGCCGCACACGCAAAAAAGTCGCGAATTCGCCTGGACGTCAAGCTGAGCTTGAGGTTGGTTCGGGCAGCTTGAGCGTATTAGCATCGTTTGCAGGGATTTTCGAGACACCCGAAGCGGAGTGTCGGTCGGAACTCCACAAGACTCCGCACGTTACGAGAAAATCGGGCGCCGTTGTCCCCCGCACGGGTTTCGGTGGTGGTCGGTCTGGGGTGGCGGCGCCTGTCCTCACCCGTGGAGCTCGGCCGCAATCCGGCGACCCGCCGCCGGGATCGCGGAAGCTCTCGGTGCCGACGGCGACGCAGACGGCGCCGGCGGCCAGGAAATCGGCCGCGTCACGCCCCGAGGCGATACCGCCCATCCCGATCGACGGGATTCCGACGGCCCGGGCGACCGAGGCCACCTGCTCCAGTGCGACCGCGCGCACCGCGGGACCGGAGACGCCGCCCGTGGTGCCGCCGAGCCACGGCCGGGCGGTCCGCGGGTCGAGAGCCATGCCCTTCAGGGTGTTGATCAGCGATACGGCGTCCGCCCCGGCCTCCTCGGCGGCGCGCGCCACCGCGCCGGGCTCGTTCGCGTTCGGGGTGAGCTTGACGATCAGCGGTTTCTCGGTCAGCGGGCGGACCGCGGCGACGGCGCGCGCAGTCTCGGCCGGGTCGGCGCCCATCACCAGGCCGGTCTCGACGTTCGGGCAGGAGACGTTCAGCTCGATCAGCGCCACCTCGTCGCGCTCCCCGACGCGCTCCACGAGCGTGGCGAGCTCGTCGCGGCTGAAGCCCATCACCGAGACGATCAGCGGCACCGGCAGCTCGGCGAGCTCGGGCAGGTCTGACGCGAGGAAGCCCTCGAGGCCCTTGTTGGGGAGCCCGATCGAGTTGATCAGCCCGGCCGGGGTCTCCCACAGGCGCGGCGGCGGGTTCCCCTGCCGCGGCTCGAGCGTGATCGTCTTGGACACGAAGGCATGGAAGGGGAAGCGCTCGAGCAGGGCGTCGCCGAACGCGCGCCGGGCGGCGATGGCGTCGAACGTGCCGGAGCCGTTCAGGACCGGGCCCGCCAGGCGGACGCCGCAGAGGTCGAGCGGCCCGCCGGGGCCGGGCCGGGCTCCGTTCGTCGCGGTCAATGGCCCGCCCCCGGAAAGAGGGCTGATTCCAGGGCGTCGGCGTCGAGCACGGGCCCGTCCAGGCAGAGGCGCACGTAGCCCGCTTTCGTGGGCACGACGCAGCCGAAACAGGCGCCGAAGCCGCAGGCCATTCCGGATTCGAGCGCCAGCTGAGCGGGGACGCCGCGCTCGGCGCAGAGCGCCCGCACCGCCTCGAGCATCGCCGGCGGGCCGCAGGCGAAGACCGTGGCGGCCGGAGTCGCGGTCGAGCTCCTCGCGAAGGAGGTCGGTCACCAGCCCGTGATGGCCCACGGAGCCGTCGTCGGTCGCGACCGCGACCTCGCCCGCGAAGAGCGACGCCGCCTCCGCGTGGGCCGCGGAGCGGAAGCCGAGCAGCAGCGCGCCGGCCTCCCCAGGAGCGGCCTCGCCGAGCGCGCCGGCCGGTTCCCGCAGCTCGTCTTGGAGGCACAGCAGCGGGGCCGCCCCGATCCCGCCGCCGACGAGCAGAGGCGTGGTGTCGGGCTCCGTGGAGCGCCAGCCGACCCCTAGCGGGCCCACCAGATGCAGCCCCGACCCCTCCCGGAGCTCAGCCAGGCGCTCGGTGCCAGGCCCGACCGCCTCCAACAGGAAGGAAAGCCGGCCCTCGCGCGCCCGCGCGTGAGAGAAAGCGCGGGGTAGGTAGGGGCGCTCGTCCCCTCCCCCGCCCCATCGCTCGGCGGCGGCGAGCATGTAGAACTGGCCCGGCCGCGGATCCGGCGGCCCGCCGTCGTCCAGCGCCGTGATCAGGGAGTACGCGCCCACGCGCTCGACCCCGGTCACGTGCGCCGTCCGCCGCTCCGGCGGCGCCAGCGTGCGCGGCTCAGTGCGCGGTGCTGCGCTCACGATCGAACACCGTCGCGTTGCCGGCGTGCAGCTCCTGGAGCGAGATCACCTCGGTCTCGCCGCTGCGGCTCGCCCGGATGGCCCGCTGGGCCGCGCTTGCGCCCGACATCGTGGTGATGCACGGCACGCCGCGCCCGATCGCGGCGCGGCGGATCTCGTAGCCGTCGGCGCGGGCGCCGGAGCCCGTGGGTGTGTTGATGACAAGGTCCACCTCGCCGGACTCGATCCGCTCCACCACGTTCGGAGACCCCTCGGACAGCTTCCTGATCCGCTCGACCGGCACCCCCATGCGCCGGATCGCCTGGGCGGTGCCGCCCGTGGCCAGCACCCGGAAGCCCATGTCGTGGAAGCTCGCCGCGAGCTGGGTGGCCGCCGGCTTGTCGAGGTCCGTGACGCTGATGAACACCGCGCCGGACTGCGGCAGCTCGGCGCCCGCCGCGGCCTGCGCCTTGCCGAAGGCGGCGGGATAGTCGGCCGCCACGCCCATCACCTCGCCGGTCGACTTCATCTCCGGCCCGAGCAGGGCGTCGGACCGCGGGAAGCGCCCGAACGGCAGCACGGCCTCCTTTACCGACACGTGCCGCGACGCCGGCGCGCCATCGAAGCCCAGGTCGGCGAGGCTCTCGCCGAGCATCAGCCGGCAGGCCAGCTTGGCCAGCGGAACGCCGATCGCCTTCGACACGAACGGCACCGTCCGCGACGCGCGCGGGTTCGCCTCGATCACGTACAGCTCCTCGTCGCCGTAGACGGCGAACTGGATGTTGATCAGGCCGATCACGCCCAGCCGCAGCGCGATCGCGGCGGTGGCCCGCTCGACCTGCTCGAGCATCTCGAGGCCGAGCGACATCGCCGGGATCACGCAGGCCGAGTCGCCCGAGTGCACGCCGGCCTCCTCGACGTGCTGCATGATCGCCCCGATCCGGACCTCGCGGCCGTCGCAGAGCGCGTCCACGTCCACCTCGATGGCGTTCTCGAGGAAGCGATCCAGGAAGACCTGGCGCCCGGTACCCCCCGCCGAGCCGTTCGTACGCTGCAGGTAGTCCGCGAGCGCCTCGCGGGAGTAGCAGATCTCCATCGCCCGCCCGCCGAGCACGTAGCTCGGCCGCACCAGCAGCGGGTAGCCCACCGATGTCGGCCGCATCGAGCGCCCCCTCTGACGACGAGGCGGTGGCGTAGGGCGGGCTCTTCAGGCCCAGCTCGCCGAGCAGCGCCCCGAAGCTCGGCCGGTCCTCCGCGAGGTGGATCGACTCGACCGGTGTGCCGAGCAGCGGCACGCCCGCCTGGGCCAGGCCGTGCGCCAGCTTCAGCGGCGTCTGGCCGCCGAACTGGACGATCACGCCCTCCGGCTGCTCGATCTCCACCACGCCGAGCACGTCCTCGAGCGTGAGCGGCTCGAAGTAGAGCCGGTCGGAGGTGTCGTAGTCCGTAGAGACCGTCTCCGGGTTGCAGTTGACCATCACCGCGTCGCGTCCCGACTCGCGCACGGTCATCGCCGCGTGCACGCAGCAGTAGTCGAACTCGATCCCCTGGCCGATCCGGTTCGGACCGCTGCCGAGGATCACAATGCTCGAGCGCTCGCCACGCCGCACCTCGTGCGCCGCGCGGCGCTCCCAGCCCGAGTAGTAGTAGGGCGTCTCGGCCTCGAACTCGGCGGCGCAGGTGTCGACCGCCTTGAAGCTCCGCTCCAACCCGGCCTCGGGGTCCTCGCCGCGGGCGAGCGCGGCGATCTCGGCCATGAACCAGGGATCGATCCCGGTGCGCCGGCACAGCTCCTCCTCGGAACGGCCCTGCCGTACGGCCTCGAAGAGCAGCTCGTAGCGGTCGTGCGAGGGGGTCTCGAGCCGGTCGAGCAGGTCGGCCCGCGGGGGCAGCGTCACGTCGAGCTCGCGCGAGCGCATCGCCTTCACGAAGGCCTGCTTGAACGTGCGGCCGATCGCCATCGCCTCGCCCACCGACTGCATCGAGGTGTGGAGCGCGCCGTCGGCGCCGGGGAACTTCTCGAACGCGAAGCGCGGCCATTTGACCACCACGTAGTCGATCGCCGGCTCGAACGAGGCCGGCGTCTTGCGCGTGATGTCGTTGTCGATCTCCTCGAGCGCGTAGCCCACCGCCAGCCGCGCAGCGATCTTGGCGATCGGGAAGCCCGTCGCCTTCGACGCCAGCGCCGAGCTGCGCGACACGCGCGGGTTCATCTCGATCACGACTATCTCGTCGGTCTCGGAGTTGACCGCGAACTGGATGTTCGAACCGCCCGTCTCGACCCCGACCGCGCGGATCACGGCGATCGCCTGGTCGCGGAGCTTCTGGTACTGCCGGTCGGTCAGGGTCTGCTGGGGCGCCACCGTGACGCTGTCGCCCGTGTGCACACCCATCGGGTCCACGTTCTCGATCGAGCAGACGATCACGACGTTGTCGTTGCGGTCGCGCATCACCTCGAGCTCGAACTCGCCCCAGCCGATCACCGACTCCTCCACCAGAACCTGGCCGATCGGCGACGCGGCGAGGCCCTCGGCCACCACCTGGCGGTACTCGGTCTCGGTGCGGGCGATGCCGCCGCCGGCGCCGCCCATCGTGAAGCCGGGCCGCACGATCGCCGGCAGGCCCACCTCGGGCAGGGCGCGGTCGGCCTCGCGCATCGACTTGACGGCGGCGCTGCCGGGAACCCGGAGGCCGGCGCGCTCCATCGTGGCGCGGAACAGGTCGCGGTCCTCGGCGCGGCGAATGGCGTCGTAGTCGGCTCCGATCAGCTCGACGCGGTGCTTCCCCAGCGTGCCGTCCTCGGATAGCTGGCGCGCGAGGTCGAGCGCGGTGCCGCCGCCCAGGGTGGGCAGCATCGCGTCCGGCTTCTCGCGCTCGATCACCTTGGCAACCGGCGCCGGCAGCAGCGGCTCGATGTAGGTGGCCGTCGCGAACTCGGGGTCGGTCATGATCGTGGCCGGGTTCGAGTTGACGAGGACCACCTCGTAGCCCTCCTCGAGCAGCACCTTGCAGGCCTGGGCGCCCGAGTAGTCGAACTCCGCCGCCTGTCCGATCACGATCGGGCCGGAGCCGATCACGAGGATCTTCTTGATGTCGTCCCTACGCGGCAACGAGCCGCTCCAGGAACCTGTCGAACAAGTGAACCGCGTCGTGCGGGCCGGGGCCCGCCTCGGGGTGGTACTGGACCGTCGACGCCGGCACGTCGCGCAGCACAAGGCCCTCCACGGTCCGGTCGTAGAGGTTGAGCTGCTGGAGCTCGGCGGTGCCGAAGTCGGTGTCCCAGCGCACGGGCTCGTCCGTGTCGATCGTCCGCTCGCCGCCCGGGCCGACCACCGCGAAGCCGTGGTTCTGCGAGGTGATCTCGATCTTGCCCGTCTCGAGGTCCTTCACCGGGTGGTTGGCGCCGCGGTGGCCGAAGGGCAGCTTGAAGGTCTCGAGGCCGACGGCGCGGCACAGCAGCTGGTGGCCGAGGCAGATCCCCCAGACCGGCACCTTTCCGACCACGCCGCGCACGGTGTCCACCACGTAGTCGAGCGCGGCGGGGTCGCCCGGGCCGTTGGCGAGGAAGACCGCGTCGGGATCGCGAGCGAGCAGCTCGTCCGCGCCGACGTGGCACGGATGGAGCTCCAGATGCACACCCCTTTCGCGCAGGTTGCGCACGATTGAGCTCTTGATGCCGGTGTCGATGGCGATCACGCGCGGGCCCGGGCCCTCGAGGACGACGGGCTCGGACGGGGAGACCTCCCGGGCGAGGTCGAGGCCCGACATGGAGGGCTGCGCGCGGACCCGCTCCATGGCGGCGTCCTCGGCCACCTCGTCGCCGAACACGCCGCCGCGCATCGCCCCCTTGTCGCGGATGTGCCGCACGAGCGCGCGAGTGTCGACGCCGGTGAGGGCCGGCACGCCGCAGTCGCGGAGCCAGGCGAGCCAGCCGCCCTCGGCGTGCGGCGCGTCCTCGCGGTCCACCCCCTCGCGCATGATCACCGCCCGCGCGTGGACGCGGTCCGACTCCATGTGCGGGCTGGATACGCCGTAGTTGCCGATCAGGGGGTAGGTGAAGACGATGATCTGGCCGGCGTAGCTCGGATCCGTGACGGCCTCCTGGTAGCCGGACATGGCCGTGTTGAAGACGACCTCACCGAGACCCGCCGTGCGCGAGGGGCCGGGCTCGGCCCGGACCGGAGCGATGTGCTCAACGGGAGCGCCCGCCGCCTCGCCGTCGAAGCGCGAGCCGTCCTCCAGCAGGAGATACGCCACTACGCCACGGCCCCCAGGGCGAAGGTCCGCTCGCGATATGCCACCGCGCCCGCGGCGATCGTGATTCGCACCCTGCCCGTGAGACGCCTGCCCGCGAACGCGCAGTTGGCCGAGCGGCTCTCGTAGCCGGCCTCGCCCACCTCCCACTCGGCGTCGAGGTCGGCCAGGCAGATGTTCGCCGGCGCGCCCGGCTCGATGCGCGGCACCGGAAGCCCGAACGGCTCGCCGCCGGCGGTCATCCGCTCGACCAGCAGGCCGAGATCGATCAGGCCGGGCAGCACCAGCTCGGTGTGCAGCGCGGCGAACGCGGTCTCGAGCCCCGTGACCCCCATCGGCGCCAGCTCGAACGGCTGCTCCTTCTCCTCGCGCGCGTGAGGGGCGTGGTCGGTGGCCACGCAGTCGATCACGCCGGAGCGCAGCGCCTCGATCAGCGCCTGGCGGTCCGCCTCGGCCCGCAGCGGCGGGTTCATCTTGAGGTTGGTGTCGAGCGTGCGAACGGCCTCGTCGGTCAGGGTGAGGTGGTGGGGCGTGGCCTCGCACGTCACTTGGGTGCCGGCCGCCTTCGCCCGCTCGATCGCCTCGACCGTCTCGCGCGCCGAAACGTGCTGCACGTGGATGCGGCCGTCCTCGTAGGCGGCGAGGGAGCAGTCGCGCGCCACCTGGACCGATTCCGACACCGACGGGATCCCCGTCAGCCCGAGCAGCGCCGACACCTCGCCCTCGTGCATCGCGCCGTCCCCCGACAGCGAGGGATCCTCCTCGTGCAGCGCCAGCACCCGGCCGGCGAGGCGCTGGTACTGGAGCGCCTGGCGCATCACGCCCGCGGAGCGGACGGGGAGGCCGTCGTCGGTGAAGCCGGCCGCCCCCGCGTCGGCCAGCTCGGCCATCTCGGTCAGCCGCTCGCCGCGCTGCGCGACCGTGATCGCGGCGAGGAAGCCGCTCGGGATGCGCGCCTCGGCCCGCGCCCGCTCGCGCAGCGAGCGCAGCACCGGCGCCGAGTCCACGACCGGCGCGGTGTTGGGCTGGGCCAGGATCGCGCAGTAGCCCCCGGCTGCGGCCGCGCGCGTGCCCGAGTCGAGGTCCTCCTCGTCCTCCCGGCCGGGCGTGCGCAGGTGCACGTGCGGGTCGACGAAGCCGGGGAAGGCGTGCAGGCCCTCGGCGTCGATCGTCTCGGCGCCCTCCGGCGCGGCGAGCGAGTCGCCCAGCTCGGCGACCTGCCCGTCCCGGATCAGCAGGTCGGCCCGGCCGTCGAGCCCGGCGCGCGGGTCGAGCACCCGGGCGCCGCGGATGAGCACCGTGGCCGGCCGCACCGGAGCGCGGTCCAGCTCGACCTCGCGGCCGGCCCTGAGCGTCGACCCTGTTCACGCCGGCTGCGGTTCCGTCGTCGAGAGGGCCGGCACGCCGGCCGGCGCTCCGCGCCCGGCAAGCAGCTCGTAGAGCACAGCCATCCGCACCACCACGCCCGACTCCACCTGCTCGACGATCAGGGCCTGGGGCGAGTCGATCACGTCCGAAGCGAGCTCGACGCCTCGGTTGACGGGCCCGGGGTGCATCAGCAGCTGGTTGGGGCCGAGCCGCCGACCGTCGATCTGGTACTGGGCGGCGTACTCGCGCAGCGACGGGACGTACGACCCGGTCATCCGCTCGTGCTGCATGCGCAGCGCGTAGACGACGTCGGCGGTGTCGAGCTCGTCGAGCGTGGTGCGCACCTCGCAGCCGAGTGCCTCGATCCCGCGCGGGACGAGCGTGGGCGGCCCGCACACCGTGACCTCGCAGCCCATGCGCGAGAAGGCGAGGATCCCGGAGCGGGCGACGCGGCTGTGCAGCACGTCGCCGACGATCCAGACCCGCAGCCCCTCGAGCGCGCCCACGCGCCGCTTCAGCGTGTAGAGGTCGAGCAGCGCCTGGGTCGGGTGCTCGTGCTTGCCGTCGCCGGCGTTGATCACCGCCGCCCGGCTCCAGCGGGCGACGAGCGCGGCGGCCCCGGCCTGCGGCGAGCGGATGACGATCGCCGCCGGGTCGTAGGCGGACAGCGTCTGGATTGTGTCCTTCAGCGACTCGCCCTTGTCGACCGCGGAACCGCTCGACTTGACCGAGACCAGGTCGGCGCTCAGGCGCTTGGCGGCAATCTCGAAGCTCGAGCTCGTGCGGGTGGAGGCCTCGTAGAAGAGGTTGATCACGGTGCGGCCGCGCAACGTGGGGACCTTCTTGATCTCGCGGCCGGAGACCTCGGCGAAGCTGGCGGCGCGGCCGAGGATGTGCTCGATGTCCTCGCGGGTGAGGTCGTCGACTGAGAGCAGGTGGCGCATCATGTGGGCACTCCTTCGGCGATCGCGACCTCGTCGAGGCCGTCTATCTCCTCCACTCGCACGTTCACGCGCTCGCCGCGCGCGGTGGGCAGGTTCTTGCCGACGTAGTCGGGCCGGAAGGGCAGCTCGCGGTGGCCGCGGTCGGCGAGCACGGCGAGCTGCACCCGCGCGGGCCGGCCGTAGTCGAACAGGGCGTCGATGGCGGCGCGCACCGTGCGGCCCGTGTAGAGCACGTCGTCCACGAGCACGATCGTGGTGCCTTCGACCGGGAAGTCGATGTGCGAGGCGTGCACGACCGGATGGGCGGGGGGGTCGCGGCGCGCAAGGTCGTCGCGGTAGAAGCTGATGTCGATGTCGCCGAGCGGCACCGGCTCGCCGACCAGCTCGGCCACCAGCTCACGCAGGCGCGCGGCCAGCACGGCGCCGCGGCGGTGGATTCCGACGACCGCGAGGCGGGTGGGAGACGGCGAGCCGGCCGTCTTCTCGACAATCTCGTGGGCGATCCGCACCAGCGTCCGCCGCACGTCCTCTCGGTCGAGGACCGTCTTCTCGTTCAAGTCCTGCCCCTTCCTGGCCTCACCGGACCGGGTTAAAAGGAACCGGTATGCAACCTAGCACCTGCGCTGGACGATCACGTCCGGGCGGGCCGGGACACCGCGCCCGGCCACCGCTAACCTGGGCACACGGTGACCTCCGAGCGCGCAAAGGCGTACGGTCGGTTGATGCGGACTGTCAAGGACGACGGCCCCGACGCTCTCACGCCGGCCGAATGCGCGCTCGTCAGGGAGGCCGCCGACGCGCTGCTTTTCTGCGACGAGCGCGCCTGGAGCGACGAGGCCCGCGACGGCCTCACACGGGTGGGCGAGCTTGCCGGCGACCTGGTCGGCACGGGCCGCTGGGGCCCGGACCGCGCCGAGCAGCTGCTGCGCGACATCGAGTCGTGCGGGCCGATGGCGCCCGTGGGCTGAGCCCGCCGCCTGGGTACCTAACACTTGTGCCCACCGCGGGGCTCGACGGTCTCGAGCTGTACTACGAGGAGCGCGGCTCCGGAAGGCCGCTGCTGCTCGTTCCCGGCATCCCGGCTGTCGCGAGCGACTGGGCTCCGCTCGCCGAGCGGCTGGGCGAGTCGCGGCGGGTGATCGCCCTCGACAACCGCGGGAGCGGACAGTCGACCGTCACGCCCGGCCCCTACAGCACGGCCTCGCTCGCGGCCGACGCGGTCGCACTGCTCGACCACCTTGGGATCGAGCGCGCCGACGTCTTCGGCATGTCGCTCGGCGGCATGATCGCCCAGGAGATAGCGCTCACCCGCCCAGACCGGGTGGACCGGCTCGTGCTCGGCTGCACGCACTGCGGCGTCCGCCACGCCGCCCCCATGCCGCGCGAGACCGGCCGGGCCTTCGCAATGGACACGGACGACTGGGAGACGCGCATGCGCGCGCTCGCGCCGTTCGCCTTCGCTCGGAGCGTGGATTCGACGCTGCTCGACGGATTCGTCGAGAAGAAGGCGCGCGACGTGCAGGACCGTGAGGGCTACCGGGCCCAGATCGCGGCGGCGCTCTCGCACGACACCTGGGACCGGCTGCCTCGGATCGAACGCCACACGCTCATCCTCACCGGCGACGACGACCAGGTGATCCCGGCAGCGAGCAGCCACGTCCTCCACGAGCGCATCCCCGACTCGCTGCTCTACGTGGTGGTCGGCGCCGGCCACCTCTTCTTCGTCGAGCGCCTCGACGAGACCGTGCGGGCGCTCGAGACCTTCGTGCCGGCGTAGAGCACTCAGGGCACCGGGTCGGGCGCGGCGCTCTCCACGCGCTCGGGGGGGCGCTCCGACGCCTTCACCAGCACCGGCTTGCCGCGCTCGGGGAACGGAAGCTCGATGCGGTCGAAGTCGCGCGGCACCACGGTGTTCTCGAACGCCGGGCGGGCCTCCTCCTGCAGCTCGCGGCCGGCGTAGCGGGGCGACACGTGGGTGAGCGCGAGCATGGTCACGCGCGCCGCGGCGGCAAGCTCGGCGGCGCCGAGCGCCGTGGAGTGGCGGGTCTCCCGGGCGCGTTCGGCCTCGTCCTCGAGCAGGGTTGCCTCGTGCACGAGGAGGTCTGCCTCGTACGCGACGAGGCGCGTCATCTCGCAGGGCACCGTGTCGCCCGTCAGCACGAGCTTGCGGCCGCGGCGCGGCTCGCCCATGACCTGATCGGGGCGCACGCCGTCCACCGTCTCGCCGCGCTGCAGCAGGCCGAAATCGGGGCCGGGCGTGACGCCGAGGCTCTGAGCGCGGGCGGGGTCGAACACGCCGGGGCGCGGGCGCTCGACGATGGCGTAGCCGAGCGCCAGCCCGCGGTGGTCGACCTCGTAGGCGGCGAGCCGGTAGCCGTCGCGCTGGAGCTCGTCGTTCGGGGCGATGGTCTGGAGCGTGACCTTGAAAGGCAGACGGCCGACGATCGGGTCGAGCAGGCGCCAGAACGAGCCGAGGCCGGGCGGGCCGTAGATCGTCAGGGGACGCTCGCGCCGTCGCAGGGCGAACGACTTGAGCATTCCGGGGAGCCCGAGCACGTGGTCGGCGTGGTAGTGGGTGAGGAAGACCTCCTCGAAGTCGACCAGCCCAATCGAGCGCATCAGCTGTCGCTGCGTGCCCTCCCCGCAGTCGAACAGCAGCCGCTCGCCCCCACGCCGGACGACGGTTGCGGGCAGCCCGCGGCGAGCCGACGGCGCGGCACCCGCGGTTCCGACGAAGAGGACGTCGAGGTCCATGGCCGCCTATGTTGACTCGCGCGCCTCGCGCTCGAGCTCTTCGTCGTCGCGGGTGAGGGCGCCGATGTCTTGGATGTCAACCTCTCGTCCAGCGACACGCTTCATGCGGATGAGGTCGTCGAGTCCCGAGACCAGCACCGTGCGGTCATCGATCTTGGCCTCGAAGGCCCGCTCGCGAAGCTCGTCGTAGGAGCGCGGAGCGCCGCTCGTAAGCGAAATGTTGAGGAGGTCGAGCCGGCCGTACACGGTCATGAGCGGCACCAGCGGCGCCCGCTTCAGGAGCTGTGGATCGGTGACGTCGACCGGCCTGTCCGCGCGCAGCAGACGGGCCCCGAGTGCGGCGAGTGACTCTCCGAGCCTGCTCAGGTTCAACAGATCCGGGCGCGGGATGACATCGAGGTCCCGGGTGCCGCGCCCGTGGCCATGCGCCTGGACCGCCACCCCTCCCACGACCACGAAGTCGACGCGGTGATCGGCCAGAGTGGTGAGGATCTGACGCGGGTCGAACGGGACCTCAGGCGGCTCGGCCACGGGTTCTCTGCGGTGCGGCCGCAGCCAGCTCGCTTACGAGCTTGTCGAAGGCCAGGCCGCTTTCGAGGCGAGCCGTCGGAGACGTGCCGCGCTGGGCGATCAAGTCGGCCGCGTCGTAGCGGCTCGCCACGGGCCGGGACGAAAGCTCGGGCTCCTCGCCCATGGCGATCATCAGCGCGCGCAGCCGCGGCCAAGTGACCTCCTCGTCCCCGCGCTCGATGCGGGCGATCGCGCTCTGGCTCGTCCCCGCGCGCAGCGCCAATCGGCGCTGGCTGAGGCGCTTGCGCTCGCGTGTCGTGCGGACCAGCTCTGCCGGAGTCATGATGCCGTATACGGTATCAGCTCGATCAGCTCGAAATCGAGCGTGTGGCCGTCCGCACGCGCCATTCCCATCGTGTGCGTGGGGGCGCGACGGCGTTCGGTCGGGCTGCCGGGATTGAAGATCTGGAATCCGTCCCGGGCGCGCTCGTGGAGCGGCAGGTGGGAGTGGCCGAAGACCACGGCGTCCGCTCGGTCGCCGAAGCGGCGGCGCATCCGGTCGAGGCGGCCGCGGCGCGGGCCGGCGTCGTGGAGCATTGCGATCCGGGCGCCGCCGGCTTCGACCACGCGCTCGGCCGGAAGGAGCCGGCGCAGCTCGGCGGTGTCCATGTTGCCGTGCACGACGGCGAGCGGCGGGCCGATCGCCTCCAGTTCGCGGAGCACCTCGACCGTCATCACGTCCCCCGCGTGCAGCAGTAGATCGGCCGCCGCAATCCGCTCGACACACGCGTCCGGGAGCTGGCGCGCACCGCGCGGCATGTGCGTGTCGGAGATGACGGCGATGAGCATGCCGGGACTACACTCAACCGCACTCGCGCCCGTAGCTCAGTGGATAGAGCGTCCGCCTCCGGAGCGGAAGGCCGCAGGTTCAAATCCTGCCGGGCGCGTCAGTCCTCGACTGGGATTCCGCCCTGACCCGGCTCGGGCGGAGCGCCCGTCCATCGGCGCTCGCGGTTCTAGTGCCGGTGGACCTGGAGGTAGGCGACGACCGCGGCGGTGTCCCGAGCCGCCTGACGTGCGGAAGATGGAGCTTGCTGCCCCCAGCAACTGTCGCGTTGTCGCTGTCTGAGGCCGAGCTGGAGAAATCGAGTTGACGTTGATCGCGAGGAAGTCGGTGAGCGCGCGAGCTGCCTCACCGATGCCGGGTAGAGGCTCGGGGGTACGCCGAAGCTCCTGTCCCGACCCGACTCTATGGCGACGCGCAGACGGTCTCGCCATCCCGGGCGCGCCGGAGAGCGGGCGCGGTGGCCGTATCGTCCACGATCGTCGCATGCCGGCTCGCGCCCACCAAGCAGCTCCGCGTCGACCGAAGCGGGTGCTGATGACCGTGCACAGCGCCCAGCGCGGGGGCGCGCAGCTCGTCGCGCTCGGCCAGGCGCGTGCGCTACGCCCCGAGTACGACCTCGTGGTCGCGGTCGGAGCGGGGCCGTTGCGCGCCGCCTTCGCCGACGTCGCCACCGCGGTCGTCCGCGGCTCCGACCTGCCTTCCGCTCTGGGGTGCGTCGCGCCGCCGGTGGGCGCTGCAGATCGGCCGCGCCGTTCCGGACGCCGTGCGGTTCGCCGGGCTCGTGCGCCGGCAGCGGATCGATGTGGTCGTCGTCAACAGCACGGTGCTGGTGGCCCCCGTCCTCGGTGCTCGGCTGGCACGGGTTCCCGTGATCGTGCACGCTCAGGAGGCGCCGACGTCCGCCGCCGCCAGGCGCCTGTTCCACGTACACGGAGCGCTGGCGGACACGGTCGTCGCGATCTCGCCGTGGATCGCCCAGGCATTAGACGGCGCACGCGCGAAGGTCCTGCCGAATCCCGTCGGCATCCCGATCCCGCGCGATCCGGCGCCGCGTGAGCCGTGCGCGTCCGATCCGGTCCGCCTCGTGGTGGTCGGCACCGTGGACCGCCGCAAGCGCCAGGACCTCGCGGTCGCGGCCGTCCGCGCGATGCGCGACCGGGGGCTGGAGGCGGAGCTGACCATCGTCGGCCTGGAGGCCGACCGCGCCTACGCCGCCGAGGTCCGTACGCAGGCGCGCGAGCTCGGGGTCTCGCGGCAGGTGCGCTTCGCGGGGCCGACCTCCGACGTCGCCGCCGTGCTGCTGGCCGCGGATGCGCTGCTGCTTCCGGCCGGCGAGGTCACCCCGCTCGTGCTCATGGAGGCGATGGCTCTCAGGACGCCCGTGGTCGCGGCGCGCATGGGAAGCATCCCCGACGTCGTCTCCGACGAGATGAGCGGCCTGCTGGTCGCACCGGGCGACCCGGCCGCGCTCGCCACGGCGGTGGTCCGCCTCCGCCGTGAGCGCGGCCTCGCCCAGCGGATCGCCGAGGGTGGACGGCGCCGCGTGCAGGAGCAGTTCGACGCGACCGGCTCGCACCGCCGGCTGAGCGCCGAGATCGGTCGACTCGCCGCCGGGCGCACGCCGACGGCCGGGGGGGCGGAACGCCTGAGCGCGCCGGCCCGGCCCGCTGCCGGTCGCATGGTCGTGCGGCGCCGCCTCGGTGCGGCGTGGCGCCGGACGTTGGCGGCCGTCCTGCGCTGGCGGCTGCGGATGTCGCCGGCCGGCGTCGCGGGTGCGCTCGTCTACCACCAGACCTTTCGTGTGCCGCCGACGGAAGAGCAGGTCCTGCCAGGCATCACGGCCGCCGCACTCGAGCGCCATCTGCGTCACCTGCGACGCTCGTACGAGCTCGTGCCGGCGTCGCGCCTCCAGCGCGCGCTGCTCGCGCGCCGCCGCGGCCGGAGGATTCCGATCGCGGTCACCTTCGACGACGACCTCGCGAGCCATCTGGACGTGGCCGCACCGCTGCTTCGGCGCTTCGCCTGTCCGGCCACGTTCTTCCTCACCGGGGCGGGGCTCGACCGATCGCACGGGTTCTGGTGGCAGCGCCTGCAGGCGGCGTCGGACCGCGGCCTGGACCCACGGCCGGCCGCTCGATCGGTGGGCCTCCCGGCGCCCGCCGAGCAGTCGCTGGCCGGCCTCGCCGCGGACGTCGAGCGGCTGCCGGCGGAGGCGCGCGCCGCCGTGGCCCGGGCGCTATCGGAGCTGATCGGCGACGACCCGCCGGCATACCGCCTGACTCGACCGCAGGTCCAAGCGCTGGCGCGGGCCGGCTTCGAAATCGGGTTCCATACGCGCGACCACCGTCCGCTGCCCGAGCTCACGGACGACGAGCTCGCGCGGGCCCTGGACGAGGGGCGGGCCGCGCTCGAGGCCGCCGCGGGCCGTCCGTTGACGACCATCGCCTATCCGCACGGACGCGCCGACGAGCGCGTCGCCGCCGCAGCCCGAGCCGCCGGCTATGCCGACGGCTTCGCGGGCCCGGGCCGGTCGATCACCGCGCAATCCGATCGGCTGCTGCTCGGTCGCGCCGAGCTTCTGCTCGAGGACCCCAGCTCGTTCGAGCTGGCCGTGGCGTCCGAGCTATGGGTAGCTCGATAGCCAGTCCGGCGCGGAGCCGTCGGAATTTGAGGCGCGGTGCGCGCTTCGGAGGCCGACGGCGCGCAGCGCTGAGCCCACCGCGCGCCGCGCATCGGGCCGGCTGCGGTGGCGCAGGGCCGTGACGGCGTGCGTGAACGCGGCGCGCCCGGATCGCCCTGAGTGGTCGTGACCCTCGGCGATCCATCCGCGGAAGACGACGGGATCGAACCGGCCCGGCAGGCTGCTGTGCGCGTGCTTGGCGCGCAGTAGGCGGCCCTCGCGCCCCGCACTGGCGATCGCGGTCCGGTGCATGTTCGTTTCGTGCACGACGTACGCCACCAGCGGTTCGGGGCACGCGGCCGCCCGCCCCGCCTCGGTCAGGCGAATCCAAAGATCCCAATCCGCGATGTGGTGAAGCGACTCGTCGAAGCCACCGAGACGCCGCAGGAGCTCGGTGCGCGCGACCACGTTCGATGAGCCCGCGAAGACGACGTTGCGGCTGCGAATCTCGCGTCGCAGCTCCTCGGGCGTGAATGCCGGGGACGTCCAGAGCACCCGCCCGTCGCTGGCTGCGACCGCCAGTCCGGCGGTGTAGACGAAGTCGGCATCCTCCACCCGGGCGCGATCGAGCTGCACGCGCAGCTTGTCCGGGCTCCAGCGGTCGTCGTCGTCGAGGAACGCTATCCAGGGATGCGCCGCTCGCTCGATCCCGCGGTTGCGCGCACCTGCCACGCCATGGCTGGACGCGTTGCGCAACACGGTGACGCGTCGGTCGCCGAGCGCGTGGAGCGCCTCCGCCGTACCATCGCGCGAACCGTCGTCGACGACGATGACTTCGATCTCGACGTGCCGCTGGCCGAGCGTCAGACGCACGGTGTCAACGACGATGTGCGCCCGGTCGCGCGTCGGGATCACGACGGACACGGCTTCAGCCATCGGCCGGCCGCCTGGCAGTGAGCAGGATATTCGGCGCGAGCACGTGGCGCGGATGCCCGTGGCGCTGCTCGATGGCGTCGAGCACCGCGCCCACGCAGTTCAGGCCGACGTAGAGTAGGGCGAACGAGGCCCACACGGCGGGGCGCGGTAAGCGACGGCCGAGCTCCTCCTCGCAGGCGCGCAGCAGCGTGCCGGTGAGCAGCGCCCAGGAGACGGCCCGCCCGCCGTTCTCGACGACGACGACATCCTCCCAGCCGTCGAACAGCTGCCGTAGCGAGCCCGACGTGTAGCGGTGCTCGACGATGTGGCGGTCGTACTCCCACATCACGGGCACGGCCACGAGCACGTGTCCGCCGGGTTTGACGACACGCCGCAGCTCGCGGACGCCGTGCGCCGGGTCGGCGACGTAGTGGAACGCCTCGATGCAGGCGATGCCGTCGTAGCTGCCGTCGGCACAGGGCAGGAACTCGGTCGTGACGAGGTCGGCCACGCCGTGGCGGTCGTCGATGTCGAGCCCGACGACGCGAACGCCCGGCGCGTACAGGTCGTCGTAGGGTCGGCTGCCGCAGAACACGTCGAGGACGACGCCGCCCGGCTCGGCCAGCGTCGCCAGCGCGGGCCGCAGGTCGTCCAGCAGCCGCCGCAGATGCAGATAGTCGAACTGCCAAGGCCGCGGATGCCGGCGCGTGCGGCGGGCGGCGCGCAGGGCCGCGCCGCCGCTCATCGGCACCTCACCTCCGCCCCCCCTTGCAGGACGGGATGATGAGCAGGCGGCGACTCACGGCGTCAGCCCGCGACCGCCGCGACCGACCAGCTCAGCCGCGGCCGCACCGCGGGACGGATCCCGTCGTCGGACTCCCCCTGAGCCGGAGAGACGCGGAAGCGCAGTGGTTCCTCGACAACGTAGTAATCGTGGCCCGCATAGATGTAGATGCCGACGAGATAGTCGTCCGCTCGCAGCACGCCCGGGAGCGTGACGGCGACCTCCGCTTCGCCCGGTGAGCTGCCGAGCCCTGACGCCGGGTCTGCGACGCGAAGCGTGTCCTCGAGCACGCGCAGGCCCGTGGAGTTCGCGATGTAGAAGCCGACGTCGAGACCGGGGATCCGCTCTCGCACCTGCACCCGCAGCCGCAGGCCGACCCCGCCGTGCCTTGTCGGTTCGGTGATCGGCGCACCGTCCTCGCCCGTGATCCACACGCTCGTCAAGGCCACGGGCAGGTGCGGATCGATCTCCAGTTCCACGCGACCGGCGTCGATCCGGCCGACGGCGTCGAAGTACCGCCGCAGCGTCTCGTGCGTGGGCCCGTCGAAGGCGACGCGACCCTGATCGAGCCAAAGGGTGCGGTCACACAGGCGCCCGATCGCACCCAGCTCGTGCGACACGAAGACGACCGTGCGGCCGGAGCGCTGCAGGTCCTCCATCCTGCCGATGCAGCGGCGCTGGAACTCCGCGTCGCCGACGGCGAGCGCCTCGTCGATGACGAGGACATCGGGCTCGAGGTGCGCCGCAACGGCGAACGCCAGGCGCAGCCGCATTCCCGCGGAGTAGCGCTTGAGCGGCGTGTCGAGGAACCGCTCGACCCCCGAAAAGTCGGTGATCTGGTCGAAGCGCGCGCGGACGTCGTTGCGGGACATGCCGAGTATCGCCCCGCTGAGGAACACGTTCTCTCGCCCCGTGAGCTCGTCGTGGAAGCCCGTGCCGACGTCGAGCAGGGCGCTGAGCCGGCCGCGGACACGGGCGACGCCGGCCGTCGGCGTCGTGATGCGCGCGAGGATCCTAAGCAGCGTGGTCTTGCCTGCACCGTTGCGGCCGATGATGCCGACCAGTTCACCGTCGCCCACGCTGAACGAGACGTCTTGCAGCGCCCAGAAGTCCCCGCCCTTGGCGGCACCGCGGCCGCGCATCCGGTTCGCGATGACCTCGGTGAGCAGCATCGCCCCCGCTCGCCCGCCGACCGTGTAGCGCTTGCCCAGCCCCGCGACCTCGATGGAGTTGCGCACTAGATCACGTCCGCGAAACGATTCTCGACCGAGCGGAAGTAGTACAGCCCGCCCACCACGATCACGACGGCGCTCCCGAGCGAGGCAAGGTCCGCGAGCGGCGGTGGAGAACCGCCCACGAGCGACCAGCGGAGGCCGTCGATCAGCCCGACGAGTGGGTTGAGCGCGTAGACCGTGCGCCAGTCGCCGGTCACGAGCGAGGAGGGAAATACCATCGGACTCAGGAAGAACCACGTTTGCAGGAGGAACGGCAGGACCTGCCGCACATCGCGGTACTTCACGTTGATCGCGGCAAGCCAGGTGCCGACGCCGAACGCGACGATCGCTGCCGCGGCCATCCACAGCGGGACGAGCAGAACCTGCGGCCCGGGCGCGACCTCGTACACCACGAACAGGACCGCGGTGAGCGCGAGCGCGACGGTGAAGTCGATGAGTCCCGGCACGACAGCCGCCGCGGGCGACAGGAGGCGAGGGAAGTACACCCGCGTGACGAGGTGCGGGTTCTGCGGCAGTTCGAGGGCCGCTGCCGTGACGGACGTCGAGACGTAGCTCCACAGGCACATCGCGGGATACACGAACACCGCGTACGGGAGCCCGTCCGACGGCAGCTTCGCGAGTCGACCGAAGACGAACGTGAAGATCACCAGCCCGGCGAGCGGCTGCAGCAGCGCCCATCCGACGCCAAGCAGTGTCTGCCGATAGCGCACCTTGAGCGTGCGCTGTGCGAGCACGATGCCGAGGTCGCGGTGCCGCCACGCCTCGCCGAGCCCGAGCCGCGGCAGCCCGCGCCGCGGAGGCCGGTTTTCGGTCCACCCGTGATCGCCGGCGCCATCCCGCTCGCCCGTAGCGGCGTGGACCGCCGTCACGCCGTGTCCTGCCCCATGCCCAGCGGCGTCGACCTCGCGGAACGCAGCCGCGCCGCCGCGCTCTGCACGCTCGGGCCGACGAGGAGCCAGTACCCGACCTCGCGGCGGTAGCCGAGCAGGCGCTGCGCGGGCGGGACGTGCGGTGCCAGCGCCCGCAGGTCGCAGATGTCCAGGCCGCTGAGCAGAACGCTGGCACCGCCGCGACCCGTCCGGATCGCATCCAAGGCGCTGTCCAATCCGCCCGACGTCACGCGCAGCTCGTGCTCGAGCCGCTTGAGCGCGAGCGGGCCGGGACGGTCGTCGTCGAACGTCAAGTCGCGGTCCAGGTTGACGATGAGCAGCGGATCGGCGCCGCCGGCGAGTAGGTCGTCGACGCACCACCGGACGTCACCCAGCACGCACTCGCCGCCGCCGAGCGCGCGGCGTCCCGCGTGCGCGTCGACCGACTCCCGGAGCCAGCGCAACCGCCAGCCGTGCCGCGCGGTCAGCGTGCCGCGGCGGCGGGCGCGGGCGCTGCGGGTGACGAGCCCGTTCGGCGTCCGCACCGGCAGCGCGTCGGGGTGCGCCCGGACGAGCCCGGCATACGCGGCGTCGAGTTCATCGGTATTGACCGCCAGGCTGTTGTGGGTGAGCGGCACGTTGACCGCGCACACGCGCAGTCCGGCCCGGCGGACGCGCAGGCCGTACTCGACGGCGTACGCGTGCCATGCGAACTCCGGCGCCTCCGACAGCCGCTCGCGGTCGAAGACGCGGCGCGGGATGATGAACAGCACCTCGTCGAGGGTGTCGACGTCCGCGGGTCCGTCGGTGTGCTCGCCGATCAGGACCACGCGGTCGCGCACGCGGCCGACGAACCGTCCTGCGCGATCGACGCCGAAGGCTCCCACGAGCCCGATGCCTTGGTCGCGCTCCAGCTGACGCCGCGGCCCGCTCGAGCGCCGTCAGCGAGTGCAACACGACGTCCTGGTGCGCGAACACGAGATGATCGTGGCGGGCCTGCGACGCCGCGGCGTTGAAGGCGGCGCCTGCGGACGGGATCGATCCGTCGCGGTTGTCGATCAGGACGTAGTCGAGGTCGTCGACCTCGGAGCGGTGGCGCTCGATCGAGCGATCGAGGCACTGTTCGCGCACAGACACATCGTTGAAGACGCAGATGATCGAGACGGGACACCGCGGCGGTGGCACGTCATGAGCAGCGTATGAGAGGCGCGAGTCCGGCCGCCGGAGCGGTCCGACGCCGTTGCCCGACGCGCTCTCCCCGGCTGGAGCCGGCTGGGCTTGAAGCGGTGATGCCGCGTGTGCCCGCGGTTCATTCGATGCGCGTTCGGTCGGTCGGAGCGACATTGGAAACTGATCAGTTCATCGGCCGTTTTCGGGCATTCCTACAGTTCAAACGTCCAGAACCCACCCGGACTGGCGCGAAGGGCCTGACGACCGCCGGCGCGCTCCATGACCTTGCGGGGCTCGCTCAGCGTGCGGCATCCCTCCGCGAGCATCGAGCGTTTGAGCAGCGCGGAGACCACCCACGGAGCTGGCGGGCGGAGTCGGACTGTCCGACCCCGCTCCCCCGCGCGGCCGCGCCTGTTCCATCCAGGCTGTCGAGCAGCTGGGCGTGCTCGAGGATGAAATTCGTAGCAATCATGTTTAACCGTGCGGCGTACCCCTCCCGGGGGACTACTGTGACTCATCACCCCACGTCGCACGCAACTCGTCTTATCCGCAGCGATCGTGGCATCCGTCGCAGCCGTCGCTGCACCCGCAAGCACGCTTGGTCACCCAAGTTCGTTCACGACCGCCCGCGGGCACATGGCGGAGGACACCGTTGCTCATGACTCGGCCATGGAGCGGGCCCTCGCGCGGCGCACTAGCACGGCCACCGCAACCGACGCCCTAGCGGCGGAAGCGGCGGTCGCAGGGAACGAGCACGAGGTCGGCAGCTGGGGCCCGCTGGTCAACTGGCCAGTCGTAGGCGTGCATGCGGCGCTGCTGGCCAACGGCAAGGTGCTGGCCTACGACTCGGTCGGCGACCGAGCCACCGAGACGTTTCCGGACCATACGTTCACCCGGGCCACGGTTTGGGATCCGCAGACCGGGACCCACACGCCCGCCACGGTCAGCATGGGCTACAACGTCTTCTGCAGCGGGCTGGCTCACCTCAGCGACGGCACGCTGTTCCTCGCGGGCGGGAACAAGAACTCGGGGCTGGCCGGGATCGTCCAAACGCACGTGTTCAACCACCAGACGAACACGTGGAGCCTTGGCCCGAACATGGCAGCGGAGCGCTGGTATCCGACGGTCACACCGCTAAGCAACGGCGAGATGCTGATCACCGAGGGCGGACCCGACGTCCCGGAAGTGCGCACGACCGGCGGGACCCTGCGGTCGCTGAGCACGGCCGCGCTGAACCTGCCGCTGTATCCGTGGGTCCACGCGGCGCCCGACGGCCGCGCGTTCTACGCGGGCCCAGATCAAACGATGCGCGAGCTCAATACCAGCGGCACGGGCGCGTGGCAGAGCCTCGGCCAGCGCGACGGCATCAACCGTAGCTACGGCAGCCACGCGCTGTTCGACGTCGGAAAGATCTTGGTCGCCGGCGGCGGCGGCTCCAGCGCGGACGCCCGCGTCGTGGACATCAACGGCGCGACGCCTCAGGTGTCCGCGACCGTCCCGATGGCCAGGGGTCGCCGCCAACACAACCTCACCTTGCTCGCCGACGGCAGCGTGCTCGCCACCGGTGGCAACTCCTCCGGTGCGGGCCTTGTCGACCTGAACAACGGGGTCTACACCGCCGAGCGCTGGACCCCCCCACGGGGCCGTGGCATACGATGGCGGCCGAACAGGCGACGCGGCAATACCACTCGACGGCGTTGTTGTTGCCCGACGGGCGCGTGCTGTCCTCGGGAGGGGGCATCTGCGGTGAGTGCGACGAAGTCGGCTACCTGGCCAAGAACGCGCAGGTATTCACGCCACCGTACCTGTACAAGGCCGACGGCTCGGGTGAGCTCGCTCCGCGCCCGGAGATCACCGGCGCGCCCGCCACCGCCGACCACGACACAACCTTCCAGATCGACACTCCCAACGCCGCCGCGATCCGCAAGGTCGCGCTCGTCCGTCTGGGCGCCGTAACTCACTCGGTCAACATGGAACAGCGCTATGTGCCGCTGTCCTTCACCGCCGGGACCGGCTCCCTGACCGCGACCGCGCCCGCGAACGTCAACATCGCCCCGCCCGGCGTCTACATGCTCCTCATCATCGACGCCAACGGCGTGCCCTCGGTCGCCAAGATGGTGACCATGGGCGGCGCCGAGCCGCCGCCCCCGCCGCCGCCCGCGAACTCGGGTCTGGTCGGCGCGTGGGGGTTCAGTGAGGGGATCGGCACGACCACGGCCGATGCCTCGGGTAAGGGGAACGGCGGGACGATCACGGGCGCCACGTGGACGACACAGGGGCGCTACGGCAACGCCCTGAGCTTCAACGGGACCAACAGCGTTGTTCGGGTCGCGAGCTCGGCCACGGTAAACCTGACCACGGGGATGACGCTCTCCGCCTGGGTCCGGCCGACGGCTGCCCAGAGCGGATGGCGGACCATTCTCCAGCGCCAGGCCGACGCGTACTTCCTGCACGCGAGCTGGGGCGAGCCGCTGCATCCCGCCGGCGGCGGAACCTTCGGCGGCAGCACCGAGTTCCTCGGCGGCCCCTCGGCTATTCCGGTCAATGCCTGGACGCACCTCGCCCTGACTTACGACCTCGCCGTCCTGCGGCTGTACGTCAACGGGATCCAGGTGGCAACGCATGGCGCAACCGCCTCAATCCAGACCAACACCAACCCGCTCTGGATGGGCGGCAACTCTCCCTACGGCGAGTACTTCCAGGGGCTCATCGACGAAGCCCGCGTCTACAACCGCGCACTTACTCCAGCCGAAATCCAATTCGACATGAGCACCCCGGTCACGCCCACCGCTCCGGACACGACGCCGCCATCGCCGCCGTCAAACCCCAACGCGGTCGCGGCTGGCAGCAGCGAGATCGACCTGAGCTGGACCCCATCGACCGACAACGTCGGTGTGACGGGCTATCGCGTCGAGCGTTGCACAGGAGCGAGCTGCACGACCTTCGTCCAGGTGGCCACCCCGGCGGCGACGACGTGGGACGACACCGGCCTGTCGCCGTCGACCACGTATCGCTACCGGGTGCGGGCCGCTGACTCGGCCGGCAACCTGAGCTCGTACTCGGCGATCGCCGGCGCGACGACCCCGGCGGCGCCCGATACGACGCCGCCGTCGGCACCCACCGGCCTCCATGCGACCGCGGTGAGCACGTCCCAGATCGATCTGAGCTGGAGCGCCTCGACCGACAACGTCGGCGTGGCCGAGTACCAGGTCGAGCGCTGCCAGGGCACGAGCTGTACGACCTTCGCCCAGATCGGGACGCCGGCCACCACCAACTTCAGCAGCACGGGACTGGCGGCCAACACGACCTACCGCTTCCGGGCGCGAGCGGTCGATGCCGCCGGCAACTCCAGCGCCTACTCGACCATCGCCACGGCGACTACCCCGCCCGCTCCGGACACGACGCCGCCATCGGCGCCGTCGAACCCCAACGCGGTCGCGGTCGGCAGCAGCCAGATCGTCCTGAGCTGGAGCGCTTCGACCGACAACGTCGGTGTGACGGGCTATCGCGTCGAGCGTTGCGAGGGCACGGGCTGCACGACCTTCATCCAGGTGGCCACCCCGGCGGCGACAACGCTGGACGACAACGACCTGTCGCCGTCGACCACGTATCGCTACCGGGTGCGCGCCGCTGACTCGGCCGGCAACCTGAGCCCGTACTCGGCGATCGCCGGCGCGACGACCCCGGCGCCGCCCGACACGACGCCGCCATCGGCGCCGTCGAACCCCAACGCGGTCGCGGTCGGCAGCAGCCAGATCGGCCTGAGCTGGAGCGCTTCGACCGACAACGTCGGTGTGACGGGCTATCGCGTCGAGCGTTGCACAGGAGCGAGCTGCACGACCTTCGTCCAGGTGGCCACCCCGGCGGCGACGACGTGGGACGACACCGGCCTGTCGCCGTCGACCACGTATCGCTACCGGGTGCGCGCCGCTGACTCGGCCGGCAACCTGAGCTCGTACTCGGCGATCGCCGGCGCGACGACCCCGGCGGCGCCCGATACGACGCCGCCGTCGGCACCCACCGGCCTCCAGGCGACCGCGGTGAGCACGTCCCAGATCGATCTGAGCTGGAGCGCCTCGACCGACAACGTCGGCGTGGCCGAGTACCAGGTCGAGCGCTGCCAGGGCACGAGCTGTACGACCTTCGCCCAGATCGGGACGCCGGCCACCACCAGCTTCAGCAGCACGGGACTGGCGGCCAACACGACCTACCGCTTCCGGGCGCGAGCGGTCGATGCCGCCGGCAACTCCAGCGCCTACTCGACCATCGCCACGGCGACGACCCCGCCCGCTCCCGACGGCTCGCCACCGACCGCGCCGGCGAACCTCACGGCGACAGCGGTCGGTACCGGGCAAGTGAACCTCGGCTGGACAGCCTCGACCGACGACATCGGGGTCACCGGTTACCGGGTGGAGCGCTGTGCGGGCCAGGGGTGCACCACCTTCGCGGAGGTTGCCGCGCCAACGACCACGACCTACGGCGACGCCGGCGTGTCGCCGTCGACGACCTACCGGTACCGGGTGCGGGCGGTTGACGCCGCCACCAAGCTCAGCGGCTATTCCAACGTCGCGGACGCCACCACCGAGGCCGCTCCGCCAACGCCGCCCGGCCTCATCGGCGCGTGGGCGTTCGGTGAGGGATCCGGCACGAGCACCGCGGACGCGTCCGGCAACGGCAACGTGGGGACGACCGTGGGCGCGACGTGGTCGACCCAGGGCAGGCACGGCAACGCGCTCAGCTTCAACGGCTCCAACAGCGTGGTCAGGGTCGCGAGCTCGGCCTCGCTGAACCTCACCACGGCGATGACCCTTTCGGCCTGGATCCGGCCGAGCGGCAGCCAGAGCGGATGGCGCACGATTCTCCAGCGCCAGGCCGACGCTTACTTCCTCGCGGCAAGCAGCGACTCACCGAGGCGTCCAGCCGGCGGCGGGACGCTAGGCGGCGGCGTGGTCTACGCCAGCAGCTCGACGGCCAACCCGGTCAACGCCTGGACGCACGTCGCGCTCACGTACGACGGGGCTGCGCTGCGCTTGTTTGTCAACGGCACCCAGGTCGCCACGCGCGCAGCGACCGGCGCCATCCAGACCAACAGCAACCCGCTCTGGATCGGCGGCAACACCCCCTACGGCGAGTACTTCCAGGGGCTCATCGACGAAGCCCGCGTCTACAACCGCGCACTCACGCCAGCCGAGATCCAAACCGACATGAACACCCCGATCGCGTGGTCCGGCCTGCCCGCCCTCCTCTTCTGACGAAGCCATTGCTCGTGCAGGCCGCCAAGCGACCGGACCGCCGCCACCGATTGCCCGGGAGTTCTTCTCAAGTCGTCTGCAGGCGCGGCGCGCTCGAACCGCACTCCGCGCTCGCTCAGCGCGTCGACCGTACCGTCGATGTCCTCCACCTCGAAATTGAGGATCAGGTAGGTGGCCGGCGCGAAGCTCGTGCTCACGTAGACCGGGGACGCCAATTCATGAGCGCGCCCGGTCGCCCCCGGCGCCGTCCGCCCTCCGGCAGATGACGAGGGCTTCGATGTAGTCGCAGCGGTAGCGGTCGGGGGCCTCCGCGACCCGCTCCTCAAGCTCGCCGAGGAAGTCGACGAGGAGAGCGGGGGCGCGGTCCTCACCCTCGCGCGCGAAGGCGCGAAGGAGGAGCGGCCCACCCCATGCGGTCACGCTCCGCACGTAGCCCCGTGCGAACACGGCGGGATCGTCGTGCCAGTAGGGATTGTCGAGGCGGAAGAGCTCGGCGCTCTCGAGCTCGAGTCCCGCCACGCTCCCGCCGCGCGCCTCGAATGGGGCCCGGATTTCGTCGAGCGTGCGCATCCATACCGGAACGACGACCGCGGCGACGGTCGCGGCTCCGATGCGCCCCGCGCGGCACCAGTCGGCCAGCAGTCGGTTCATGTCCCCGATGAGCTCCACGTACAGCCCCGCCCGCTCGGGGCACGGAGCGGGGGAGGCCGGCAGTGCGGCGATGAACCGGCCGCCGGGCGCGAGCTCCATGGCGCGCATCTCGAGCAGCCGCTCCCACTGGTCCGCCGCGGCAACGCGCCATGCTCGCAGCTCGGCCTCGTCGATGTGGTCCGCGTAGCCCGGGAACACCGACCCGGTCGAGGCCAGGCCGGCCGAGTCGGCCACCCAGTGCATCGCCGTCCCGGTGACCGCGACGTGCACGCTGCCCGGCGGCAGGCACGGCGCCTGCTGGAGGGGGATGCCCGCCATGCTGATCACCGTGGCCGGGGGCGGGCTCTGCTCGACCGCTCGGCGGCAGGCCTCGCCGTGGGCCTCCGGCGAGGCGTAGTGGGGCCCCGTGCCGGCATCGGCGACCCCCGGCCCGGCGTCGTCCGTCGCGGGGATGACGACGACCCCGGGTCCGTCCGCCGCTCCACCGAAGACGTGCCGCAGGTGGTCGGCGGCGACCGCCCACGCGTTCGTCGGAAGATCGACAAGCGCGTAGACCAGCGGCCGGCCGGCGCGCTCCTCGGCGAGATTGCGGATGAGGCCGTGCGAGTTGACCCCGTCGGCGGCGCCGAGATCGACCACGCGGAGCACTGGCTCGTCCGCAAATAGCCGCGCGGCGGCGAGCACGGGCGGGTGGGTCGCCTCGAAGGCGGCGCGCTGCGAGAGCGCGTACCGCGCGTAGTCGTCCGCCATGCTCGAGAGTTCGGGGCGATCTGACGGCGTGGGCGTCTCCTTCCGGACAGCAGCGCCCGGTCTCCGCGCTGCGACGACGATCGTCCCACAGGGTGGGCGTCCGCTCCAAGCGCCCGCGGCGCCTGAGCCTTCGGCCCTACGAGGCCTGGATCACCGACAGGATGTTCCCGGCGGGGTCCTTGAACCAGGCGATGTCGGGCCCGGCGCGCGAGATCCCCTTCTCGTCCTGCTCCATCCCCTCGTAGCGCTCGAACTGCACTCCGCCCTCGATCAGGGCGTCGACTGTGCCGTCGATGTCGTCCACCTCGAAGTTGAGGATCGTGTAGGTCGCGGGCGCGAAGCTCGGGCTCACGTAGACCAGCGTGTCGCGGTCGCCCGGCAGGTGCAGCGTCATGAGGTGCTCGTCCATCGGGGTGGTCCGCAGCCCGAGCGTGCCCTCGTAGAACTCTCGCGCCCGCTCGAGGTCGTCCACCGCGAAGCCGTTGTATGCGCGGGCGCCCGCGAGCATCAGTTGTCCAGCCTCCCCGGCAGGCCGAAGCGGCCGAAGAACGCCTCGACCCAGTCGAGGTCGACCGGCTGCTCGGGCCAGCGCACGTAGTAGTCGGCGTCCTCGCCGCTGGTCGAGCGGCAGATGAAGGACGTGATCTCCTTGATGCGGTCGCCCTCCACGGCCAGCACGTCGAGGGCGAAGGGCAGGTAGGCCCCCTCCCCCGGGTGCCAGCAGTACGAGCCGACCGCCGGCTGCCCGTTGGCCTGCGTCGGGCGGTGGCGCCAGCGCCAGTCGCCCGAGAGCGGCCCGTAGTTCAGGAAGCCCTCGAGCTCCTGACGCCCGGTGAACCAGGCGGCCAGCGGCGGCATCGACCAGGCGGCGTCCTCGGCCAGCAGAGAGACGACCTTGTTCACGTCGCCCTCCGCCATCGCGGTCATGTAGCCATCCACGACGTCGCGGACCCCGTCGTCCCCGAGCGTGCGCAGGCACTCCTGCTGGCTCTGCTCGGGCAGCTTCTCGTCCACGGTCTTGCGCGCCCGCTGCAGAGCGCTGTTCACCGAGGCGACGGTGGTCTCGAGCGCGTCGGCGGTCTCCTGCGCCGAGAAGCCGAGCACCTCCCGCAGGATCAGGGCGGCGCGCTGGTTCGCCGGCAGGTGCTGGAGCGCCGCCACGAACGCCAGCTCGACGCTCTCGCGCAGCTCGTAACGGGCCTCCGGCGCCGCGTAGCCGTCCTCGAGGCCCAGCCCCTGGTCGGGGTACGGCTCCACCCAGGTGGCCTCCACCGGCGGCATGCCGATGCCCTGATCGTGCGGGTCGAAGGAAGGCCCGTAGTCGAGCGGCAGCACGCGCTTCGGCCGGCGCGCGATGAGGTTCAGGGAGGTGTTGGTCGCGATCGTGTAGAGCCAGGAGCGGAGCGAGCTCCTGCCCTCGAACTTGCCGAGCGCCCGCCAGGCGCGCAGCATTGCCTCCTGGAGGGCGTCCTCGGCGTCGTGCACCGA
Organism: uncultured Thermoleophilaceae bacterium; assembly: GCA_963733885.1. Taxonomy (GTDB): domain Bacteria; phylum Actinomycetota; class Thermoleophilia; order Solirubrobacterales; family Thermoleophilaceae; genus JACVRW01. The sequence continues at coordinate 270,233 of CAVTES010000009.1, read as the reverse complement.
GCCGACCATCCGGTAGCAGTGCGCGTGAAGCTCCCCGCGGTAGGGATCCACTAGGCGCGCGAAGGCGCCCTCGTCGCCGCCGCGAGCCGCCTCGAGCAACTCTTGCTCCTGCATCGCCGAGCTTGTGGAGTGGGTAGCCATCGCCAGCCAGGTTAGACCCCGCGGGCGGCCGTTACTCGTCGGCGCGATGAGTTTCGGGCCGGGGCGGGGTCTATGCGCCAAACGACGATGAAGCGATCCCCAGCACACCCGGTGGTCCACTTGGAGCTCCACACCGGCGATCTGCCGAGCGCGCGTGCCTTCTACGCGGATCTGCTCGGCTGGCGCCCCCAGCAGATCCACGCGCGCGAGGGCACCTACGAGGCGCTCGAGATGGGCGGCTCGCTGGGCGGCGGGATCGTCGAGTGCGGCACCGAGCGTCCGCTGTGGCTGCCGTACGTGGAGGTCGACCGCGTCGAACTCGCCACGGAGCGCGCCCGCCGGCTGGGCGCGTCCGTCCTGCTCGGCCCGCGCGAGGGCCCGGCCGGGTGGCGCAGCGTCGTGACCACCCCCGACGGCGGCGAGATCGCCTTCTGGCAGCAGAAGCGGTGACCGCCGATCGCGCCGGATACGATCGGCTGATGCCCGACCGCCTCTACTTCACGGACGCCGACGAGGCCAACGCGCTGATCGCCTCGGACCCGATGGCGCTGCTGGTGGGCTTCGCGCTCGACCAGCGGGTGACCGTTCGGAAGGCGTTCGCCGGGCCGCTGGCGCTGAAGGAGCGCCTCGGGTCGATCGACGCCGACACCCTGGCGTCCGCCGACCTCGAGCCGGTGTTCCTCGCCCGCCCGCCGGTTCACCGCTACCCGAAGGTGATGGCCAAGCGGATCCACGAGCTCGCCGTGCACGTGCGCGACCGCTACGACGGCGAGGCCGCGCGCGTATGGACCGACGCCGCGGACACGGACGAGCTGCGCGCCAACCTGATGGCGCTTCCCGGCTTCGGCGAGATGAAGGTCAAGGGCATCGGCGCGGTGCTCGCCAAGCACTTCGGAGTTGCCGCCGCCGAGGAGCTGGTGCCCTGGCACCCCACGCTCGGCGACGTCGACTCCCCCCAGGCGCTCGACGAGTACGAGGCGCAGAAGAAGGTCCACAAGGAGGAGTGGGCGCGGCGATGAGTTTTCGGTGGTCGTGCGGTCTTAGGACCCATGACCACCGATCGGACAACTGACGCAAGGCGCTGGCTGGCGCTGTACGTGCTGTGCGGCGGCATGCTGATGATCGTGCTGGATGCCACGATCGTGAACGTCGCGCTCCCCTCGATCCAGGACGACCTGGGCTTCTCCCAGAGCGGTCTTGCCTGGGTCGTGAACGCCTACCTGATCGCGTTCGGCGGCCTGCTGCTGCTGGCGGGGCGGCTCGGCGACCTGATCGGCCAGCGGCGCGTCTTCCTCGCCGGGCTGGCGGTGTTCACGCTGGCCTCGCTGGTCTGCGCCACGGCGCAGAGCCAGGGCGTGCTGATCGGCGCGCGCTTCGTGCAGGGCGCCGGCGGCGCGATCGCCTCGGCCGTGATCCTCGGGATGATCGTGACGATGTTCCCCGAGCCGCGCGAGCAGGCGAAGGCCATCGGCGTCTACGGCTTCGTCGCGTCCGGCGGCGCGTCGATCGGTCTGCTGGCCGGCGGCGTCCTGACCGAGGCGATCAACTGGCACTGGATCTTCTTCGTCAACGTGCCGATCGGCCTGGCGATCGCGCTGCTGGCGCTGCGCCTGGTCGAGCACCGCGAGGGCATCGGCCTGGAGCGCGGGGCGGACGTGGCCGGCGCGCTCCTGCTCACGGCGGGCCTGATGCTGGGCGTGTACTCGCTGCTCGAGGCGGGCGAGCAGGGCTGGGGATCGACCCAGACGCTCGGTCTCGGCGGCGTCTCGCTCGCACTGCTGACCGGCGTTCGTGGTCCGTCAGGCGCGCATCGAGAACCCGCTGATGCCGCTGCGACTGTTCCGCTCGCGGAACGTGACTGGCGCGAACGTGGTCATGGGACTGCTGGTGGTCGGGTTCTTCGGGATGTTCTTCCTGGGCGCGCTCTACCTCCAGGGCATCCTGGGCTACAGCGCGCTGGAGGTCGGCCTCGCGTTCCTGCCCTCGGCCATCGTGATGGGCACGCTGTCGCTCGGCTACGCGGAGAAGCTGATCATGGGCATCGGCCCGAAGGCCACGCTCATGGCCGGACTGGGCTTCGCGGCCGTCGGCCTGCTGCTCTTCTCGCGGGCACCCGTCGACGCGACCTACGTGGTCGACATCGCCCCCGTGCAATTGCTGCTCGGCGCCGGCGCAGGCCTGGCGTTCCCGGCGCTGATGACGCTCGCGATGTCGGGCGCCACCCCGAGCGACGCCGGGCTTGCCTCCGGCCTCGTCAACACAACCGTGCAGGTGGGCGGCGCGGTGGGTCTCGCCGTGCTGGCCACGCTCGCCACCGAGCGCACCGAGGGCCTGCGGGCCGACGGAGAGTCTGTGGCGGCGGCGCTGAACAGCGGCTACCACCTGGCGTACCTGGTGGGGGCGGCGCTGACGGTCGCGGCGATCGCGGTGGCGTTGGTGGTGCTGCGCTCGCCGGGCGCCGAGGAGGCGACTGAGGCCAGCGCGGGCGAGCCGGCCTACGACGCCGCGTAGAGCGGTGCTGGAAGCGGCGCGCGTGGTCGTCCACGATCGAAGGGCCCGGCGCAGGCCGGGCCCTTCGAATGGAGCCGCGAGGCGGTGAGGAGCCCTACGGCACCTTGATCGACGATGTGAGGTCGTTGAAGTAACGCCACACCTCGACGGAGTCGTAGCCCGGAATGGCGACCGCTCCGCCACCACCGTTGAGGTACTGCCAGTTGTAGAGGTAGGCCCCCGAGTATCCGGTCTTCGCAGACGAGATCTGGTTGTCCCAGGTTGTGTTGCACCACCAGAGCGTCCAGTTCTTGCAGTGGTCGGCGAGGTTGCCGATGGCGCCGCCTACGGGGACGCTGATCGAAAGGCCCTCGAGAAACGGGTCCTCGTAGAACACGGACTCGTAGGCGTTGTATGCGGCACGCGCCTGGTTACTACGCTCCGGGCGGCGCCCGGTGCGATCCAGGTACCCGCGCACCTCCGCCCGCGTGCGGAACGCCGCGACGGCGCCCCGTGCCTCCTCGCGAGAGCCAAGCACGAAGAAGAGGCGCTGGCCGGCGAAGCGCTGCTTCATCTGCTTGGCGGTGTAGGTCTTGCCGTCGAGGACGGCAGGGCCCTTCAGGCTCGAGACGATGCTTGGCTCGCTTGACGCGTTTCCCGTGTCGGCTGCTGCCGAGGCGGGGATCGCGAGCGCCGCGAGGGCCGCGACGCCTGCGGCGACGGCCCGGGTGTTGATGATGGACATTGAGGTCGCTCCTTTCTGAGCGGGTTGGGGTCCTCGCGGAAAGGAGCGGCGGCGGGTGCCGCTGATACAGGGCTGGCCTCAAGCCGGTGTCACGAGCGCCCTGCTAATCCAACTCGTATTAGCGGGCCTTGCCTCCCGGGCCAGGTCGCTCGCGCGCCGAGATCTCCTCCATCCGCTCGAGCCGCTGGGCGTCCGGCACGGCCCGTGCCGCCGCCACCCGCGCCAGGTGAAATCGGCGCAGGCCGTCGTTGCTGTCGTTCTGCACCAACGCGTACCGCTTGATCCGTGGAGGCTGCGCCACGCCGGCATTCTCTCCGATTTGCAGGCCTTTGCCGTATGGACCGCTGTCGAAAGATCGCGCCCGGGGCTTCGACCTCACGTCGAAGCGAGGTGATCCCGGTACCACTCCCAGCTCGCCCCCAGGCCGCGCTCGAGGTCCCACTTCGGCTCCCAGCCGAGCTCCTCGCGGATCGCGGTCGGGTCGAGGTACTGGCGCTGGATCTCCCCCGGAGGCGCACCCTCGCCCCGGATGTCCGGCTCGACGCTGCGGCCCGACACGGAGATGAGCGTCTGCACGACGTCGAGCACGCGGACAGGCCTCCCCCATCCGGCGTTCCAGGCCCGCCCGCTCAGCTCGGGCCGGTCCAGTGAGGCAGCGACCGCGATGTACGCGTCCACGGCGTCCTCGACGTAGAGGTAGTCGCGTTCCGAGGTGCCGTCGGAGCGGACGATCGGCCGCTCCCCGCGAACGAGCGACCTGGCGGTGTCGGGCACGATGCGCGACCAGTTCAGATCGCCGGGCCCGTACACGTTGGCCAGCCGCGTCACGGCAAGTCGCAGGCCGTAGGAGTCCGCGTATGAGCGTGCAATCAGGTCCGCGCAGGCCTTTGAGACGTCGTACGGGTGCCGCGGGCGGAGCGCGAAGTCCTCCCGGTAGGGCAGCTGCTCGTGGGCGCCGTAGGCCTTGTCGGAGGACGCCACCACCACGCGCTGCACGGTGCCGAGCGTGCGGCACGCCTCGAGCAGCGTGTAGGTGCCGCGCACGTTCGCCTCCCAGCTTCCCAGCGGCGAACGGTTGGCGGTGGTGACGACGGCCTGAGCGGCCAGGTGGAAGACCTCCTCCACCTCGTATTCGTTCATCACGCGCACGAGCTCACCGTGATCGGTCAGGTCGGCGAGCGCGAGTGTGCACCTGTCCTCGATTCCCTCCTTGCGGAAGCGCGACTCGGGGTCCACGTCGCGGCGCAGCGCCACCACGCGCCTACCGCCGTCCAAGAGGCGCTGCGCCAGCCAGGACCCGATGAAGCCCTGCGCCCCTGTTACGAGAACGTTCAGCCGCCCGCGACCGCGGGCAGGATCGTGACCTCGTCCCCGTCCTCCACCGAGGTGTCGAGGCCGTCGAGGAAGCGGATGTCCTCCCCGCCCACGTAGACGTTTACGAAGCGGCGCAGGTCCCCGTCCTCGGCGATGCGGTCGCGCAGCCCGTCGAAGCGCTCATAGAGCCCGTCCAGCACCTCGCCGACCGTCTTGGCGCCGTCGACGCTCGTCTCGCCCTCGCCGCCCGTGACGCTGCGCAGCTGCGTCGGGATCTTGACCGTGACCGCCATGGGGACGGACAGACTACACAGGCGCGGCCACGGGAACCTGTGCCTCGAACGAGGCGACCTGGGGATCGATCTCGTGCACCTCGAAGCTGCCCCGCACGGCGTCCAGTGTCTTCAGCCCCTCACCCGTGATGACGAGCACCACTCGCTCGCCGGGATCGATGTCGCCGCGCTCCGCAAGCTTGGCGAGCGTCGCGGTGGTGACCCCGCCGGCGGTCTCGGTGAAGATGCCGGTGGTCTCGGCAAGCAGCCGGATGCCGGCCCGCACCTCGTCGTCCGTCACGGCGTCCACCGACCCCCCGCTGCGGCGCGCCAGCTCGAGCGCGTACGGGCCGTCGGCTGGGTTGCCGATGGCGAGAGACTTGGCGATCGTGTCCGGCTTCACGGGCTTGCAGGTCTCCCAGCCCGACTCGTAGGCGCGCGCGACCGGCGAGCAGCCTTCCGCCTGGGCGCCGTTCATCGCCGGCGAGCCGCCCCGCACCAGGCCGACCTCGCGCCACTCGTCGAAGCCGCGCGCGATCTTGGTGAACAGGGAGCCCGAGGCGATCGGGGCCACCACGCGGTCGGGCAGCTCGAAGCCGAGCCCCTCGGCGATCTCGTAGGCGAGCGTCTTCGAGCCCTCCGCGTAGTACGGGCGCACGTTCACGTTGACGAAGGCCCACTCGCGCTCCGCGGACAGCTCGGTGCAGAGGCGGTTGACGTCGTCGTAGTTGCCGCGCACGGTGACGAGCTTCGTGCCGTACACCCCCGTGGCGAGGATCTTCTGCTCCTCGAGGTCGGCGGGGATGAACACGTAGGACTCGAGTCCCGCCGCGGCGGCGTGGGCGGCGACCGCGTTGGCAAGGTTGCCGGTGGAGGCGCAGGCCACGGTCTCGTAGCCCAGCTCGCGTGCCTTCGCGAGCGCCACCGACACCACTCGGTCCTTGAACGAATGGGTCGGGTTGGCGGCGTCGTTCTTCACCCAGAGCTCGCGCAGCCCGAGCCGCTCGGCGAGCCTGGGCGCCCGGACCAGCGGCGTGCAGCCCGCCGGCAGCGCGTAGCGCGGCGGCTTCTCAAAGGGCAGGAAGTCGGAGTAGCGCCAGAGGTTCTGAGGGCCCGCTTGGATCCGCCGTTTCGCGCTTCCCGCGTCGAGCGAGCTCAGGTCGTAGCGCACCTCGAGCGGCCCGAAGCAGCGCTCGCACACGTAGCGAGCCTCCAGCTCGTACTCAATACCGCATTCCTTGCAGGCAAGTGCCCGGACAGCCATCGTGAACGCCCTTTCAACTGGTAGAGCCTCCGCCGCTGTTGTGACGGAGGCCCTGTCGAGGCGCCCAGTCACATCTCGATGGATTTGGCACCTTTCCCTGCGAACTCGCGTTCGCCAGGTGGTTGCCGGGGCTTCACAGGGCCATGTCCCTCCACCCCTCTCGATGCAACGGCTATGTGAACGGCAGAGGATAGCGCGCTGCGCAAGTAGAATCAGAGGGGTGAGCCACCTGGACGACCCGCTTAGACGCCATGCCGAGCCTTCCCAAGCCCCGCCTCAGGCGCTCGGCCCGCGCGCGGGCTGACGGTAACGCGCTCCAGCAGGCCCCGGCCGAGCCAAACGTCGAGATCGTCGAGTGGGGCGATCTGCGCTGGATCAACATCGAGCGCCCCGGGCCGGTTGACCGCGCCTGGCTCGAGGAGCACTTCGACTTCCACCCACTCGACTACGAGGACGTCGCGTCGCGCAACCAGCGTCCGAAGATCGACGAGTACCCCGAATACCTCTTCATCGTCCTGCACTTCCCGGTCTTCGACAAGGCGGTCGGGCGGCTCAATGCCGGCGAGCTCGACATGTTCGTCGGGCCCGACTACCTGATCACGCTGCCGAACTCGCCGCTGCCGCCGGTCGAGTGGCTGTTCGAGCGCTGCCGCTCCTCCGAGGAGGCGCGCGAGACGCTCTTCTCGAAGGGCTCGGGCTACCTGCTCTACAAGATCGTCGACGACGCGTTCGACTACTGCTTCCCGATGCTGCGCAAGATCGGCACCAAGCTCGAGCGCCTCGAGGAGGACATCTTCGAGGGCCGCTCCGAAGAGGTCGTGCGCGACCTCTCGAGCTCGAAGCAGGAGATCATCAACTTCCGCAAGATCATCCGGCCAGAGCGCGCCGTGCTGCGCGACCTCGAGCGCACCAAGCAGCGCTACATGGCCGAGGACCTCGAGGTCTACTTCGACGACATCGTCGACGCTTCCGAGCGGATCTGGGACATGCTCGAGAACTTCAAGGAGGTCGTGGAGGCGCTCGAGGACACCAACGAGTCGGTGCTCTCCCACGGCGTGAACGAAGTGCTGCGCGTGCTGACCGCGTTCAGCGTGGTGATCCTGCCGCTCACCCTGATCGCGAGCATCTGGGGCATGAACGTCGGAGTCCCCGGCGAGGGGAACGAGACGCCGTTCTGGGTGATCCTGGCGGCGATGGTGGCGTTGCTCGTCGCCATGGTCGGCTATTTCCGCAAGCGCGGCTGGCTCTGAAGGTCGGTCACCACACCGTGCCGGCTGCATCGAAGCCACGCAGGCGCTGGTCGCGTGTCACGAGCGGGGCGTTCAGCGTCCGCGCGGTCGCATAGACGATACGGTCGGCAGGGTCGCCCGCGAAGCGCGCCGTGCTGCGGTTTCCGCCGGCCCGCTTAGCGCCGGAACCAGTCGAGGGTGAGGCGCAGTCCCTCCTCAACGGAGACGTGCGGGCGGAAGCCGAGCTCCCGCTGGGCGGCGGAGACGTCCGCTTGCGAGTGCCTGACGTCGCCTGGCCGCGGGTCCTCGTAGCGCGCCTCGCGCGCCGGCGCCCGATGAGCGTCCTGAGGTGACTCGAGCAGCTGGTTCAGCGACGTGCGGTCGCCGGCCGCCACGTTGAAGACCTTGCCGGCCACGCCATCCGCGGTCATCGCGAGCACGTTGCCCTCAACCACGTTGCCGACGTACGTGAAGTCACGGGACTGCTCCCCGTCCCCGTAGACGACCGGCTGCCGGCCGTCCGCGAGCGCGTTGATGAAGTTGGGGATCACCGCCGCGTACTGCGACATCGGGTCCTGGCGCGGGCCGAACACGTTGAAGTAGCGCAGCGCGACCGTCTCGAGGCCCCAGACCTCGAAGAAGCTTCGGCAGAAGCCCTCGCCGGCGAGCTTCGCGACGGCGTAGGGCGAGATCGGCTGCGGCAGGAGCCGCTCGTGTTTCGGCAGCTCCGGATTGGCGCCGTAGATCGACGACGAGGACGCGTAGATGACGCGCCGCACGCCCGCGTCGCGAGCCGCCAGCAGCACGTTGAGCGTGCCGGTGACGTTGGTGGCGCTGCTCGTGAGTGGATCCTGCACCGAGCGCGGGACCGACGGCAGCGCGCCCTGGTGCAGGACCATCTCGCAGCCGCTGACGGCGTTGTGGACGCGCTCGTAGCTCTGCAGGTCGCCTTCCACCAGCTCGATGTCGTCCATCACCCCGAGCAGATTCTCGCGCCGCCCGGTGGCGAAGTTGTCGAGCACGCGCACGTCGTGCGCGTCGCGCAACAGGCGGTCAACGACGTGGGAGCCGATGAATCCGCCCCCGCCGGTGACGAGAACCTTCACCAAGCCAAACGTACAGGACCCCTCGGTGGCCTCGGGGCCGCGTACGCTGCCCGGCACGCCACCGACCGAGCCCGACATCACAGTCGTCGTGCCCGCCTGGGGGCCGTACGCGGGCCCGTCGCTTGCCGATGCCGTGGACAGTCTCCGCGACCAGGACCTGCCGGTCCGGATACTCGTGGTCGACAACGCCTCCCAGGAACGCCTGCCCGAGCTCAAGGACACCGAGGTGATCCGCACGCCAGGCAGGCTCACGCTCGGCGCCGCGCGCAACTTCGGTCTCGCACGCGTCACCACGCCGTACGTGACCTTTTGGGACGCTGACGACCTCATGCCCGCGGGGACGCTTCGCTTCCTGCGAGAGCGCCTCTCGAGCGACCCCAACCTCGTCGCGGCCGCCGCCGGCATCGTCGAGGACGAGCCGCGAATCCGGCACCGATGGCCGCCGCGCTTCGCCGCGCGTTTGGCACGTCGCCCGCGGCCGTTCGCGCTGTGCCACTCGGTCTGGTCGCTGTTCCCCACTACGGGCGGAACGCTGATCCGCGCCGCGGCGGCCAAGGAGGCCGGGGGGTTCGGGGACGTTGAGTTCGGCGACGACTGGGTGCTCGGCGTATCGCTGACGCTTCGTGGCCGCGTCGAGCTGCACGAGCGACCGGGACGCATCTACCGCCGCCTGGGGCCCTCCACCTGGGCGCGGCAGAGCAATCTGCCCCATCGTTTCGCCCGCGCCCGCGCCGTCCGCCGCCGGCTGCGAAACGACCCGGCGGCGCCGCGCTCCACCCGGGCTCTGCTGCCGGCCGTAGCGATGCTGCAGGTAGCGGTGCTAGTCGTGGGACGACCCGTGGGAAGGGCCCTTCGCCGCCTCGCACGCTGAGCTCGCATGTGCCCACAGGCGGCACGCGGCGCCCACGTGCTCCTTGGGGCTTCGCCCCGCTCGCGCGCGTCGTCCGCCGCACCGCCAAGCGCTGATCGAGTCTTGGCGCGCGAGAAGCTTGCGCGATTCCCATGTCGCGCTCTAGTGTTCGGGCTGCCTTACCTCAGGGACACCAAGTACCCCGCCCAAAAAGAGGACTCGCACTTGAGGTACCTGCTCACTGGCGGAGCGGGATTCATCGGCTCCCACCTCTGCGACGCGCTCATCGCTCGAGGCGACGCGGTGGTGATCCTTGACGACCTGAGCACCGGCCGGGTCGAGAACATCGAGCACCTGCTCGGAGCCGCACGGGCCGAATTCGTCGAGGGCTCGGTAACCGACGAGGAGCTCGTCCTGGAGCTGCTTGAGTCCGCCGACGCCTGCCTCCACCTGGCCTCCGCGGTCGGGGTCCGCCTAGTGGTCGAGCAACCCGTCGACGCGCTCCTGCGCAACGTGCGCGGCACGGACGTGGTGCTGTCCGCGGCCGCCACCCTCGAGAAGCCGGCGCTGTTCACCTCCACCTCGGAGATCTACGGCAAGAAGAGCAGCGCGCTGCTGCACGAGCACTCCGATCGCGTGCTCGGCTCGACCGCGAAGGCGCGCTGGAACTACGCGACCTCGAAGTCATTCGGCGAGGCGCTCGCGCTCGGCTACCACCGAGAGCTCGGCGCGAGGAACGTCGTAGTGCGCCTCTTCAACACCGTCGGCCCGCGCCAGACCGGGGCTTACGGGATGGTCCTGCCGCGCTTCGTGCGCCAGGCGGTGCGGGACCAGCCGCTGACGGTCTACGGCGACGGCACGCAGACCCGCTGCTTCGCCCACGTGGCGGACACGGTGGACGCCTTGGTGCGCCTGCTCGACTGCGACGCCGCCGCGGGAAGCGTGTTCAACGTCGGGTCCGACGCCGAGATCTCGATCCTCGCCCTGGCCCGCCGCGTGATCGGTCGCTCCGGCTCGAGCTCCGAGGTCCGCTTCGTCCCCTACGACGAGGCGTACGACGAGGGCTTCGAGGAGCTCGGCCGGCGCCGCCCGGACACCACCGCGCTCCGCGAGCTGACCGGCTGGGAGCCGAAGCGCACGGTCGACGACGCGATCGACGACGTGATCGCGCTCGAGCGCGCTCGCGCCTGACGGTCGGAGGAGGACGTTCGGCTTGCCGGATGAGCTGCGGCTCGCGCTCGCCTTCGGCCTCGCCCTCGGCGCGGCACTGATGGCGGTTCCGGCGGCGATTCGGCTCGCCTGGCGAACCGGCTTCCTCGACCAGCCGGTGGGCTACAAGAAGCACGGCCGGCCCACGCCCTATCTCGGCGGCGCCGGCCGTGATGGCGGCCTTCCTGCCGGCCGCCGTGCTCCTGGGCGGCGGCGCATCCAAGTACGCGGTGATCGTCCTGTGCGCCCTCGGCCTGTTCGCCGTCGGGACGCTCGACGACCGGGTCGGCCTCGGCCCGCTGGAGCGCGTGCTGGCCGAGGTCGCGGCCGCGACCGCGCTCTGGGGAGCGGGCCTGGCCTGGTACGTGTCGGAGATCGAGGCGGTCAACCTGCTGCTCACGATCGTCTGGGTCGTGGGGCTCGTCAACGCCTTCAACCTGATGGACAACCTCGACGGCGCGGCAGGCTCGGTCACCGCCGTCGCAGCGGCGGGCGGCGGCCGCGCTGGCCGCGATCGAGGGAGACATCCTGCTCGCCGCGCTGGCCCTGAGCCTGGCGGGCGCCTGCGTCGGCTTCCTGCCGTTCAACCTCGCCAGGCCCGCGCGGATCTTCCTCGGCGACGGCGGCAGCATGCCGGTCGGCTTTGTCGTGGCCGCCGTCGTGATGGGGATCTCGCCTGAGGCGGGCCTCGGCCAGGCCGTGGTGCTCGCCGCGCTTCCGCTGGTCGGCCTGCCGGTGCTCGACACCACGCTGGTGGTCATCTCGAGGACGCGCCGCGGAGTCAACGTGCTCTCGGGTGGCCGCGACCACCTGACGCACCGCCTGCTGCGCTGGCTGCACACGCCGCGCGCGGTGGCCCTGGCGCTGGGGCTCACCCAGGCCGCGCTCTGCGTCATCGGCCTGGCGTTGTTCCAGGCGCCCACGGCCGTGGTGCTCTCGGTTGGCGCCCTCGTGGTCGCCGCCGGCGGGGCGGCCCTGCTGGTGCTCGACTGGTCCTACGAGGCCGAAGCCCGCCGCCGCGCTCGCCGCACGCCGGTGCAGCAAGAGTCAGGCTCCTGACCGCAGCCACCGCGAGCATCTCGCGCGACGTCCGTCTCCCGGCACGAAGGACCGATCGCGTCCGCGTGCTGCGGGTGATCGCCCGGCTGAACATGGGCGGGCCCGCGCATCACGTGGGGCTGCTCGGAAGCCGGCTCGACCCGGAGCGCTACGAGACGCTGCTGCTGCACGGCGAGGTCGGCTCGGGCGAGGACTCGCTCGAGGAGAGCGTGCGGGCGCGGGGTGTTCGCATGGCTCGGGTGCCCGGCCTGCGTCCCGAGCTCCGCCCACACGACGACGCGCGGGCGCTGGCGAGCCTGGTCCGGGCGGTCCGCCTGACCCGGCCCGACATCGTCCACACCCACACCGCGAAGGCCGGGATGCTCGGCCGCCTGGCCGCCGTGCTCGCCGGGGAGCCGCGCCCGGTGATCGTCCACACCTACCACGGGCACGTGCTCGAGGGTTACTTCGGGCCGCTGCCAGACGCGCGCGTACCGCGACCTCGAGCGCCGGCTCGGCGCGCGTGAGCGACCGCCTGATCGGCGTGAGCCAGGCGACCGTCGACGACCTCGTGCGGCTCGGCGTGGCGGAGCGCGCGAAGTTCCGAGGTCATTCCCGATCGGGCTGGATCTCGACCCGTTCCTGGTGGCCGGGCGGGACGCCGGGGCTGAGTTTCGCCGCGAGGCTCGGCGTGCAACCGGACGAGGTGCTCCTGACCTTCGTTGGCCGGCTCGTGCCCATCAAGCGGGTCGACGTCCTGCTGCGGGCATTCGCCCGGGCGCGCGGGCTCGGCGCACCGGTGCGGCTCGCAGTCGTGGGAGACGGCGCGCGAGCGGGCGAATCTCGAGCGGCTCGCCGGCGAGCTCGGGATCGCCGGACATGTCTTCTTCGCGGGCTACCGCGCAGACATGGTGGCGGTGGCCGCCGCCACCGACCTCGCCGTCCTGAGCTCCGACAACGAGGGCACGCCGGTATCGCTGATCGAGGCCGCCGCGGCGGGCGCGCCGGCGGCGGCGCGTCTCAGTAGGAGGAGTGCCCGACGTGGTCACGGCCCAGACGGGCGTCCTCGCGCCGCCGGGCGACGCCGACGCCTTTGGGCGAGCCATCGTCGACGCTCGCGCTCGACTCGGAGCGGCGGGCGGCGCTCGGCGAGGCCGCGCGGCGCCATGTGGCGGAGCGCTTCACGGCCGCGCGTCTCGTCCGTGACCTGGAAGCCTTGTACGACGCGCTATCGCGCCCAACCTCGGGTACCTTGTAACCCGATCCGACCGCTGCGCTGGCCCCGCCGATGACCCACCTCCATGTCAGTCAGCCGACCGCCACAACGGCAACAGCGCCTCCCCTCGAGGAGCCGTCGGTCAAGCGCATCGAGCCGACCGAAGGCGCGCATCCGCCTGTCAGACCTCTATCGCGACATTCCCGTCATCCAGGTCCTCGCCGCGCGGGACTTCAAGGTCAAGTACAAGCAGTCGCTCCTGGGGCCGCTGTGGCTCGTCTTCCAGCCCCTCGCCCTGCTGGTGGCCTTCCTCGTTGCCTTCCGGGGGCTCGCCGACGTCCAGCCCGGCGTTCCCTACACCGTCTTCGCCCTGGTTGGGCTGAGCGCCTGGACCTTCTTCCAGGCCGCGATGACGATCGGGGCGGCGTCGCTCGTCAGCAACGTGATGCTCGTCCGTTTCACCCCCTGCCCGCGCCTGGCATTTCCCATCGCGGGCATCCTCGCCTCGCTTCCCTCCTGGGCCGTTACCACGGCGGCAGCCCTCATCGCGGCCGCGGTCACCGGCACGCTCTCGCCAAAGGCGCTGCTCTTACCGCTGGGCTTGGTGTGGCTCTTCCTGCTCACTTGGGGTCTCGTGGCCATTGCGGCGGCGCTCACAGCACGCTTCCGGGACATGCTTTCGGCCCTGCCGTTCCTCCTTCAGGTGGGCGTGTTCCTCGCGCCCGTGGGCTACCCGCTGTACGAGCTGAACTCGACGGTTCGTGTCCTGATCGACCTCAACCCCCTCACCGGCCTTATCGAGGCGTCTGCGCTGGATGGTGATCTCGGGATACACGCCGTCGTTCGAGCCGATCGGCGCTCGGGCTCGTCACCACTGCGGTCCTCGCGGTCGGCGGGCTGGCGCGTCTTCGCCCGCCGCGAGCCGACGCTGGCGGACTACATCTGATGGACGGCGCGGCGGACAACGGCTCGCGTCCGGTCGCCGTCGATGCCGCATGGCGCTGCGCAAGCGGTACCGCCTGGGCGAGCTCTCGCAGCCTCCAGCACACGGTCCGCGGCCTGATCGGCAGGCCCGACCTGCAGGCCCGACCCGACCTCGAGGCGCTGGCGGGCGTGGACTTCACCGTCTACCGCGGGGAGTCCTTCGGCATCGTCGGGACGAACGGCTCGGGGAAGTCCACCCTGCTCCAGATCCTCGCCGGCACCGACGCGTGCCGACCAGCGGCCACGCGGACGTGCACGGCCGAGTGCTGCCGTTGCTCGCGGTCGGGGCGGGCTTCCACGGCGAGCTCACCGGCCGCGAGAACGTCACGCTGTTCGGCGCGTCCCTCGGCATCCCCCGCGCGGCGATCCGGGATCGAATGGACGCGGTCGCCGAGTTCGGCGAGCTCGAGCGCCACATGGACACGCCGGTCAAGCGGTACTCGAGCGGGATGCTCTCGCGCCTGTCGTTCGCGATCGCGATGCAGTTCCCCGCCGACATCTACATCTTCGACGAGGTGCTCGCGGTAGTCGATGGCGAGTTCCAGGCCCGCTGCCTCGACGCGATCCAGGGACTGCACCGCGAAGGCCGGACGGTGATCTTCGTGAGCCACAGCCTGCGCCAGGTGGCCGACGTGTGCGAGCGCGTGATGTGGCTCGACGGCGGGCGGCTGGCGCGCGTCGGCCCGACCGCCGAGGTGCTCGACGCCTACACCGCGGCGCACTCCGGCGGTAGCCATGGCGCCCCGCCGTCTCCGACCGTCTCGGTGACGATCGTGCTGCACAACTCCGAGCGAGAGCTCGAGCCGCTGCCTCGCCGCGATCCAGCCCGGACGTCCTGAGCGGGTTCGCCGAGCTCATCGCGGTCGACAACGCCTCGCCCGACGACAGCGCCGCGCCCTGCGACGCGCGCTGCCGGACGCCACGATCATCCGCTCGGGTGAGAACCTGGGCTTCGCGGCGGGCGCCAACCTCGCCTGGCCTCACGTCCGCGGTCGCTACTGGCTGCTCTTGAATCCCGACGCCGAGCTCGACGACGGCGGAATCGAGAGGCTCGCTGCGTGGATGGACGCTCATCCGCAGCTCGGCGCAGCCAGCGCCGAGCTCACAGGCCCGGTCGGCGACGAGCCTCCGTCCACCGGTCGCGCCCTGCCATCGCCTTGGCGTGCGCTGCTCGAGGCGTCCCGCCTCCATCTTCTGTTGCCGCGCAGCGCTCGAGGCCGGATCCTGCGGGGCGCCTACTGGAGCGGGGGCGATCAGGTCGATGCCGGCTGGGTGCCCGCCACCGCGCTGTTCGCCAGGCGCGCCGCCGTCGAGGCCGCCGGACTGCTGGACGAGAGCTTCTTCCTATACGGAGAGGACATCGAGTGGTGCTGGCGAATGCGCCGGGCCGGCTGGTCCATCGGTGTTTGCAGCGACGGTGCGCGCGCGGCACCGCGAAGGCGGCAGCGCGCTACGCACGTTCGAGCGCGAAGCGGTCTGCCGGCGTATGGTCGAAGGGGAGGTCGAGGCGGTGCGGAAGGTCCGTGGCGATCGCTATGCGCGGACGTACGCCCGCGCTAACGCCCTAGCGCTCGGGATCGAGGCGCGCCATCCCGGTCGCTCCGACGAGGGACGTCGGAGCGCCAGGTCGGCGGCACGTGCCTGGAAGCGCGCCGGTGCGAAAGGCGCGACGTGACCGCGCTTGGACGCCAGCGTGGTCATCAGCACGTTCAATCGCGCCGAGGCCCTGATGGAGACCCTTGCCGCGTTCGCGAAGCAGGACATCCCCCAGGACAGCTACGAGGTGATAGTCGTCGACGATGGCTCCACAGACGACACCTGGGCCGAGCTGGAGGCGATTCGACTCCCTACCCGCTGCGGACCGCGCGGCACGAAGGCAACCGTGGCGTGTCGGCCGGCCGCAATTCCGGCATCCGGTTGGCTCGAGGACGGACCCTGATCTTCGTGAGCGACGACGTGCTGGTGCCTCCGTCCTTCGTTCGCCAGCATGTCGAGAGCCTTGTCCGCATGCCGGGCTACTGGGTGGTCGGCTCCTTCCGGCAGCGTGACTCGGCGAGCGCCACACCGTTCGGGCGGTACCTGCAAGACCTGGAGCGCAGCTTTGAGAGCGGCCGCAGGGCAGCCGAGATCGCGCCGGGCCTGTGGGAGATGAGGTGGCCGACCGCCCGCAATCTCTCCCTCCCACGCTCGGACCTCGATCGCATCGGACTGTTCGATGAGCGGTTTCGCACCACCTGCGAGGACCAAGACCTCGCGCAGCGCGCCCGCGACGTCGGTATTCGCTTCGCCTACACCACCGAGATCGACTGTGTACACAACGACCAGACGGCCGATCTCGAACGCTACTGCTCCTTCCAGGAGCGGGGCGCGCGGGACACCGTGGCGCTCTGCGCCAAGGCTCCCGAGCTGCATGGCAGGGCGCCCATCGTGCAGGTCAACGGCCCGATCTCGAGCGAGGACGGGCCCACGCTGGCGCTCAAGAAAGCGTGCAAGCTCGTCCTCGCGCGGTCGGGCCCTACCCATGTTCTGTACGACGTCATTCGGGCCTGTGAGCGGCTGCACCTCCCAGAGCCGATTCTTCGTCGCGCCTACCGGCTGGCGATCTCACTGGCGATCATCCGAGGCTGGCGTGCCGGGCTCGCCGATGACACGTCGGCAGGCGCTCGACTGGGTCGGCCTCCCCGTCCTCCACGTTGAGCGTTGCACGCCTACCTCATCAACATAATGACCGAGACGTGCTGCCGGTCCGGGCCGGGGCCGACAGCTGGGCGTTCCATCACGAGAGCGGCGCTCTCAACCGTCTCCGCTGTGTGGTGCCGCGCCCTTGCAGGCTTCCGCCACGATTTCAAGACCGCGATCGATTATCTGCCGGCCGGATCAGCGGCGCAATGCGCGATTCGCACCGTAGAGCGCCGCCGAGGTCCGCCCCTCCACCGGCTATGAGTCCCCGAGCGCATACGTGCCGATGACTCAGCCGTCAGGGCGTGATGATCCATTGCCCGAAGGGGTCGATCGGCCCCAACCTCCAGCCGTTGGTGGCGCAGAACTCCCGCACGGCACGGCAGACGCCGTGGTGGCTGTGGGAGGGATCTTCGTGCCAGTCGTCGCCGGCGATAATCCGCGCTTTATTCTCGAGGACGGCGAGCTCGGCGAGCGTGTGCTCGTACCGATGCGTGGTGTCGAGATACACCCAGTCGAGATAGCCATCGGAGAACGTCGACAGGATCTCGACATCGTCTCCGACGTGGAAGTTGCCCTCCGGCGCCGCGGCACGGGCCTCTTCGTATGCGCGTCTCGTGGTGAGGCGGCCGAACTCGGTGTACGCACCCCAGTTCGGAAACCGCGCTCCGTAAAGGGCCCACCATCCATCGATCAGATGCAGCTCTTTCGGTCTCGTGACTCGCACGATGTGACGGGTGAACTCCCCCCGAAATACACCGACCTCGGCGCCTATCGCGTTTTGGGCAGTTGCTCCAAGAATCGCCACCTGCGCGGCCTGCCGATGGCGTTGCCGATCGCATGCTTGAGCACGGGAACACTCTACGGCCGGGCTTGACTAGCGCGTCGTGGCAGAGCGACGAACCGGGGACCTCTGGGGCTGTCCCCGTTGCTGTTGCTCCATGGTGAGAACCCGCCCGCCACAGCCCCTGGTCTCGGTTTGCCTCCCGGTCCTCAACCAGCGCGATCTCGTGGGCCAAGCAATCGATTCCGCGCTCGATCAAGACTTTTCGAATATCGAGATCGTCGTGGTCGACGACGGCTCTACGGACGGCACTCCGGAGGTCCTGCACCGACGGTACGGCGACCGGATCCGCCTGCTGCTGAACCCGGCTCGAACGGGACAGGCCCGCGCCACCGGCCGGTGCATTCGCCACTCCCACGGCGCTCTTGTGAAGTTTCTGGACCATGACGACACGCTCATGCCGAACTGCGTTTCGCGGCTGGTCGAGGCCTTGCTCAGCCATCCATCGGCCGGCATGGCCTTCTCCCGCCGTCGAGTGTTGACCGATCCTGACGCTCCCAGTGGTCCTGCGTGGCTCGAACGGTTCGGCGAGGTACACACAGGATTCAGCTCGTTGGACGCGCTGAACCACGGAACCCGGCTGTTTGAGGAGATGCTGGCAAACGGTCTAGGCGACAACTGGATCGGCGAGCCGACGAGCGTCATGGTGAGGCGCACGTGCCTCGAGCACCTTGGCGGGCTTCACCTATACGTCCAAGCGACCCTCGACTTGGACCTGTGGCTCCGCGTCATGGCCCACTATGACGTCGCGTTCGTGGACGAGGAACTCTCCATGTTCCGCCGACTGGCCGGCTCCCAGACCGACCGGGCGCGCGGGCGACGGGCGAACTGGCTCGACCGACTGTGGATCCTCGAGGGGCTCATGTCATATCCCGAGTCCGCCCGGGCCTATCCGCAGCTCGCGCACATGCGCTCAGTCGAGCGGCGGATGGCGTTCCGTACTGCGGCCAGCAAGGTCAGGCATCCGCTCCGCGAAGCCCCCCCGCTACGGCTTGGCGGGCGCTATCTGGCTTATTGCGCACGCCGCCACGTCGGGGCGCCGGGACCATTTGGTCGCGTCGACCAAGCGCCTTCAACGCGCGGACACCGCGCCCTTTAGGTTCGCCAACGCGAAGGGGACCGGGCCCTCGTCGGCCGTGGGTAGCACATCCGCAAGGGCCCTCTCGCGTCGAGCCCAGTCGTCTAGGACCACGAGGCCGCCTATCCCCAGCTCCTGCATCACCCGCGGAACCTCCGACGGCAGCCGACCGGCTGACCTCAGGGTGTCCGGATTCCACTCGACGATCACGGTGACGCCAGGACTCCGTCTCAACAGGCCCCCCATTCCCTTGAGTACGTCCACCTCGGCGCCCTCAACGTCGACCTTGATCAGCTTGGTCGGAACATCCACGAGATCGTCCAGCGGGGCAGCCGATATGCGGGCCTCGGCCACGGTCGGGCTGTCGGGATGGTCGTAGAGCCCGTGATGGTCGTTCCTGGCCGTGAGCCGCAGCGTTCGCTCCCCCCCGACGTCTGCCGCGGCTACGGGATGCACGACGACGTTGCGGAGCTCGTTCAGGCGGATGTTGCGCTCCAGTGCTTCGACATTCGCGGGCGCCGGCTCGACTGCGTGCACCACGCCGTCCGGCCCTACGGCCTTGGCGGCGAGACAGCTGAAGTAGCCGAGGTTCGCCCCTACGTCGACCGCTACGGCCCCTGGGTGGAGCGCCTCAAGGACCGCCCGCGTGGTGAGCGGTTCGTAATCCCGGTGGAGATACACCGGGAACAATTCGCGCGGGACCTCGAGGAGTAGATCACCCATGCGGATCTTGACCCGATCGTTCTCTTCCGCGAGCGCAGGGAAGAAGGTCTCCCTGGCCTTCCTTGCGGCGACGCGATAACCCGGAATGCGCGCGACGCCCAAGCTCTCGAGCCGACGCTTCACACGCGCGAGCCGCTGGTGCGCACGGGAACTCACCTCGCGAGCCATCAGGTTCGCCCGGCCCAGACCCTCGCACCCGGCCGACCAGCCCAGGTCATTCGGTCAGGCTATTGGATCGGACGCCGCACGACCCGTCGCGAAGCGGTCCGTATCCCGCGGAAGATATGGAGCCCGACGACGACCCGGTACGCCCGGCGCAGAAGCTCCTCTGACACGTGTCGGCGTTCGAGGATGTCCACGATCCGGTGAAGGTTGGCGAGGACGGGTCGGCGGCTCAAGGCCGCCATGGCGAGCTTCCTCATCACGACCGTCGGACCGTCGTCGGGGGAGATCGGGGAGTTGCGAGCGAACAGCGGGCGCGCCGCCTGGTCGGGGAAGCGCTCGACCAGCACGACGAACGTCTGGGCGCTCTTCTCCTCGCGCGTGCAGAACCGCCTGAAGGTGAGGGTCTGGTCGTTGTGCTCGACCTGGATGCGGTGGTTGCGAATCAGCGCTGTCCCGCTGCGGGACGCCCTGAGTGATAGAGCCTGGTCCTCCGCGCCGGCGTAGGGGAAGGCTTCGTCGAAGCCGCCCAGGTCCCAGAATTGGTGGTGGCCGACGCCGAGATTGCAAGCGGTTAGAAGGTCAGCCTGGAAGCAGTCCCAGCCCAACGCCCGGCCGTCGGCGGCGCTCTGAAAATGTCGGTCGAGGGCAAGCCGATAGCGGCCGAACGGCGTCTCTCGAAGCTCAGCTTCGACCCGCCCTGAGAATCGGAGGGCGCCGTTGACGAGCGCGTCGGAGAACGTTACGCGGGTCTCCCGGAGCAAGCCCAGGTGATTGCGGGCCAGGAGTATGTCGTCGTCGCAGAACAACAGCAGTTCCCCCTCCGCGACCCTCGCACCGTGGTTGCGGGCCGTCGCGGCCCCGCTGTTCGGCTGAGCACGGTAGGTCACGGGCATTTCGGCGTCGGCCAGATCCTGCACGACACTCTCGGTCGCGCGGTCAGATGCGTCGTCCACCACGACGATCTCGTACCGGCTGGCCGGGTAGTCGAGCTCGACCAGCTCGGCAAGCGTCGCGGCGAGCGCGCCCGGGCGCCGGAAGGTCGGCACGACGATACTGACCGCCGGGTAATCGTCGGTCACCGTCTAGGGGCCTTTCGACGTGCAAGCTCGCGGGCGTGCTCGAAAAGCCGGCGAGTGTTGTCCGGATCCAGAGCCGTGAACAGATAGTTGAGCCATTCCGGATGCCCCTCGATGTCCCGCGCCGGGAGTGGTCCCCGGGGGTCAGGTGATAGAAGAGGTAGCCGAGCGGACTCAGCAGCGCCGCTAGCTCCTCCCCGCGCTGGTCGCCTGGCAGGACCTCGCACACGATGCTCGGCCGATCTCTTCTGAGCGTCACTGCCATGCCTCGCAGCGCCTGGGCCTCGGTGCCCTCGATGTCGAGTTTCACCAGGTCAACGGGACCAACCTGTCGCTCCATCAGAAAGGAGTCGACCGTCACGGTCTCGACCTCCCGCTTGCGGATCTCGTCATGCCAGCTCATCTGTGCCTCCGAAAGGCCTGCGCTGCAGGGGATGTGCACGAGCGGCTCCAAGAAGAGGGCGGTCCCGTTTTGGTCGGAGACCGCCGCATCAACGCACGTGACGTTGTCGAGACGATTGATGCGAACGTGGCGGCGAAGTCGCTCGAGCGCACCCCTGGACGGCTCGAAGGCGAACACCCTTCCCTGCGGGTTGGCGACCGCGGCCAACAGCGAATAGAAGCCCACGTGTGCTCCTAAGTCCAGAGTCGTCCGCGCGGTCTCGGCCAGCGCGTAGAACAGCGGCGAGGTCTCAGGCTCATAGCCGCTCCAGCCGCGCCAGAAGACCTGATTCGACACGAAATCGTCGCCCTTCGACCACAGCCGCAGCGTCCTGCCGTTCGGCAGCTTCGTTCTTACCGGACCGACGCGCGGGAGATGCATCACCGCGAACGCGGGCGGGCGCTCCGAGGCGCCCGATGCCGCTCGAACCGTGGTGGTGGCGATCGCATTGAGGGGCCTCCAGTCCCGGAGGCCCTTCGCCGCCGACTTCAGGAGCACCCGAGGCCTCTCACGGGTTTCCGAGAAGCCGCTCGTACAGGTCTTCGTAGCTCCGGACCATCTTGGCCGCCGGGAAGCGACCAGCGATCCGCCGAGCCTCCTCACCCATGATGCCCCAGCGATCCCGTTCCGCCAGGGCGCGCTCGAGCGCGCGTGCCAGTCCTTCGGGCTCTGGCGACTCCGACAGGATCCCAGTGCGCCCGTCAACGACTACCTCCGGAGCGATGCCGACCGGGGTCGCCACGACGGGGCACGCCATCGCCATCGCCTCGACGATCACCATGGCGAACGACTCGGCGCGGGCCGGGTGAACGAAGAGGTCCGTGGCGGCGAGGAGGTCGACGACATCCCCGCGGGGCCCAAGGCAGTGCAGCCGGTCGCCAACTCCCAGGCTCCTGCCCAGTGCACGGAGCGATCCGTTGTCGCCCGGCCCGGCAAGCACGAGCGTCGCCTCCGGCGCCTCGGGAGCCACCCGCGCGAATGCCCGGACGAGCGCCTCTTGATTCTTGATCCAATAGTTACGCCCGATCGCGGTCAGCACAGTCCGCCTGTCGAGCCCGAGCTCCCGGCGAACCGCCTCGCCGTGCGCCTTGGTCGGGTCGAGCCGGTCGAGCTCGAACCCATGGTGCGCGACGGTCACCTTCTCTGGCGGGACCTTGTGCACCTGGACCATCGTGTCGCGCATCTGGAGCGAGGGGGCAATGATCGCGTCGGACAGCGGTCCGGCGCAAAGGCGGTCCACGGCGGTGAGCCGGAGCCGGCTGTGTACGGGAATCTCGTGCGAGTGGTGGGCGGTGAAGATGGCGACCGGAGTCCGAGCGAGTTTCGCCGCCGCCAGACCCACGACACAACCATCCAGAAGGTGCGTCTGGATCACGTCGATCTGCTCCCCGCGGAGGCGCCTCGCGAGCTGGAGGATCGCTTGGGGATAGCCGGAGCGGCGGTCAGCTGCGAGTGCGAATGTCCGGAATCCCATCCGCGACGCGTCCTCCTGGAGCGCGCTGGCCGAGCCGACCGAGGCGAGCCGCACATCGAAGCGATCGCGGTCGGCGTGGTCGCCGATCAGCTCGAAGAACGGATGCGGGCCGGGGGTGCTGATGAGGTGGAGGACGCGCACTCTGCGAGCGGCGAAATCCCTGTTCGATCCCACATGGCCAAGGCTAGACTGCGCCGTGCATGTCCAAGAGCGTGCCGCCGACGGCAGCCGCTTGATGTGCGGCATCTGTGGGCTCGTCGCGGACGAGCCCGGCGACGTACGTTCAGTCGTTCAAGGCCCAGCTCGACTCCCTCCACCACCGCGGACCCGACGCCAGCGGCAGCTTCACTGGGGAGCACGCGGTGATCGGCCAGAACCGCCTGGCGATCATCGATCTCGAGACCGGCGATCCGCCGATCACGAACGAGGACGGCTCGGTCGCGGTCGTGCTCAACGGCGAGATCTACAACTTCCGGCGCTGCAGGATCGACTTGCAGCGGCAGGGCCACGAGCTCCGCTCCCGCGGCGACACCGAGGTGATCGCGCACCTGGCGGAGGAGCTGCCACCGGTGGAGCTCGCGCGGCGGCTCGACGGCATGTTCGCCTTTGCGGTCTGGGACGAGCGCCGCCGCCGGCTCGTGCTCGGGCGCGACCGCCTCGGCAAGAAGCCGCTCTACTACTGGTCCTCCGGCAGGGCGGCTCGCGTTCGGCAGTGAGATCAAGGCCCTGCTCGCCGACCCCTCCGTGCCGCGCAGGCTCGACCCCGGAGCGATTCCGGCGTACCTGACCTTCGGCTACGTGCCCGACCCCGCGCACGTTCTTCGAGGGCATTCGCAGCCTTCCGCCCGGCCACGTGCTCACCTTCGAGCCGGGCGGCGACCCCGCTCATCGAGCGCTACTGGGAGCCTCCGCTGACTCGCGCGTCCGACGGCGCACGCTCGACATCTCGCTCGCGGACGCCGCCGCGCGAAGTGCGCGCGCTGCTTCGCGAGGCCGTCCGCCGGCGCCTGGTCTCCGACGTCCCACTCGGCGCCTTCCTCAGCGGCGGCATCGACTCGAGCACGGTCGTCGGGCCTGATGGCCGGCGCAGCTCGACCGCCCGGTACAGACGTTCACCATCGGCTTCGAGGACAGCGAGGGCTTCGACGAGCGTCCCGTTCGCACGGCAGGTCGGCCGAGCGGTACCGCACCGATCACCACGAGTTCGTCGTCCGTCCGGACGCCGTGGACCTCGTCGAGCGGCTCGTGTGGCACCACGACCAGCCATTCGGCGACTCGAGTGCGGTACCGACCTTCCTGCTCAGCGAGGTGACCCGGCGCACGTGACCGTCGCCCTCTCGGGCGATGGCGGAGACGAGCTGTTCGCCGGCTACGAGCGCTTCGCTGGCGGCGTGGCCGCACGCCACTACGCGGCGATGCCCGCACCGCTGCGGAGCGGCCGTCGGCGGCGCGTTCGGGCTGCTACCCGACCGCGCCCTCCGCGGCCGGGCGCGCCAGGCTGCGGCGCTTCGCCCGGCGTGGCCGAGCTCGGCCTGCCGGACGCCTTCCGGTCGTGGATCAGCTACGTCCAGGACTCCGATTCGCGACGCGCTGCTCGACGGCCGCGCGCGACGACTGGGGCATCGAGGACTACCGCGCCACCTGGAGGCGCTCGGAGGGCGCGCGGCCGCTCGACCGTCTGCTCGACCTGAACCTCCGCACCTACCTGCTGGACGACCTGCTGGTGAAGGCGGACCGGATGAGCATGGCCCACGGCCTGGAGGTCCGGTCTCCGTTCCTCGACGCCGACCTGCTCGCCTTCACCACCCGCCTGCCGCCCGCGCACAAGGCTCGCGGGCTGTCGCTGAAGCGCGTCCTCAAGGCCGCCGTGAAGGACCTGGTGCCGGCCGAGATCCTGGGCCGGCCGAAGAAGGGCTTCGGCGTGCCCGCTGGATCGTTGGTTTCGGGAGGATCTGCGAGCGTACGTCGGCAGCACGCTCGGCACTCCCGACGCCAGGGTCAAGGCGCACCTGGTCCCGGACGCCGTCGACCGCCTGATCGCGGAGCACGACTCGCGCGCGCGCAACCACGGGCATGCCCTGTGGACGTTGCTCACGCTCGAGGTGTTCCTCCGGCGCCAGAACTGGTGAGTTCCGCGTCCTGTCCCTCCTGCGGAGCCGCCGACCATCGCATGGCCGGCTGGCGCGGCGGTGAAGCGCACCTCCGGCGGCGAGGGAAGAAGAGCCGCGTCGTCCGCTGCCGTGGCTGTGGCCTCCTCTTCACCGACCCCGGGCGACCTCCCGGCGGCCCACGCTACGACGACCCGGACGAGTACTTCTCGCGCCATGCCGACCCGGAGGTCCGGGTTTCGGAGTTCGTTTCCGTGATCCGGGCGTCCGTGCGCCACGGGGGGCGCGAGCCGGTGCTCGACATCGGGTGCGGGCGCGGCGAGTCGCTCGCCGCCGCGAGGCTGCTCGGGTGGGGGGCCCGCGGTATCGAGCCGTCCAGTGAGTTCGCCGAGGTGGGCGCCCGGAGGCTCGGAGTCGAGATAGACATCGGAACGGTGGAAGGGCGGTATCGCGACTCCAGCTTCGGGCTCGTCCTCCTGGCGGGCGTGCTGGAGCACGTGTATGACCCGGCGGCCCTGCTTCGAGAGGTGCACCGCCTGCTCCAGCCCGGCGGCGTCGTGTACGTGGACGTGCCCAACGAACGCAGTCTCCTGCACCGCTGCGCCCGCGCGACGTTCCTCGCTACCGGCCGCAACTGGACGCTGTCACTCTCACCGACGTTTCCGCCGTATCACGTCGTGGGGTGGTCCCCCGGCTCCCTTCGGGCCGCTCTCGAGCGGGCGGGCCTCGAGGTGCTGGACATCCGCGGCTATCCGCTCAGGTGGATCGGGGGAAAGCTCGGCTACGCGGTGGAACGCGCCGCCGCGCCCGTGCGGCTCTCCGCCGGCCTGCTGGCGTGGGCCCGGCGTCCTTAGCCTTCCGGGCCGCGAGACGATCCGTTCCCGGCCGGCCGGACAGCCACGAAGCTGGTGTGCTCTCCCAGCCCACCCCTTACCGTCACGCTGAAACCGTCGAAGAGCGAGAAAAAGGCCTCTCGGCGCTCCGGTTCGCCCGAGTCGTGGAACTCGCCGACCACGGCGCCGACGTCGCCGAGGCGCCGGGAGCTTCGCAACACGTCTTCCTCGCCCGCCTCGATGTCCAGCTTCAGCAAGCCCACGCGCTCCAGCCCAAAGTCGTCGAAGAGGCCGTCGAGGGTGCGCCCGCGGACCGTCACGCGGCCGCGCGTCGCGGCTTGGGCGGCGCGTCGAGGACACCCACGCCTGCTTCGCCGGATAGAAGTCGAGCTCCCCGTCACGAGACGCCACGGCGAGCCTGTGCACCTCCACCCCCTCCAACTGCGCGGCGTTCCTCTCGAGGAGAGGAAAGACCTCGGGATTGGGCTCGACGCCGATGATCCTGGCCCTCGGGTACCTCACGCGAAAGAACAGGAGGCTCACGCCGATGTGGCTTCCCAGATCGAGAACGACCGCCGGCTCGCGGGGCGGGGCGTCTGTCGTACTCCCCGAGCACGAGCACCTCGTTCAGGACCTCGGCGTCCGACTTGGGACCCACGAGCCAATCGACTCGGCGCTCGCCCACGCGGAGACGGAAAGTGACCGGCCGCGGCTGCTTGTCCCAGGGGAGGGCGTCGCGGATCGGCATCAGGAGTGCGACCAGCAGGATCTTCGCCCGCGCCGGCCGCGTCGCCCCGAGACGGGAAACCAAGACCGACAGGCAGAGCCAGTACCGGGCGGTCCCGACCGGAGCGGTCACCACCCAGGATCGGAGATGCCGGAACAGCGAGGTCATCTGAGCGGGTCGCCCTCGCCGGAGGCCCACCGCCGCACGCGCCGCAGCGGCATGGCGAGGAAGTAGGGCAGCGTCGAGGGGTGCGTCCCCACGCTGCGGGCCGCGTGGCGGGCGAACGAGGCGAGGTCCCCGTCGACGAAGTAGGAGCCCGCGATCATGCGGTGCAGGTTGGCGTAGGCGCGCCGGCGCAGTGGGCGGAGTCGTGGCGGCGGATCGGCGAAGACGGTGTCGTACGCGGCCAGCATGTCCCGCTCGAAGCGGGCCAGGTCGGCGCTCATGTTCGAGCCGTGGCGCCTGTACTCGACCAGCGGCTCCTGCGAGGCGATGAGAGCGTCCCGCGCTCCAGCAGGCGGAATGTCAGCGCCCAGTCGGCTGAGGTCGACAGCCGCTCGTCGAAGCCGCCGATCTCCTCGAAGGCCGAACGGCGTATCAGCAGGTTCGAGCTCGTCGAGACGACGGTCGCCCGGCACATGAGCAGGTCCTCCACCGTCGCTCCGGAGTCCGGACGGATGACCCCGAGCGGCCTGCCCTCGGCGTCGACCACACGCGTGGCGCAGACGGCCGCCGTCCGCGGCGGGAACGCGCTCGAGCGCCTCGAGCTGAAGCCTCAGCCGGTCCGGATCCCAACGATCGTCGGCGTCGAGAAACGCGAGCAGCGCGCCTCTGACCTCGGCCGCGCCGCGGTTGCGGGCGGCCGACACGCCGCGATTCTGCTGACGCACGACCCTCACGGGCGGGTCCGTAGGCGTCGGCGATGCCGCCGGTCTGTCGGTCGAGCCGTCGTCGATCACGACGCAATCCGAGACCGGGTGGCTCTGCGCCAGGACGCTGTCGATCGCGTCGCTCAGGTAAGCCTCCGCGTTGTGGGCGGGGATGATCGCCCCTACGCTCGCCCCGCTGTCGTGCTCGGCCACGAACGCATTCTCACCCGCTGATGGACGCCCCGCTGCGAGCCCTCTACATCTGCTACCTCTCGCTCGAGGACCCGCTGGTGCACACCCAGGTGGTGGCTTACCTGGGAGGCCTCGCGGAGGCGGGCCATACGGTCCATCTGCTCACCTTCGATCCGCGAGCTCGACGCCACCAGCGGCGCGAGCTCGAGGCGCAGCTTCGGCGAGCTCGGGGTCGCCTGGCACTCGCTGCGCTACCACAAGCGGCCCTCGCTGCCCGCGACGGCATTCGACGCTCTCGCCGGCGCTGCGGCGGCGGCGCGCATCGTCAAGCGCCACCGGCTCGATGCGGTGCACGCCCGCAACCACGTGCCGCTCGCCACCGCCCTGATCGTGCGGCCGCCTCACCGGCTGCCGGCTGATCTTCGACGTCCGCGGCCTGATGGCCGAGGAGTACGTCGACGCCGGCCGCTGGAAGGAGGACGGGCTCCCGTACCGCCTGACCCAGCGCGGTCCAGCGAGCCGGGCCTGCGAGCGCGCGGACGGCGTCGTGACCCTGACCGACGCGGTGCGCCCGCACCTGTTCGGCGCCGACCGGCCGGCCGCGTACCTACGTCATCCCCTGCTGCGCGGACCTCGAGCGACTCGAGGAGCAGTCCGGCGCCCGCGACGGCCACCCGCCGCGAGCTGGGGATCGGCGACCGGCGGGTGATGGTCTACGTCGGCAAGTTCACGGGCTGGTACATGGAGCGGGAGATGGTCGACTTCTTCGCCGCAGCGCGCCGGCTAGACCCTTCGCTCCTCCTCCTGGTGCTCACGCAGGCCGACCAGGACGTCCTCAGGCGTGAGCTGGCCCGTGCCGGCATCCGTGACGAGGACGCGCTCCTGACGCGCGCGGAGCCCGACGAGGTCGGCCGCTACCTCGCCGCCGCCGACTTCGGGATCTCCTTCATCCGCCGATGCTTCTCCAAGATCTCGTCGTCCCCCACGAAGATCGGCGAGTACCTCGGGGCCGGGCTCCCGGTGGTCTCGAGCGCCGGGATCGGCGACGTCGACGGGCTGCTGGAAGGCGGCGAGGTCGGCGTGCTCGTCGACGACTACTCCCCCGCCGGCTACGAGAACGCCGCGCGGGCGGTCCTCGCGCTGCTCGACGACCCGCGGACCGCGGACCGTTGCCGCTCGGTCGCCCACAGGCACCTGAGCCTGCGCGAGGTCGGCATCCCGCGCTATGACCGCCTCTACCGCGAGGTCGCGACGCTCAGCTGACGGCGGCCCGGAACGCGGCCACGATCCTGTCGGCGTTGGCCTGGAGCGTGTACTCGCGGTGGGCCTTCTCGGCTGACCTCTCCCCCATCCGCCGCCGCAGCTCGGGGTCGGTCGCAAGGCGCTCCAGCGACTCGACCCACTCCGCCGGGCTGTTCGCCAGAAAACCGGTGCGGCCGTGCTCGAGAACCTCCGGGTTCGAGCCGAGCGGCGTGGCCACCGCCGGAATCCCGAGCGCCATGTACTGGACGAGCTTCAAGAAGAACTTGCGCTTGTTCCACTCGTTCAGCGGGAGGGGCAGCAGGCCCACGTCGAGCGCGCGCAGGTCATCGACCTCGGTCTCGGCCCGCCAGGGCAGTGCAGTCGTCTCGACGTCGGGAAAGGGCGGCTGCTCCACACCCACGAGATGCAGCCGGATGTCGAGCCTGCGGGCGACGTCGCGGACCGGTCCGGCGATCACTTGGAGGTTGCCCACGGTGCTGGCGCTCCCCGACCAGCCGATGCAGACCCCGCCGTTTCGGCTCCGGTGTCGCTTCGGCCGGTAGAGGTCGCCGTCAACCACACTCGGTATCTGGACGACGTTGTGGCTGTAACGCTGGGCGTACTCGCGGTGATGGCTCGAGTTCACGATCACCACCTTGCTCATCCGGCAGATGGAGCCCACCTTGCCGAAGAACTTCATGTACGAGGCCCAGCCACTGAAAGGGCTGCGGTACGGCACGTAGAGCGGGTCGTCGAGCTGGTAGATGATCGGCTTGCGGCGCGCGACCAGGCGCTCGATCAGCGCCGGCCCCACCAGCGCCGCCTCCCGATAGACCAGGACGGCGTCGTAGCCCTCCACGATCCGCAGCGAGCGCACGCGCCGACCGTAGGCCCGACTCAACTCGGCGGCCTTGCGGACGCTGTGACCCGGCGCATAGATGACCTCGCGCAGGCGCTCGGTCTCGAACGACGAGTGATCGAGTGTGATCCCGGCCGGCTCCAGCACCTTCTCCCAGAGCTCGATGCTCGAGCGCTGGCCCGGCGAGACGCCGTAGAGGTTGGGAGTCAGTGCGAGAACCCGCATCTCGTTTGAGCTCAGCCTAAGGGGCCAGATGAGCGCGAACGGCGAACTGCGTCTACCTTTTGTCAGGGCGAGGACGCGCGAGAACACAGTTGCCTGTCTTCATTTCAGATCAGGGTCTCTACGAGCTGCTGTGCGTGCTGATTGCGCTGCTGCTCGGCGGCTGGCTGCTGTTTGCCGTGGTGAAGCTCCTGGGGCGCTCGCGACCCGACCTTGGCCTTGCCACGCCGATCGCCGCGGCATTTGGTCTTCGAGTAGGTGTCGCCCTGACCCTTGGCCAGCTCTCGGTCGCGCAGCAGCTGCGCGGGGGCGACGAGCTCACGTTTCTCGCTCGAGCCGGCGATGTGGCAGCGCTCCCGCTGGCAGGGCGCGACTCGCTCGACAAGCTCACCTCGGAGTTGCACGTCTTCCTGTTCTCAGGTCACATGCGGATCCTCGATCCGGCGCTGCCCCAGAACATGCTTCGCGTCGAGATGATCACCTTGGCCGTCCTGGGGATCCTCCTGCTGAGCGCGGCCGTCTACGAGCTGGCGGGTAGGCGCGCGGCGATCATCGCCGCCTGGATCCTGGCGCTCGAGCCGACCAACGTGTTCTTCTCGAGCCTCCTTCACAAGGAGCCGCTCATGTACCTGGCGGAGGGGCTGGTGGTGTTCGGCGGCGCCGTGCTGTGGAAGCGCGGCGATCTGAGGTCCCTGTTTCCCATCGTGCTCGGCTGCCTGTTGGCAATCGCGACCAGACCGTACGTGGGCTGGTTCCTCGTGGTGGCGGCTGCCGCGGTCGTGCTGCACGCCTCGATCCTCCGCCAGCGCGGGCTGCGCTCGTTGACACTGTTGGCGATCGTCGTCCTGCTCGCGGCTGCCTTCGTCCCCGTCGCATGGGATGAGACCTCGGACGCGAACCTCCGGGCGCTCCAGGCGTCCCAGGACGCGAACGCCGCAAACGAGGAGGCGAACCTCTCGCTGGAGCGGGTCGACTACTCGAGCCGCGAGAAGCTCTTCCTGAACGCGCCGGAGCGAATCTACGACGTGGTCTTCAAGCCGTACCCCTGGCAGGCCGACAACACAAGCCAGCAGCTCGGAGTGCTGGGGACGCTGGTCGTCCTCGCCGCGCTGATCCTGCTCGTGCAGCAGCTGATCCGCAACCGCAGCGCGATCATGCAGCGCGCCGGGCCGCTGATCTACCCGATGCTCTTCATGCTCTGGGCCTACGCGATCAGCGCCGGCAACGCGGGCACCGCCTTCCGTTACCGCACGCACGTGGTCGCGCTCGCGCTGTGCCTGCTCGTGGTGCTGCGCGAACAGTGGCAGGAGCAGCAGGTCGAGGCCCGAGGTTTGCGCATGCGGGGTCTCGCGGCCCCGGCGCGTGGCGGCTGACGTGCCACGTGCTGAAGGCGAAGGCCGCCCCTATACTGGCCCCGTGACTCGTCCGGGGGAAGGGCCCGAGCCGCAGGTGACGCAGGAGGATCCTCGCGCCTTCTTCCGGGTGCTCTGGCGCCGCAAGTGGATTCTCCTTCTGTGCGTCACGCTGATTCCCGCGGCCGTCTACCTGTACAGCGAGCGGCTCACAAAGACCTACGAGGCGAGCGTGCTCATGCAGGTCCAGGCCAACGCGGTCGACGGAGGACTCCCCGTGACGGGCGACTTCGTCTCCGCCGGGACGACCAACACCGCGACGATCGCCACGCTCATCCAGACGGACGGGATCGCGGACGAAGCCTCCCGCCTGCTGGGGGAGCCGCGCGGGTCGTTGCGCGGCGCGATCCAAGCCACCGACGACGAGGACACGGGCCTCATCACGATCACCGCTTCGGCGAGCGATCCCGAACGCGCGGCCCGGATAGCCAACACGTTCGCGCGCGCGGTGAGGATCACCCGCGAGCGGCAGGGGATCAGACGCGTAGACGCTGCGATCGCGAACGTGCAGGAGGAGCTGGATGACCTGCCGGCGAGAGAGGTGGTTCAGCGCGAGCAGCTCTCGGAGAACCTCCAGGGCCTCCGGACGCTGCGGGCCGCGCAGGGCCAGAACACCCAGGTCGTCCAGCCGGCCACTCCGCCGCCGAATCCCGTATCGCCGAACCCCGAGCGCAATGCGCTGCTCGCGCTCGTGGCGGCGCTGCTCATCGGGGCGGGCGCCGTGGCGCTGGCGGAGCGACTCGACCGTCGCCTCCACGACCCGCGCGACCTCGAGCGCCTGACCGGAACGCCGATGCTCGCGCGCGTCCCGACGAGCGCCTTCCCTGGAGCGCCGCCGGATCGGCAGCTGCCAATCGTCTTCCAGACCCTGCGCGACAGCCTTACCTACTTCAACCTCGACGTGCCTCTCACGAGCCTGCTGGTGATGAGCCCGATCAAGGGCGACGGGAAGACGAGCGTCGCCACGCACCTGGCAGTGGCCTACGCCCGGGCGGGGAAGCGCGTGATACTGCTCGACGCCGACCTGAGGAGCCCTCAGGTGGCGGCTCGGATGGGCGGCGAGCGCTCGCCGGGCCTGAGCGAGGTGCTCACCGGCGGGGCGGAGATCGAGGAGGCGCTCCAGGATGTCGAGCCGTTCGACTCGTACCTGCGCATCCTCCCGGGGGGCTCGGTGCCGCCGAATCCGTCGGAGATGCTCGGCTCCGCGCGCATGACCTCGGTGCTCGCCCAGCTCACCGACCTGTGCGACCTGGTGCTGGTCGACACTGCGCCACTCCTCGTCGTCAGCGACGCCTTCCCGCTGCTCGACCAGGTCGCCGGGATCGTCGGCGTGGCGCGGATCGATCAGACGAACCGCGACGCGATCGGGCGCGCCATCGAGGTGAGCGTCAAGGCCGGCGGTCGTGTGCTCGGGATGGTCGCAACCGGTGGGAAGCCGGGCGAGTCGTACGGCTATGGGTACGGGTACAGGTACGGAAAGTCCTACGGCCAGGCGCCGGAGTCGGCCTCCGTTACGCCGGTGCCCCGCGCAGCAGCGCTCACGAACGCCAATGGCAATGCGGCTTCCGAGGCCGAGGCGAATACCAGGAGCCGGAGACGACGCGGAGTCGACGCGTCAGGCAGTTCTTCCGGTCCGGCTAGGCCGGCGCGCCGCCAGGACCACCGCCAGCAGCGCGGCGGGCAGCAGCACCGCGAGCGCGAGCAGCAGCGTTTGCCAGGCGGTTCCCGGCTCGGACTCGGCTTCGGCCAGCGAAGTCGACCCGGACGCGCCGCCACGCTGGTCCTCGATGCGCCCGTCGGCTCCCGCTGCGCCTCCGCGTTCCCCGGGGCCCGTGGGCTCGGAGCCTCCCGTGCCCGTGCCGCCTGCGCCGCCCGACCCGCCACCGGGCGGCTCGATCCCCACCCCGAACGGAATGTTCCCGCCCACGCGGGGGTCGGTCGTGCCGGCGGCCTCCGATCGTCCCTCGGCGAGCGGGATCGCGTACTCCTTCCCCGCCGGGCTACCGGGGTCGAAGTTGATTCCCGGATCGATCTGGGCCGCCGCCGGAGCGGGCAGGCCGAGCGCGATCACCAGGGAGGACAGGATGGCTCGCCGACTGGACATGGCCCTTGACATAGGGTAAGGCGTAACCGCATGTGGGGGCCATTCACCGGACTTGGGCGACTCCTCCTTGGCGCCGTCTGCATCGCCGCGCTGCTCCCCCCGGCGTTCGCCGAGGCGGCGCCTTCGCGCAAGAAGTCGATCTGGGGCCCGGTGCGCGTGGACGGCGTCTCCCAGTTCCCGATCTACCGCGACCTGGGCGCAGGCATCTACCAGACCGGGCTCGGCTGGGCGGCGACGGCACCCACCCGGCCGCGGCGGCCACGCGACCCGTCCGACGCCGCGTACCGGTGGCCCGCCGAGCTCGACGATGCGGTCCGCCAGGCACGGCGCCACGGGATCCGGATCGCGATCGTCCTTCAGGGCGCGCCGCGCTGGGCGAGCGGCAGGTCGCGATCCGCGCTGGGCGCCGCGCCGGCCCGGCGACTTCGCCGACTTCGCCTTCGCCGCCTCGAGGCGCTACCCGCGCGTCCGCCTGTGGATGATCTGGCCGCGAGCCCACACGCCGGGCGAACTTCAAGCCCCTGATTCACGAGCGGCGCGACCGCCCGCTCACGCGGAAGATGAAGCGGGGGCCGCGGCGCTACTCGCGGATCCTCGACGCCTCCTACGCGAGCCTCAAGCGCCGCAATCGCGAACAACCTGGTCATCGGCGGCAACTCGTTCACCACCGGGCGACGTGTCGCCGCTCAACTGGATCAAGAACCTGCGCCTTCCGAACGGCCGGCCCCCGCGCATGGACATGTACGGCCACAACCCGTTCAGCGCGCGGCGACCGTTCCTGAACCGCCCGCCGCTCGGGCACGGCTTCGCCGACTTCTCCGACCTCGACCTGCTCGCGGGGTGGGTCGATCGCTACCTCGGCCGTCCGCGGGGCCGGCGCGGCCATGAAGCTCTTCCTGTCCGAGCTCTTCTGGCCGACCGATCACCCGAACCACGAGTTCAACTTCTGGGTCACGCGCCGGACGGCCGCGAGCTGGCTCGGCACGCGCTGCGGGTCACCCGGCGCTGGTCGCGGATCTACACCCTCGGCTGGTTCTCGCTCTACGACGACCCGCCCAACGCGCAAGGGCGACGAGGTGCACAGGGGCCTGCTCACCGCACCGCGGGCGCAAGAAGCCGGCGTACTACGCCTTCAAGCGTGGCTAGCTCCCGCCCGGCGGCCGCGCCCGGCGCCGGGGCGGCCGGCGCCCGAGCCCCGCCGCGGTCCGGAGCACGGTCCTCGGACGCGTCGCGGACTGGGTGGCGATCGCCCTGCTGGCGATTCTCGGCCTCGGCTCCGGGGTCAGCGCCATCGCGGACGGCTTCTACGACCTGACGGTCTGGGGGCCGATCACCGTGGCGATGCTCGCCCTCGCACTGGCGGCCGCCGCCGTGGCGCCGGGCCGGCCCCGGCTGGTCCCCGCGCTCGCCGTGGGCGGCCTGGTGGCGCTGTGGGCTGTGGTCCTGGCTCTCCGCGTCGTGGGCGGAGTC
Organism: uncultured Thermoleophilaceae bacterium; assembly: GCA_963733885.1. Classification (GTDB taxonomy): domain Bacteria; phylum Actinomycetota; class Thermoleophilia; order Solirubrobacterales; family Thermoleophilaceae; genus JACVRW01. The sequence goes on along the minus strand of CAVTES010000009.1, from coordinate 235,856 downwards.
CGACGGACCAGGCGCTCGTGGCCACGGGGCGCTGGGCGTTGTACGCGGCGATGCTCGCCGCCCTGCTGCTGCTCATGCGCACGCGAGCGCGACCGCTGGCTGCCGCTCGCCTTCGCCACGCGGGGGTCATGGTCGTGGCGGGCTACGTGCTGCTGCGCATGCTCGACGGCGACGTGGAGTCCCTCTTCTTCGGCGGGCGGCTGCGCGACCCGCTCGGCTACGTCAACGGCCAGGCGGGCTACTTCCTGCTCGGGTTTCTGGCCCTGCGTCGCCCTCGCCGAGCAGACCCGCAGCAGGGTCGCTCGCCGGCCTCGGCGCCGGCTGCGCGGTGATCCTGGGCGCGCTGCTGGTCCTGAGCCAGACCAGAGGCGTGCTGCCGGCCGCCGCCGCGTCCGGCCTGGTCGTGCTGCTCTTCGTGCCCGGGCGGCCGCGGCGGGTCTGGGCGCTGGCGGCGATCGGGCTGGGCGCTCGCGGCGATTTCCGGGCCGCTGCTCGACGTCTACCGCGAGCTGCCCGAGGGCCAGCAGGCCGACCCGGAGCTGGTGAAGGACGCCGCTCGCCTCGCGCTGCTCGCTGCCGCGCTCGTCGGGCTGGGCTGGGCGGCCGCGCAGGCGGTGCTCGAGCGCCTGGGGCGCGACGAACGGGTCGGCGCGGCGTGGTTCGCCGCGGCGAGGCGCGTGCTCGCCGCCGGCTGCGGTGGTCGTGGCGCTGGCTGGCGGCGGTCGCGGTGGTGGGCGATCCGGTCGACAAGGTGCGCCAGCAGTACGACGACTTCGTCAACCTGCGCACGGACAGCCCCGGGGATACGCGCTTCCTCTCCGGCGGCGGATACCGCTACGACTACTGGCGCGTCGCCTGGCTCGAGTTCGAGGACGAGCCGCTGCGCGGGCAGGGCGCGGGCAACTACGACGCCTCTACTTCGCCGAGCGGCGCACGACCGAGGACATCCGCCAGCCGCACAGCCTGCCGCTGCAGACGCTGGCGGAGCTCGGGCTGGTGGGCGGCGCTGCTGCTGCTCGCTCTTCGTGGGCGCCGTGCTCGCCGGGCTCTGGAGGCAGTCCCGCCGGGGCGCGGGAGTCCTCGACCCGCCGGATCGTGGCCGTCGCCGCCGGGGGGGCGTTCGTGGCGTGGCTCGCCCACACGAGCGTGGACTGGCTGCACAACATCCCGGGGGTGACCGGCATCGCGCTCTGCGCGGCTGCGGCGCTCGTCGCGCCCTGGACGCGGCGCGCGCATGGCGGCTGGTTCACGAGCTCCGCGCATCGTGGCGGTCGCGCTGGTGGCCGTCGCGGCGGTGGCCGCCGCGGACTCGGTGGGGCGCCTCGCGACGGCGGACCAGCGACCGGATCGACGCCCGCGACACCCTGCGCACAGACCCCGTCGAGGCGCTCCGGCTCGCGAACCAGTCGCTCGCGCTCAACGACGAGTCCCTGCTCGCGCTCTACGTGAAGTCCGCCGCGTACGCCCGGCTCGGACGCTACCGCGCGTCCCGCTCCGTGCTCGAGGAGGCGATCGCATTGGAGCCGCACGACCACCTCACCTGGGCGCTGCTCGGCGACCTCGAGGCAAGGCGGGGCAAGTTCCGGGCGGCGCGGCGCAACTACCGCCGGTCGCTGGAGCTGAACCCCCGAAACCCGTTCGTGCGCGATTTGGTGAAAGACGCCAGGAGCGCCGTTCGCCAAAACGGGTAGTGGCAAGATCGGAACGGGTGGCTTATTGTGCCACGCGCGCCCGCGACGGACTTGCCTGGGACCGCCCACGAAGAAATGGGAGACACGTTGCGTTGGATTCGCAAGAGGCACTCTGACCGACACGCCGTTGCCCCTTCCATCCCACCCAGCAAGCCGCTGGCCCGATCGGAAGATCTGGTCGTCGAGGAGCTCGGTGACGAGCTGCTCGTCTACGACCTGACCACGGATCAGGCGCACGCGCTGAGCCCCGCGGCGGCCCGCGTCTGGCGAGCCTGCGATGGCAAGACGGACGCAGTTGCCTTCAGGTGTCGAGCTCGGCCTCGACGGCGAAACGGTCACCCGCGCACTGGACGAGCTGCGCGCCAACGGTCTGCTTGACGAAGGCACGGGGCTGGCCCCCGGCATCAGCCGCCGTGACCTCTCCGTAAAGGTGGCGAAGGTGGGCGGAGCAGTCGCGGCCAGCCCGCTCATCGTGTCCCTCGCCGCGCCCGCACCGGCGGCAGCGCAGTCGGCGTCGATAGAGACCTGCACGGTTGCAAATGCCTGTGGTTGCCCATGCACCGGCATAGCAGGCTGCGGCTGCTGCCAACTCACCGGTCCCAACCGCCCGGAACAGTGCCCAGGGGGGGCGACTGGGAGCGGCCATTGCTGCCTGCCGCCGGGGGTGTGCCTTGCACGTGGGGGAACGCCGGGTGAGGATCCGCCGCTCACCTAGCAGCCGGCTACTCGGCGCGCCGGCCCGCCGCTGAAAGTGCCAAGGCGCGCGCCGCCCACATCGGCGCGCGCATGATGTGCAGGCCCTGCGCCGCGATCACTCGCCGGCGGCTGCCGCGCGCCCCCGAAGATCGCTCGAGCTGAACCGCCGAACCCGTTCGTGCGAGACCTGGCCAAAGACGCCAGAAGCGCCGTCCGCCAAAGCGGGTAGTGGCAATATCGGAATGGGTGGCTTATAGTGCCCATGCGCCCGCCAGGGACTCGCCTGGGATAGCCCCGGAAGAATTGAGGACGACTTGGGTTGGATTCGCAGGAAGCACTCTGACCGCCATGCCGTCGCCCCTTCCATCCCCCCCAGCAAGCCGCTGGCCCGATCGGAGGACCTGGTCGTCGAGGAGCTCGGTGACGAGCTGCTCGTCTACGACCTGACCACGGATCAGGCGCATGCCCTTGGCGCGACCGCGCGCGCGCGTCTGGCGGGCCTGCGACGGCAAGACCGACGCAGTTGCCTTCAGTGTCGAGCTCGGCCTCGACGGCGAAACGGTCACCCGCGCGCTGGACGAGCTGCGCGCCAACGGTCTGCTTGACGAAGGTTCGGAGCTGGCGCCCGGCATCAGCCGCCGTGACCTCTCCGTGAGGGTGGCGAAGGTGGGCGGAGCCGTCGCGGCCACGCCGCTCATCGTGTCGCTCGCCGCACCGCTCCCGGCGGCGGCGCAAACGGCGACGCCGGCAGTTCTGCACTGAGGGCATAACGATGGGGTGTGGAGTCCAGTTTGCATGATTCGTAACTGCTGCTGCTGCTGCCAGATGATCTCCGTCACGAACCCGATCGTCACGGAGTTCTGCCCAGACCCAGTCGCGTCGGACATGTGCTGTCTGCCCGCTGCGCCGTGCGAAGCAGGGACGTTCGGCATCGGCGGCATGGGATCGAACTGCTCCGATACGGCCCCTTGCCCCTAGCGGCCGCCCGCTAGCCAAGCTACTCGGCGCGCTGGGCCCGGCGCCGGAAACGCCACGCTCGCGCGGCCCAGACCGGTGCGCGCATAAGGTGCAGCCCACGGGCGGCGACCATCCGCACTCGGGTTCCGCGTGCCCAGTGGTACTGCCAGGCGATCCATTCGCGCCGGGGGAGCAGGGATCTGCGGAGCACCGAGGCGCGCTCCGACAGTGACCGTGCCTGCTTCGAACGCCTGGAGGTGGAAAGTCCCGCGCGGGCGCGCAGCGCGGTTGGCGATGCTCCACTCGAGACCATCAGTCGCCGGCAACCCCAGCTCGCCCGCAAGCGCAGCGCCCTGTGGGACCAGGCGCAAGCCGGCGCCGAAAGCCTCGGTGGCCTCGATTTCCGCCGCCAGCCGCGCAGCGGCGCGCCAGACGTCCGGCGACCATCGGTCCAGTCCCTTCGCGAGGTCCTCCATCGGCTGTTCGTGGCGCGGTCCGTGCTGCGCGGCGTGAGTGGCGAGGTGCAAGGCCAGCCCTTCGGCCGCGAGCGTCGGCACGCGGCGACCGTCGAGCTCGACCCAGTTGCACCATCTCGTCATCGCCTCCCAAGCCGCCTCCGGCGAAGCCTCCGAGCCGGGGAGTTGCCAATGCAGGTCGACCATCACCCCGGCGGTCGCCGTTTCGCTTCCGCCGACCCCCGTCCAGGTCTCGGCCTTCAGGACCCCGGCGACGTCATCGATGCCGAGGCGGTCGGCGAGGTTCGCGTACCCCAGGTCGGCGAGCACCCGCCTTGCCGCGGGAACGTCCGGCGGCGCCACCAGGAGATCGACATCCGGAGTAGCCCCGGTGCTCGCCGCGCCGTGTAGAGCGTTCGAGCGAGCGCCGGGCCCTTGAGCAACACTGCCTTCACGCCCGCCGCGTCGAAGGCGTCGAACGCCTCGACGGCGGCGGCGTCGAGCCTGCTCAGAACCGCCCGGTCGCGAGACGCGCCGCGCGAACTCTTCGAGGGCCTTGCCCGCGAGCTGGCTAGCTCGGGACGTGTCGATGCTCGGGTCGGGCGCCATTTCCGGCCGGCAGCGCCGGCGTCGCATCCCTCAGCGTCAAGCGGATAAGTGGCTCGACAGCGTGCGGGCCTTCGCCCGCGACGCTGGCGATCCTCCCGTCCGGCGTCAACATCACGGCCGCCGGCGTGGATCGGACGCGATACGCCTCGAGCACCTCCGAGTCCTCCTGGAGCAGCACGTTCCCCAACTCGTGCTCCTCCGCGATCCGCCGGTTGTCCTCGACGCTCCCGCTGCTGACGAGCGCCATCGTCAGCCGGTTCGCCAGGCTCGCCTGCCACCGACCGAGGTCCGGGAGCAACGTCGCGCACGGCCCGCACGAAGGGCTCACGAAGAGCAGCGCGACCGGCCGGCCGTGGCCCAGCAACGCGTCGAGCGAGACCGTCTCGCCGCTGACGTCCGGCAGCGCGAAGTCGGGAGCGGTCGCACCGAGCGGCAGTCCGGGCGGCAGGAGCGCGGTGGTGTCCCGCTCGCGGGCGAGATCGCCACGCAGGCCGCGATTGTCCAACCAAAGCCGAACGCAGGCCGCCCCCGACACGATCGCCACCAGCCCCAGCCCAACCGCCACAAGCTCTGCTGCGCTGCGCGCCGCCACCCAGTCGTCGACCGCCGTACCCGGCCCGGCAACGACGACCACCCCCGCCAACAGCGCCAGCGCGGCGTTGCGAGCCAGCGTGCCGCGGCCCGCGGGAGCCGAGTGAAGCTGGCCGAAGCAGTGGCAGTCGGGGGCCTGGCCGCGTGCCATCGCACGCGCGATGCCGCCGATGAACGTAAGCAGCAGGATCAGCGCGGCGATCCCACCCAGCCGCGCAGTCGCGGGTACGACCAGCGCGACGGCCGTCGCGAGCTCGACCAGCGGCAGCAGGAGGCCGGCGACGGGCGCCACCCCCTCGGAGACCCCGAAGCCTCTCAGTGCATCGCGGGAACCCGGCTGGTCGAAGAGCTTGGCCACACCTGCCGTCGCGAACACCACCGCCAGCAGCAGCTGGACCCCAAGGAGGAACGAGTCCATCTCGGACCTATGGTAGCCCGGATCCGCAGAGTGGCGAAACCCGGGGCGTTGCTGTCATCATCGGCCGCAGTGGAGGAGTCGATGCCAGAGGTGAAGGTCCTCGAGCTGGAGCCGTTCGAGGGGGAGGTCATCCGCTTCGAGGCCTTCGGCGTACCGGATGTTGCTCGGAACCAATCGCCGCGAGGTGTCCGAGCGGATGCGCGCGGCGCTTCCGCCGGGCTGGCGACCCTGTGAGGCGAGCGATGTCGAGCGAGCACCGTCTGCTGCTCCTGGGCGACGACCGCGGGACATATGGCCTCTACGTCGGTGCGACCGCCCTGGTCGAACGGACTCCCGCTCGAGCTTGCGTTGGAGACTCTCGACAGCACGATCCGGGCACGCGTGGCGTTCAGCGCTCCCGATTGGATCTTCGTTCACGCCGGAGTGGTCGCTCATGAGGGGCGTGCCCTGCTTGTTCCCGGGAGGAGCTTCTCGGGGAAGACGACGCTTGTCGCCGCACTGGTGCGCGCGGGCGCCACGTACTACTCCGACGAGTTCGCACCGCTCGACAGCGGTGGACTGGTGCATCCCTACGCGAAGCCTCTGTCCCTCCGAGGGGCCGAAGGGCTGGCAGACCGACCATCGCGTGGAGAGCCTGGGCGGAACGGCCGGGGACGGGGCATTGCCGGTCGGGGCCGTCGTGGTGACCACTCACCGTCCCGGCAGCGCCTGGCGCCCCAAGCGGCTGTCATCGGCGGCCGGCGCGCTTGCACTGCTCGCGAACACCGTGCCCGCCCGGGACCGCCCGGCCGACGCCCTGCGTGCGATCACCAACGCCGTCGACGGCGCGATCCTCCTCGAAGGCGACCGAGGGGAGGCCGAAGAGGTCGCGCCGCTGCTGCTGGCCGAGCTGGGAGCTCCGGCCACCTAGAGTGGACGTCGTCGAGCAGCTGGGCGAGCTGCTGAGGGCGGCGGGATACGCTCGCGAGCGCCACTCGGCCCTGGGGCAGATGCCCGGGGGAGTTCCCCCGGCCGAGGTTCTGGCCGCCGCCGGTCGTGCCGAGGACGCGCGCCTGGCGACACTGCTGGCGCTCTTCCAGAATGATCGGACCGTAGCCGCGGCGGCAGCTGCGGAGGCGATCGCGCCGCTGACGCTCGACGACCTGATCGGTGCGGGCCTCATCGAGGCCGACGGCAGCGGGGTGCGGGCGCGCACGAAGCTGCTCGGCTTCGATGACCTGTTCCTCGCCGGAGATCCGATACAAGAGATGCGAGAAGAAGCACTACGTGGTCTGCGTGTCCCCGGCCAGCGTGCGTGTGGCCGGCGTCACCGTCCGCCGACAGGTGGAGACCGCGCTCGATCTCGGCACGGGGTCCGGCATCCAGGCACTGCTGGCCGCACGCCATTCCGAGCGCGTGTTGGGTGTGGACGTCAACCCGCACGCCCTGGCCTGCGCCCGTCTCAGCCAGAAGCTCAGCGGTGTGGACAACGTCACGTGGGTGGAGGGCGACTGGTTCGAGCCTGTGCGCGGGCAGCGCTTCGATCTCGTGGTCGTGAACCCCTCGGTCATCGTCACTCCTGAAAACGCCGTCTTCTGGCGCGACAGCGCGGTGGGGGCAAAGGCTCTCTCGCGCCGGCTTGTGACGGAGAGCGCCGACCATCTCAACGAGGGCGGGTTCGCCACCGTTCTCTGCCACTGGCCCCACCGTGAAGGCGCCTGGGAGGACGACCTACGCGAATGGGTCGCCGAGCTCGGCTGCGACGCCTTGCTTCTTCACTTCGACAGCCAGGAACCGCTGGCCTATGCGATGAACAACGCCGTCCATCGCCCGGATCACGATCCGGCCAAGCTCGCCGAGACGGTCAGCCGGTGGGCGCGCTACTACAAGGAGACGGGGGTGGAGCAGATCTCTGCCGGCGCGATCATCCTGCGCCGCCGCTCCAAGGGACGAAACTGGACACGCTCGTTCCACTTCCAGGGAGGGTCCCACAGGCCTGCCGGCGATCAGCTGGAGCGGATGTTCACGGGCGGGGACTTCCTGGCGGCGCACTCCGGCGCGGAGCAGTTCCGAATGCTGCTGGCGGCGAAATGGGGTCTGGTCGACGGACACCGCCTCGACCAGACCCTGGTCCCCGAGAACGGCGCCTACTCGCCGAGCCATGCGGTGATGAGGCAGCAACCAGGGTCGAACGTGGATGCCCCCGTGGACGCGCGGCTTGTACCGCTCCTCGTCGGCTGCGACGGGCGGCGCTCGTTGGGCGAGGTGCTGAGTCAGACTCCCGTCCCTGACGGACTGGACCGGTCCGGCTTTCAACAGCCTTGCTCTGAGCACCGCCAGGGACCTGATCGCCCGTGGCTTCCTCGTTGACTCATAGCGACGTCGAGCGACTCGGCGAGCTGCTGCGCGAAGCGGGGTTCGGTCGCGAGCGCCACTTCGCCCTGATGGGCATGCCGGGGGTGTGCCGCCCGCGGCCGCGTTCGCGGTCTTCGATCGTCACGAGGATGCCCGGCTGGCGACGCTCCTGGCCCTGTTCCACGACGGCCGCGCGCTCGCTCGCGCCGAGGCCGAGCGGGCCGTTGATCCGTTGAGGATCGACCACCTGATCGAAGCCGGCCTCGTGGAGGCGGACCCCTCCGGGCTGCGTTCGCGGGTGAAGCTGTCTGCCATCTCCGGGGTCATCCTCTCGGGAGATACGCACCGCGAATGGGGGAACGCGAACTTCGTGGCTGCGCTGTCCCCGCCGGGCAAGGCCGTCGCGCACACCACCGTCCGCCGACCGGTGCGAACCGCGCTCGATGTATGCACGGGCTCCGGCACCCAGGCGTTGCTCGCCGCGCGCCATGCCGAGCGAGTCGTCGGCCTGGACGTCAATCCCCACGCCCTTGCACTGGCGCGACTGAACCAGGGCTTGAACGGCGTGGACAACGTCACCTGGGTGGAGGGCGACGGGTTCGAGCCCGTGAAGGGACAACGCTTCGACCTGGTGGTCGCGAACCCTCCCGTCGTGATCTCGCCCGGACAACACCGTCCTCGCGCGGGACAGTGCGATCGGAGGTGAGAGGCTCTCACGCAAGATCGTCAGGGAGAGCGCCGAGCATCTCAACGAGGGCGGTTTCGCCACAGTGCTGTGCAACTGGGGAGGCGGCGCGGACGACGGCCCGTCTGAATGGGTAGCCGGCCTCGGCTGTGACGCCCTGGTGCTGACGTTCCAAACGCTGGAGCCGCTGGCCTATGCGATGGCCAACGCCGCCGGGCCGCGGAGCGACGACTCCGCGGCGATCACCGAGACGGTCAAACGCTGGATGCGCCACTACCAGGACACGGGACTGGAGCGGATATCGACGGGCGTGATCGTCTTGCGCCGCCGTTCCGGCGGGCCAAACTGGGTCCGGGAGTTCGAGACGCGCGGCGAGCCGAGCGGCCCGGGAGGCGATCAGCTGGAGCGGATGTTCGCGGGGGGCGACTTTCTGGCAGGCCCATCCGGTGCGGCGCAGCTCGGCAAGCTCTTGGCCACGACGTGGCACCTGGCGGATGGCCATCGTCTCGATCAGGGGCTGATCTATCGAGATGGCGCCTATGAATCGGGCGACGCCGTACTGACACAGGAGAGCGGGCATGAACCTGTCCGCGCAGGTGGACTACCGGGTCGTGCCGGTCGTCGTCGGATGTGATGGACGGCGCCGATTGGCCGAGGCCATCGGGGCGACCCCGATTCCCGAGGGCCTCGACCAATCGGAATTTCACACCCTTTGCCTCAGCGCGGTCAGGGATCTAATTGCCCGCGGATATCTCGTCGCCGGCCCCGTCAGAGCCGAAGCACCACCAGGCGCCGGCTGACGTACAGCGGCGTGCCGACCGCCGGCGGCCTCGTGGGCCGCTCGTCCGTGTCGGTGCAGGTGGGGTCCACCAGGAGGTAGCGCACGCCCAGCCGCCGGGCCAGCGCCATGCCCGCCGGGGTCCCGTCCAGCACCGCACGCGCCAGGCGGGCCCGCCGCAGCTCCGCCTTCGGCTGGATGTCCTCCGGCTCGAGCGCCGGGAGCGTGCGGGTATGGAGCAGCCAGGTCGCCTGGAAGCTCCAGCAGCGGTCGGTGACCACCACCTCGTTCGGGCGCAGCGTGGCCCCGACGGCGTCGAGGCCGCGCAGCGAGGCGTCGCTCGTGAAGGCGTAGAAGTCGCGCACGTTGGAGGCCTGGACCCAGGCGAAGGCGCCGATCGCGACGACCGCCGCGGCCCCGGCCAGCGCCGCGGCGCGGGCGGCGCAGCAGACGCACGAGCGCGACCGCCACGAGCGGCACCAGCACGAGCGGCAGGAAGTACGCCATCCGGAAGTAGGCGACCGGGATCTCGAGCATCCAGGAGTAGGCCAGCGCGGCGATCACCGCGAGCAGCCAGAGCAGCGTGACCAGCGCCCGGTCGCGGCTGCTCCAGCGGATCGCGAGCGGCAGCGCGACGAGGGCGAGCACGGTGAAGATCCAGGTGAGGTCGCCCGCCAGCGGACCGAGGTCCACCTTCGTCGACAGGTACGCCCGGTAGTCCAGCGTGCCGCCGAAGGTGCGGCCGCGCTCGATCAGGTCGTAGGCCACGCCCGGCGCGAGGACGACCGCCGCCAGCGCCGTGGCGCCTGCGTCGCGCAGGATGCGGCGCGGCCGCCCCGTGGCGAGGCCGACCGCCATCACCACGACGATCACGAGCAGGCCGACGAGCGCCGACAGGCGGTGGGTCGCCGCCAGCGCCGACGAGCAGCAGCCCGAAGCCGGCGACCTCCGGCCACTCGAGCCCCTCCCCCACCATCGCGGTCAGGTAGACCAGGATCGGCGGCAGGAGGCAGATCGCCGCCAGGTTGGGCGCGCCGTGCCAGGCGAGGATGTCGTGCGAGATCGGCAGCACGGCCCACAGCCCGGCCGCGAGCACGGCCGCCAGGTCGCCCCAGAAGGCGCGCGTGAAGGCGAACACCGACAGGATCGACATGACCGCGAAGACCCAGATGCCGTGGGTCAGGACCGAGGCGGGCTCCCCGCTGAGCGACAGGAACGAGCCGTACAGCGCCGGCACGGCCGGGTCCTCTCGGAAGGGAACGCCCAGCATCCAGAACGGGTTGTCGATCAGCAGGCGGCCCTGCGCCGTGATCTCGTCGGCGTAGAGCAGGTACTTGGCCCAGTCGTTGCCGGGAATCGGGTCGCCGCCGATGACCCGCTGCTGGAGCAGCGCGCCCGCGGCCAGCGCCAGGGCGAGCCCGCCCGCGACGGGCAGATCGGCACGCGAGAGCCGGCGCCCGGCCTCGGGCCAGGGAAGCAGCAGCCCTGCGACGACGAGCCCGGCCAGGGCGAGGCGTATCACCGTCCCGTTCAGGGACGCACCCGCGCTCGAGAGGGTGACGAGGAGCACCGACGATGCCGCGAACCCGAGCGCCGGGGCCGCCGCCAGCACCGCCACGGGACTCGCGCGCACGCGCGCGGGTAGAAGCGGCGCGAGCGCGAGGCCGGGCGCGAGAACGAGTACGGCGAGCGAGAGCCACGCGGCATGCGCCCCGAGCGCCGCAAGAAGCGACTCCAGGGCCACAAGCAGGGCGGCGCCCGCGGCGAACGGCCGGCTGCCGACTCGGGGAGCCACGCTGCCGAGTATCGTCATTTCGCCGATGGCACGGCTCACCAGATCGACCGTCGCCCTGCTGGTCGCCGCTCTGGCGGCGAGCGCAGCGCTGCCGGCGGTAGCCTCGGCGCAGCACGGGAACGGCCTCTACGAGCCCTTCCCAGAGGCGGCCGTGAGGGAGCGCGCGAAGCGCTTCGTCGAGCGCCTGCCGTTGCCCGCGGCGGTCCGCCTCGGCGACGAGCAGCTGGAACGCGGTGTCTTTGTGGACCCGCGCCTCGGCTCGCTCTCGCCCAGGTCCCGAATCGGCGCGTGCCGGGGTGGGCGACGACAGCGGCTCTGCCCTGTCTCCAGTGACGCAGGTGGCCCTGCTGCTCCTCGCGGTCGTCGCGCTCCCGGTTATGGCGGGCTGGCGCCCGAGACGCCGTGTGGCGGCGGCTTAGGGGCCCCCTCGCGGGCGCCCTGGCGCTCGTGCTCTGCATGGGCGCGCTAGCGCTGGCGGCGGGCGGCGAGGACGAAGGGGCGCGCAAGGCGCAGGACGGGCCGGGCGCCGAGTTCCTGGGCCTCGTCGCGGAGGATGCCTTCGGCAAGCGCGGCCGCTATCGCCGAGCCAACCTTCGCCGGTTGCGTGACGCGGGAGCCGGTCTGGTGCGCCAGACCTTCGATTGGGCCCGGATCGAACGCAGGCCGGGCCGCTATCGCTTCAGGTTCTACGACGGGTACATGGCGGCGCTCGCGCAGAACGGGCTGCAGGTGCTGCCAATCCTGTTCAACCCTCCGCGGTTCCGCTCGAGCGCGCCCGCGCGCGGTCGCCGGCGAGGCACCTATCCCCCGCGCCGCCCGGCCGACCTTGGCCGCTTCGGAGCCGTGCTGGCTCGCCGCTACGGGCCGGGAGGAAGCTTCTGGCGGCGCAGACCCGAACTGCCGCCCCTGCCGGTTCGCGCCTGGCAGGTCTGGAACGAGCCGAACCTGCCCGTCTACTGGCCCTCGGGGCCGGACGCCGCCGAGTACGTGCGACTGCTGCGGGCCACCGGCCGCGCCATCAAGCGCGTAGACCCTGGCGCGGAGATCCTCACCGCTGGGCTACCCCAGAGCGGGCGCGGCGTGGGGCTGCGCGTCTATCTCGAGAGCATGTACGAGTCGGGGGCGAGGGACGCGTTCGACACGCTCGCCCTCCACGCCTTCTCGGCGACCGCCGACGGCGTGCTGGACATCGTTGAGGCGGCCCGCCGGATCGCCGCCGCGCACGGCGACCACCCGTCCATTTGGGTAACCGAGCTGGGCTGGGCGAGCGGCGGGCCGCCCAGCGACTTCCGCGTCAGCGAGCGCAGGCAGGCTCGTTTGGTTGAGGAGACGCTGTCTGCGCTCGCGCGACGGCGCGGCGAGCTGGGGCTGCGCGGCGTCGTGTACTTCAACTGGCGCGACTCGCTTCCGTTTCGTGGCGGGCGTGACTTCTTCGGCCTGCACACCGGGCTCCTGAGGAGGGACGGAAGTCGCAAGCCAGCGTTCATCTCATATCGAAGAGCGGCGAAGACCCTAAAGTTGCTGCCGCAATAGGACGATCGTGTCTAGTGAGGCGGGTATCTTGCCCGCCGGCTGACCCCGACCCTCTCTCCTCCCCTATGCGCATCCTCGCCGTAGCCGTCGTCGCCGTGATGGCGCTTCTTGCCTCCGTCCCCTCCGCCTCGGCGGCCGTTCCGCCCGGCTTCGTCGGGATGACGAGCGGGGAGGTCTTCGGCCACCCCGGCTCAGTCCGCCAGAAGCACCTCTCCATGCAACGGAACGCCGGCGTGCGGCTCTTGCGCCAGACGTTCGACTGGTCGACGATCGAGCTCGCCCCAGGGGTCTACGACTTCTCGGCCCATGATCGTTTCGTGCTCGACCTGGCGAACCACCGCATCACCGTCCTTCCGATCCTCTTCAACCCGCCGGAGGTCCGGTCCAGCCGGCCGTTGCGCAGCGCGAAGCGCGGCACCTACCCGCCGCGGTCAGCCGCCGAGATGGGCGCGTGGGCCGCGATGCTGGCTGCCCGCTACGGCCCGGGCGGTTCGCTCTGGCGCACACATCCGGAGGTACCGCCCACGCCGATCCGCTCCTGGCAGATCTGGAACGAGCCGAACCTGCCGGTCTACTGGCCGAGCGGGTCCAGCGCACGACAGTACGTGCGCCTCCTCAAGAGGGTGGGAGCGGCCATAAAGAAGGTCGATCGCGGGGCGGAGATCGTCACCGCCGGGCTGGCTCCGAGCAAGCTGCGGGGCGCGATCGACATCTTCAAGTACATCGACCAGATGTACCGGGCGGGCGGGGCCCGGGTCTTCGACACGATGGCGATCAACTCGTACGCCCGCAACGCCTCGGGCCTGAAGAAGTTGATCGACCGGGTGCGCAAGACGATGAACCGGCGCGGCGACCGCCGCGGGAAAATCTGGATCACCGAGCTCGGCTGGTGCGACAAGGGGCCCAAGCACCGCTTCTGCGTCGGAACGAAGAATCAGGCACGCAACATCGCGCAGTCGCTCAAGCTGATTCGCAAGGAGCGCCGGCCCTGGCGCCTGCGCGGCTTCGTGTACTACTCCTGGCGCGACGGGCGGCCGTATGCGCCGGACTTCAAGAACATGTGGGGGCTGCACACCGGGCTGTTGACGCTGGGCGATCGGCGCAAGCCCGCCTACACCGCGTTCACTGGCGGCGTCAAACGCCTCCGCTAGCAGGGGACCGTCCTGCTAAGGCGCTCCACGCGCCAAAATCACGCCCGCATGGGCTACCTGTACCGCGTGTTCAGGGCCAGCGAGGAGGAGAACCGGCGGGCGATCCTCGCGGCGCTGCCGCCCAACCGCGGCGGCGAGCTGCTCGACGTGGGACCGCATGACGGCGCGTTCACCGTCCGGGTGGCCGAGCGTGTCGGGGCGCAGGCCAAGCACGGCGTGGAGCTGGTCGGCCGGCACGCCGAGCGAGCGCGGGCGCGCGGCATCGACGTCGTGCACGCCGACATCGAACAGGGGCTGCCGTTCGACGACGGGCGCTTTCGCACGGTGACCGCAAACCAGGTGATCGAGCACCTGCGCCGCACCGACACCTTCCTCGCCGAGCTCCGGCGCGTGCTCGAGCCCGGCGGACTGGCCTGCATCTCGACGAACAACCTCTCGAGCTGGCACAACGTGATCTCGCTCGCCGCCGGCTTCCAGCCGATGCCCATGCACATCAGCGACGAACTGATCCTGGGCAACCCCCTCAACCCCGAGCGCGGTACGCCGCACGAGGACGCGGGCAGGGTGCACGTGCGGCTGTTCACCGCCCGGGCCCTGACCGAGCTCTGCGCCCACCACGGGCTGCGCCGCGTGCGCTTCGTCAGGGCGGGCTACTACCCACTCCCGATCCGCCTCGCACGAGTGGCGGCGCGGCTCGACCCGCTGCACGCCGCATTCATGACAGGGCTGTTCGAGCGTCCGGGCTGAGGCGGGGGCGGCGAGCGGCCGGCTGTAGCCTGATCCCCTATGAGCAACCCCACCCTCACCGCCGATCAGCTCGACACAGCCCTTCAGAACCTCGACGCGAAACTGGGAGACCGCGTGGTGGGCCCGCAGGACGCCGGCTGGGACGAGGCCCGCCGGGCCTGGAACCTGGCCGTCGACCAGCATCCCATCGCGGTGGCAAGACCGGAGTCGGCCCAGGACGTGGTGGCCGTGGTCGAGGTGGCGCGCCAGCACGGCCTGCGCGTCGCGCCGCAGGGAACCGGGCACGGAGTTACGGCGCGGGCCTCGCTCGAAAGCAGCGTCCTGGTCGACATGTCGCGTATGAACGCCGTCGAGATCGATCCCGAGGGCCGCACCGCACATCTCCAGGCGGGCGCCCAGTGGCAGCACGTGGTGGGGCCGGCAGCCGAACACGGACTGGCGGGCCTGTCGGGCTCGGCGCCCGACGTATGCGTGACCGGCTACGCGCTCGGCGGCGGCGTCAGCTGGATGGTCCGCCGCTACGGGCTGGCCGCCAACAGCATCCGCGCCGCGGAAGTGGTCACTGCGGACGGTCGCCAGGTTCGGGCCGACGCCACCACCGAGCCCGACCTGTTCTGGGCCCTGCGCGGAGGCGGGGGTAACTTCGGCGTCGTCACCGCGCTCGAGTTGGAGTTGTTCCCGATCGTCGAGCTGTACGCGGGCGTGCTGTTCTGGCCGCAGGAGCGCGCGGCCGAGGTGTTGAAGGCGTGGCACGGTTGGACGGCGGATGTGCCTGACGAGATGACGTCGCTGGGCCGCCTCTTGAACCTCCCGCCGCTGGACGAGATACCCGAGCCGATGCGCGGGCGCTCGTTCGTCGTGGTGGAGGCAGCCTGGCTCGGCGACGAAGCGAGCGGCTCCGAGCAGCTGGCTTCGCTCCGGGAGCTGGGCCCGGAGATGGACACGTTCGCGATGATCCCCCCGGCTGGGCTGGCCGCGCTCCACATGGACCCGCCGGAGCCGGTGCCGGCTGCCGCCGACGGAATGTCGCTGGCCGACTTCCCGCCCGAGGCGATCGACGCCCTGGTCGGGGCGGCCGGCCCAGGGACGGACTCTCCGCTGGTCTCGCTCGAGGTGCGCCACCTGGACGGTGCGGCCGCGCGGCGGGACGAGCAGCACGGCGCGCTCGCCGCGGTCGACGCCTCCTACACGCTGTTCGCTGTGGGAGTCGCGGCCGACGCCGGGCTGAAGCAGGCGGTCCTCCAGCGCCTTGACCAGGTGCAGGCGGCGTTGGAGCCATGGGACGCCGGCCGCATCCTGAACTTCACCGAGCGACCGGTCGACCCGGGCCGGATGTTCACCGAAGAGGCCTACGGCCGGCTGCGCGAGATCAAGTCGAGATACGACCCCGACAACGTGATCCAGGCAAACCACGAGATCCCGCCCGGCGCCTGATCATGGACGTGGTGATCGCGGGCGGGCACGGCAAGATCGGGCGGCGGCTGGCGCGTCTGCTGGCCGCGCGGGGCGACCGGGTGCGGGGCCTGATCCGCAACCCGGAACACGCAGCGGACCTGCAGGCGGACGGCAGCGAACCGGTTGTGTGCGACCTCGAGTCGGCGTCGGACGCGGAGGTCGTCGCCGCGGTCGAGGGTGCCGAGGCGGTCGTCTTCGCCGCCGGCGCAGGGCCCGGCAGCGGCTCACGAGCGCAAGCTCACGATGGACCGCGACGGCGCGATCAAGCTGCTGGAGGCGGCACGCTCGGCCGGCGCGCCCGCGCTACGTCATTGTCAGCTCGGTGGGCGCCGAGAACCCGCCCGCCGGCGACGACACGTTCAGCGTCTACCTGCGCGCCAAGGCCGAGGCCGACCGCGCGCTCGCCGACAGCGACCGCGACTGGACGATCGTCCGGCCGGGGATGCTGCAGGATGATCCCGGCGAGGGCCGCGTGCGGATCCAGACGGATCCGATCCGGGCGGAGGTGAGCCGCGACGACGTGGCCGCGGTACTGGCGGCGGTCTTGGGCGAGCCGCGGAGCGTGGGCCGGATCCTGTACGTGGTCGGCGGGGACGAGCCGATCGACGAGGCGCTCGCGGCGGCGCTCGGTTAGAGGACCGGCGTCCTGGTCTCGACCGTGCCGTGCAGCAGAGCGGCCGCGCCGAGCAGGTCGGTTGCGGCGTCGACGGCGGCGACCCTCATCCAGTCTTCGCCCCCGCGCTCCCTGGCGTGGCGGCGCAGCTCCAGCGCGTAGGGCGCCGCCGCGAGCAGCGCCAGCTTCGAGCGCCGCCCCGCGGCGACGGCGAGGCCCGCGAGCGCGAGGTCGAGCTTCATGGTCCGCCGGTTGAGGAAGACGCGGCGGTAGAGCAGCGTCCCCCGCAGTTCCGGCAGCCGCGCGACCATCCCGGGCACCGCCCGGAGCGTCGTGGCCTCCTCGAGGTACTGAAGCGGCTCCAGGGCGGTCGCCGGGCGGTGCGAAAGCGCCTCCGCGCAGAACGCGGTGCGGGCGCCGCCGCGACGGGCGCGCCACGCGAACCAGACGTCCTCGGCCGGCGTGTGGCCTCCAGGCGCGCTCTCGAACCCGCCGAGGCGGTCGAACAGCGCCCTTGTGACGAACAGGTTGCGGGCGTCGTACAACCCCGTCTCCGCGGTGACCGCGACCCGGCGCTCGAATGGACCCGCCGCCCCGAGCGGGTCGTGCAGCACGCGACCCTGCACCAGGTCGGCGTCCGCCAGGGCCCGCGTCCCCGCCGCCAGCCACGCCGGGCTCGGGCGGCAGTCCGCGCCGCAGAATGCGAGCAGCGCCCCCGACGCGGCGGCCACGGCGGCGTTCCGGGCCTCCGCGACACCCGCGCCGTCCAGGCGCACCAGCCGCGCTCCCGCCCGCTCGGCGATAGCGGCCGTCCCGTCGCGCGAGCCGTCGTCGGCCACGAGAACCTCGTACGACGGCGCCCCCTCCTGGTCGGCGAGCGCGGCCAGCGTGCGCGGAAGCGTCGCCTCCGCGTCCCGGGCGGGAACGATCACGCTGGCGCGGATCACCGCCGCGACGATACTGCGCCAATGTGGCCGCGGACGGCATCCGAGCTGATTCGCGTCCAGCGCGAGCTCGGCGCGCTGACCCCGCCGCCCTGGCGGCCCGCCGGCCCCCGGCCTCTGGCCGCGGGTTGCTTCGTCTGCTTCGGGCGCGGCGGCGCAGAAGAAGGGCGCCCGGACGAGCCCGGCTGGGCCGCGGCGGTGCTCCTGCGCGGTGACCGGCGACACGCGGGCACGGCGGTCGTGTCGGGCACGGCGGGGGCGCCCTACGAGCCGGGGCTGCTCGCGCTGCGTGAGGGTCCGCTGCTCGAGGCGGCGGTGCGTGCGCTGCCCGAGCGACCAGAGGTGCTGATCGCGAACGCCTCCGGACGCGACCACCCGCGCCGAGCCGGGTTGGCCCTCCACCTCGGGGCTGTGCTCGATCTCCCGAGCGTCGGGGTGACCGACCGGCCGCTCCTCGCGAGCGGAGGCGAACCTGCGCCGGAGCGGCGCGCGACAAGCCCGCTGCTGCTCGGAGGCGCGGAGGTGGCCCGCGGGCTGCGCACGCGCGCAGGCGCCCGCGCAGTCGTGGTGCACCGCGGCTGGCGGACCGATCTCGATGCCGCCACCACCGTCGTCGTCGCGGCCACCCGGCGCGCGCGCACGCCGGAGCCGCTTCGCCGGGCCCGGCGCGCGGCGCGTGAGGCGCGCGCCGCGGCGGAGGCCCCGCCCAGATGAGGCCGCCGCGGCGCGCCCGCACGCCGGAGCCGCTCGCGATACAGTCGGCGCGGAGAGGTGCGCAGCCGGTCGGCGCGCACGGGATCGAGGCGACGCCTGAACGCGTCTCGATCAATGCCGATCGGCTACTACAACATCCGCTGGCTCGAGCTGATGAACGAGATCGGGCCGCGCATCGAGCGTTTCGGCGCGGTGCTGTAGGCCCGCGGCACCGGGCCTACAGCCCCGTGTTCATGTCGGTCTGGACCTCCACGGGCGTGAGGGTGCGGTTGTAAATCCGCACGTTGTCGAGGAGGCCCTTGTAGAACTGCCAGGTCGAGGCGTCGGCGCCCATTCGCAGCGCCATCCCGCGCGCGGTGATGGTGGCCACGAGCGACTTGCTGCTGACCATGGTGCCGTTGACGAAGAACTGCGCCGTCAGGCCATTGAAGACGACCGCGAGATGCGTCCACTGGTTCAGGGCCAGGGCAGTGTCCATCGACGCCCCAATAAGGCCCGTACTGGTCCCTATGTAGAAGTGCGGCCTGCCCCCCGAGAGCTCGAGCCCGTACTGGTAGGAGGGGCTGCTCATGTTCGTGTTCCAGAACTTCCCGAGCACCACCGAGTCGCCGCTGAGCGATCCCGGGTTGATCCACATCGACAAAGTAGCCGCGCTCCCGGAGAAGTTGAGCGAGGGGGAGTTGGGGACCGACAGGTAGTCGTTGACCTGGTCGAAGCTCAGGGCGTTGCCGTACTTCCCGGCGACCCGCGTGGGTCCGCCCAGGAGCGTTGCCGTGTTGTTGTTGCCCGACGCATCGGCCGTGGTCGTCCCGCTCGCTTCGTTGAAGCCCCACGCCGCCATCACTCCGGACGGAGCGCTCGCGATGCTGTAGCTCGCCGTGTACGACTGAGCCGTGCTCGGCGCCGTGATGGTGTGGCTCTGCGCGCCCCCGTCGGACCACGAAGTGAAGCTGTAGTTGTTGCCGCCCGAGGTCTGGTCCCGAGCGTCGATCGTGTGGTTGAAGCCCACCAGCGTGTCGAGTACGAACGGCGTGGTGCGCGCGACGCCGTCGACGTACACGGTCAGTCCGCTCGGCGAGGCGGCGAACGGCAGGTTGACCTTCTGCGGCCAGACGATCACGGATTTCGTGTCCCTGAGCCCGTTCGCGTCCGTCACGGTCAGCGTGATGCGGTAGCGGGTGTTGCCCTCGAAGTCGTGCCCAGCGGTCGGGATCACGAAAGTCCCCGACTTGACCCCGCTGATCGCGGTGCCGGGATGGACATGGGTGTCGTGCAGGAAGTCGATGTTCCACGCGTACGCGCTGGCCGGCAGATTCCCGTCGTCGGGGTCGGTCGCGTCACCGCTGTAGCTGATGACGTCCCCGGCACGGAAGCTCGCGCCATCGGTCGGGGCCGTGATCGTTGCGGTCGGCGGGCTGCCCACGCTGATCGTCACCGGAGTCGAGATGGAGCTGTTCTCCCCGTCGGAGACCGTGAGGCGAACCACGTACTGGCCGGGGCTCGCGAACGTGTGGGACGGGTTCGCGGCCGTCGACAGGCTGCCGTCGCCGAAGTCCCACGAGTAGGTGATGGGCTGGCCCTCGGGATCGTTCGAGCCCGCGCTCGAGAAGTTCACGGCGAGCGGCGCGGGACCCGACGTCTTGTCCGCCGAAGCGAGCGCCACCGGGGCCTGGTTGGACGCCAGATAGCGGATCCGGCGGAGCTTGCTGATCCCAAATGTGCCGGTGGTGTCGGCGTAGCCGAGGTCGAGGTAGTACAGCGCCCCGTCGGGCCCTTCGATCAGGTAGACGATGTCGCCGGCGGAGTTGTTTCCGGTGAGCGGCTCGAAGTTGAAAACGCCGTTGAAGTTGCCGTTCGAGTCGAACGCCATGCGCTTGATCCAGCGCCCGGAGTAGTCGGCGAAGAAGTAGTTCCCCTGCATCCCGGAGGGAAACTGCGTCCCGTGGTAGACGAAGCCGCCCGTGATGGAGGAGCCGTTTGCCGTTGTGGATGTAGCTGTAGAGGGGATTGGTGCACGGCGCTGAGCAGGGCCCTTCGACGTCCGGCCAGCCGTAGTTCGCGCCGCGGGCGCCGAGGTCCACCTCCTCCCACGATTGACTGCCGTTGCCGCCGACGTCGCCGACGAAGAGCCGGCCGGTGGGACGGTCGTAGTAGGCACGAAACGGATTGCGCAGTCCGTAGGCCCACACCGAATCCCAGTGGGGTCCCGAGCCGTCGTAGAAAGGGTTGTCGGTCGGCACGAGGCCGTCGGGCCAGATCCGGTGGATCTTCCCGCGCGGGCTGTTCAGGTTTTGCGACGGCGTCCCCTGGAAGTGGTCGCCGGTGGTGAAATAGATCATCCCGTCGTTGCCAAAGGTGATGGCGCCGCCGTGGTGCTCGATGTCGGCTCCCTGCGGGTCTTGGTAGAGGACCAGCTCGCTGCCGGCAACGGTGCCCGTGAGCGCCGAGTTCGCCGTGAAGCGGGACAGGCGGTCGGAGCCTGGCGTGGCCGTCGTGTAGAAGACATAGAAGTAGTGGTTGGCGGCGAAATTGGGGTCGAGGGCCAGGTCGAAGATCCCCGCCTGGACACCGCTGGAGGGGATGTTGGTGATCTGCAGGAACGGGGTCGGATTCGGGGTCGTATAGGGCGGCGGCAAGACCAGGATCTTGCCCCCCAGCTCCGTCAGCAGCAGGCGACCGTCGGGCAGGAACTTCATGGCCGTTGGGAGGTCGAACCCGGTGGAGAGGACCTCGTTCTGGAAGGTGTCCGTATTCGCGACCGTCACGTTCACGGGGGTCGACACCGTGGTCTTGTTATCGGTGTCGCGGGCGCGAGCGGCAAGCACGTGCGCGCCGTTCGGCGTGGCACGGGTGTCCCAGTTGGCCGCATACGGGGCGACCGTGTCCTCCGGCCCCTGCGGGTTGCCGTCGACAAAGAACTGGACGCCCGCCACCCCCACGTCGTCGCTCGCGTCGGCCTGAAGCGTGCGCGCGCCAGAGACGACGGCGCCCTCCGCCGGCGAGGTGACCGAGACGGCCGGCGCGGTCGTGTCTGCCGGACCGGCGCTCAGCGGGCGGTTCATGTCCGCCATCACTTCGAGCGCGGTCTCGGCGCGGCTGTAGAGCCTTACGTCGTCGAGGGTTCCGTTGAAGAACTGCCCCGGGTTCACGTCGGCCGCCACGTGCACGAACGAGGCTCGGGCGCTGATGGTCTCGCTCATGGGCGGGCTCGACACCAGGTTCCCGTTGACGTAGAACTGCGCCTGCGACCCGTTGAAGACGATCGCGAGGTGGCTCCACTGGCTCAGGGCGAGGGGCGTCCCCATCGAGACACCCCTCAGGCCGTCCGCGGTACCGATGTAGAAGTGCGGCGTCCTCCCCCCGTGCAACTCAAGCGCGTACTGGTAGACGGACGACGACATCGCGCCGCTCCAGAACTTCGCGAACACCACTTGGTCGCCGCCGCCGCTTCCGAGTGGGTTGACCCACATCGACAGCGTCATGGCGCTGCCCGAGATGTTCAGCGTGGGCGAGTTCGGCGCCGTCAGGTAGTCGCCCGCGCCATTGAAGCGCAGGCCCCCGCCGTACCTCCCGAGGGTCCAGGCCGGGTTGCCCTGGGCCGTCGCCGTGTTTGCGTTGCCCGACACGTCGTTCACCGTCGTGCCGATGTTCTCGTTGAAGGACCAGCCGCCGACCAGGCCAGGTGTTGGTGGCGGGGCGCTGTTCGAGACCGTCACCGTGACGGAACTGCTCGAGGTGCCGAGGTTGCCCGCCGTGTCGCGCGCCCGCGCCTGGAGGGTGTGCACCCCGTTCGGCACAGTCGTGGTGTCCCACGTCATCGAGTACGGAGCGGTGGTGTCCTCGGCCCCCAGGCTAGAGCCATCGAGCAAGAACTGAACGCCCGCGACGCCGACGTTGTCGTTCGCGTTGGCGGATACTGTCACGTTGCCCGATACGACGGACCCGGCAGCAGGCGCGGTGACGGCCGCGCTCGGAGGGGAGGTGTCGGACGCGGGCCCGGTGGTTGCCTCGGCGACCCCGGAGTAACCGCTGAAGTTGTTGGACGTGTCCACTGCCCGCACCTGGTACCGGTAGGTGGTTGAGGGGGACAAGCTGGTGTCGCTGTGCGTCGTCGCGGTGGGCGTGGCCACCTGTGCAAAGGTGCTGCACCCCGGGCCCTGGCAGCGCTCCACCCTGTAGCCCGCGACGCCGCCGCTGTCGGTCGAGGCAGTCCAGCCAAGATCCACCCGGCCACTCCCGACCGGGCTCGCCGTCAGCCCCGTCGGCGCGGTCGGCGGCGTGGTGTCCGGGAGGGGCGGCGTGGTCGCCGGGGCGATGGTGGAGTAGGCACTGAAGTTGCCGGCGGCGTCGACGGCACGCACCCGGTATCGGTATGCAGTCGCCGGCGTGCGGCCGGTGTCGTTGAACGTGGTCGTGGTCGGGGTGCCGACCTGGGTGAAGACGGTGCAGGTGGCGCCGGTGCAGCGCTCGACGCGATAGCCGGTCACGCCGACGTTGTCGGTGGATGCCGTCCAGGCGAGGTCGACCTGGGTCGGGCTCACCGCCGTTGCGGTGAGCCCCGCGGGCGCCGTCGGGGCCGTCGTGTCAGGTGCCGCGGGTGTGGTCGCGGAGGCGATCGTGGAGTAGGCACTGAAGTTGCCGGCGGCGTCGACGGCACGCACCCGGTATCGGTATGCAGTCGCCGGCGTGCGGCCGGTGTCGTTGAACGTGGTCGTGGTCGGGGTGCCGACCTGGGTGAAGACGGTGCAGGTGGCGCCGGTGCAGCGCTCGACGCGATAGCCGGTCACGCCGACGTTGTCGGTGGATGCCGTCCAGGCGAGGTCGACCTGGGTCGGGCTCACCGCCGTTGCGGTGAGCCCCGCGGGCGCCGTCGGGGCCGTCGTGTCAGGTGCCGCGGGTGTGGTCGCGGAGGCGATCGTGGAGTAGGCACTGAAGTTGCCGGCGGCGTCGACGGCGCGCACCTGGTAGCGGTACGTGGTCGAGGGCGTCAGCCCGGTGTCGTTGAACGTGGTCGTCGTCGGGGTGCCGACCTGGGTGAAGACGGTGCAGGTGGCGCCGGTGCAGCGCTCGACGCGATAGCCGGTCACGCCGACGTTGTCGTTCGACGCCGTCCAGCTGAGGTTGACCTGGTTCGCGCTCGCCGCCGTCGCAGTGAGCCCGGACGGCGTGGACGGCGCCGTCGTGTCCGGGGCGGTCGGCACGATCGACGTGTTCATGTCGGTCTGGATGTCGGTTGCCGTCAGCGCGCGGTTGTAGACGCGGACCTCGTCGATGAGCCCCTGGAAGTACTCGCCGTACGGCTGGTTGCCGCCGATCCACAGCGGGTTCGCGACGGTCTGGATGGTGCCGTTCGCGCCGCGGGTGGCGACCTGCGTGCCGTTGACGTGGAGGCGCAGCTGGTTGCCGTCGAAGGTCAGTGCCACGTGCGTCCACGTGTTGAGCGGGTTGGCCGTCGGGCCGCCGACGTACCGGACGCCGCCGCCGATGGTCCCGCCGCCCGCTGGACGCATGGGCTGGTCATTGCTGGAGGTGAGGAAGTAGGCGTCGGCCTGGCGCTGGACGATCGTCCGCCATCCGCTCTGGCTGGCGGTCGGCCGGATCCACGCCGACAACGTCATACCGGTCGTCAGGTTCAGCGACGCCGCGCTCGGCACTCGCACCACGCTGCTCGTGCCGTTGAAGCTCAGGGCGTTGCCGTAGCGGCCCTGGGTCGACCACGTGGCGTTGGTGATCGTTCCGACGTTCCCGTTGCCGGACGCATCTGCGGTCGTCGAGCCGGACCCCTCTGAGAACGCCCATGCGCCTACCAGTCCCGGCGGCGTGGCCGGCGCCGAGCTGGTGGTGGCCTGCGCCTCCGGCGAGTAACCGCCGAGGTTGTTGGCGGCGTCGGCCGCGCGGACCCGGTAGCGGTACGTGGTCGACGCCGACCGCTCGGTGTCGTTGTAGGTCGTGCCCGCGGGCTGGCGACCTCGGTGAAGTTGGTGCAGCCGGCGCCGTTGCAGCGCTCGACGCGGTAGCCGGTCACCCCGACGTTGTCGGTCGCCGGCGTCCAGCTGAGGTTCACCTGGCTGCTGCCCGCCGCGGTCGCGGTCAGGCCCGCCGGCGCAGACGGCGGCGTGGTGTCAGCTGGCGGCGGCGCGGAGTCGGAAACCGTGACCATCTTCGCCACCGACGGCACGCCGTTGTCGTCCACGATGAACAGCATGTAGACGCCCGGCGGGGCGATGTTCGCGTTGGCCGGCGCGGTCGCCGTCAGCGTGCCGGGTCCGGCCGTGAAGTTCAGCGGCACGTAGCGCTGCTCCATGTTCACCGAGTGCGTGACGGCGCCGAGCCGGACGAGTGCGACCTTGCGAACCGCAGCAGCGGCCGGCGTGCCGATCTGGAATCCCGCACCGTATGCGACGCCGCCGGGCGCCGAGGCGATCGCGGGGCGCGGCGCAAGCTCGCCAGAGCCGTCGGAATTGAACAGGTACGGCGGCGTGAAGACCTGTGCGTTCTTTGCCAGGTACTCGACGTCGTCACAGGTTCCGCAGATCCCACCGCCTGAGGACAGCACGCGGCCGTCTGGCAGCAGCAAGGCGGTCGAGTGGTACTGACGCGTGGCCTGCTCGGCCGCGAGCGTCGACCAGGTGCCGGTGCCGGCCGGGTTCCACAGCTCGGCCGCATAGACGCCGCTGTCCATATCGATGAGCGGTTCGCCGGAGGAATTGCCTCCGGTTGCCAGTACCGTCCCGTCGGCCAAGACGGTGAGGTTGTGCTGACGCCGGCCGTTCGCCATCGGCGCCGTGGCACTCACCTGAGGCGCTGCAACGTTGATGTTGTTGATGTTGATCACGCGGGCGTCAGCGCTCGACGCCCCGCCGCCCGCCACGAGGATCCTGCCCACGTCGTAGAGGGCATGGCTCCCGTAGTCTCGGTTGAGGGCGTCGCGCTGGCCGAAGCTCTGCCAGGCACCGGCCCCGGCGGTGTTCAGCGCGCGCATCGTCTGATTCGGGCCTGAGTAGAAGGCGCGCCCGTCCGGGGCCACGTCGATCCAAGGGTACAGCGGCAGGTTCAACGACGCCGCACTGAGCGACCGCAGCGCCCCGGTCGTCGAGCGCACCTCAGGGATGTCCGGGCCGCCCTCGGTGATGAGCATCTCGCCGTTGCGCAACGGCGTGACGGTGGGGTACCAGCGCGAGAACGCCATATCCGCCCCAAGGCTCCACCCATTGTTGGTGTGATCGAACACATGGGTCTTCGCGATCCCCTGCAGCTGCGCGTTCCTGTTCCCTCCGGCCAGGAACAGCGAGCCATCCGGGAGGTGAGCCAAGCCGCTGCAGAACACGTTGAAGCCGGTGTTGACCCTCGCATCCGTGTGCGTCCCCGTCTCGGGATCCCACACGGTGGCGCGGGTGAACGTATGGTCAGTGAAGCGTTCGGTGGCCGCGTCACCGACCGAGTCGTACGCCATCACCTTGCCGTTCGGCAGCAGGGCCACGTGCACGCCGACGACCGGCCAGTTGACGAGCGGGCCCCAGCTTCCGACCTCGTGCTCGTTCCCCGCCACCGCGGCCGCGGCGGCCTGGGCGTCCAAGGCCGTGGCCGCGCGCGTGTGCTTCATCAACTGTGGCTCCGCGGCGACGTTGTGGGGCGCGGCGTCCTCCGCGCGGTGCTCCGCGTGCGTGCCGGCGCGGCCGTGACCGAGCGCAGCCGCTGGGAGCGACGCGACTACGAGAACCGATGCTCCGACCGTAAGCCAGCCCACGCGCATGACGACGCTCCTTGTGAGGCAGCCGCTCGGCGTCCGGCAATCGGCCACTTGTGCTTTGCGCAACGCTACCGCGGCGCGGCAGGCTGCGCCAGCAGAAGGGTGCGGAATCGGTACTCGAGCTCATTCGACAGCGTGGCACCAGTCGAGGGCCGGGAAGCTAAGCCGCAAGCGGCGTGTCGTCCGCGGACCCAGTCGCGGCCTCGGCGTCGGGGGCACTGTCGTGTCGCCGTCCTGTGATCGAGGCGGCGCGTTCCTGCATCTTCGCGGCATCAACGGGCGGCCGCGCCCCAGATTTCCGCCGATCGGGCGCCGGGCTACCTTGCAGACTGCTCAAGCGCCGTCGAGAGCCGAGAGCCCGATCTCAGGTCGCTGCACGCCGCAGTGCTCGATGGCGCGCATCCGACGCCTGTGAGCGGGAGACGCGTACCACCTCCCTGAACCAGAAGCGCCGCAGGGCCCGCTTGCAGCGGCGCAGCTGCGCATCCGTGAGGTCCGCCCTCACCGCGAGAGCGGAGAGCTTCGCCGGGCGCGGCGCGCGGCGCGCGAGGCGCGCGGCGTGCGGCGCGCGAGGCGCGCGCCGCGGCGGAGGCCCCGCCCGACTGACGCAGCTCAGTCCTCGATCCGGAAACCGACCTTCAGGGTCACCTGGTGGTGCGCCACTCGGCCGTCCTCGATGTGGCCTCGAATCGTGACCACCTCGTACCAGTCGAGATGTCGCAGCGACTCCGAGGCCTTGGCGATTGCCCTGTTTATCGCCTCGGTGACCCCCTCCGGAGACGACCCCGTGATTTCGACGGACTTGTAGACATGGTCGGTCATGAGCGAAGTATCCCGGCGGCTGATAGAACGCCGAGGGTGGTCGATCCCTCGATCTTCAAGGCGTACGACGTTCGCGGCCTCTATCCGGACCAGATGGACGAACGGCTCGCCTACCGCATCGGCCGCGGATTCGCGCGTGTGCTCTCCGACCTTCAGGACGCGCCGGTGGACGGGCTGCGGGTGGGTCTTGGGCGAGACATGCGCCTGACCGCCCCCGCCATGGCGGACGCTTACGCGCGCGGGATCGCCGACGAGGGCGCCGACGTGCTCGACGTCGGGATGGTCGGGACGGAGATGCTCTACTGGACCGTCGGGTCCCGCGAGCTCGACGGCGGCCTGATGTGCACGGCCTCCCACAACCCGAAGGCCTACACCGGCGCGAAGCTGGTGCGTCGCGAGGCGATCGCGCTCTCCGGGGACGCCGGCATCGGCGAGCTCCGCGAGATCGTCACCGCCGGCGAGCCCGGCGATCCCGTCCCGGAGCCGGGCCGGATCGAGCACGACGAGATCGGCGACGAGTTCCGGCGCGCTGCGCTCGGCTACATCGACCCGGACAACGTCGGCGCCATGAAGGTGGTGCTCGACGGCGGGAACGGAATGGCGGGGCCGATGGTCGGCCCGCTGCTCGACTCGTTCCCAATCGAGCAGGTCCCCACTTACTGGAAGCCCGACGGCGAGCTCCCCGACCACGAGCCCAACCCGCTCCTGGAGGAGAACCGGCAGTTCATCATCGACAAGGTGCGGGAGCAGGGCGCCGACCTCGGCATCGCCTGGGACGGCGACGCCGACCGCTGCTTCTTCATCGACGACACCGGCGAGTTCGTGGCGGGCGACTTCCTCACCGCGCTGCTGGCGGAGGCCCTGCTGCGAAAGGAGCCCGGCGCAACGATCCTCTACGACGTGCGCGCCTCGCGGGCCGTGCCCGACCTCGTGGCGGAGCACGGCGGCACGGCGAAGGTGAACCGGGTCGGACACGCGTTCTTCAAGACGCGCATGCGCGAAACCGGCGCGGCCTTCGGGGGCGAGGTGTCCGGCCACTACTACTTCCGCGACTTCTACTGCGCCGACTCCGGCACGATCCCGGCGCTGCTGATCCTCGAGCTGCTCTCGGTCGAGGGGAGGCGCCTGAGCGAGCTCCTCGAGCCGCTGCGCTCGCGCTACTTCATATCGGGCGAGATCAACTCGGAGGTCGAGGACCAGGACGGGAAGATGGAAGAGATCGTCCAGCGCTACGACGACGGCGAAGTGGGCAAGCTAGACGGCATCTCGGTGGACTACGACGACTGGCACTTCAACGTTCGCCCATCCAACACGGAGCCGCTGCTGCGGCTCAACCTGGAGTCGCTCGTCTCGCGGAAGCACATGGAGGCTAGGCGGGACGAGGTGCTGGACCTGATCCGCGGCTGACAGGCCTGCGCCCCTGGCGTACGATCGCAATCGCCATCCCCAGCCAGAGGCCCGCCGCCCCGCCCAGGAGCGTCCAGCCGACCGGCCCGAGCGTGCGCTGCGCGTCGCGGGCGCCCGCGGCCGCTGGTGGTCAATCCGGCGCGCCGCGGGATCTGCTCGCGGTAGGCCTTCGCGTACGCGGTGGCCAGCGCGGCGCTCTGCTCCCGTGCCGGCGCCTCAACGGTGAAGGACAGGTCCTGCCGGGAGGTCAGCTCCGCCGTGCTGCGCTCGCGGAGCCAACCGGGGTCACGCTCGTCCTCCCCGGCGAGCTCGAGCGCCCGCCCCAACACCGCGTCACCGCGCGCGAGGGCCAGCCCGCGCTCGCCCGAGAAGTCGGGCGGTACGCGGATCACGAACGAGCGCGCACGGTAGTCCGTACCGCCGGCAAGCGCGAGAGTGCCGGCGACGATCGCGCCGAGCAGGGCGCAGCCGAGCACGATGCGCACGTCCACGCCGTGGAGCATGCCTCACAGGGACGGCCCACGGAAGGCTCATCGCGCGCCGAGCGTTGCTGTTACAGGAGAAATGGCCCTATTCCGCTATCGCAAACCGAACGTGAAGGCGCTCGTGCGCCGCGGCGACGCGGCCGCGCTGGTGGCTGCCGCCGGATACCAGGACCTGATACCGGCCCCGGACGGCGGCATGGTCGATCGCGGTGCCGAGGTGCGCCAAGACGCGGTCCTCGGCCTCGGAACGATGGGCGCCGAGGTGGGAACGGAAGCGGTCTTGGCGGCGCTCTCCGACCACTCCGACCATGTGCGGGTCGCGGCCATTCGAGTGCTGTTCGCCCGCCAAGAGGCCACGCCCCTGGCCACGGCGCTGGCCTGGCTCCCGGCCGACCGGAGTAACTCCCGCCGGCTGGCGATGAAGGCGGTCGCCGAGCTGCGCCGGCCCGACAGCGCCCCCGTGCTCACATCCGCCCTGCTGCACGCGCCAGGCGACGATCCGGTCGACGACGACTCAGCCCGGCTGCTCATCTGGCTCCTCGAGGCCGACGGCTATGACACCGTGGGCGAGGTGGTCGAGGTGCTCGTTGCCGCGCTGGCAGACGAACGCGACGCGGTGTGCGAACGCGCGGAGGAGCTGCTCTACCTCCTGGCCCCTGCCAGCACCGAGGCCGTCATCGCGGAGCTGAAGGCGGGCGAGGCCCCGCACCGGGCCGCAGTGGTGCTCGCGTGCTTCAAGGACACGCGCGCCCTGGAGCCCCTCATGGAGGCGCTCCAGCACCGCGACGCGCGAGTGCGCGCGGAGAGCGCCGCGGCGCTCGGCGAGCTGCGCGACCCCGCGGCGGTCGAGGCCCTCATCCATGCCACGCGCGATTCGGACCACCGGGTGCGGGCCCGGGCCGGCTCCGCCCTCGATCAGCTCGGGATGGTGGCGCTGGTGGTGGGCGTGTCCACGCTCGTTCGGCCGATGATCCTCGAGGCTATGTCGGCGCCGGAGGGTCGGCCGGCCCTTCCCGGGCCTGAGCAGGTCACCGAGCCCACCAACGGCGCGACGCCCGACCCGGCGCCCGAGCCCACCAACGGCGCAACGCCCGACCTGGCCCCCGAGCCCACCAACGGCGCGACGCCCGACCCGGCCCCCGAGCCCACCAACGGCGCGACGCCCGACCCAGCCCCCGAGCCGCCGACCGCCGACCTGCTCGAGCGCCTGTTCGTCCGGCCGGACGACGTCAGCGACACCGAAGGCGGACGCTCCTGATGGTGACCGCGGCGCGAGTGGGGAGCCTCGAACAGCAGCTGCGGTCGGGGACCGACGCAAAGCGCGCCGAGGCCGCCTTCCGGCTCGCCGAACATGACTCGCCGGCGGCAGTGTCGGGGCTGACCGAGGCGCTGTCCGATCCCGCGACGGAAGTCCGCGCAGCCGCGGGGCTCGCGCTTGCGAACCTGCGGGATCCGGCATCAATCCCCGAGCTCGCCGCGATCGTCGCGGGATGGGACGAGCCCGGCCTCGCGCGCTGCCGTCGCGCCGCGCTTCGGGCCTTGACCGCATTCCGCGGGCCGGAAGCGGCCCTCGAGCTCGCACGCGCGCTGGCGACGGTACGCGCCGACCGGTCGCTGAGGCTCCAAGAGCAGTCGGCGCTGCTGGCCGTGGCCTACGCCGAGCCGGCCGGGGAAGCGGCCCCGCTCGTGGTGCGGGCGCTTGTGTCTCTGCTCGCGCACGAGCCGGCGGCCGAACACGCCACTGCGCTGCTGACACTCTTCCCCGCCGAGAGCCACGGGCCGCTCGCGCGCGCTCTGCGCACGGCAAACGCGCCCAAGGTACGCCTGAGGGCTGCTACGGCGCTCGGCGCGTGCCGCCAGGAGTCGGCTGTCACGGCTCTCATGGCCGCCCTCGAGGATCCCGCCGCCGAGGTCCGGGCCGCGGCGGCCCGCTCCCTGGGCAACATGCGAGACCCGGCCACCGCGGTTGCGCTCGAGGCCGCGGGCGGCGACGGTGACGCGGGCGTCCGGCAAGCCGCTCGCTTGGCACTCCGAAAGCTCGGCACGGCGGCCACCGGCGTACTGACGCAACGCTCCGCACCGCTGACGTAACGACCTTACGGCCGCCGGTAGGGTCCTCGCGTCAGTGGAGCAGCGTGCGACCCCCGCCGGCGACGATCCCTTTGCCCCCGCGGCGGCGGCCGGCGTGCACCGGCTCGCCATCCCGACGCCCTTCGCGGTCGGCCGGGTGAACGTGTACCTGATCGAGGACGAGCCGCTCACGCTGGTGGACGCGGGCCCCAACTCGGGGACCTCCTTCGACGAGCTCCAGCGCGGGATCGAGGCGCTGGGCCACGCTCTCGAGGACATCGAGCTGGTGATCCTCAGCCACCAGCACATCGACCACCTGGGCCTCGTGTCGCTGGTGGCGGCGCGCTCGGGCGCGGAGGTCGCGGCGATCGACGTGGCGGTCCCGTTCGTCGAGAACTACTCCCTCGAGGCGGACGCGGACGACGAATTCGCACGCGACACGATGCTGCGTCACGGGATCCCCGCGGACGTGGTGGCGGCGCTTCAGTCAGTGTCGCGTGCGTTCCGCGCATGGGGTGCTCGAGCGGAGGTGACGAGGCCGCTGCGAGACGGGGAAGCATTCGTGCTCCGCGACCGCACCCTGCACGTGCACCACCGGCCCGGCCACTCCCCCACCGACACCGTCTTCCACGACCGCGAGCGCCGCATGCTGATCGCCGCCGATCACCTGCTCGCCCACGTCTCCTCGAATCCCCTGATGACCCGCCCTCGCGACGGCTCGGACGAGCGCCCCCAGGCGCTCGTGCAATACCTCGCCTCGCTGGCCGCCACGCGCGAGATGGATGTGGACCTCGTGCTTCCCGGCCACGGCGAGCCGATCACGGATCACCGCGGCCTGATCGACCAACGCGTCGAGCTTCACCGCCGGCGGGCGGACAAGATCCACCGACTGATCGAGGAGCGCCCCCGCTCCGCCTACGAGATCGCCCAGGCGCTATGGGGGAACATCGCGGTTACTCAGGCCTACCTGACCCTGTCCGAAGTGCTGGGCCATCTGGATCTGCTGGTCAACGAAGGGCGAGTGCGTGAGGTCACACGGGACGGCGTGAGCGTGTGGGCGTCGGCCTAAGCGTGGCCGCACCGTCGTGCGAAGTTCCGCCGCCTGACTTCGCTCGTGACCGCAACACCCGCTAAGGTCGCGTCGTCGAGGGTCGGGATCTCGCGCTCAGTTGGGGGACGCGCCGGCCTGCCATGGGCCCCGAGCCACTCGGGGCCCATCCACAAGGAGACCGCGTGTCACGTCACAGGTTGTTGTGGCCGTTCGCTTTTGGCGTCGCTCTGGCGCTCGCTTGTTCGGCGACTGCTTCCGCTGCTCCGAAGGCGCGCTACGTCGTCCGGCCGTCGACTCCCCTGGTAGGACAGATGGCGATGTTCAACGCGTCTCGGACGCTCTGCCAGCTTCGGCCATGCTCTTACCGCTGGAGGAGGATCTTGGGAAGCGCGAAGGGCCGGCGCTCCCGCCCGCTCGGGCGAGGGAAGATCCTGAGGTACGTGTTCCGGCGATCAGGCGTCCGGTACGTTCGGCTGAGCGTCAGGAATCGCAGAGGGCAGAGATCCTCGATGACCAAGCGGATCGTGGTGTCGACCGCCTCCACTTCCTCCCCCACCCCCACCACCGGGCCGCCACCCGACCCGCAGGTCGGACTCGTCCAGCCTGACGGCGGCCCGAGCTACTACGGCCGCTTTACCAACCCGCTCTCCTCGTCTCCCGACTACTTCCCCATCGGAGTCTGGGGCGCTTACAACCAGACCGCCGCGAACCGCAACCTGGATGCCGACGTCGGTTTGAACCTGTACGTGTGGGCTGCCGATCCGGCGTTCATGGACGAGATCCACGCGGACCCGAGGTTCGACTTCTTCGGCGGCTCGGGCGACCGCGGCCACGCGAACGCCGGGCTGGCGAACGGCTGGGTGCTGCACGACGAGATTGACATGGAGCAGGGGCCAGGTGCCTGTCCTGGCGCGATCGACGCCATCAAGAACAGCCTGCCCGCCGACGGTCGCGCCCGATACGCCAACTACGGCAAGGGCATCTTCCCCGGCTGGGAGACAGACCAGCAGTTCGCCTGCTTCGTGGAAGCCCAAGACCTGCAGTCCGACGACATCTACTGGTTCACCGACCCGAACGCCTGCACGAGCATCGGCGAGGGTCCGTCGCTGTTCGGGCTCGGGCGGGCGCTGACCCAGGCGGAGTGCCGGCGGGCGTCGAATTACGGTGTGGTCGTTGACCGGATGCGTCGACTCGATGCGCGCGACGGGGTGCGCAAGCCGATCTGGGCGTTCGTGGAGGTCAGCCACCCGTTCAGCGAGGCTCCTCCGCAGTCGCCGACGATCACCGGCCCGCAGATCCGTGCGGCCGTCTGGCACTCGATCATCGCGGGAGCCCGCGGGATCATCTACTTCCAGCACTCGTTCGGGATAGGCCAGCCGTGCTATGGCGACCACCACACGCTCAGGTCGGACTGTCATGGCAACCGCCAGGCGGTCAAGGCCGTGAACGCTCAGGTCAAGGCCGTGGCTCCGGTCCTCAATTCTCCGTTCGTCACCTCCGGACATTCCGCGACCGGGGACGTGAAGCACATGGTCAAGTTCTCCGCCGGCAAGTTCTACGTCTTCGCGGGTGCCCACAACGGCGGCGGCCAAGCCACGTTCTCCATCCCGTGCGTCGGTGACGCGACGGCCGTGGTCGAGGGCGAGAACAGGTCTGTCCCCGTGCACGGCGGCCAGTGGACGGACCTGTTCGCCGACCCGAATGCGATCCACATCTATCGGATCGACGGCGGCTCCATCTGCGGACTCCCCGCCGATACGGGACAGCCGCCATCCGCGGACGGCGGACCCGCTCGCCCCGGGAAAGCGCCGAGCACCGGCGAATCACCCGGAGGCAGGACCGCCCGGATCGGGCGCCTGCCGAGGCGTGTATCGCTGCGCTCCGGGCGGCTGCTCGTTCCAGTCACGTGCGCGGCAGTGTGCACCGTCCGCAGCCGGTTGACGACTCGCGGCGCCTCGCGACGTGTCCGCCTCGCCGCCAGCCGGCGCCGGTTCGATACCGGCCGGCACAAGCTCGTCCTCAGCCTCTCAAAGCGTGCCCGACGTTACGTGGCCCGAGCGCGCGCGCCGCTTTCCGTGCGGCTCTCCACGGTCATTGTCGAGCCTGGCGGCGCCGGGGCGCGGCGGACCCAACACCTCATCGCCCGACGGCGCTAGCAACGTCCCGCCGGAGGCCCTCTGGCGAGCCGGGCCGAGCGGTCGCCAGGCCAGCGATGACGAGCACTGTTATCGCACCTACAGCCCGCAGCGGGAACCGCCGTCGAGGCGGTAGATATGCACCGAGTTGCGGTCCGCGAAGCTGTCCGTAAACGACCCGCTGGTGACCGGGACGCTCCCAGCCTCCCCGAGCCTCGCGGCTGTGGCGTTGCCGACGCATGGGATCGACACCGTGCCCGTGCCGGCCGCGCCGGTCGAGCCAGCGAAGACGTAGAAGCTGCCGCCCTGCCACTTCACCATCGCCCGGACGGGGCCGCTCGAGGAGGTGCCCGAGCTCACCGTGGGGGCGTTCAGGACCGGGGCGAGACTCTTGACCTGGGCGTTCGTGTCCACGACCACCTGGCGGGTGCCCTCGCAGTTCGACCGGATCGTGTGGTGGTCGCCTGCGCAGGTGCCGGCCCACGCATGCTGGAAGTAGATGATCCCGCGCGCCCCGGCGATCAGCGAGTGCCACACCGCGGCGCGAATCTCCGGGGCGAGCGGCTTGCGGTTGCCCTGCTGGGCCGTCTCGACG
Source organism: uncultured Thermoleophilaceae bacterium (assembly GCA_963733885.1). Classification (GTDB taxonomy): domain Bacteria; phylum Actinomycetota; class Thermoleophilia; order Solirubrobacterales; family Thermoleophilaceae; genus JACVRW01. The sequence continues at coordinate 201,375 of CAVTES010000009.1, read as the reverse complement.
AAGTTCCAGATCGGCTGACGCTCACCGTCCATCGCGTCGAGGCGCCGCATCTTGTCGACGGTGTGACCGTAGTTCGCGGGACGCCGGCAGATGCTGTCGGGCAGCGGTGCGGGCAGGTTGAAGAACCTCGGACCCTCGCTCGACGAGGTGCACGAGTTCGTGTCGGACAGCCAGTAGATGTCGTCCGACGTAACGTCCTGCTTGTTCACGAAGCAGGCCGCCTGGGCGTCCGTCTCCCAGAAGATCACGCCCTTGCCGTAGTTGGTGTAGCGGAACCGTCCGTCCTGGGGCAGGCCGTTCAGGATGTTCTGGAGCGTGCCGTTGCAGGCCGACGGCCCCTCCGACATGTCGATCTCGTCCGGCAGCATCCACCCGGCCGTTTCGGGGCCGATGCACGAGCGGTTCTCGCCCTGGTTGTGGATGACGCGGAACCGGCCGTCGGCGCGGATGGCGGGGGCGGTGTTGCACGGGTCCGCGAGCCACACGTAGGTGTTGAGGCCTGCAGCGGCGTCGAGGTCGCGGTTGACCTGCTCGTTCTGCTTGTACGCACCCCACACGCCGATGGGGAAGTAGTCGGGGGTGGTGGGGAGCGGGTTGGAGAAGCGGCCATAGTAGTTCGGGCCGCCGTCGGGCTGGGCGAGTCCGACCTGCGGGTTGGGTGGCGGCGGGGGCGGGTCGGTCTCGTCGTCGTCGGCCGCGCCGGCGCAGCCCGGGTCGGCCAGGTCGACGAGCGTGTCCTCGGGGTCGGTGTTGTCTACGCCGTCGGAGCACTGGGGCGGCCGCGGGAGGGGCGGCGTGTCTGTGGGCTGGCCGTATACCTCGGCGTCGAACAGCGAGATGCCCCACGGCGTGGCGCGCGTGACGCCGAGCACCCGCACATACCGGGCGCGGGTCGGGGCGAAGCTGTGGACGTGGTGGCCGGCCGCGCTGATCGTGGGGGACGCGACGGTCGTGAACACCAAGCCGTTGTCGGACACCTGAATCCGGTAGCTCAGGGCGTAGGCGACCTCCCAGTTCAGCTCGACGCGCTCGACAGCGTAGTAGCCGCCGAGGTCGACCTGCCACCACTGGCCGTCGACGTAGTTCGAGGACCAGCGTGTTGCCGGGTCGCCGTCGATGGCCAAGCGGGGCTCGTACAGGGGCGGCTGCTCGTGGCTCGAGGCTGTGGCGGGCCGGTTCAGCGCCCGGTCGGTATCCGCCGGCGGCGGGTCGGGGCTTTCCGTGCCGTCCTGGGGGCTGTCGCAGCCGGGGTCGGCCGGATAATCGGTGCGGCCGTCGGCGTCGTTGTCCTGGCCGTCGCTGCACGCGGGTGCCGGCGACGGGAGCGGCGCGGCGACGTTGATCGTCTTCACGATCGAGCTCGAGCGCCTGCGCCTGTTGGTCACCGTCAACCGGACGTATTTGGCGCCCGCTTGGAGGAAGATGTGGGAGACCCTGATGCCTGTGCCGAGCGCGGTGTTGGCGCCGCCGGGCCCGTCCGGCCCGTCGTCCTGCCAGCGGTAGGAACAGGGAGTGCGATCGCAAGACGATGCCGACCCATCGAACATCATCGTCTGCCCGGCCACAGGGTTGGCGGGGCTGTAGCTGTAGCGGGCCGTTGGGGCCGCGATGACGCTCGCCGGGGCCACAAGGCCAGCAGCGAACGACGCAGACGCAAGCAGCACCAGCGCATGGCGTAACACGGCGTCTCTCCTTAGACGTGGAGGGGACGCCACCCGGCCAGTGGGCGGCGGCGGACTTCCCCAGACCACTCGGCGCCTTAAGTCTCGATGGCCTGTCGATCTCCTACAAGAGCGACGGCCCGACGGTGGAGGTTCTAAACGGAGTTTCCGTGCACTACCGGGCTATCGCACTTACTCAGGGGGCGTGGCCTAGCTCTTGCGCGCTTGTCGGCGTCTATGGGGCGACCGGGCTACTCAGGTCGGTTTGGATTTCGGCGGGGGTCAGGGCGCGGTTGTAGACGCGCAGCTCGTCGATCAGGCCGCCGAAGTACTCGCTCCAGATCGCGTTGCCCCCGATCCGCAATGGGCCGGTGGCGTCGGCCATCGTGCCCGGCACCGCGCTGGTGCTGACCAGGTTGCCGTTGACATACAGACGCAGGCTGCCCTGCGACAACGTAACCGCTAAATGCGACCAGCTGTCGGCCGCCAGCGCCGGCCCCGACGCGGTGTAGAAGTTGCTCGTGAACACATCGCCCGACGAGTCCCCACGCGAGGCATAGAGCGCATAGGCAAAGCGGCCAGGGTGCTCCTTGAGCACCACCGTGCGGAAACCCGAGCCACCCGACGGCCGCACCCAGGCCTCCAACGTCAACGCCCCCGACAGATCCAACGACGGATCATCGGCCACCGTCACCCAATCGTTGACCCCATCGAACGACAACGCGCCGCCAAACCGTCCCGCCGCAGACCAGCTCGCCCCCGACACCGTTCCCACATTGCCCTCCGGCGACGCATCCCCCACCGACACCCCCGACCCCTCATTGAACCCAAACGCCCCAACCAAACCAGACGGCGGCGTCGCGACGCTGTTGTCCACGGTCACTCCAACCGCGGCCGAGGTGCGCTGGTTGCCGGCGCCGTCACGCGCCCGGGCGCTGAGCTGGTGAGCGCCGTTCGGCGCCGTCCTGGTGTCGAAGCTGCGCTCATACGGGGCGCTCGTGTCCTCCGGGCCCAGTGGCTGCCCGTTGAGCAGGAACTGGACCCCGGCCACTGAGGCGTTGTCGGAGGCAGTGGCTCGAACATCGATGGTCCCCGACACGCGCGCACCGTCGGCCGGAGCGCTCAACGCGACCGATGGCGGCTCGGTGTCCGCTGTGGCAGTACCGCGCGCCTCGTTCGAGGCTGGGCCCGCGTTGTCGGCCGCATCCACCGCTGTCACCCGGTAGAAGTACTCGCCGGGAGTCAACCCCGTGTCGAGAAATTCGGTGCCCGAGCTCACCACCGCCACGCGGTTGCCAAGCGCGGGGGTGAAGCCGGCGCTCGTGCCACGATGCACGTGATAGGCGGTCACGCCCACGTTGTCGCTCGCGGCGTCCCAGTCGAGCGCCACCTGGCCCAAGCCGCCGCTTGCGGTCAGGTTGGGCGGTGCTCCCGGAGGGCTGTTGTCCGGCGCGATCGCCAGGCCCATGTCGGTTTGGATTTCGGCGGGGGTCAGGGCGCGGTTGTAGACGCGCAGCTCGTCGATCAGGCCGCCGAAGTACTCGCTCCAGATCGCGTTGCCCCCGATCCGCAATGGGCCGGTGGCGTCGGCCATCGTGCCCGGCACCGCGCTGGTGCTGACCAGGTTGCCGTTGACATACAGACGCAGGCTGCCCTGCGACAACGTAACCGCTAAATGCGACCAGCTGTCGGCCGCCAGCGCCGGCCCCGACGCGGTGTAGAAGTTGTTCGTGAACACATCGCCCGACGAGTCCCCACGCGAGGCATAGAGCGCATAGGCAAAGCGGCCAGGGTGCTCCTTGAGCACCACCGTGCGGAAACCCGAGCCACCCGACGGCCGCACCCAGGCCTCCAACGTCAACGCCCCCGACAGATCCAACGACGGATCATCGGCCACCGTCACCCAATCGTTGACCCCATCGAACGACAACGCGCCGCCAAACCGTCCCGCCGCAGACCAGCTCGCCCCCGACACCGTTCCCACATTGCCCTCCGGCGACGCATCCCCCACCGACACCCCCGACCCCTCATTGAACCCAAACGCCCCAACCAAACCAGACGGCGGCGTCGCGTCCACCTCATAGTTCGCCGTGTAGGTGCTTGCCGAGGACGGGGCGACGACCTCGTGGGCCTGTGCGCCGCCATCGGACCAGGAGGCGAATCGGTACGTGGTCGCGCCCAGCGCTTGGGAAGATGGGGCGCTGACGGAGTTCCTCGAGCCCACGATGACGGTGCGCGTGAAGGGAGTGGTCTCTTCGGTGCTCCCAACCGCGAGCCTCAGGCCCGACGGCTGCGTTCTGAAGGTGAGGTCGACGGTGCGCGGGTCGAGCCGCACCGTCTCCGTGTCGGTGAGCCCCGACGAGTCGGTGGCCGTGAGGCTGAGCTCCAAGTGCGACGGATAGGGGTGGTCCGGCGCGTCGAACCGTGCCGTTGGGCCGCCGGAGATCCCCTCCCAGGTGCCCAGTGTGTGGCTGTGGCAATCGTCGACGGTCGTGCAGTGCTCCAGGGTCAAGGCCCACGTGAGCGCGCTATCTGGCAGGGTGCCCTGCTGCGCGTCGGAGGCCGAGCCGCTGAACGAGATCGCGTCGCCCACCGCCCATCTCAGTGTCGGAGCGGGAGTCGCGATCGTCGCCTGCGGAGGATCGCCCCCGGGGCTAATCTCGACCGAGTCGGTGTCGAACTCACCGCTTGAGTCGGTGACGCGCAGCCGTACCGTCACCGCGCCCTGCGCCGTGTACGTCCGGCTGGCCTGGGCCGAGAAGGAGTCGTCGAACAGTCCGTCCGCGTCCAGGTCCCACGCGTAGCTAAGGCTGTCCCCCGCGTCGGGATCGGTCGAGGCGCCTCCGTTGAAGCTGACCGTGAGCGGAAGGGGACCGGTCGTGGGCGTGGCCTGGGCGACGGCGGTCGGCGGTTGATTGTTGCTCGAGTACGTAATCCTGCGTATCGAGCCGTTGAAGTCGACAATGAAGAGGTCGCCGCCAGGCCCGATCTTCAGGTTGACCGGATCGACGTTCCTGGCGAAGAGTTGGCGGGTCGAGGGCAGCGGCTGGCCGCCCTGCTCGAACATGACCCAAACGCACTTGCGCGAGTAGTCGGCGAAGAAGAGAGCGCCGTCGTACGAGGCGGGATAGGCCCCACCCTGGTAGAACGCGAGTCCGGCACTCGAGGAGCCGCCAGTCGCGCAGCTGTCGCCCGACACGACCGGGGCGCCGTGCGAATAGGTGAATAAGGGTTGCCGTGTAGCGGCCGGCTGTGCGTATAGGTCCTCGCAAATGGTCAGGTTGGCACCGTCGTAGCCGCCCTGCCGCCCGTTGCCCTCGTAGCAGGGCCAGCCGAAGTTGTCGACCGAGCCGTCGGTCGCGCTGTCGATGCGGTTGATCTCCTCCCACGAGGACCAGCCGACATCCCCGACGAACATCTGCGAGGTCCCCGGCCGGGGAGCCAGGCGGAACGGATTGCGCAGGCCGGTGGCCACGACCCTGCGCGCGTTCGGGTCCGTGCTGCCCGAGAGCGGGTTGTTGGGCAGGCCGGCGCCCGTGTCTGGGTCGACGCGCAACACGCTTCCGTCGAGCGTGGTGGGATCGAGCGTCGTCCGGATGTCCTGGCTTCGAAGAGCGCCGCCCTGCGCGTTCGGCGGCGACTGTGTGCCGCCGACCGGCACAGGAGGGTCGCCGCACGGGTTCCCGGTCTGCCCGTAGTCCGTGTAATTGAAGCTCGCGCCGTCACCTCCGGTCACGTAGAGCGCGCCATCGGACCCGAACGCCAGGCCGCCGATCGAGTGGCTCGGAAACTGCTGGCACCAGTCTTCGACCAGCACCTGCTCGCCACCGACCACGATGTTGCCCGACAGCTGTACCCGGGACAGGCGGCCGCTCACCACGCAGCCGTTGCCCGTAGCGCCAGGGGGGTTAGGGCAGGGATCGGCGGTGGCGCCCGGCGTACCCCAGCGCGGGGCCGTGCCGCCTATGAGCGCGTCGTGGGTATACAACAGGTAGACGTAGGGCCGCTGGGGGAACTGCGGGTCGAGCGCCATGCCCAGCAGCCCGCGATCCCAGAAGTTGTGGACGTTGGTCCTCAGGTCGGCGACGACGGTCGCCGACGTGTCGTTCAGATTGTCGAAGACCTTGACCAACCCACTCTTCTCGGCGACGAACACCCGACCGTCGGGCGAGAAGCCGATGTCGGTGGGCTGGGTCAGCCCACCGAAGGCCTGACTCTCGACGAAGTTGGTCTGCGCCGGATCGGCCAGGGACGGCGGCGCGACAACCAGGAGGCTCGTGGCTACGACGAGCAGAGCGAGAGCGACGACTCGCGACATCGGACCAGTTCAGTGTGATTCAGCACTGCTGCGATGACGAGCGGTTTCCGCCTTTTTTCGTCCTGGAGCTTCTGACGGTCCCTCATGCGCCCGCTTCAGGCAACCCGCGGCGGGCGTGCCATCTCCAGGAAGGGGTCGTTCCCATGCGGCTTGTAGCTCGGCCGGTAGGGCTCCCGCCGCACCTCTCGCAACTCCGCGCCGCAGCGCTCGCAGGTCCACACGAAGGCCAGGAGGCCGCGCGGCCGGTCGTAGGACGACCGGATGTCGTGGAAGCCATCGTGCGCGCACGTCGCTTGCATGTAAGGGAAACGCCCAGCGCCGGGGGCCTCTTCCCCGATTCGTCCGAAAGTCAGCCTGCGCCGACCCCGCAATCGGAGCCTCCGTCAAGCCGGTAGATGTGCACGGCGTTGCCGTCGGCAAAGGTGTCGGTGAACGCCCCGTCGGTCAGCGGGATCGTGCGGTCCTCGTCGATGACCGTGACTGTGCCGTCTTCCACGCAGGGGATCCAGAACGTCGCGCTCTGCCGTCCCGCGGCGCGGGACCCGGCGAAGAGGTAGAAGTTGCCGCGGTAGTACTTCGCCATCGTGTCGACGGCGGCCGTAGTGCTGGCCAGCCCGTCCGCGAACGGTGCGTTCAGCACCGGTGCAAGCCGCCTGATGAGCGCGTTCGTCTTCGCGACGACCGACCTGACAGTCGGCATATGCCGGCTCGCGCAACGCGTGCTGGGTCGGCGCCGGGCCGCCGAAGCTGTGATTGAAGTAGACGACTCCCCGAGCGCCATTGATGAGACCGCTCCACGTCGCCGCGCGCACCTGAGCGGGCGTGATGCTCGGCCAATGTGCCTCGGAGAACGGATGACCGATCTCCACGAAACTCCACACGGGCTTGCTGTGGGCCGGTCGCAGTAGGCGACGTACCCGGCGCACGGTCCATCCGTAGTTTGCGGCCAGGTGACAGCGGCGGTGCTTCACAACGCCCCGCCGGCCCCCTCCCTCCCCCAGCTCGCAGATGTTGTCGTCGGTGAACCAGTAGGTGTCCGCGGAAGCCACGTCCTGGAACTCGCTGACGTAGCGGGCCGCCGCCGCCTCGCGGTTCCAGAACGCGACGCCCTTGCCGAAGTTGTTGTAGACCAGGCGTCCGTCGTCTGGGGGCAGCTTCCGGCTCGCCGACCTCAGTTCGGCGAAGCCCTCCCGCGGGCTGACCCGCATGTCGATCTCATCCGCGAGCAACCAACCGGCGATGGCGTTGGACCCTGGGCGCATTCGCCCTGCCCAACCACTCGTCGTACTGGGCAACGACCTTCATGCCGTGCGCTGCGACGACTGGGCAGCCTGCTGTTCGCGGTCAACCCGACGTAGGTGTTGAGGCCCGCGCGCTTGTCCCTCGCGACATCTGCGTGTGAAACGACGCTCTCGAGCCAAACTCCGATCGGAAAGTACGACGCGCGCGCCGGAAAGGACCTCGGAAACCTGGCGTAGTAGGCTGGGCCGCCGTCGACCGGTCGGAGTGTCACGGCGCCGGAGCCGACCGTGGAGGCCGTGCCGCTGTTGCCTGCGATCACGACCGCGATCACCGCCAGGACGCCGGCCAACGCGAGAACGAGGAAGGCCGCACGCAGCTGGATTACGGCCCTGCGCCGGGAGTTAAGGTCGTGCAAGTCGTCGTGCTCAGTAAGGGGGGTCGGTCAGACGTCTAAGTAACGCACCGCTAAGCGGCGCCCTTACGGGGACGGAATCGGCACGCCGCACTCGAGGTCGCATGCAAGCGGTCGGGCGCCTCGTCCTGCGCAATCGAGGGCCGACTCGGGGTCGCGGAGCCGCCGACGAGCCGAAGCGCGCCCTGCGCGCCCCGGTCAGCACCCAGCGCCTGTGCCGCCTGGCCACCCACGCTGAAACAACGCTTGCACGATTGCGGTTCTCACGACCTGTTGAGCCTGGGTCGTTTGGGAGTACCCCACGGTGGGTACATCGTCCGCCGAGGGAACCTGCAGCCGCCAGATAGTCCGCCGTTGGCAGCCGCCAGATAGTCCGCCGGCAGCCGCCAATAGTCCGCCGTTGGCAGCCGCCAGATAGTCCGCCGTTGGCTAGCCGCCAGATAGTCCGCCGTTGGCCAGGCAGTACCGCCGAGTCCGCCAATAGTTCTAGGGGGAGCCCAGTGCTGAGTTTCGATGCCGACTGCCGGGTTGGGAAGCGAGTGGTAGTGGGATGCATCGGGGCTGTGGTCGCCATCTCGGCGCTGCAGGCCCCGGGCGATGCCCAGGCCCGGTCTCGAGACACGGATCGGGACGGATTGAGCGACCGTTTCGAGAAGAAGCGCTCGTTTACTAACCCTCGAAGGGCAGACACCGATCGCGACGGCCTCAGAGACCGGTTCGAGCTGCGCACGTCGCGAACCAATCCCCGCGATCAGGACACGGACGGCGACGGCCTCACTGACCGGTTCGAGCTGCGCACGTCGCGAACCAATCCCCGCGTTCGGGACACCGACGACGACGGCCTCGGAGACCGGTTCGAGCTGCGCACGTCGCGAACCAATCCCCGCGTTCGGGACACCGACGACGACGGCCTCAGAGACCGGTTCGAGCTGCTCACGTCGCGAACCAATCCCCGCGATCAGGACACGGACGGCGACGGCCTCACTGACCGCGCCGAGCGTCGGCTGGGTACCAGTCCGCTCCTCAGCGACACGGACGGCGACGGACTCACTGACCATGTCGAGGCGCGCCAGGTGCATACCAATCCGCTCCTCAGCGACACAGACGGCGACGGCACGGGAGACGGGCTCGAGGTTCTGATGGGTAGGAACCCCCGCAAATCGGACTCGCCCCCGCCACCTCCGCCTCCGCCGCCGGATACCGCTGCCCCGGAGACAACCATCAGCGGCGGCCCCAGCGGCACCGTCACCACCGGCTCGGCCAGCTTCACCTTCTCATCGTCGGAGCCCGGCTCCAGCTTCCAGTGCCAACTCGACAGCGGCGCCTTCGCCGCCTGCAGCCCCCCGCGTGAGTACACCGGCCTGACCAACGGCCCGCACACGTTCGCGGTGCGCGCCACAGACGCCGCCGGCAACACCGACAGCACTCCCGCCAGCCGCGGCTGGACGGTCACTGTGCCGCCGCTGCCTGACACCACCGCGCCCGAGACAACCATCGGCGGCGGCCCCAGCGGCACCGTCACCACCGGCTCGGCCAGCTTCACCTTCTCATCGTCGGAGCCCGGCTCCAGCTTCCAGTGCCAACTCGACAGCGGCGCCTTCGCCGCCTGCAGCTCCCCGCGTGAGTACACCGGCCTGACCAACGGCCCGCACACGTTCGCGGTGCGCGCCACAGACGCCGCCGGCAACACCGACAGCACTCCCGCCAGCCGCGGCTGGACGGTCACTGTGCCGCCGCTGCCTGACACCACCGCGCCCGAGACAACCATCGGCGGCGGCCCCAGCGGCACCGTCACCACCGGCTCGGCCAGCTTCACCTTCTCGTCGTCGGAGCCCGGCTCCACCTTCCAGTGCCAACTCGACAGCGGCGCCTTCGCCGCCTGCAGCTCCCCACGCGACTACTCGAACCTCTCCAACGGGCCGCATAGCTTCTCGGTGCGGGCCACCGACGCCACCGGCAACACCGACGCCACTCCCGCCAATCGGGTCTGGACCGTCAACGTGCCTCCGCCGCCCACGGGCTCAGTGACCCTGCGCGAGCCCGACGGTCGTGCCGGCTACAACGGCCGCTTCACAAGCCCGTTGCCGCCCGGGCCCGAGTTCTTCCCGATCGGCGTCTGGGGGTCGTACGACCACACCCAGGCGAACATCAACCTCGACAAGAGCCACGGGCTGAACCTGTACGTCTGGCCCGCCGACACCAGCGTTCCCATCGAGCGGTTCGCCACCAGCGGGATGTACGCGCTCCTGAACTCCAGCTGGTACGGCCGACCCGGAGTCGCGTCGAGCCCGGCCAACGTGGGCTACATGCTCGAGGACGAGGTAGACATGCAGCACGGGCCCAGCGAGGGCTACACCGTCATGCAGAACGCCAACAACGCCGCCCCGAACGACGGCCGCGCCCGGTACGCCAATTACGGCAAGGGCGTGATGTTCTGGGAGACCGACCAGCAGGCCCAGCGGTTCGTCAACGAGTTCCAGTCGCTGGTGTCAAATGACATCTACTGGTTCACCGACCCGCACGTGTGCCGCTCTATGAGCGAGGGGCCGAGCTTCTACGGCACCGAGCCCGCGCAACTGACAGCGGCACAGTGCCGCCGGGCTCGCAACTACGGCGACACCGTTGAGCGGATGCGCTTCCTCGATGGGCTGGACGGCGAGCGCAAGCCGATCTGGAACTTCGTGGAGGTCGGCTGGGCGTTCACCGAGGCCGCGGCCCAGGGCGGCCGGACGATCGCGCCCGCCGAGGTCCGGGCGGCGGTTTGGCACTCGGTCATCGCCGGTGCCCGCGGGATTGTCTACTTCAACCACTCGTTCGGCGGGCCGTGCATCACCCACCACGTTCTCCGCAACTCTTGCTACACGGCGGTTCGGGACGCCGTGCGGGCGACGAACGCCCAGCTCCACGCGCTCGCCCCGGTGCTGAACGCCCCTAGCGTCGCGTCAGGTTTCACCGCGTCGTCGACCGTCAGGGCAACGGCCCGCTGGCGGGGTGGCCAGTTCTGGGTGATCGCCGGATCGTCCGAGAACCAGTCGAGCTCCGGCTCGTTCTCGATCCCCTGCGTCGGAAACGCGACCGCAACAGTGATTGACGAGGGCCGCACCATCCCGGTCACAGGCGGCTCGTTCACCGACTCCTTCGCCGACGGCAACGCCGTGCACATCTACCGCATCGACGGCGGGTCCAACTGCGGGCTCGGCTCGGGCTGATCCGCACCTAGCCCCACCAGCCCGGCGCAGCGAAAGACGCCCGGCCCGGGCCTCGTTCGTTACGCATGGGAAGCACCAAGCGAGGCGACTCGCCATGAGCGCCGTGGCCGACGCGGTGACCGCCGACGCGGCGACCGCCGACGCGCCGTTGGGCCCGGACGCTTCCCGCAGCCTGGAGCGTCAGGTAGGCGTTGGGGCCGCCTGGAAGCTCGTGGGCCAGATCGGCGTCCAGGGCATTCGCCTCCTCACCGTCGCGATCCTTGCTCGCCTGCTCACACCCGGGGATTACGGCGCCGCCGCGATCGCCGTCGCGCTGGCGACGTTTGCGCCGCAACTGGCGGACATGGGGATGGGCGCGGCCTTGGTGCAGACCGAGAAGTCGACGCGGCTCACGAGGTCGACGGCGTTCTGGGCGTCGCTCGCGGTCGGGATCGGCCTCTCGCTGGTGTTCTTGGTCGCGGCTGGCCCGATGGGGCGCTTTCTCGGGGACCCCCGGGTAGGAACGATGGTGGCCGTCGGCGGGTTGACGTTCGCGATCTGCTCGCTGGGATCGACCAGTCAGGCCGTGTTCACGCGAAACATGAAGTTCCGGGACCTCGAGCTTCGATTCTGGTTTGCGCTTCTGGTCGCGAGCGCGCTTTCGGTCACGGCGGCCGTCGCCGGCGCCGGCGCCTGGGCGCTCGTGCTACAACAGATCGCCTTGCTGGCGACGTTTGCCGCGGCGCTGTGGTGGCGCTCCGGCTGGCGCCCGACCTTTGAGTTCTCATTCGAGGTGCTCCGCCGGCTGGGCTCGTACGCCATCCGGATCGCGGGTGGCCGCTGGGCGCGGCTCCTCGAGCTCCTCGTCTTGTTCCTCCTGATCGGAAAGCTCGCGGGAGTCCCCGCTCTCGGCGCATGGACGTTCGCGATGAGCACGGTGATCCTGCCGCTGACCGTGCTCGCGATCCCGATCGCGGAGGTGCTCTTCTCGGCGTTCTCCCGCCTGCAGGGGCAACGTGAGCGCATAGCCGCGCTGTGGCTTGCGAGCCTCCGCTATCTGGCCGCCGTCATCCTGCCGCTGCTCGTCGGGCTCGTCATCGTCGCCCCCGACCTGATCCCTGTCGTGTTCGGATCGCAGTGGGAGGTCTCGGTCGGGATCATCCAGGTCCTCAGCGTCTACGTGATCATCCGCAGCCTGCAGTCCTGGAGCTCCATTGTCCTCGACGCCGTAGGGAGGCCCGGCATCACGCTGTGGACGCAGCTTGGGGCTCTCTGTCTGACTCCGCTCGGCGTGGTAATCGGCGCGCAGTGGAGCGTGGAGGCGGTAGCGGGCTGCTACGTCTTCAGTCAGCTGATCGCGGTCGAGATTCCGGTTCTGATCTTCGTCCTCTCAGAGTTGCGAGTCTCGCCAGCGACGCTTGGGGCGCGGCTGTTCGGCGTCGCCGCGGCGACGACCGTGATGGCCACCACGTGCCTGGTCGGACGCTCGGCGCTCTCCGCGCTGGAGGTGGACATGGCGGGACGGGCCGCTCTGACGATCGGGTTGGGTCTCGTCGTCTACGCCCTGGCACTCTCGTGGCTCGCTCCCGACATCGTTCGGCGCGTCCTCGGCCTTGGCCGGCGGCTCGCCTCGAAGGTGGCCGCCTCGCGGCGGCGTCAAGTCCTCCAGTCCTCCTGAGCGGTGCCTCGCACGGTAGCGTAGGGTGGCGCGTCGTTCAGGATGGAGACCGCTTCGCACACCCGGAAGCTGCTGCTCCTCGCTGTCTGCTTCGCCCTGGCGCTGGTCGTCCCGGTAAGCGGCCATTCCGATCAGGGCGCGGGCATGACGTCGGCCGCGGCCCGGATGAGCCTCCAGAGAGTCGACGGAGGGCTGGGCTGGTACGGAAGGTTCTCGAATCCCCTGCCGACCGCCCTGTCGTTCTTTCCTATCGGCGTCTGGTTCGAGAGCGTGACGTCCAAGGCGGACATCGCCAAGGACAGGCGCGCCGGACTGAACACGTACGTCGTCCTGACGAGCGACAGCAACCTACGCCTGATCGAGTCGAACGGGATGCGCGTCATCGCCCAGCACGGCGAGTGGACGGGCCGGGCCGGCGCGAACGGGGCTCGAGCCATCTCTGGCTGGGAGCTTCGCGACGAGATCGACATGGAGCTCGGGCCGCTGGAGGGCTTTCAGGAGCTGCAGCGGATCCTGTCCGGACTACCGGCAGATGGGCGCATGCGTTACAACAACTACGGCAAGGGCGTGATGTTCTGGGAGACGGACGCCGAGGCAGCGCGGTTCGTCAACGCTCAGGACCTGGTGTCGGCCGACACCTACTGGTTCACGGACAACAACATCTGCTCGCAGTCGGAGGGCGGGGCACTGCTGAACGGAAGGACCCGAGCGCTGACGCCGGCGCAGTGTCACCGCGCGTCCAACTACGGCGCCACCGTCAGACGCGTGCGCAGGCTCGTGAGGCCGAGGGGGTCGAAGCCGGTATGGGCGTTCGTCGAGGTCGGCCATCCCTTCTCGGAGGATCACTGGCCGACAATCCGGCCGGCGCAGGTGCGGGCCGCCGTGTGGCACAGCCTCATCGCCGGAGCCCGCGGCATCATCTATTTCAACCACAGCTTCGGCGGGCCCAACGAGACCCAGCATGCCCTGCGCGAGCCAGAGTACCGACCGGTTCGATCCACCGTCAGGCGGACCAACCGGCGCATCAAGGCCTTGGCCCCCGTGCTTAACGCCCCGACGGTCAGCTCCGGCTGGTCGCAGCGGAGTGGCACAAGGGCGATGCTGAAGTGGACGGGCCGGCATCTGTACCTGTTTGCCGGCTCCGCGGGATCGGCCGTTCGGGGCAGGTTCTCGCTCCCCTGCGTCGGCGACTCCAGAGCCCTTGTTCTGAAGGAGGGCCGTTCAATCCCCATCCGTGACGGCCGATTCACGGACTCCTTCGCCAACGGAGACGCAATCCACATCTACCGCATCGAGGCCGGGCCGGCCTGCGACTTCCGCCGGGTCCATTCGAGCACCGAACGATTCAGGTCGCGGCAGAGCTCGAGGTCGGGGGCATAGCTGGGGGTGACGACGACCACGCTACTCAAAGACTGGACCTGCGTCGCTCGTGCCTAAGGGGCAGGTGCGCCACACCACCGCCGTTGGAAGGCGTCGGCCCGTCGAGGGGACCGCCGGCCACCCAGTCGTCTCCGTCCAGCGCGGACAAACCGTCGGGCGCTGATCCCCCGAGGCGCTTCGTGTGCTGCGTCCGCAGGTTCGTCAATGCGTCGGCCACCGAGACGAACATGAAGAGTAGGACTGCCCCCAGCCCGAGCACGCCGACCAGCGCCCGAAGCTGTCCGGACGCCCGTAGCTCGGCGTGGTCCGGGGCATCCACCCGGCGCGCATTGATGCGATACCGCGGGTCCACGCCCTGCGCCGCCTGCATCCGATCGAGCTCAGCGATGATCTCTTGCCCGACCAGCTTGGCGGTCCGGATCGCCGACTCTGGACTCCAGCCCATGCTCGTCACCTGAACGATCGGGCTGGAATATCCAAACTGTGAACTCGGCGCTACCTCGTACCGCTTGTCACCGCCCGCCTTCACTAGCTCCCGCCGCGCCGACTCGCTGTCCACCTTGCTCGCCATTATCCCGACGACCACGGCCTGATCGGTGAAGCGGGTATACGGATTGTTGCTATCGATTCGACCGAGCTCCGGGTTACGGGCGACCTCTTCCGCGGTCGGCGGGGCCGGTGGGTTGAGCAGGACGTAGCTCGAGGACGCCTCGTAGACGGGCTTCTTGACCGCGACGACATACACCGCGCCCAGCAGCGTCAGGGCGACGATGGGCAGCGTGATGAGCTTGTAGCGCCAGATCTTTCGCGCGATCGCTAGCAGGTCCATGGTCAGCCTCCTGCGCCTAGGGGGGTTCGGGTGGTCGAAGCGGACTGCCCCTCGCGGAGGTAAGCGGCGGGGGGTCCGGAGTCGGCGGTCGCCGGCGTCCCGCCGCCTCGAGCGAGTCGCCAGGCGGCGCCGATCAGGCCGATGACGAGGGCATGAACATTGGAGAACATCGGGAATCCCAGAGAGTCGAAGGTCAGCGAGCAGACGGTCCCGGCGAGCCCGGCGCCGGCGAGTGCGGCGCAGAGGAGACGGAGCTCCCCGTCGTTGCTGTGATGCCGCGCCACGAGAGCGGCGATCGTCGGCACCAGGAAATAGGCGGCCAGCGCAACGACCCCGACCAGGCCGAGCTCGATCGCGGTCTTCAGGAACTGATTGTCGAGAATGTCGAAGGCGTTGTCGACGATGTAAGTCCCGCCGCCGTGTCCAAACCATGGCGCGTCATGGACGAGCCGCTCGACGAGGGGATAGTCGTTCACACGAGTCGCCAC
This sequence comes from uncultured Thermoleophilaceae bacterium, assembly GCA_963733885.1. Classification (GTDB taxonomy): domain Bacteria; phylum Actinomycetota; class Thermoleophilia; order Solirubrobacterales; family Thermoleophilaceae; genus JACVRW01. Next base: position 186,179 of record CAVTES010000009.1, on the reverse strand, counting down.
CGACGGGTCGCTCGTGCCGGCCTGGAAGAAGGTTTTCAGCGTGCCGATCAGTCCGGGCGCCGACATGAAAACCGCCACCACCGCGAACGGTATGGCGCACAGTGCAACCGACCGCTGTGGCGCCGGCATCAGCACCACGAGTACCGCGAGCGCCACGCCAACCGACAGAATCGCCGATCGGGACACCGATGTCGGGATGGCGAGCGCGATCAAAGCGACAGGGGCCCACCGACTCCGCGGGCTCCGGTCCCTGTCGTAGATCGCGAGGTAGATCGCGAGCGGCAGAAGCATCCCCGCCACCACCCCGAGCTCGATCGGGTGGATGGCCGTCCCCGCGACCCGGTTCAGCGAGGCCCGGTCGATGATTCCCGGGTTGTCGAAGTTGAGGGAGAATCCCGGCAGCTCACGTATGTAAGGCGCGATGTCCAGGCTGACCCAGAACTGCAGCGCAGCGACGACACCGCAGAAGGCGCCGCCCCAGGTCAGCGCCCTCAAGACTCTGCGCACGTCGTACAGGGAAGTAAGACACTCCGCGGCGACCAGCGCTATCCCCGTGATGACGGCGAGTTGCATCAATAGACGGTCCGCGGCCGCCACTTCGGTCACGGTCAGCGTCGTGCGGTCCAGCAGCAGGTAGGAGGCCAGAGCGGCCACCCAGAGCAGGCAGATCACGCTTCGAACCGGATGTCGATGTCGCAGCGGGTCGTGGAAGCCGAGGATGGTCGCCGCGAGAAAGGCGCCGAACGCGAACAGACCGACCAGACCGGCGGGGTAGCCGCCGGCGCCGATCGCCTGGATCACGGTGTCCGATGGAATCACCATCACCGTCAGCGCGAACAGCTGGAGCAACGGCACAGCATGCGAACGAGACGCGATGTGGCGCGGCAGGGCGAAGGTCCCTGCCGCAGCGGCTTGGGGGATAGGGGTGATCCTCACGCGAATGCGACCTCTCCGCATGAACGGGTCGCGCGTGGAGCTTCTTCTGTGGGCGCACGCCGACCGTCTTGGGTATCGGCTACGGCCGCGAACCTCGTAGGGAAGCGGGGGCAGTGGGAGCCGGGGTCGGAGCGGACGCGACTCCGGCTCGTTTCCTCTGCACTAGACCTGCATACAAGCGCTCGATCTCGCCGACGACCGCTTCAACACTGAACGTCGTCTCCGCCAGCCGCCGGGCGTTAGCACCAATGGCCCTCCGATATCGCTCGTCCATCAACCTGGCCGCTCCGTCCGTGATCCCGTCCAGATCTCCCGGGGAGACGATGATGCCGGCCTCATGTGCTCCGATGACAGAGGCCGGGCCTACGACGCTGGTCGTCAGGACGGCCTTCTGATGTGCCATCGCTTCCAGCAACGCCACGGGATACGGATCCTCATCAGACGGCAGGGCAAGGAATTCGCAGCAATCGAATGCCTCGTGCTTATCCTTGCCCCGTAACGGTCCGAGCCACTTGAAGTACTCGGTTACACCGAGACTCTCCCCCAGCTTCTGGATCTTCTTGAGCCCCCCCGTCGGGCCCCACGAACAAGAGGAAGACGTCAGGATCCTTCTCGATGAGACGCGGCAATATGCGAACAAGCTTTTCAGGTCGCTTGAAGTGATGCGGGGGCGCTTTGCCCGGCGGCCTCGGCGGCCCGGGGCCGGCGGTGTGCACCAGATGCAGATCGAGTGCTTCGAGGAGGCGGTGGCGCGGCGGAGAGCTTCACCGATGAGCGTTCCGCTGACCCTGCCGCCACCCACGGCGCAGCCGTTCAGCGTTGGGTACCTGACAACCGTGCCTTCGGGAGGCGAGATGCCGTACCACCACTCGAATTGGGGGCATGCGAACGGTAGGTTGCTTCTTCCATGGGGTCTGGCATGAGCGACGAGGCACGAGCGCCCGACTACTCGTTCATCATCGTAAGTTGGAATGCGCAGGCCTACTTGAGGCAGTGCCTGGACTCGATAAAGACCGAGTCGAAGGGCCTGGACGTTGAGGTCATCGTCGTCGACAACGCGTCCTCGGACGGCTCACCCGAAATGGTGCAGGCGGAGTATCCGTGGGTCGTTCTCATCCGTAATGACGCCAACGTCGGCTTTGCCCGTGCCAACAACCAAGGAATCGCGATCAGCTCAGCCACATACTTGTGCCTGGTCAATTCCGACGTCGTCATCCATCCCGGTTGTCTTGTCGAAATGAAGGACTTCCTGGACACCAACCCTCAGATCGGGCTGGCGGGTCCGAAGGTGCTGAACAGCGACGGCACACTGCAGTCAAGTTGCCGGGATACGCCCACGCTGAGATCGGTGCTGTTTCGGGCGCTGGCATTGGACACGATCTTTCCGCGATCCTCTAGGTTCGGTGCGTACTTCATGACCAACTGGGAGCATGACGACGTTCGAGTTGTGGGCATTCTGAGCGGGTGCTGTTGGTTCGCGCGTCGGCAGGCGGTCGAGGAGGTGGGAGGGTTGAACGAGGAGTTCTTCATGTATGGCGAGGACATGGATTGGTGCCTTCGATTCAGCCGGAGAGGGTGGCCAGTGGTGTTCAACCCGGCTGCCACGATCACGCACTACGGCGGTGCCAGCTCCTCCAAACAACCGACCCGCTTCTTCGTAGAAATGCAGCGGGCCGATCTCCAATACTGGCGCATGCATCACCGACTACCGGCCTTCATCACCTACTACGTTTCGGTTGTACTTCAACATGCTTGTCGGGTTGCAGGTCACTCCGTGCTCTGGCTCGTTCGGCCTTCGAGTCGCGCGCAGTCTGCGGCCAAGGTGGAAGGCAGTGTTGCCTGTTTGGCGGGCCTGCTCACGCTGCGATTGACACCGGCCTCACCTCCCCGAACTCCGCCCCACCGAGCGTAGGCATACCAGCGTGATGGAAGCAGAGCCGAACTACGGCCTCGTGACAGCCTTCCGGAACGAGAGGAACTGGTTGGCAGATCTGGTGCGCTCGATCGAGGCGCAACACATCAAGCCAGTCATGTGGGTCTTGGTGGACGACGGGTCAACAGACGATTCACTCGATCATGTTCGGAGTCTGACGAGGCACCTCCCATTCGTCGAAATCGTGGCCCTGGTCGACGCCGGGACGAGGAACTTCGCATCGCAGGTCTATGCTCAGCTCGCTGGTGTTGAGCGACTAGCGGCCACGATGCCGGCATATCTCGGGTTCCTGGACGCGGACATACTTGTACCACCCGACTACTACGCAACAATGCTCGAGCGATTCAGGTCCGATCCAAGGCTCGGTATCGCGGGCGGGCATCTGCTCGACAGGATCGGAGGATCACTCGTCGACCCAAGGCGCGGAAGCCACAACTACCACGTTCCCGGAGGAATCCAGCTATTCAGAGCCGAGTGCTACCGGCAAGCTGGAGGGTATATGCCCATCGCGGGTGGGGGGCAGGACGTCGTGGTCGAAACGACCGCCATGATGAACGGCTGGACGGTTCGCGCATTCCCGAGTCCGGATGCAATCCACTTACGACCATTCGGATCGGGCTCGGCCAGAGGACTGAGCCGCCACGTCGCCTGGGGGCGGAAGTTCTATGGAATTGGTTACCATCCACTGTACTTCGCAGCGTCCACCGTTCGGCGCGTCTCGGACCCGCCGTACTTGATCTCAGCTGGCGCAAAGATGGGCGGGTACCTCGGCGCGCTCATCATGCGCGAACCACGCGCCGTGTCACCACAGGTGATGGAGTTCCTCAGGCGCCAGCAGCTCCGCCGCCTGCGGGACGTTTGGGATCGGCGTCGGGGCCGCGTGAAGCCCATCACCCCGTCGAACGGCGCTTCGTAGGACACCCTCCCACGGTCCGGTTGTTCGGGTACGAGATCGCCTCAGCGCGCCTCGACACGACGGTCAACCACCTGCTCACGCCGGGCTCCTCCTCGAGCCGAGCCGGCTCTGGCGCCGCTACCTGGTCCGGGACCTGGCGTTCGTGCCGATCGCGCTTCGCGAGCTGTGGGGTCGCCGCTCGCGCCGCGCTACCGAGACCAGCCCACGTGACGCGTCGTCGGACGGTGAGCCGGCCGTCGAGTCACCCTCCGCGTGACGGACGCAGCCGCCGCAGATAGCGGGTGGCCCTGCGGCGACCCGCGCCGTAGAACTCGATGAGTCGCGTGCGCCTGGAACCGACCTGAGGGTACGGCGGAATCTCGAGATCGAGCCACGGAATGGCGGCCACGATCTCCTGCGGGGTGAGGTCGACGTGTTGGACCACCGTGAAAAGCCCGTTGTCGTCCTGCGCGACCAGGTTTGCGCGGTCTCTTCCCTCCAGGTCTTCCCGTGCCCAGATCGTGTTCGACGAATGCAGCCGCGCGGCACCCGGTTCCTCGCTCGGCCAGATGTGGTAGTCACCGACGGCCATGAGGTGGGAGAGAGTGAGGAAGTACAGCGTGTATTCGGTCCATTCCGTGCCCGCAGTGAGCAGGACCTCGACCCACGACCTTCGGTGTACCTCCTCCAGCCGCCTCTGAACCATCGTGCAGACATCGGAGGCGACGATCGCGGGCGTGACGCTGATGCCGGGCCCGTCGACCTTCCCTGGCACCTGCAAGAGCTCCGCAGAGGCCTTCCACCACTGCTCGTGGGCCGATTGGGACTCTGGCTCCAGCAGCGCGCGGCCGCCGGGGAGGAGTTGGTCGCGTGACAGTCGCCGCAGGGCGATCACGTCGGGATCGAGCACCAGAACGAATGGACGTCCGAGCGAGGATGCCAATTGCAGCTTGAGGATCTGCTGCCGTTGCCACGGACGAACCTGATGCGGCTTCGTGAACGCAGCGAATTGGGGTACTTCCGGTAGCTCGGGCACGAGCCGGATCGGATAGCGCTCCCAACGCCGCGCGACGTCGCGGATGACCGCCAGCTCGTCATCGGGCACGACGATGACGAGCTCGTCGATGAGGTCGAACCCCTTCTGGAGCTCCAGCGTCCGGAACAGGATGTCGCACCGGCCGATGTTGTGGCCGTAGTGCCGGCCGGTGATCTTCAGGGGAAGGAGCCCCACGAGCGTCGCCTCGGCCACTCCGGGATCCTGGCACACGAGCGGTGTCAGCGTCGCACCCACGCGGGAGACGAGCCTGCTTGCTGCGGCCACGTTCAGCTACAAGCCGTGAGCGGGTGGACCGAGCTACTACGCGCAGCATCCGAAGGGCGACGGCGGAACGGCGTGGTGCCCGGCGACAGCCGGCTCCTCGAGCTGCGAGCCGCTCAGGACGATCCGATGGCAGGATGCCCGGGTCGCCGCCTCGAGCAGCTCCGGGGAGCACGCGCAGAACATGCGTCCCGATCATGCCGGTGGTGCCGGTAACGAGGACGCGGGCGCCGTTCACGAGAGTACGCACCCGCGCCCAGCGTTAGTGGAGGGATGCACGCATCTCGAGATCATCCGCCCGCCCTCTCCATCGGGCTCGCCGTGCGAAACGACCGGCAGGTCGTCGGGCGCTGCATCGAATCCGTCCTGTCCCAGGACTTCGCTGATCTCGAGCTCGTGATCTGCGACAACGCCTCCGACGACGGGACGATCGAGACGGTCGAGGAGTACGCACGCATGGACCGGCGCGTTCGCCTGAGCGTGAACCCCTTCAACATCGGCTCTCATGAAAACATGAACCGCGTGCTCGCTGCCGCCCGCGGCCGCCTCTTCCGCTGGATCAGCGCGGACGACTGGCTGGAGCCGGGGTGCCTCTCCACCTGCGTGCAGGCGCTCGAGCGACATGCGGAGGCGGTCGGAGTGACCACCTGGTTCACGATCCACACAGCCGACGGATCGACCCGCTTCGAGGAGTACGGCGGCGAGTTTCCCACCTCTTCGGATCCCGCCCACCGCTTCGACCGCATGCTCTGGTTCTTCCACGCTGGGGACGCGAAATACGATCCGATCTATGGCGTCTACCGGCGCGAGCAGCTCATGCTGTCCCATCGAATCCGGCCGATTGAGCGGGCCGACTGGCTGCTCTGCGCCCAGCTGGCGCTGATGGGACCGATCGTCCATGTACACGAGCGCTTGGCACATCGCACCCGCGACTATCCGGTCGGCAGCCAGCGAGTCGCGCTCAGACGCAGGCTCGACCCCGTGCGTGCGAAGCAGCTGCCCACCTCGCCGCGAAGACTGTCACGCGAGCTGTTCGCGCTTGCGGTCGCGGCGGATCTGAGCGAGCAGCAACTGCAGCGGTGCAGGCGCGCACTTCTCTCGTTCTGGGCCAAAGAAGTGGCCCGTGTCAGCCGCCAGAGGGCGGCCGACGTCAAGCACGAACTACTCGCCCGCTAGCTCCGCCAGGCTAACGCGGCGAGTTTCCGACTTCGCCGGACCCCGCCCGACGATTCGAGCGGATGTTGTGGTTCTTCGATGCGGGCGATGCGAAGTACGACCCTGTCTACGGAGTGCACCGGCGCCAGTACCTCGATCGCGCTCATCCGCTAGGTCCGTCGGAGCGGGCCGATTGGCTGTTCAGCGCCGAGCTGGCGCTCATGGGCCCGATAGTCCATGTCGACAGGCGGCTTTCCAACCGGAGCCGCGACTATCCCGTCGGCGTCGATCGAGCCTCATTCAGGCGTCGCCTCGATCCCGACTGCCAGACCAGCGCCATCGACTGAGGCGATGATGGATCGCCCGGTCTCTATGGCGGGGGGCCGGTGAGCTTCGACTCACTGAACCCAGCCGTCGCGCCCCCGGTCCATTCGAAGTACTCGACGACCACTGTGTGCTGGCCTTCGGACAATGGAATATTGGCGGTGTAAGTGGTCGGCGGCTGATAGAACCAGCCGTCCACGACCGGCACCCCGTCCACCAGGACGCGAATGCCGTCGTCCCCGGTCACACTGAATCGGTAGTTGCCCGCCGAGTAGGTCTTCGTCCTGGTCCAGCGAGCCGAGAAGCGATCGACGGGAAGCGCGAAGCTGGGACCGCCCGCGCCCCAGTCGAAGTCGATCGAGTCGTCGGTGCGGGTCAGGACCGGACTGCCGGCCAGGGTGCTGTTGTCGAAGTACTCCGCGGCGAACGGCTCTGGCGGCGGGGGCGGAGGCGGAGGCGGCTCGGCAGTGCGCTCGTAGCCGAGCTTCGCGACCGCATCGCCGCCAGCCTCGAAGTACTCCAGCACGACCTCGTGCGCGCCCTGGTCAAGCTGGCGGTTTACGGCGTAGGTGGTCGCGCCCTGCAGGATCCACTTGTCCAGCACTCTCTCCCCGTCTATGTAGAGCCGGACACCGTCGTCACCCGTCACCGTGAACTTGTAGACACCCTCCTCCAGCGTGACCGACTTGGTCCACCGTGCCGAGAACTCGTCCGCCGGCACGCCTTGCCCAGGGGCACCGCCTGCCCAGTTGAAGTCGACCGCGTCGTCCGTGCGCGTCAGGGCGGGCGAGCCCGACAGGTTTCGGTTGGCGAAGTACTCGGCGGCGTACCCTCCGTCGGCCGACACGGCCTCTCCGATCCGTTCGTAGGAGAACTCGGCTCGGGCGCCGCCGAATGCCTCGAAGTACTCCACGCGAATCTCGTGTGCGCCGCTCGACACGACCTTGTCGACGCTGTATTCGGCGTTGCCACGAGTCCACCGGTCGACTATCGGCACGTTGTCGATGTACACCCGGATCCCGTCATCACGGACACCGGTGAACCGGTAGACACCGGCAGAGAACACCGCGGTCTTCGTCCAGCGCGCCGCGAACGCTTCCGCCGCGATCCCGGTTCCGGGCGAGTCCTCGCCCCAGTCGAAGTCGAGCGTGTCGTCGAAGCGCTCGAGGTCGGCCGGACGGGTCGGAATGGCGGGCGCGTCGATCTCTCCCGGAATGTTCCAGTACTGCGCCAGGTACGAGGTGTGCTCGGCTGGGTCCCCGACCTCGGTGTAGTTCAATCGCGCCGTCGCGCCGCCACCGTTCTCGTAGTACTCCATGACGATCTTGTGCAGGCCGCCGTCCAGCGGCACGGTGGTGCGGTAGGTGGTCGGCCCCTGGTCGATCCACTTGTCGATCACCCGTACCCCGTCGACGTACAGCCGCACCCCGTCGTCGGCGGTGACCGCGAACTCGTACTCGCCAGGGGCGGGCTTGATCGTCCGGGTCCATCGGGCGATGAATCGGTCGGGGAGGATACTTGGGCCCGGCGAGCCCTCGCCCCAGCTATGGTCGATGGCGCTCTCGTCGCGCGCGAGGTCCGGGGCGGTGCCCGGCATCCCGACGCCCTGCGCGTGCCAGTACTGCGCTCCGTTCCAGTACTCAGCGCGATAGGAGTCTGATCCGGCGTCGGTCACCCCTTCCCAGCTGAGGCCGGCCGAAGCGTCCCCACCCTGTTCGATGTAGTCCATTTTGATCGTGTGGTTGCCCGTGCCGAGCTCGACGATGGCGCTGTGCTCGGTGTTCGCCGGCCCCTGCCATTGATTGATGACGCGCTTGCCGTCGATGTAGAGCCGGACGCCATCGTCGGCGATGGCGGTGAATTTGTACCGTCCCGCCCCGACCCACTGGGACTTGGTCCAGCGCACGGCGAAGTTGTCCACGGGCATGCCCGGGCCGGGCGCGCCCTCACCCCAGGCGAAGTTGATGTTGGGGTCCTGCCTAGTGAGCAGCGGGGCCCCGGCGAACGTCTTGTTGGCGTAGTACTTGCCGGTGAACGGCTGCGAGGGCACGTACGCCGCGGTGTAGGTGGTGTCGTCATTCGGCGTAGTCAGGATGTGGCGGATGCTCTTCCCGTGAGACCAGCCGCCGAACTGAAGCGGGGTGCCGTCCGCTGCGACCGCGTTGTTCGGGACGGAGATCTCGCGCTGAAAGCCCTCGACTCCGGTGAACGTGTGGGGCGTGCTGATGGGCACGCCGTCCATCACCAGGCCGACCCCGGGCGGCGATGTGGCCAGCGTGACCTGCGACTTCCTCGGCACCACGTTCACGACTTTGCTGGTGGACAGGCCGTTGACGTCGGTCGCGGTCACCGTGATCTCATACGAGGTGTCTGCGGAGGCCTCCCCGTTCTCGGGAGCGTGAACGATCCCGCCCTACCGGTCAGCGGCCCGACAAAGGGGTGGTAGTGAGTGCCATGGTGCAGCCTCACCACGGTCTTGATGTCCCCGTCGTTCAGGTCGAAGCCGGCAGCATCCCGAGCGAAGGCGTTGTATGTGATCGTGTCTCCCGCCTGATAGAGCGCGCCTTCCGTGGGCACGGAGATGTTCAGCTCCGGGGCCAGCCCCACCTGAATCACGATCGGGTGGGCGATCGACTGGTCTCCGGCCGCGGAGATGGTCAGACGCGCGGTGTAGACCCCCTTCGCGGGGTACGTCTTCGTCGGATTGGCCTCGGGGCTCGACGTCCCGTCGCCGAAGTTCCAGTGGTAGCTCAGCGGATCACCGTCCGGATCGCGGCTGCCTGAGCTGGAGAAGTTGACCGTAAGGGGCTCGATGCCCTTCGTGACGTCGGCGGAGGCGCTGGCCACCGGCAGGTGGGAGGTGGTGTTGTAGCTGACGCGGTACAGCGCACCCGGCCAGTAGGTGATGTAGTAGAGCGAGCCGTCGGGAGCAACCTTCATGTCGACCACGCTGCCGGCCTGCGCGTCGAAGTCGTGCACGGCGGTTATGTCGCCGTTCGAGTCGAGATCCGCGTTCCTGATGAAGCCCTTGGCGTAGTCCCCGAAGAAGAGGTCACCCTGGAACGCCGGCGGGAACATCTCGGCCCGGTACACCGGCCCCCCGGTGACCGCCGCGCTCGCGTTGTCGTGGTGATAGGCGTGGAGCGGGTTGATGTACCCGTCGCAGTTGGACGTGCAAAAGCCTTCCTTCACGGGCCAGCCGTAGTTGCCGCCCCTGACGATGCGGTTCACCTCCTCCCAGGTGAAGTCACCCACGTCGCCGCCAAAGAGCCTTCCGGTGGGGCTGTCGAACTGGAACCGCCAGGGGTTGCGGAATCCGTAGGCCCAGATCGCGGCAAGCTTGCCGGGCTGCCCGGCGAACGGGTTGTCGGCGGGGATCGAGCCGTCCTTGTTGATCCGCAGGATCTTGCCGTGTGGATTGCTCAGGTCCTGAGCGAGCGCCCCGTTGCCGTTGTCGCCGACGGCGAAATACAGCTTGCCGTCCGGTCCGAACCTGATGCTCCCACCGACGTGCAGCTGGAGGGACGGCGACGAGGTCCTGAACAGCTCGAACGGACCGTCGGTGCCCACGTCATCGTGCGCGCTGAAGCGGACCAGGTGGTTCAGCAGGTCGTGGCCGGTGTAGTAGAAGTAGACGTAGTGGTTCGACACCCCGTAGTCGGGGTCGAACGCGATGCCAATCAGCCCGCGGTCGCCGGTGGCCTCTGACGGCAGGTCGGCGAACGGCGTGGGCAGCAGCTGCCCGTCCTTCACTACCTTGATCTTCCCCGTGCGCTCCAGGATGAAGATCCGCCCGTCGGGTGCGATCTCGAAACCGGAGGGGCCGTCGAGCCCGTCGCCGACCACCAGCGAGGTCTGGAAGTCCTCCGGCGGTGCGGCCCCGCCCAGGGGGGCCGAGGCCAGTCCGATCGCCAGCACCGCCAGGGCCGCGAGCACTACCGCCGTGTAGGTCCTCGCCCCATCCTTGGGCTTGGGCGTAAGGGGAAATCGCATTGGGGTGCCTTTCCCCATCTGAACGCGGTCCGGATCGACGATCTTTCGCCCGGGCGCACGGGTTTGGCGCGAGTAACCTCCATCGATCTGGCCGCGCTAGACGGCGGGAGGGTTGTCAGCGCGGAGAGTCCGGGACCTGCGGCGGTTCTGGCTGCTCCGGCGCCGAGCGGCCGACGGCGTCGGCGTCCTCGACCCGCTCGAGCCAGGCCTCGCGCCAGAACGGGTAGATCTCGCGTGGACAGAACCAGCGGCCGGCGCTGCGCTCGCCTGAGCAGACGGGACCGTCGAGCACAATGCAGTCCTTGGGGATCTTGAGCATTCGCCCGGTCTTGTCGTCGATTATCTGCTGGACCCTGTCCTTGACACGGAACGCTCGCCCGCAGTAGGGCATCATCTCGCGGTCGAAGGAAAGGCCGCGGTTCATGCCCTCCTCGTCGAGCGTGGTCGCGATCTCGGCCGGCGGTCGCACCTTCACTCGCTCGCCCGCCTGGAGGTCGAGCCCTGCAGGCGCCTGCTGGCTGCCGGGACCGCTCAACGGGAGCGGCCTCAGCCGCCCGAGGCGGTCTGCGACCTCCATGACGAACCCGCGCAGCGAGAAGGCAAATGAAGCGGAGACGGCCCGAAGTCCCGTTCCTGACTCGCGCCAGTACTGCGCCAGATTCGACGTCTTGAGCGGCTCGGAGGCCTTGAGGGCATCGGTCGCCTGACAGCGCCAGACCTCGGTCTCCTCACCTTCCAGCTCGCGCACGGTTCGTGTCCCGGCCTGCGCAAGACGCTCCAGCTCGGCCACGCCCCCATCGCCGGCATCGGCCGCGGAGGCGCTGTCGTCCACGCGGCGAAGCCACGACTCCTTCCAGTAGATCTTGCAGCCCGCCTGGCAGCCGCCGTGGCCCGACCCGTCGCAACGGAGATCGTCGAGATAGACGGTCTCATGCATGCGCCGGCTTCCGGTTGCGGCGATCGTGTCGCAGATCTTGTCGACCCGGCGGCCCACCGTGTAGCGCCGGCCGGCGTGACGGATCATCTCCGGCATGAACGGCATCTTGTCCAGGGATCCGTCCTCGTCGAGCGTTGCGAGGATCTCGGCCGCGGACTTGACCTCGACGACGTCGCCTGGACGCAGTGGCTGCTCTCTCTTGGATGTCATAGAGCCCAAGCTCCTCCTTCACGAATGCTCACTGATTTACGAGCCGGGCGGAGCTCCAGCCTTTCCGATGACCGAGGCTCCGGGGACCGGCCCAGGCTACCAACGGTCCCGGGGAGCGGCGACTATCGCTCAGGCCTGCCGGCCACGTCGGAAAAACGTCTACGCGCACCGGCGTCGCCGCGCCCGCAGGGCCGTCCGAATCATCCGCGGCGTCTTCTTGACCAGGCTCGCCACGCCGTGCGCAGCGCTCCAAGGAGACCCCGCTCCGCGAGCAGAGCCGTGAATTCGTCGGTGTCCACGGAGCGGAGCAGTCGCGCGAGCCTCGGTCGCGCCGCCTCTCGCACCCGAGCGGTTGATGCGAGCCGCGTCATCAACTCAGTTTCGACGGCGTTCACGCGCTACTCGTCATGCTGCCCGAGACATGGGCGGAAGTCTGGGAGCGTCCGGTCGTTGTTTGCCACGACCAGTGGACCTGGACGTCGTCATAGTGTCGCATCGCGACGAGCGGTGGTTGGAGGCGTGCCTTACGTCGCTTGAGAAGGCCCGCGGCGCGTGCGCCTATCGCACAACCATCGTCGAGAGCGGCGGATCTCCCATCTCGCTGGCTGAGACTTCCAACCGGCGCGTGCTCTATACCGCGAAGAGGGGCTTCGCGGCAGCGAACAACGAAGGCGCCCGCGGTTCGGGCGCGGATTTCCTGCTGTTCCTCAACCCCGATACCGAACTCACGCACGGGACCCTGGAGGGTCTGGTGCGGGCGATGTGCGACAGGTCCGAGGTGGGACTTCTGAGCGTGCGACAGGTGACGAGCGATGGCTCTCTGTGGCCTTCGCTTCACAGGTTCCCATCCCTGCGCAGGGTGTTGGCCGCCGCGGCGGCGAGCGAAAGGCGGCCCCGCCTTGGCCGGCGGCTCGGTGAGCGCGTCCTGGACGAGGACCGCTACTCGCAGGGCGGTCCCTTCGACTGGACGACGGGAGCTGTCTTCGCGGTCCGTCGGGAGGCGTTTGAGGCCGTCGAGGGATTTGACGAGCGCTTCTTCCTGTTCTCGGAGGAGACCGATCTCTGCAAGCGCATCCAAGAACTGGGCTGGAAGGCGTACCAGGAACCCGGCATCACCTTCGTTCACCACGCCGGCAAGGCGGGCGTTCATCCTCCACGAGAGGCGCAGATGGCCTATGGGCGTCTGCGGTACGCGAGGAAGCACTTCAGCCTACTCGGCACCGAATCCGCCGCCAACGGAAGCCCACGGAAGTGATCGAGGCGCGCTCAGAGACGGCGCCCATCATGGGCCTGCCCTTTCACAGGCTGGACCACGGCACGCTCATCGACACATTCCTGGAGGGCGTCCGTGCGCGGAACGGCGGATGGATCGTCACGCCGAACCTTGACATCCTGCGCCAGTTCACGACGAGCGCCGAGAGTCGAAGGCTGGTACTGGCGGCAAGTCACCGGGTGGCCGATGGGCTGCCGATCGTGTGGGCCTCAAGGCTGGCCGGGATACCGGTGCCTGAAAGGGTCCCTGGCAGCGACCTGGTGCTGAGCATGCCGGAGGCAGCCGCCGGTGCCGGGTTGTCGGTCTTCCTCCTGGGCGGCAATCCCGGAGTGGCCGCCGCGGCGGCCAGTCGGCTCGAGGCTCGGTGGCCGGAGCTGCCGAGCGTGAAGTACTACTGCCCGCCGTTCGGGTTCGAGGACGACCCGCGTGAGCTCGACAGGATCAGGGAGTCGCTGCGCACCGCGAGGCCGGCGTTGGTCCTGATCGGTCTCGGCTTCCCAAAGCAGGAGCGGCTCATCCGCTTGCTGCGATCCGATCTGCCCGAGACCTGGTTCGTCGGAGTGGGCATATCGCTCAGCTTCCTGGCCGGGGACCAGCCGCGCGCGCCAGCCGCTCTCCAGCGCCTAGGCCTGGAGTGGATGCACCGACTCTGGCAGGAGCCGCGCAGGTTGTTCAGGCGATACGTCGTTCAGGGCTTCCCGTTCGTCCTGAGGCTGTTCACTTGGGCGCTCAAGCATCGTCTCGTCGGGGCGAGCAGATAGCGCGGTTGCGCAAGGGCCGGGGGCGGTTTGACGTTCCTTTCGTGACCGATGAGCATTTGCGGCAGCACCAACGATTCTCGACGCACCCGCGTGGCGGGGATGATCGCCGCGATGGCGCCCCGCGGGCCCGATGACGTCCGCACCTACACGGACTTCTTCTCGAGGGTGAGCCTGGGCGCCCGTCGCCTGAGCATCATCGACGTCGCCGGCGGGCGTCAGCCCGTGACCAACGAGGACGGCACGGTGTGGGCCGTGCTGAACGGCGAGGTCTACAACCACCCGGCGCTGCGGGAAGAGCTCCGCCAGCGCGGGCACCGCTTCGCCTCCGGCGTCGACACCGAGGTGCTCGTCCATCTCTACGAGGAGCAAGGACCGGCGATGGTCCACGCTGCTCGAGGGGATGTATGCGTTCGCGGTCTGGGATGCGCGGCGAGAGGAGCTGCTTCTCGCGCGCGATCGCTTCGGAGAAAAGCCGCTGTTCTACACCGAGCAGCACGGCGAGCTGCTCTTCGCCTCCGAGCTGGACGCCCTGCTCGCCGGAATCGACCGCGAGCCGGAGCTCGACCCCGCCTCCGTCGACGCCTTCTTCGTCTTCGGCTACGTGCCCGGACCGGCCTCGATCGTCCGCGGGGTGAAGCAGCTCCCCCGGGCCATCTGCTGCGCTGGGAACGTCGCTCACGGCGCGTATACGTCGACCCCTACTGGAACGCCGCAGCCGTTAGTGCCCCGGACTCCGTCGAGGCGTTCGAGGACCTGGTGGCAGAGACCGGCCGCCTACTCGACCGCTCCGTGCGCAGCCGCCTCGTCGCCGACGTTCCGCTCGGCGTCCTGCTGAGCGGTGGCGTCGACTCGACCCTCATAGCCGCGCTCGCGGCGAGGGCGTCAGGCAAGCCGATCAAGACCTTCACCGTTGGCTCACGGGAGCGAGGCCGCGAGCCAGTTGGCGCAGACACGGCTCACGGCGCAGGAGCTTGGCAGCGAGCATCGCGAGCTGGTGCTGACGGAGCCGGAGCTGCTCGGGCGGGTCCCGGAGCTACTTGCCGGAATGGACCAGCCGCTGGCGGACCCGGCCTTCGTCGTGCTGCAGGCGACCGTGGAGTACGCCCGGCGCGACGTAACGGTCGCGATCGCCGACCATGGCGCGGACGAGCTTTTCGGTGGCTACCCGCGGTACCGCTGGCTCTGGCGATCCGAGCGCTGGGACGAGCCTTGCCGCCCCTCGCATCCGGCCTCTCGATTCTGGCGCGCGCGCGCCGCATCCCGAGCGCGCGCTGGGCGACGTCCTAGGCCGGCGAGCCGCTCGAGCGACATCTGGACTGGGTGACGGCCAGGCGGCCGCCCTTCGCGGACGGCTCTACGGCCCGGCGCTCCAGGAGGCGTCCGGAGCCGGTTTCACCGGCGACCTGGCAGGCGCCTGAACGGCGCCTCCGATGACCCCGCGATACGGCAGCTCATGGACCTCGATCAGCTCCATTGCCTGCCGGACGACGCTCTGGCGAAGACCGATCGCGCCGGCATGCGGGTCTCGCTCGAGGTCCGCACTCCCTATCTGAACCGCGAGGTGGCGGAGTTCGCCGCCACGGTGTCGGAGCGCGTCCATGGTCGCGACGGCGGCAAGGCGCTGCTCCGAGGACTGCTCGCGCAGGTGGCTCCCGAAGCTGCCGCCAGATGCTCGAATGCAGTCTCCGAGGCACCGGCAGCTGACTGGCTGCGGGGCCCCTTGGCAGCGGTCGTCGACCGCCAGCTCGAGCACGGGAGCGCCTTCTCAGAGGGCTGGCTCGACCGCCACGAGGCCGCTCGGCTCGTTGCCGAGCATCGTGGCGGGATCCGAGACGCCAGCGCCGTTCTCTGGCCGCTGCTCGCATTCGGGCTGTGGTTGGACCGCAAGCGAGACCGGGACACGGGCTGAGCTTGTTCTCAATCGACCATTCCATCCCTAGCCGGGGCCACGTCTGGCCCGTCAGGCGTCACTAGGAGGTTTCCCATGCGCACACTTGTCACAGGTCACAACGGCTACGTCGGCTCCGTGCTGGTCCCCATGCTGGAGGAGGCAGGCCACGAAGTCGTCGGGCTCGACTCCGACATCTTCGAGCCGTGCACCTTCGGCCTGAACGGGCACCACGTCGAGGCACTCCAGGCCGACGTCCGCGACGTCGAGAGCGAGGACCTTGCCGGCTTCGACGCCGTGATCCACCTCGCCGCGGTCTGCAACGACCCGGTCGGCAACCTGAACCCGCAGGCGACCTACGACATCAACCATCTCGCTTCGGTGCGGGTGGCGGAGAAGGCGAAGGAGGCCGGAGTCCCGCGCTTCTTGTTCTCGTCGTCTTGCAGCCTCTACGGCAAGGCGGGCGACGACGAGATGCTCGATGAGGGCGCCGACTTCGCGCCGGTCACGGCCTACGGACGGTCGAAGGTCCTGGCCGAGCAGGACATCGCGAAGCTGGCCGACGATTCGTTTACCCCGACATACCTGAGGAACGCCACGGCCTACGGCGTCTCGCCGCGCCTGCGCGTGGACGTGGTGGTGAACAATCTTGTGGGGTATGCCCAGACCACCGGCGAGATCCTGATCCAGAGCGACGGGACGCCGTGGCGGCCGCTCGTGCACGTCGAGGACATCGCGTCCGCGTTCCTCGCGGTTCTCCACGCCCCGCGCGAGCTCGTGCACGACGAGGCGTTCAACGTCGGCGCGAGCGCCGAGAACTACCGCATCCGCGAGGTGGCCGAGATCGTCGAGGAGGTCGTGCCGGGCGCGCGTGCCTCGTTCGCCGAGAACGGCGGACCGGACGAGCGGTCCTACCAGGTCGACTGCTCGAAGATCGCGCGGGTGCTGCCCGAGTTCGAGCCGCGGTGGACCGTGCGCAGCGGCGTGGAGCAGCTGTACGAGGCATACGCGCGCAACGGTCTGACCTTCGAAGAGTTCACCGGCACCCGCTACCTGCGCATCAACCGGGTGCGCGAGCTGCAGGAGGCCGGCCGGCTCGACGGTGCGCTGCGCTGGCTGATGCCAGTCGCCTCACCTTGATAACCATTGCTCGCTGATCGACCCGGAGTTCTGGCGTGGCCGGCGCGTGCTCGTGACCGGCCACACGGGATTCAAGGCGTCATGGCTCATGCTGTGGCTCCACGGCTGGGGGCCGAGGTGAGCGGCTTGGCCTCCCCCCGGCCCACCACCCCGTCGCTGTACGGGCTGGCAAGGCTCGAGGAGCTCGCCCCGTCCTCGATCGGTGACGTCAGGGACCTCGCGGCCGTCGAGAAGGCGGTCGCGGCGGCGGCGCCGGAGCGGAGGTGGTCTTTCAACCGAGAGTGGGAATGGGGCTATCGGGAGAGCGATGCGCTGGGCGGGCTCGACCCTTACTCGTCCAGCAAGGCCGTCTCGAAGGCGCGTGCGCGGCTCGGATAGACGCCGCGCTGGTCCTTACCTTGGAGCGGGCCGTGGATCGGATTGTCGACTGGTATCGCCTACGACAGGGCGAGCACATACGGGCCATCACGCTCGAGCAGATCAGATCGAGGCGTTCGAGCGCGCGAAGGCTGTGCCGGGCTCAGGCCGCGACCAGCAGCCGCTCATCGAGCCAGGTCTCGCCGCGGAAGTGGCGATACTGCTCGGCTCGGAGCCTGTCCGCGAGCCGGCCTGACGGCAGCTCGACGTCGTCGTACCGAAGCACGTGGTCCTGCGGGACGTCCCGCAGCAGGCGACACCCCTCGACAAGGCCCTCGGGCAGGTAGCGCCCGGCGCTCATCTCCTGGACGTTCACGGCCTCGCCATAGGTCATGAACATGCCGTAGTCGTCGAGCGTCTCGCCGGCGCTCAGGTCTCGCTTCGCGACCGCGCACACCTCGACAGAGGGACCCGCGAGGGGCGGAGCCAGGCCGTCTCCGAGCAGCACCACGCGCGCGATGGCGTTCGGTGCCTCGAAGGTCGGCAGGTGATACGGGATCCAGAACGGGTAGAGCGGCCCGTCACCCAGCTTGTACAGGCTGAGGTAGTGCCGCTGCTTGGGGTCCGAGTGCTCTGCGAGGCAGAACACCTTCACGGACGACGGGCCCACGGTGTAGTCGACGATGCCGCCGAGCGCGCGCACCTCGTCGATGTGGTAGAGGGAAGGCAGGTCGAGCGGGGAGCCGTCAAACGGGACACCACGCGACATCCCCCGCGTCTGGACCTTGAAGCCCGTCGCGTTGGCCGCGATGGTCTGCTCGAAGCTGATCTTCGAACCGTCGGCGAACGACGTGACCATGGCGGGGTTCTGGCCCCACTTCTCGGCGAAGCCTCGCTGCGTGTCGGGGTTCCTGTAGGGATCCTGCAGGCCCTTCACGTTTCCGATGACACGCGGGACCAGTCCGAGCCCCCGCACCCAGCGATACAGATTCATCTGTACGCCGGGCTCGTCGCCGTCGCAGGCGGACATGATGACGCCATGGCGCTGCGCGTACCGGTGGAGGATCGGCCCGATCGTGGCGTCGAGCTCCGCGTTCATGAGGATCACGTGCTTGCCGTGCTCGAACGCGTCCAGCACCACCTGCGCGCCGAACTCCACGGATCCGGTGACGTCTACCAGCGCGTCGATCTGATCCGATCGGGACAGGAGGAACGGGTCCTCCGTCACGACGGGCCGGCCCGCCCGGAGCGCTTCCTCGAAGGATCCTTGAGAGGAGGCCACGACTGGCTCCTCATGGCCGGCGTACTCGTATACGCCGCGTGCGCGCTCGGGGCGACGGCCGTAGATCGCGGCCACGCGCATGCCCGGGACGCTGTTCTCGATGGTGTTGACGAGCCCCTGAGCCATGAAGCCGGCGCCGATCATGCCTACGCGGATCGGGCGGCCCTCCTGCTCGCGGGCGTGGAGAAGGTTGTCGGTGATCATCATCGGACCGGCCCTCCCGCCAGGCGCTCCTCCGCAGTGGCCATCTTCGCTCGCACCTCGGATCCGACCTCGGACAGCAGGAGCCAGTCGCGGTCCTTCTCCGAGATCTCGGTCACCGGCAGCGGCCAGCTGAGGCCGAGGCCGGGATCGTCGTAGCGCAGGCCTCCCTCGTGGCCGGGCGCATAGAACTCGCCGACTTGGTAGCTGGTCTCGGTGACGTCCTCGAGCACCTGGTAGCCGTGCGCGAAGCGTCCCGGGACGTAGAGAGCGCGGTGGTTGTCGGCGGTGAGCTCGACAGCGACGTGGTCGAGGTAGCTCGGGCTCTCGGGCCGGAGATCGACGATGATGTCGAGAATCGCGCCGCGGGTGCACCGCACGAGCTTGGTCTCCGTGGCGGGGGGATACTGAAAGTGCATCCCGCGCATCGTGCCCTTGCGCCGGTTGAAGGCGAGGTTGGCCTGTGCGATTACGGGCTGGAGGCCGTACTCCTCGAACTCGTGCTGGCAGAACGCCCGAGCGAAGAAGCCGCGATTGTCCTCTTTGAGATCGAGGTCGATCACGAAAGCCCCTTCGAGCTTGGTCTCGGTGAAGATCACTGTGCGCCTCCGTTGGGCCGTGTGATTGTCGATTCAAGGGTCACGCCAGCACCGCCTTGCGGCAGTAGAACGCCTCGGCGTAGGAGGTCGGCGACTGGCACTCCATCCCGCGAAGCCGCAAGAGGCCCGAGAACAGGTCCTCTCTGAACCACCGCTTGTCGCGCTGTGACGCGAAATGGTCAAGCAGGTGGTCGACCTTCTGGCGACAGACGTCACCGTCGAGCGGCACGAACAGGTTCGGTGACCCCATGTCGCCGTCGTACTTCGGGACCTCGTATTCGAGGATGAGGTGATCGCGGAACGTGTTCCACGTCAGCTCGCAGCTCACACGATGGTCCTGGTGAAGGTCCTGGCGCTGGTGGGTGAAGATGATGTCGGGAGAGAACTCCTTCTTCAGGGTCTCGAAGAAGGCCTTGATCTCGCCGCCGTCGTAGGGGAAGAAGCCGTCCTTGAAGTCGCGGACGATCACTCGCTTCTCCACGGTGCCGTTCAGGAGCGCATGCGCGCTGGCTTCCGCTTCGGCTCCCCGGTCGCCGTTCCCACTGAGCACGACCCACCAGATCGCGGAAATCGCGCCTTCTTCGACGAGCTTGAGGATCGTCCCCCCGCAGCCGATCTCGATGTCGTCCGAATGGGCCCCGATCACGAGCAGGCGGGCGGGCTGCCGCTCCGACCTCTTCATCAGCAGCGGCAGCATCAGGCGGAAGCGGCCTGCACCGCGCCGACGTCGGGCCGGCGGTCGACGTTCCACAGCTGCCACGGAGCCTCGCCGTTCTCGTGGAGGCTCTCCAGCCACTGCTTGTCCTTGAGGGTGTCCATCGGCGACCAGAACCCCTCGTGGCGGTGGGCGAGCACTTGGCCGCTCGCCATGAGACGCTGAAGCGGCTCCTCGACCAGGTCCTCGCCCGGACGCAGGTCGTCGAGGAACTCCGACCGCATCACGAAGTAGCCGCCGTTGAGCCAGATGTCGGAGCGCGTGACGTCGTGGAGCCCGCGCACGCGGTCCCCGTCGTCCATCGAGACCACGTGAAAGCTGTAGTTGGGGTGTGCCGCGAGGAAGCTCGCGGTCACGCCGGCGTTCTTCGTCCGTTCGATCATCGCCGGGAGGTCGGCGTCGGTCAGCGTGTCGCCGTAGTTCGCGAGGAACATCTCGTCGTCCCTCAGCAGGTGGCGGACCGAGCGCAGCCGCTCGCCGATGGACGAGCGCTGGCCGGTGTCCACGAACGTGATGTTCCAGTTGTGGATGTCCGTCTTCAGGAGGTGGACGCTCGCCCCACCGTCGGAGAGGACGAAGTCGTTGGCCATCGCCTCGCTGTAGGTCAGGAAGAAGTGCTTGATGGCCTCGGCCTTGTATCCCAGGCAGAGCACGAAATCGGTGAACCCGAAATGCGCGTAGTACTTCATGACGTGCCACAGGATCGGCCGGTTGCCGATGGGAATCATTGGCTTGGGCAGAACCTCGGAGGCCTCGCGCATTCGCAGCCCCTGACCTCCGCAGAAGATGACGACCTTCAAGGAACTACCTCCTCCTGATTGGACGTGGTTGGTCATTCTTCAGCCCACCAACGTCACCCGGCCGCGAGTTCTCACGCGGACGCGTGGAGCGCTGTAGCCGCTGTCGCGGTATCGACGCGCAGGGCCCACGAAATCGAGTCACGCGGAAGTGCCGCGGTCATTCGGCCGTTCTCTGTGCATGGCATGGTCCGACCTCTTCGTGCGCGTCATGGCGTCCGGGGCGCTCCGCGAGCGCATCGTCGGCACGCTCGAAGCCGGCTCCGTCGCGGTCCTCAACGGGGACTCGACCGCTCCTCCCGACATCCGGGTGATAGCTGTCGACCTCGCTGAGCCGATTTCGGTGAAGGGCCTGCGGGCGAGGCTCAGTCAAAGCGGGCCTGGGCCGGTCGTCGTGGTCTCGCCTGAATGTGGAAGCCTCGGCGCGCGACGTGCCGTTCGTGCCGGCGCCCAGTCGCTGGTGCTCGAGGACCAGCTGGAGGGAGCGCTCGTCCCGGCAGTACGCGCCGTGGCCGCCGGACTCAGCGTCGTACCGGCCGTGCTGCGCAACGGCGGGGATGCCCTGATGTTCTCCCATAGGGAACGGGAAGTGCTCGGTCTCGCGATCTCGGGGCACACGAACAGCGAGATCGCCACCACCCTGTTCCTGGCCGAGAGCACCGTGAAGAGTCACCTGTCCTCGGCCTACCGCAAGCTCGGGGCGGCGAGCCGCAAGGATGCGGCGTCGCTGCTGCTCGACCCTGACGAGGGGCTCGGGCAGATCCTCCTCGGCGCCTGAACCTAGGCGTTCAGCCTTTTTTCCACCGCCTAGCCGCGCCAGTCCACGCCTCTCCGAGGCGTTCATCGGACGCACATGGCTACGAGTACTTCGAGGTCCGGCCTGACGGCCGCGGTGAGCGCGGAAGCCGAGGTGGGCGCAGCGGCCGCGACCGCGGCACTCCCCCTCCCTCTGACGCTCAGCCGTCCGGAGACGCCGCCGCGCAGTCCCGACCAGCGCGGGCGCGTGCTCCGGCGTCTCCTGCTCGGTGCCGACGTGACAGCGCTTTGCGTCGCCTTCCTCGTCACCCAGGTCGCCTTCGGCAGCCTCCACTTGGCGGACGCACCGGTGCTTCTGCTCACGATCCCGATCTGGGTGCTGGTGGCCTACGCCCACCGGCTCTACCACCTCGACAGCCACCGGGCGGACTACAGCGCGGCGGACGAGATCGGCCCAATCCTTCAGATGGCGACGGTGTGGAGCTGGGGCGCCCTGATCGCCTTTTCCGCCATCCGGCCCGACCACCTCCCCATCCAGCGAATCGCGCTCTTCTGGGGGCTCACCGTGGTGGCGCTCGTGGCCTTCCGGTCGGCCGCCCGGGCATACGCCCGCACCCAGGTTTGGTATCTCCAGAACGCCCTCGTGATCGGCAGCCACGAACAGTCGGCCGCGATCGTGCGCAAGGTCCTGCGCCATCCCGAGTGGGGCATCAACGTGGTCGCCTGCATCGACCCTCGGGGCAACGGGGGCTTCCCGAACCCCGCGCCCCTTATCTTCGAGCTCGTGCCTCTGCTTCCGGGGGACACCGATGCCGCGGGCCTCATTCGCCGGCTCGACGTCGATCGGGTCATGCTCGCGCCAGGCCTGAGCGACCACGGCAGGGGCGATCTGGTTTGTGAGCTGTCGGAGCTCGGAGTCCACGTGGACCTGATCCCGAGCTGGTCCGACGTCGTCGGCGCACGGCTCCAGCTCCACGAGATGGAGGGCATGCCGCTTCTTACGCTTCCACGGCCAAGCCTGGGCCGTTCATCCCTCCGGCTGAAGCGGGCGCTCGACCTGGCCTGCGGCATCGCGGCGCTCGTGCTGCTCGCGCCCCTGCTTCTCGCCTTCGCGGTGGCGATCAAGCTGGACTCGCCGGGGCCCGTCCTGTTCCGCCAGCGCCGCGTCGGCCGGGGAGATCGCCCGTTCGAGGTCTTCAAGTTCCGGTCGATGTATGTCGACGCGGAAGCCCGCAAGGACGCGGTGGCGGAGCTGAACTTCCACGGAGGCATGAACGACAACGGCATGTTCAAGATCCGCGACGACCCCCGCGTCACGCGTGTGGGCCGCATCCTGCGGCGCTACTCCGTCGACGAGCTGCCGCAGCTCTTCAACATCCTGCGCGGCGAGATGAGCCTCGTGGGCCCCCGCCCGCTGATTGAGAACGAGGACCGGCAGATCGAGGGTCGCCTTCGCAGGCGGCTCGACCTGACGCCTGGGCTGACCGGCCTGTGGCAGGCCCACGGGCGTTCCGAGATCCCGTTCGAGGAGATGGTGAAGCTCGACTATCTCTACGTCACGAACTGGTCGCTCTGGGGCGACATCAAGTTGCTCGTGCGCACCTGTTCGGCCGTGCTGCGGGGCCGGGGCGCCTACTGAGGCAGGTCCCGACGAGACCTGCTGAGACATACTTGACCGACATGGAGCGACTCGAGACCCGGCTCGACGGCCCTGTGTTGATCAGGCCCGTGGCCCACCCCGACGAGCGCGGCTTCTTCCAGGAGACCTACCGCCGCAACGCATTCGCAGAGCTCGGCATCCACGACGTGTTCGTGCAGGACAACCACTCGCGGTCGGTGCACGGGGTCGTGCGGGGCATGCATTTTCAGGTAGGCGACGGGATAGCGAAGCTGGTGCGATGCGCGCGCGGCAGAATCCTCGACGTCGTCGTCGACATCCGCCGCGGATCGCCGACCTTCGGCCAGTGGGAGGCGTTCGAGCTCACCGACGAGAACCTCCATCAGGTCTACTGCCCGATCGGTCTCGCGCACGGGTTCTGCGTGCTCAGCGACCATGCCGATGTGATGTACAAGCAGACGTCGTACTACAACGGCGCGCTTGAGCGTGGGATCGCCTACGACGACCCCGACGTAGGGATCGCCTGGCCCGAGGGCATCGACCTGCTGCCCTCCGAGCGCGACGCGAATGCGCCCACCCTGCGAGAGATCGAGGCGGAGCTGCCGTTCGTGTATGAGCCGTCGCACGCTGCCTGAGCACCCGACCTCATCCGAACTTGGGACCGGCTCGGCGCAGAGGCGAGGCCGCCTCAGACGTTGTGATGGTGTGACCCCTACCAAGGCCGTTGTGCTGGCCCACGCGGGCACCCTCGAGCCGGCACGCTCCGCCCCGCACTCCCACCGCACCTGTCTGCCCCCCACCCCCCTCCTCCCGGTGGGCAACCGCGCGCTGCTCTGCCATGCGCTCGACTGGCTGGCTCAGGCCGGCATCCGCGAGGTGGCTGTGGTCGTGCCCCAACAACTCCTCGGGCAAGCGCGGGAAGTGGCGGCCGACGGCCGGGCCACCCGATCGGTGAGCTGGGTCGAGCAGCTCCCGGACGAATCCCTCACCCACGTGCTGGGTGAGCTGACCGGTTTCCTCGACGGTGAGCCGTTCGTGCTGCACCTGTCAGACAGCCTGGCGAAGCAGAGCCTGCGCTCCCTCATCGCCGGCAGGGCGATATGCGACACCGAGGCCCTGCTGGTGGTCGATGAGTCGCGCGAGGTCGAGCTGGCCCAGGTGGTGCAGCTGCGAGCAGCAGCGGGCGGGGGACCTGCGCGCCCCCGCCCGCTGCGTAACGACGGGGCCGGCGTGGCGGTGCTCGGCGCCCGCACGCTCGAGTGGGTCGAGGACCTCGACCTGGACTCGGAGCACCTGCTGGAAGCGCTCACGGAGCGGATCCAGCAGCGGGGCGGGCGGGTGGGCACGTGCGGCGCGACCGACTGGTGGCGGTTCCGCGGCGGGACGGACGCGTTGCTGGAGGGGAACCGCTTCGCGCTCGAGGGTCTGCGTGCCGACTACGACGGGTCGCAGCTGTCGGACTCGATGATCCAAGGAGCGGTGATCGTGCACCCCGAGGCGAGCATCAGCTCGAGCGTCGTGCGGGGTCCGGCCATCATCGGGGCCCGCGCGCACCTGCGCGAAGCCTACGTCGGGCCGTACACGTCGATCGGGGAGGACGTGGTGGTCGAGGGCGCCGAGATCGAACATTCGTTGGTGCTCCCGGGGGCCTCGATCAGCCATCTGGGCGGCCGCCTGGAGGCGAGCGTCATCGGCCCGAAATCGCGGGTATTCCGGGACTTTCGCCTGCCGCGAGCGCTGCGCCTGACCGTCGGCGAGGGGGCCGAGGTCTGCCTGACCTGAGGGTTTCTTACGCCATTCGTCCAAATTTCGTACCCGTATACGCACCGACAGGGAAAACCCTGGGGTGCCGCCCCTAGTGCGAGGGTGACCGACCGCTACTAGGGTCCGAGAGACCGGTGAATGTCGCACACCGGCACTCGCAGACCTTAGGAGATTGAGATGCCTTCGAAGCAGTCGGAGGCTCGGGATCCCCACGCCGACAGGCGCCCGAGCCACCCCCTGCCGTTCCCCCGAGTTCGGCCACCCCAGGAGAGTGAGCTCCTCGAGCGCGCGATCGCGCGTGCCAAGGAAGGAGACGCCTCCGCGCTCCACTTCCTCTACGTTCGCTACGCCGACGACGTCTGCGGCTACGTGCAGAGCATCGTCCGCGATCCGCACGAGGCCGAGGACATCACCCAGTCGCTGTTCGCCAAGCTGCTCAAGAAGATCCAGCGCTACGAGCAGCGCCAGGTGCCGTTCTCGGCGTGGATCCTCCGCGTCGCGCGCAATGCCGCGCTCGACCATCTGCGGGCCCGCCGGCAGATCCCGTTCGAGGAGGTCCGCACGACCGACGAGGGGCACGACGAGGTCCAGTTCGAGCGCTTCCACGCGCTCCGCGAGGCCCTTGACAGGCTGCCCGATGAGCAGCGCGAGGTGCTCGTGCTGCGCCACGTGGTGGGGC
Source organism: uncultured Thermoleophilaceae bacterium (assembly GCA_963733885.1). GTDB lineage: Bacteria > Actinomycetota > Thermoleophilia > Solirubrobacterales > Thermoleophilaceae > JACVRW01. The sequence goes on along the minus strand of CAVTES010000009.1, from coordinate 160,648 downwards.
TGAGCCCCGTCGAGATCGCCGACCGGATGAAGAAGACCGAGAGCGCGATCCACGGCCTCCACCACCGTGGTCGCGGGGCGCTCAAGACGGCGCTGCGCGAGCTCGAGGCTGCACCGGTAGTCCAGAGCGCATGAGCCTGGGCTGAGCCTCTCGGGCCAGTAGGGTTCACGCCCTCAGTGCCCGAGACCGCCCTCGAGCGGGCGGAGGGGCTCGCGGAGCGCCTCCTTCCGGACCGCACGCCGAAGCGGCGCATGCTGGTCATCGTCAACCCGTACGCGACGACGGTGTCCGACCGGCTGCGCAACCTCGTCGTGTACGCGCTCCAGTCGCGCTACCAGGTGGAGGCGATCGACACCGAGAAGCGCGGCCACGCGACTCAGATCTGCCGCGAGGCGGCGCGCGAGGGCTACGACGTGGTCGTGGCCTTCGGCGGCGACGGGACTGTGAACGAGGCCGCCAACGGCCTGGTCGGCTCCGACACGCCGCTGACGGCCCTCCCGGGCGGCTCGGCGAACGTCTGGGCGCGCACGCTCGGGATCCCCAACGATGTGGTCGACGCGACCGAGCACCTGCTGCGCATGGCGGACGACTTCCACCCCCGCCGGGTGGACCTGGGGCGGATGAACGGCCGCCATTTCGTGTTCGCGGCCGGCGTGGGCCTCGACGCCTCGGTCGTCGAGCGCGTGGACGACCACCCCTACCGCAAGGCTCGCTTCGGCGCCTGGTACTACACCCTCGCCGCGGTCTCGATCTTTTCGCGCCGCTACCTCGTGAGACCCCCGCATGTCAGCGTGCGCGCGGGCGACCGCACGCTCGAGGGCGTGACGGTGATCGTCCAAAATTCCGACCCGTTCACGTTCTTCCGCCGGCGCCCGATCCGGGTGACCGAGCCCGCGGGCCTCGACACCGGGTCGCTGGCGGCCGCCGTGCTGAAGAGCGCCACGCCGCTCGTGCTGCCCACCCTGGTCCCGCGACTCCTGTCAAGCCGGGCATCCACCGTGCTGCGCCACCGCCAGGTTGAGGGCCTGGGCGCTCTGCAAGGCCTGCGCGTGGAAGCGATCGACGACCGGCCCTTCCCGGTGCAGGTGGACGGCGACTACATCGGCGAGTTCGCCGATGTCGAGTTCGGAGTCACCCCGGGCGGACTGATCGCGGTGGCCTGAGCCCTTCTCGCAAAAGACTAGGGTGGCTCCCCTAGGGCGGGGACCGCGCCGGACACATAGGGTCGCCTGAGATGAGGCACCGCGTGGTCCGCGACCCCCACCCAGCCGCCCCCGATTCGTATCGGCTGGATAGTACGTCCGCCACGACCTGCACCACCGCGGACGTGGTGCACTACCAGCCGCCCGTGGCCGCCGTCGCCTAACGGCGGCGACTAGCGTCCAGCGGTCACTTGGCCTCGGCGTCGCGATTTATCGCGTCGCCGAGGCGGGCGGCTGCCCTACCGCTGTCAAGGTCGGCCAGGTAGTACATGAGCGCGTGCATCGCCAGCACGTCGGGCGTCACGCGCTGGCGCTGGGACTCCCGCCGCAGCTCGCCGTGCAGATCGTCGTCGATCGCGAGCTCCAGTTCCTCGTTCGATTCCGGCTGCGCATAGTCGCCTGGCACGCGCCAGGCCATGCGACCGCTCCCGGCGTCGCCGAGGTAGTAGCGCACGGCGACGTGGAGGGTGTCGGCCTCCGACGCGCCCGATCCGCGCAGGTGCGCTTCGAGGGCCTCATGGCCGAAGCGATCGAGGCGCACGTTCACGCTCTTCATCATCCCCGATGGTGTGTTACCCCGTCCACGGCGAACGGGATCACGGGTGCCACTTAAGTGTAGGCCGTTCAGTCGGAAAGGAGGGCCGGCCCCAGCTCGCGCCGTGAGCCCACACCGAGCTTCCGGTAGGCGTGCTTGAGGTGCCACTCGACGGTCTTGACCGTCACGAAGAGCGCCTCCGCGATCTCGCGGTTCGACATCCCCTGAGCGGCCAGGCCAGCCGCCTGACGCTCGCGGACTGTGAGCGCGTCGCGCCCGGAGGCCGCGTCCCGCCGCGGGCGCGCGCCAACCGCCACAAGCTCTTCGCGGGCTCGCTGCGCCAACGCCCGGGCGCCACAGCGTCCAGCTAGGTCGAGGCCCTGCGTGAGCGGTTCGCGCGCATCGCGGCGGCGCCCCGCGCGCCGCAAGGTCGCTCCCAGGTCGACCAGCGCGCGCGCCCGGTCGAGCGCGGCCTGGCTCGACTCGAACACGCGCACGGCCTCCTCGCGCACCTCGATGGCCTCGGCGCCGTCCGAGAGGGCGGCGAGCGCGCCCAGCGCCCGCGCGTGGGCGCCCGGCGCCCCGAATGCGGTGGCCAGCGCGACCTCCTCGTCGGCCAGGCGGCGTGCCTCCTCGCGGTCGCCCAGGGCGAGCGAGGCGGCGGAGGCGAGCGAACGCCACGGGAAGACGGCCGGGTTGTCTCCCCCGAGCGCGCGCAGGAGGCGCCCCGTCTCGAGCAGGTCCTCCAGCGCGTTCGCGGGCGAGAGCTGCAGCAGCCGGACGTGCCCGCGAACTCCCACGAAGCGGTAGGCGCCCAGGTCCCGGGGGGTCCCGTGCTCGCTCACAAGGCTGCCGAGCTCGCGGCCGGCCGCCTCGAGCTCGCCCCGCTCGACGAGGCACTCGGCCTGAGCGGCCACCGCGGAGGCGAGCGACAGCCGCCAGCCATACTTGCGCGCCTCCAGCGTGTTGACGGTGTCGGCCTCCGCGTCGGGGATGCGGCCGCGCCGCAGCACCGCGAGCGAGCGGAAGTGGCAGGCGGTTGCGAAACCGAGCACCGAGCCGCGCCGCTGTGCGTCGTCGACGGCCGTGGCGGCGGCCAGCTCGGCGGTCTGGAGGTCCTCTGCCACCACGAGCGCGAAGACCGCGAGGTAGAAGCCGATGCCGTCGCTGCTTTCGTCCTCGAGCAGCGCTCCGCCGCCCAGCGCCCGCGTGGCGAGCCCGTGGACCTCGGCGGCCGAGGTGCCGCGCAGGGCGCGCGCCGCGGCCGCCCGGGCGAGGATCAGCCGGCCGGACACGGTCGATTCGAGCGTGGCGTCGTCGAGCGCGACCCCGGGCCTGTCGAGCACGCTGCCCGGAGCAACACGTGTGGCCGCCACGTGGGCGGCCTCGAGGCGGGCGCGAAGCGAGTTGTCGGTGCCGTTAACCTCGTCGAGCCCGCGCTCCAGCGTCTCCACCGCGTCCTCCCAGCGCGCGTGGCTGATCAGCAGGCGACCGGCGTCGAGCGCCGCGGCTGCCCGTCCGGCGGGGTCGCCGATCAGATCGAGCGCGCCGGTGAGGCGGTCGATCGCGCCGGGTGCGCCGGCCGCGCCCTCGGCCCGGCCCAGCGCGAGGAGCACCTCGGGGCGGCGTTCGGACGAGGGCGGCTCTTCAAGGGCCCGCCGCAGCAGCCGTATGGCGGAGTTCGGCGCGCCGCCGGCGAGGGCGCGCTCGCCCGCCTCGAGGAGCACTTCCACTGCACGCGGATCGTTGTCCGCCCGGCCCGCAAGCAGGTGTGGCGCCACCCGCTCCAGTGACGCGCCCTCAGCCATCAGCATGCACGCCGCGCGGCGGTGCGCCTCAGCCCGCTCGAACTCCGGGCGTTCGGCCTCGATGGCAACGCGGACGACTGGGTGAACGAAGGAAAGGCCCGGCTCGCGGCGGAGGACGCCGGCCCCCATCAGCGAGTCGGCCAGCTGGATGGCACGCTCGACCGGCAGGTACGCCAGGGGCGCGGCGTGGCGAAGCTCGGCGCCGTCGCCGAGCACTGCGATCGCGCGGGCGAGCTCCGGCGCCCCCTCCCCCAGGCGGCGCAGCCGGACGAGCACCGCGGCGGAAAGCGACTCCGGCGCCAGTGCGAAGACCGCGTCGGCATTGCTGTCCTCGGGTTCGACTTCGCGCATCGCCAGCTCCACAGCCAGTTCGGCGAGAAGGAGGGGATTGCCGCCGGTGGCCTCGTGACAGGCCCTCACGAAGAGCGGCTCGGCGTCGGGCAGAACGGAGTCGCGGAGGATGCTCGTGACCGCGTCGAGGCTCAGCGGCTGCGGGCGCAGGACGGTCGTGGCGGGGTGTGCGCGCAGGTCGTCGAGCAGCGGGTCCCGCTCGGGCGGATGGCCCGCGGTGACGGCCAGAACCGCCGTGATGGGCAGCTCCTCGATTCGCTGAGCGAGGTAGACGAGGAAGCGCATGGTCGACGAATCGGACCAGTGGGCGTCGTCGACGCTCAGCACCAGCGGGCGCTCTTCGGCGAGGTTGGTGCTCAGCCAGTAGAGACCGTGGAGCGAGGCCGGGAGGCCCTCCGGAGCCGGGGTGCCCTCGAGCACGAGCGGGGCGGCAAGCCCGGCCGACCCCGCGAAGAAGCGCTCCCGCTCCGCATCGTCGAAGCGTGTGACGGCCTTCTCGAAGAGCTGCAGCGCCACCCCGAAGGGGAGGTCGCGCTCCAGGTCGCGGCCGCACGCACCGAGCACACGGGCGCCGTGGCCCGCCGCCAGGGCCGCCGCCTCCTCGAGGAGCCGCGACTTCCCGAGGCCCTGGGCCGCCTCCACGAGGACGATGCTGCCGCGTCCCGCCTGCGAATCGCGCAGCGCGAGGCCGAGAGCCTCGAGCTCCGCGTCTCGCTCCAGCAATACGCCCGTCAGCTCGGAAGGCAACGACCTTCCTGTCACCCGCCCGATCAATTCACGTACCCCAACGCCTCAAGCGTCGCTGCGGTGCGGAACTTTCGAACTTGACATTGCGAATGGGCGCATGGTGGGGGCCATGCTTTTTCGGACGAGTCTTCAAGCGTCTTTCCGTGGAGCGACGACACTCGCTCCCTTGACCAGCGTAATCAGGTTCTTCGGAAGCGCAAGTCCGTAACTTGCGCAATAGGGGTGCCGCTAGCGCTTGAGGGTGAGCTTTGTGGTCGCCCAGAGGGCGCGTCCCGCGCGGTCGGTGAAGCTCAGTCGCAGCTCCAGTGGGAGCGTTCGCCGCCTGCGGACGAGCCCCAGTCCCTTTTTCGTGACCTTCCCACGGACCCGGTGGCGACCGGCGCCCGGGACCTCGCGCGCGCCGGCGATCACGCCGACCCAGCGGCGAACCCGCCCGCTCCGGACCCGTGTCCTGGCACGGACCTTGACGGTGCCGGCGGTCAGGGCGTCGTAGGTCCTGAACAGCACCGTCCGTCGACGCGCCAGCGTGCGAAGCCGGACCTTGGCGAGCGCCCTTCGCATCTGCACGAGCTCCTTCGCGAGGGCCACGGCCTGCTGCCCAGCCCCCGGGATCAGGAGGCCCGGCCGCAGCACCTGCCACGCGTGGCCGGCGGGAGTCGGATCCTGGTTCCCGGCCGCATCGACCGCCGCGACCTCGAATTGGTGCGGGCCGAGGCTCAGGGCCGGGTAGGTGTGAGGCGAGCCGCAGGGCTGCCAGGCGCCGCCATCGAGGCGGCAGGAGAAGCCTGCCGCACCGGGCGCCGAGAACAGGAAGGCGGCTGTCGCGGCGGTGGTGTCGCCCGGTCCGGCATCGATGGTGGTCTGGGGCGGGGTGGTGTCGATTTCGAAGCTGCTACTGGCGGGCGAAGCGTCCGTGTTGCCGGCGGCGTCAATTCCCCTGACCTCGAGGACATAGGCGCCGTCAGCAAGCGGGCCTGGGGCGTACGTCGCTCCGCACGCGGCGAATAACGGCGCGGCCTCCCCGGCGCGACGGAGACTGCACTCCAAGGGCCCGCCCTCCGTGTTCGTGAAGGAGAAGTCCGGCGTGGAGTCGTTTGACAGTCCAGCGGGGCCGGAGACGATGGACGTGTTCGGCGGACCGGTATCGACCGTGAGCTGATTGGCGTTACTGACGCCCGCGTTGCCAACCGCGTCCGTCTGCTCCGCCTGCGCCGTATACAGCCCATCTGGCAGCGCCACCGACGCACCCACGGTCCAACTCGTCCCCGTACGCGGTGCGGTCAACGTCTGCACCGGCGTTCCCGAAACCTCCGGGCCGCTGTAGACATTCACCGTCACCGTCCCCGAGTCGCCGGGCGCGTCCCCGGCCGTGCCGCTGAACGTCGGCGCCGCATCGTTCGTCAAGCTCTCGTCCGCGGGCGCCACCAGCGCCACTGTCGGGGCCGCCGTATCGACCGTGAACTGATTGGCGTTGCTGACGCCCGGCTCGCTGGCCGCGTCCGTCTGCTCCGCTTGGGCCGTATAGAGCCCATCGGACAGCGCCATCGATGCATCGACGGTCCAACCCGTCTCCGTACGCGGTGCGGTCAGGGTCTGCACCGGCGTCCCCGAGGCCTCCGGCCCGGTGTAGATCTTCACGGTCACATCCGAATCGCCAGGAGCATTCCCGGCCGTCCCGCTGAACGTCGGCGTCGTGTCGCGCGTCGAGCTGTCGTCCGGCGGCACGTCGAGGGTCACCGTCGGAGCCGCCGTTGCGACCGCGAGCGAGAAGGCGACGCCGGCGACTGACAGAGCGCCGACGAGCACCGCGGCACGTGCGGCGCGAACGATGCTGTTCCGGGAGGACATCATCCGACGGGACCGCGGAGGGTAGCCACCCAGTGAGATCGTGGCGCAGGTGGCGTTCAGACTGGCCCGTCTCCCCCACCGCCGAGGCGGCCGCACGTAGTCCAAACCGTTGTCTCGCACACGCCAGATGCTCTGTCCGCCTGCCGCTGACTATTCGCTACCGGGGAGCGGCGCGAAGACAAGGCTTCATCCCTGGCAGATCTTCCGAGTGACGGACGGCAAGACCGCCAGCGTCGGCCTCCGGACTGGGCCATGGGACGCGGCCCTCGAAGTCGTGTGACCAGGGAGTTGCCGGCGCGAGCCCCGGCGTCTAACAGGAGCGACAGGGTCGCAGGCCTAGACTTGGACGACGTCGACCGCCAGATCCTCGAAGTCGCTGTCTTGGGTGTAAACCGCGACCGCGTGGGCACGGGCCGTGGCGGCTATCCACGCATCCTGGACCTTCGGACGGAGCCCCCTGCGACGCGCGGTGGCGACCAGCTCGGCGAATACGGAAGCTACGTTGTCATCAACAGCGAGCGCGACGAACGTCACCCGCGTCGCTTGCAGGGTTCGCAGGCGCTGGGCGCGGGCCTCTTCCGAACTGGCTAGGTGTACGCCGAGCTCCAACTCGGCCAGCGTGACTATCGAGACCGCCGCCTCATCAGGCAGTTGATCGGTCACCAACTCGCGTCCCCGCTCATCGGCGAGGAAAACCGATGTGTCGAGCAGACCCCTCACAACTCGTCAACGGTGTCGGGAAGCGCCTCGGCCAACTCCCCGCCGAGCGCGGCGTCCGTTTGCACGAGTGCCTTGAGAGCGCGCTGCCGCGGCACCCATACATCCGGGCTCGGCAGCGGACCAAGTTCGGCGACGGGCCTGCGGTCGACTGTCACGCGCAGGCGCTCGCCCGCCTCGACTCGACGGAGGACCTCGGCGGTGTGATTCCGCAGCTCACGAACCGAGACATCAGCTCCCATCCCGCCACCGTAGCACATGAGCTACACCTACCGAGGACAATGCTCGCCCGCCTCGATGATCAGCGCGACCTTCTGCTCGTGCCACAGGCACAGGATGCCGCCGTCCCCCTCAGGAAGTGCCTCGTCTGGTTGCGGGAGCGAGTTCTCGCGCAGCAGGCGCCGCAGCGTGGCCTCGGGATCGTCTGTCGGGCCGGTGACGGACACGTCGCGCAGGCTGGCAGCCCAAGCTGACGGCGGGCGACTGGAGTTACAAGTGGGCGCTGAAATGGCGACGGGCTCAGTCCGTCGGGTACGCCGCCGGCGTTCAGCCCGTTGGGGTCACCCGATACGCGTCGAACACCGAGTCGATGTTCCGCAGCCGCGTGATGCACGTCTTCAGCGCCTGCGTGTCCCCCACCTCGACCACGAAGCGGTTCTTCACCATCGGGTGCACCACCGTGCAGCGGGCCTCGAGGATGTTGATGCCGGTCTCGGCGAAGGTGCGCGACAGGTCCTCCAGCAGCCGGTGGCGATCCCAGCCGTCGATCTGGAGCTCCACCCGGAACGGCGCCGAGGTGTCGCCCTCCCACGCCACGTTCGTGAAGCGCTCGGGGTTCTTCATCAGTGCCTGCGCGTTCGGGCAATTGTCGTGGTGGATCGTGATGCCCTTGCCCAGCGAGATGTAGCCCACGATGGGGTCGCCGGGCACAGGCCGGCAGCACTTCGCCAGGCGCAGCATCACGTCTTCCACCCCCTCGACCTTGATCCCGAAGGTCGAGGACGCGGCGGTCTTCTTGGGGATCTCCTTGCGCTCGAGCAGCTCGGACGCCGGCGAGACCGGCTCCACCGCTGCCTCGCCCTCCTTGAGGCGGACCATCAGCTTGGAGGTGACCGTCTTCGGCGAGATTTTCGCCTGGCCCAGGGCGATATAGAACTCCTCGCCCCGCTTGAAGCCCATCTCGCGGATCACGTCCGCGAGGAGCGGCGACCCGGCCAGCTTCTGGGGCGGCAGGCCGGCCCGCTTCATGTTCTCGTGCAGGATCTCCCGGCCGGTGCGCTCTGAGTCCTCGCGGCGCTCGCGCTTGAACCAGGCGCGGATCTTGGACTGGGCCCGGGTCGTCTTGGCGAGCGCCAGCCAGTCGCGTGACGGGCCGCGCTCCTTCTTCGAGGTCAGCACCTCGCAGATGTCGCCCGACTCGAGCTCGTAGTGAAGCGGCACGATCTTGCCGTTGACCTTCGCGCCCACGCAGCGGTGGCCGACGTCGGTGTGGATCGAATAGGCGAAGTCGAGCGGGGTGGCGCCGGCGGCGAGCGACTTGACCTCGCCCTTCGGCGTGAAGACGAACACCTCGTCCTCGAACAGGTCGGCCTTGAGGGTCGCCGCGAACTCCTGCGGGTCCTTGGCCTCGTGCTGCCAGTCGAGCAGGTGACGGATCCACTCCACCTTCTCCTCGACCGGCTTGCCGCCGTCCTCCTTGTAGATCCAGTGCGCCGCCACGCCGAACTCGGCCGTGCGGTGCATCTCCATCGTGCGGATCTGGATCTCGAGCGGCCGGCCCTCGGGTCCGATCACCGTGGTGTGGAGGGCCTGGTACATGTTGAACTTGGGCATCGCTACCCAGTCCTTGAAGCGCCCGGGCAGCGGCTTCCAGAGCGAGTGGATCACGCCGATGGCTCCGTAGCAGTCCTTCACCGAGTCGACGATCACGCGCATGGCGGTCAGGTCGTAGATCTCGTTGAACTCGCGCCCCTTCTTCGTCATCTTCGAGTAGATCGAGTAGAAGTGCTTGGCGCGGCCCGATATGTCGGCCTCGATGCCGACAGCCCCGAGCTCCTTCTCCAGGTACTCGCCGGCGCGCGCGACGTAGGCCTCGCGGTCGTCGCGCTGCTGGGAGACCAGCTGCTTGATCTCGTTGTACTTGCGCGGGTGGAGCGTCGCGAAGGCGAGATCCTCGAGCTCCCACTTGATCGCGTGGATGCCGAGCCTGTGGGCCAGCGGGGCGAAGATCTCGAGCGTCTCCTTCGCCTTCTCCTGCTGCTTGGGCTTCGGCATCGAGCCGATCGTGCGCATGTTGTGCAGGCGGTCGGCGAGCTTGATCAGGATGACCCGGATGTCCTGGGCCATCGCGACGAGCATCTTGCGGTAATTCTCGGCCTGGCGATCGTCGCGGCTCTGGAACGTGACCCCGGAGAGCTTGGTCACGCCGTCCACGAGCGCGCCGATCTCGTCCCCGAACTCGGTCTTGACCTCATCGAGCGAGGCACTCGTGTCCTCGACGGTGTCGTGGAGCAGCGCCGCGCACAGCGTGGCCGTGTCGAGCCGCATGCCCGCGCAGATCTTGGCCACCCCAATCGGGTGGATGATGAAGTCCTCGCCGCTTGCGCGGCGCTGGTCGGCGTGGCGGTCGCAGGCGAACACGAACGACTTCTCGACCAGCTTGCGGTCGACCCGCTCAGCCGCCTCGTCGGCGTGCTCCTCGACGACCGCGAAGAGGTCACCTAGCAGAACCCGCTGGTCCTCGGTCAGCCTCGCCTTGGGCCCCACGGGGGCGTGGCCGGGGTGCTCGTCGACCGGATGCCGCTCGAAGTCGCGCCCGTCCGGCGCGGCCCCGTCGCGACGGGCCTTCCGCTTTACCGCCGTGCGGCGCTTGGCAGCAGCCGACGCCTCACCGTCGCTCGCGGCCTTGGCCTTGGAGACCGTGGGAGTCCCCGGCGTCGCAGTGGTGCGGGGGGGCTTCGGCATGACATCGAGTTTAGTCGCGGTACTCGACCCCCGGCCAGATGGGTTCACTTGCCCTCGGAGGCGCGGGCGACGGTCTGAAGCCGCTCGAGCGTGCGCGTAACCAGCCGCACCACATGGGTCACGGACATGCCGAGGCGCTCGGCGATTTCGCGGTAGGTCAGGTCGTGGACGAGGCGCAGGACGAGCGACTCGCGCTCGCGAGGGTCGAGCGAACGCCACGCCCGGTCGATGACCGAGCGGTTCTCGACGAGCTCGAAGCCTGTGTCCTCGACGCCCACCCGATCGGCATATGCGGGCCGCTGGTCGCCGCTGCCCGCGGCGGGCTGGTCGAGCGAGCGGACGTCAAACGCGGAGCCGGCCTGCAGGGCGTCGATCACCTCCGCGTGTGTCAGCTTGAGGATGGTGGCGATCTCGTCGGTGCGGGCGCCGCCGCCGGAGCGCGGCGGGAGCCTCGCCGCCGTGCGGATGACGGCCATCAGGCGCGCGTGCAGGGCGCGCGGGAGGTGGAGGGGGGCGCCAGAGTCGCGCAGGTGGTGGCGTAGCTCGCCGTCCGCAATCAGCTCGGCATACACCCGCAGCGGCGCGCCTCGCCTGGGGTCGTAGCGGTCCACGGCCTTCATGACGCCTATCGCGGCCACCTGCACCAGGTCCTCGAACGAGTCGTCCATCCGGTTGTAGCGCCGGGCCAGCAGGCGTGCGAGCGGCAGCAGCCGACGCACGAGCTCGTCGCGTGCCGCGCGGTCGCGGCGCTCGAGCCAGCGCTGGATGAGCCGCTGCTCCTCGAGGTCCAGCTCCGGCCCGTGTGGCCGGCTCACCGGCGCGGGTCCGCTCTGGTCTTCTCGGTCCATTTGCGAGGGCCGCCCCCGGCGGGCCGAAGCCCGCCGGGAGCTTTCCCGGCCGTCGTTAGTAGCGCCCACCCCCGATCGGGTCGCGCTCGTTTCGCTGGAACACCCACGCGTGATTGAACGCATCGGCGTCTCCGCCGCTCGCGCGAGCGTCGCCGCCGTCGCCGCCGCCGGCGTCCCCGCTCTTCGCGGTGGTGTCGCCGCCCTCGGCGTCAGCCTCAGAGCTCCAGTCGCCGCCGCGAGGCTTCCACGACTGGCACATGCACGGGTGCATGGCCATCTGCGTCGGGCGCTCCTCGTCCTTGGTCTCCGAGCGGGCGTAGGCGTTGCCGCTGCCCTTCTGCTCGTTGCCGGTGTCGGCGTCGCCGCCGCGGCCGCCCGTGGCCTCGGCGTTACCGCCGGTGGCGGTGTTGTCGCCCTGCGTCACCGTCGACTCGTTGCTCTGCTTCGAGCCCGAGTCGCGGTCCTTCTCCTTCGAGTGGCAGCCGCAGCGCTTGTCGTCGTACGAGCCGTGCTTCGACCCGCCCTCCGACTCGTTGCTCTGCTTGACGAACGCGTTGTTCGACGCGTCCCCGTCGCCACCCTCGGCCTTGGCGTCGCCACCGTCGCCGCCGTAGGCGTCGCCGCTCTTCACGGAGGTGTCGCCACCCTTGGCCTCGGCCTCGGACTCGCTGCCGTCGTGACGGCCCTTGCCCTTGCAGGAGCAGGCGTCCTGCTCCTGGCCCTCGCTCTTCGAGAAGGCGAAGGCGTTGCCGTTGAACTCCTGCTCGTTGCCGGTGTCGGCGTTGCCGCCGTCACCGCCATAGGCGTCGGCGTCGCCGCCCTTTGCCTCGTTGTTGCCCTGCGTCACCGTCGACTCGTTGCTCTGCTTCGAGCCCGAGTCGTGCTCCTTGTCGGAGTCGCAGCCGCAGCCCTTGTCGTCGTACGAACCGGGCTTCGACACGCCCGAGGGCTTGTAGCCGTTCGAGCCGCCGCTGGACTCGTTCTCCTGCTCGACGTACGCGTTGTTCGACGCGTCACCGTCGCCACCCTTGGCCTTGGCATCGCCGCCGTCTCCGCCGTAGGCGTCGCCGCTCTTCGCGGAGGTGTCGCCGCCCTTGGCTTCGGCCTCTGACTTGCCGGGGCCGATCGAGATGGCAATCGAGTTGCCGTTCCCGATCTGGGCGTTGCCGGTGTTGGCGTCGCCGCCGCGACCCCCGGTGGCCTCGGCGGTGCCGCCGGTTGCCGTGTTGTCGCCCTGCTCGATCGTGGACCCGTTCTCCTGCGTGGAACCAGATCCCTGACCGCTGCCGGACTGCTCGTTTTCCTGCACGACGCCGGCGTTGTTCGAGGCGTCGGCGTCGCCGCCGTAGGCCTCGGCGTCGCCGCCGTCTCCGCCGTAGGCGTCGCCGCTCTGCGCGGATGTGTTGCCGCCCTCGGCGCTCGCCTCACTCTCCTGACCGCCAACGGACACGGAGATCGCGTTGCCGTTTAGGACCTGGACATTGCCGGTGTCGGCGTTTCCGCCGTGACCGCCGGTTGCGTTGGCGGCGCCACCGGTTGCGTTGTTGTTGCCCTGGGTGATTCCGCTGCTGTTGCCCTGGTCGGGCACCGGCAGCCCCGCCGAAGCGGGCACCGCTCCCAGGGCCATGGCAGCGACCAGCGCCGCCAAACCCGTGAGTTTTCTCATCGGTGTTTGCCTTTCTTGGCTCGAGTTGGTTCGTTCACGCCGGGCGGTTTCAAAGGGCCCCCGGCACGGCCCTGGTCTAAGACCGCTGGGCGGTTAGCCAGGGCGCTCGAGCGCAACGATGAACGGCGACGGCCGCAGGAATGCCGGCACCGTCCGGAGGAAGCGGGAAAGGCTTGGGGCGGCCAGGAGGAGCAGCGCGATGAGCGCGAGCACCGGTGCCGCCGATCCGCTCGCGGCGCTGGCCGCGGCGGTCCCGCCGGGCGCGGAGGGCGCCGGCGCGGGCGGCTGCTCGGGGGAGGCCTGGCTGGGGCGACCGACGTTCGAGGAGACCATGTGGGAGACCAGCGTGACCGGCTGTGCGGTTCCAAGGAACGGCTCGGTCGTGAGCACCAGCGGCTGGGTGCCGCTCGGGGCCGGCTCGGCGCCGGCTGCGGCACGCCGGCCGGGCGACGCTGTGCTGACCGGATCGTCGGTCGCTGCGGCCGGCGGGCTCGGGGTGGTGGGGTCGACACCGGTCGGCACCGAAACGGCTTCGACGGGGGCGAGACCCGTCGCGGACTGCCCCGCGAGGCTGAGGCCCTCGACACCGTGCGACACGGCGCCGTCGGTGCCGCTCGGGGGGCCGCCGGCCCCGCGCCCTATGACACCGCCCGCCGGCCGCCGGGCGCCGTCGCCGCCGGACCGCGCGCCGGCGACCGGCTCGGTCAGGTCGCGGACCACGTCGACCACCGGAACCGCAGGAGCCGCGACGCGGACGATGGGCGCCGTCACCTGGTCGGTTGTGCGGGCTGCGGCATCAACCAGGGGCTTGGCGGCACCGGCGACCACCGCGGTCGCGTCGACGAGGGGCTTGGCGGCACCGGCGACCTCCGCGGTCGCGTCGAGCACGGGCTTGGCCGCACCGGCCACCTGAGCCGTCGCGTCGACGACGGGCTGGGTCGCACCGGCCACCTCAGCCGTCGCGTCGACCACCGGCTCCGCCGCACCGGCCACCTCAGCCGTCGCATCGACCACCGGCTCCGCCGCACCGGCCACCTCAGCCGTCGCATCGACGACCGGCTCGGTCGCGTGCGTGACCTGCTCAGCCGCCTGCTTCACCGGCTCGGTCGCATTGGCCACTGGCTGTACTGCCTGCTGGACCGTCGCCTCCGCGTCGAGTCCGAGCGGCGCCTGGGCATACGAGGGAGCGGCGGCGCCGATCGTGAGCATGCACACGATGGCGCCGAGCCCCACGCGCGCCTGCCACCGTCGCCGAGAAGTCATGTCCCTGCTCATCGCCCTCACTAATGCCACGCTGCCGGGCCTTTATGCCTCGAAATTGCGAAATCTCCCCGCTGGGGTCATGAACGCGTGCAACCCCAACGCGTATACGCGCACGAGGGCCCGCGCGGCTCGGCTCGGGGCGAGGAGCCCCGACGTGCCCCTCCGGACCACTGTGTGCGCGGGTCAGGCGGCGCGGGCTCTGTGGCGCTGGCTGGAAATGGATGCCTGTTCGATGGACGGATGTTCGTTTCGCGGTCGCGTCCTGACGCTCATGCTGGACGTTGAAGTACGGCGTTCGCGCCGCTGCTCCCAAGACAGCCAGATGGGAGCAGACGTGGGGCCGGCTCGGGGTGGGGCCGGCCCCACACCTTTGTGGCTAGAGGCTTGATGCGCGTTCGCCGGGCGAATGATCTTCGGTCTACTGCCGTTCTCTCGTTCTTCTGCGGCCATGGCCCTGGCGCGGCTACGGGAACGCCGTCAATGTCCCGACTTATGGGCCTCCTGGACCCCTACATAGGACAGTGCGGCCCCTCCCGAAGGCGGTGGGCGCGGCCGCGCCGGGGCGCCGCGCTGCAATGCCACCTCCCCCGGCTCGACCGGGACGCGTGGCCACGTCGCAGCTCTCGACGGCGGCCGCCTGTCGTCCCCGAAGCCACATCAGACCTCTACCCCAGCGCGAATACCGTCGCGAGGGCGCGGTCCACGGCATGCAGCTCGGACGCATCCAGGCGACCCGCTGAGCTTCCAAGCCGCTCCGCGTCGACGGCCCGCAGCTGGTCGGTCAGGACCCGGGTGGCGGTGCCGCCGACCCGAATCTCCGGCCGGAACGTGGCCGCCGCGGCGCTCGTCGAGGTCGGAGCCACGATCACGGTGCTCAGGGCCAAGAGCTCGTTCGCCTGGACCACTACGACTACGCCGTAGCGCTGCCCCGCTGCTCCCGTCCTCGGGTGGTGCGCGAAGCGGGTACGGGCCGTCAGGCTGCGCGTGAGCGCGTGCGCTGGGGCAGCTCGGCGGCGAGGGCACTCTCGATCGCGGCCAGGCGCTCGCCGCAGGCACGGTAGGTGGGCGAGCGGGTGAGGTCGGCGCGGATTCCGTCGCGCACGCGGCAGGTTCGCCGTTCCAGAGCGAGCTCCACAAGCTCGAGCTCGTCGAGCACGGCGAGGAGGCGTGCGCAGCACTCCGGGGTGCGCGGGTAGCGGCCGGTGCCGGTGAGAGCGGTCTCGACCGCGTCCGGCCCAGTGTCGTCGGGGAGCGCCCGCAGGGCGCGAAACGCCTCCGTGAGCGCCGGCCTCAGGTCGAGCTCGGCCCGGTAGACGAGCAGCGCGAACTCCGCCTCGGCGGGACCCCAGGCGAGGTGGGCGCGCGGGCCCGCCCGCAGCAGGCGGTCGGCGCGCCCGCCGGGCGGCGGGTCGAGGGCGACCAGATGGTCCGCGGAGAGGGCGAGCCCCGGATCGCCCGCGATGGCGCCCCAACACGCAACCGCCATCCCGCCCGGCGCCAGTCCGGCCACGATCTCCTCGAGTCCCTGCCGCCGCCGCGGCACATCCGCGACTACGACGAGCACTGCCGCGCCGCTCGTGAACAGGTCCCCGGCGACGCCCGCAAAGCCCTCGCAGCGGCGGTCGAGAGGCTCGCCGACGAGTCGCTCCGCAGCCGCTCCCACGCCTGGTGCCGGACCGTGGAGAGCACGTTCCAGCCGCTCCCAGAAGGAGCCCTCCTCGCCGAGCACGCGCAGCTCCCCGGTCCCTGTCGGGCACAGCGCGCGCAGGATCACGCGCGGCTCCACCATCCCGTTCCAGCGGTTTCGCTCCAGGCGCAGCGCGATGTCATGGTTGTCGGCCGAGGCCGCCTCCAGCGTCTTCGGCGCCGAGCCGAACGCCACGCCGCGCGAGCGTGCCCCGCCCGCCGTCACGAGGGTGAAACGTGCGTGCTCGCCCTCCTCCCCCATGCCGGTCACATGCTGAAAGCGGGCGGCCGGCACGAGGAGAGTCGGTTGGGGGTTGCCCATCCCGAACGGTCGCAGCGCCTCCAGCTCTTCGGCGAGCTCGAGCCCCAGCACGCCGCCGGGCACCACGGCGTCGACCCGCTCGACGGGGATCAGGTCTTCGGGCCCGAGCGCCGCGCCGGCGTGGGCGGCCAGGGCGCGGCGGAACGGCTCCACTGCGGCGGCGTCTAGCTCCACGCCCGCAGCCATGCGGTGTCCGCCGAAACGCGAAAGATGCGGCGCGCAGGCCGCGAGGCCGGCGTGCAGGTCGTAGGGCGAGATGCTCCGGCCCGAGCCGCGTCCTGAGCCGCCCTCGTCCAAGGCGATCACTACGCACGGCCGCCGCCAGCGCTCGACCAGCCGCGACGCCACGATCCCCACCACCCCGGGGTGCCAGCCCTCCCCCGCCACCACGATCGCGCCCTGGCTCGCCTGCGGCAGACAGGCGGCCTCGGCGGCGAAGAGGATGCGGGTCTCAGCCTCCCGCCGGTCGCGGTTGAGGAGGTCGAGCTCGCGAGCCACCTCGTCGGCGCGGGCGCCTTCCTCGGTGAGGAGCAGCTCGAGCGCGGCGTCCGCGCGCCGCATCCGGCCGGCGGCGTTGATGCGCGGGCCGAGGCGGAAACCGAGCGCATGCTCGGTCAGCTCGGCCGGCGCGACCGCTCCCACCGCCATCAGCGCCCGCAGACCGGGCTTGCGGGTGCGCGCGAGCGCGACGAGGCCCTCGCGCACGATGCGGCGGTTCTCGCCGTGGAGGGGAACGAGGTCGCAGACGGTGGCCAGCGCGGCGAGGTCGAGGTCCTCGTCCGCGGCACGCGGGTCGCCGCCGGCGGCCGTGTGAAGCGCCTCCGAGAGCTTCAGGACGACACCGGAGGCGCACAGCTCGGGACACCCGTACGCGCCAAGCGCCGGGTGCACCACCACGCACTCCGGTAAGAGCTCGCCGGGCCGGTGGTGGTCCGTCACGATGACGTCGAGGCCCGCTGCCTTCGCCGCCGCTACCTGCTCGACCGCGGTGACGCCGCAGTCGACCGTCACCAGCAGGTCCACGCCGCGCGCGGCCAGCCGCCCGACCGCCGCGGCGGAGAGCCCGTAGCCATCGTCGAAGCGGCTCGGCAGCTCCCAGGCCGGATCGCCTCCTAGCGCGCGCAGGGCGCGAACCAGGATGGCGGTGGAGCAGACGCCGTCGACGTCGTAGTCGCCGAACACCGCGATCCGGGAGCCCCTGCGCAGATGCGCGAGGATCAGCTCGCAGGCCCCCGGCACCCCAGGCAGTGCCAGCGGATCGTGCCGCTCCTCCGCCGCGATGAAGCGCCGCGCGTGGTCCACGTCGGTGAATCCGCGCCGGGCCAGGATGGCGCCGACCGGCCGGGAGACCCCCAGCCCACGGGCAAGCCGCTCGGCGACGCCGACATCGTACGGCTCGCACACCCATTTCGTCGGCCTCGACTGCATCCGGCCCATCCTGTGAGGAGCAGCGGACGGAACGGGCGAGCTGAGGCGGTGTTCATGGTCCGTCTGCGGCTCCACGCCGAACCATCCGCGAACGTCTGAGCCGACCCGCTGGGTCCGGAATACCGGCATGGTCAGGGTGCCCGTCTGAAGACCGTGCGCAAGCCCGCCCTTGCGCTCGATCGCATAGTCCTGCGCGGCGCTCGTGAGCTCCTTATGTGCCTCGACCTCACCGGCGGGCCCCGCCACCACGAAGGACGAACGTGTGGAGCCGCGTTGCAAGCCACCGCCAGCGGAACTGCGAGCGACGCGCCACCAGCACATCGGATTCGGCGACCGCCTCAAAGCCGACCTTGAAGTCCGAGTTGCACAGCGCGGACCTGAGGTCCTCGGCGGCGTGACCCGCGCTCACTTAACTTCCCAGTCTGTGACGCCCCGATACAACGTTGGCAGGCTGCCGGGCGCAGCACCAAGCACCGAGCATCAGAGCACTTGATCCAACACGTGTCGTTCGAAGTCAGGCCGGACCAGCTCGACGCCTGCATCGAGTTCTACGAGCTGCTCGGGTTCCGCCGCGTGACAGCGCCGGAGGCGCTCGCCGACTTCGTCACCTGGCTCGAGCGCGACGGCGACCAGTTCCACCTGGTTCAGCTGCCCGAGACCTCGCATATGAACGCGGGGCATGCGGCGGTGCCGCTGGGCGACGACTACGAGACCACGCAGACGCGCCTTCGTGACGCCGGCCACCAGGTCGACGACCACGACGAGCATTGGGACTCCCCGCGCTCGTTCGCGCGCGATCCGGCGGGGAACCTCGTCGAGCTGATGAGGTTCGCGCCGCCGCCCCAGCTGTAGCCGGTCTCCCCCCTTCGCTTACCGTTGGGATGGACCGGAGTGAAGACTGACACCACGCCGCCTGTTCGCGTATTTGCAAGAGCCACCTGCCTTGCAGTTCGCCTCGCCCCTTCGTCCCCGCTGCGAGTGAGTCGCACCCCTAGAGAGCGCTGCAACCAGGCGAAAGCGCTAGCGCGCCCGCGGCTTTCGGGTGCCTATTCGTCCAGGTCCGCTTAGAACCGGACCGTCGCCGACGTTGATATGGGAAAGCCCGGCGCGCCGATCCGCGGCGCTCCCTGGAAAGGAGTGGTATGTCAGGGAGGTCCTCCCTCTGCGCGCGGGTGCATGCCGCGCTTATCGCGGTCGCGGCCGCGCTGGTGGTTGCGGCGCCCGCCGAGGCGCAAGCGGTGATCGGAGGCCAGCTGTCTGCGACTGGCGGCACCGTGGACGTCGTCGTACAGCCGGGCACTGCCGCGTTCACCAGCCGGCTCTTCCTGCTGGGCCCGGACGGGACCCCCAACAACATCGCCCTCAACACGGAGGTGGGCAAGCGTGTGACGGTTGGGCCGTTTCCTGCGGGCAGGGAGCTCGTGTTCGGGATCACCGTGCTCGACGGCGGCCCGACGTATTTCATGGGCCCAGCGAGCCGGAACCCGGACGGCATCGCACACGCCGACGTTACGGAGACCGGCGTGGCCACGTTCCTGGTCGGCTTCGAGGACCAGTTCGGCGGGGGCGATGGGACTACGACGACAACGTCTTCCAGTTCACCGGCAACCTCGCTCCGAGCAGGCCTCCTCTCGCGGACGACCAAACGCCGACTACCCCCACGCCGACTCCAAACGCGAAGGCCGACGTGCCGCCGCTGACGATCCGTGAGGCCCGGCGCCGGTTGCCACGTGTGCTCCGCAAGCAGTACGGCAGGCGGTTCACAAGGCGCCGCGGATCTCTCAGGAAGTCCTGCTTCCGACCATCGACCGAGAAGGTGCGCTGCGGAGTTCGCTGGAACACCAGGCGCCATCGCTATTCGGGCAACGCAACGATGTGGAATCACCAGGATGATCTGAACTCGATCCTCTTCGCCACCTCGATCCGTCGAACCGCTTTGCGGCTTCGCCCGGGGGCGAGCCTGCTTGTGCAGCGCGACGAGAGACGCCGCTAGGCCGAGCGACGGCGCCGAAACGGACGAAGAGCGCCAGCGCGGCGAGCAGCCGGCCAGAGGTTGGGTTCCCGGTCGTCATCGGTGTGGCCGCCGTCATTCTTGTTGCCTTGGCCGGGGAGGTTTGGGTGAGGTACCGGGAAGCAAAGCTTCGATAGGAGCTTGGTTCGCGCTTGCGGCAGCCGGCGCATCGAGCGGCGCGCGCGTGCGGCCCTGCAGGCGCCGGGCGCGGGACTGGCAGGTGCGACGACGGCTCGTGGTTCGGGGCGCTTGTCGTCGAACCCGCCCCTCACGCGCCGGCGGGCCAGTGCTCGACGTCGAGCTCCTCCATCGGGAAGTGGCTTCGGGTTGCCGGTGGCGAGACGTGCTCGCACGCCCACCGCCGCCGCGGCGATCAGGCAGTCCGCCTGTGAAAGCGTGGTACCCCTCGTCGCCGCCTCGCGCCGCCAGCGCCCGGCGCGCCGCCCCTCGGGCAGGCCAAGATCCGCCAGACGCAGCCCGTCCACCAGCCGGCCCGCCGGCTCCTCCTCGCCGGGACGAATGCCACGCCAGATCTCCTCGACGTTGATGCAGCACACGTAGGGCACCTCGCCCGACGACCTGAGGCCGAGCAGCCGCTGCGCTGCGACGCGACCGCGCAGGACGTCGATCAGCACGGTCGTGTCGAGCATGACCGGCACCGACCTTCAGCCCACCCGTCGAGCGTCGGATCGCCGCTGCGAGGCAACCCAATCGGCCGGATCGTCATCCCACTCGTGACGGGCCCTGTCAAGCGAGCCCACGGCGGAGGCGATCTGCTCCCAGCGACGCTCGTCCTCTAGCGCGCGCCGAAGGGTGGCCGCGATGTATCCGCTGCGGCCGCGCACACCGGCCCGCCGATCGAGCTCTCGAACCAGCTCATCGTCGAGATTGATGTGCACACGCATGTGCTCAACTTAGCACACACATAGGCACACGGAACGGGTGCACCTAGGGGGACAGTCGGTACCCCCAGGTACGCCGCGAGGGGAACCAGGGTGCTCTGGCCCGCCCGCCTGCGCGCGGAGATACTCGCCGCATGGCCACGGTCTCCATTCCGCCCGAGGTGAGGCCGCAGGAGAGCGCCCCGTGCTCGGCGATGCTGGCCCAGGCCCTGGCCGAGCTGGCCGAGCTGCAGTTCCGCCTCGGCGACTGGGGCGGGGCGTATGCCTCCACGGCCGAGGCGCTTCGGCGTGCCCGCTCGGACGGTTCGGGGCGCGGCGCGGCGACGGACCTCGCCAGGCTGGCGCTGATCGACGCCGGGCGCGGCCGCGCCGAGGACTGTCGCCGGCACGCGGACGAGGCAGTCCGGCTCAGCCGGCGCGGCGAGACCTGCGTCGTCGAGGCAATTGCGTGCGAGGCGGTCGGCCTGCTCGAGCTCGGACTGGGCCGCGCCGACGCCGCGATCGAGCGGCTCGAGCGGGTGGCGCAGCTAAGCGAGGAGCATCCGCGCGCGAACGGCTCGGCACCGGCGTGGGCGCTCGACCTCGCGGACGCCTACCTGATGCGAGACGATCCCGCTGGAGCCCGAGGGGCGCTCGCAAGGCTCGTGTCCGCGTCGGGTCGTTTGGGGGCCTTCGGCCGCCCAAACGCGCCGTTTGAGGGTGGATCTCCGCCCTCAAACGGAAACGGCGAGCTCGAGGCGCTGTTCGACCGGGCGCTCGCGCGCGGCGCGCGCGCCCCGCTCGCCTTCGAGCGCGCCCGAGCCACTCTGTACAGAGGCGAGCGCCGTCACGCCGGGCGGCGGAATCGCGACGGACGCGACCGGCTTCGCGCCTCCCTCGAGGCGTTCCGTGCCCTGGGTGCCGATCCGTGGTCCCACAGGGCACGCCGGGCGCTGGAGGCGGCGGCGTGAGCCGCTTCGAGCGAGACCGGTACGTGGGGGAGCTGGTCGAGGCCGGCTCGTCGGTCGCGCTGCCGGAGCTAACGCGCGGGCCGTGGCCCGAGGCCGTCCACCGAGTGCGGGATCGTCGCGGCCTCGGGGTGATCGGCCTGCCGACCGCCGCGCTCACCGAGGCGCAGCGCGAGGCGCTGCTGCGATTCCGGTTCGCCCAGTACCTGGCCGTCGGGTTCGTGGACCGCGACCTCGTGTACCGCGAGCGGCTCGAGCACGAGCCCGCGGTCCCGGCGGAACCCCACACGATCCACCTGGTCGCCTTCTCGAGCGACGGCGGACGGGTGCTCGCGTACCTGGCCCTGCGGCGGGCGGCCGAGGCGGCGCCCGGCGCCACATTGCGCAGCCGCGAGCGGCCCCTGCTGCCGCTCGAGGAGCACTTCGGCTGGGGGGCGCTCAACCGGCTCCGGCTTCTGCCGGACCTTCCGCTGGACCGCCTCCGCGAGCTCGGGCGCTTCGTCAAGAACCAGCGCCTCGGCCCGCTCGCCGAGCTCGGCACGCGGGCCGCGATCGAGGTGGGCCTCGCCACCGTCCGGGCCCTCACCGGGCCGCTGCGCCTGGAGGTGGAGGCATTCGTCGGCGAGTTCGAGGACGCCGTCGCCCGCAGGAACCTGGAGTTCTTTCATACGCCATTCGTGATGCTGCGCGGCGGGCTGCCCGCCTTTCCGGCCGGCCACTACCTGCGGCCCGCGCTCGACGGGCGCGCCCGCTACCCCTTCGCGGCCCTCGTGTCCGACCTGACCTCCATGTCGGAGCGGGCGGACGCCGTCGAGGCGGCCCTGGCCGAGCCAGGGATGCGCGCGCTGGCCAGGCTCGCGCGCGACCGCCGCCCACGGCGGATGCGCAGCAGCCTCGCCCCACCGCGCGGTGGCGCCGAGCTGGCGGACGAGCCGAGCCCTCAGCCTCAGCTGTCGCTGAAGGCGCGCCGCCGCGCTCGCGAGCGGGGCGAGTGGCTGCGGTCGCTCGCCCCGTTCGCGTCCCTCTCCGAGACCGAGGCCACCACGCTGCATCGCCTGATGCGCGAGGTTCGCGCGAAACGCGGCGACACGGTCCTCACGCGGCACGAGTCCTCGGACGCCCTCTACGTCATCGCACGAGGCGAGGCGGACGTGCAGCCGGCCGCGCCGCACCCCGCGGTCACGCTCGGCCCCGGCGATGTCTTCGGTGAGATCGGCCTCCTGACTGGCGGCCGCCGGACCGCCGACGTGGTGGCGCGGACGGCGCTCCGGCTGATGTGCCTGAGCGGAGCCGCCTATCGGCGCTACCTGGGCGGGCTCGCCGAGGTCGACCGGCAGCTCACGCGGCTCGCTCTCACGAGGACGGCCGCCCAGCTGCCGCACGCGTGAGATGGGCCTGGCCGACGAACGCGGCAGCCGGCTGGCTGCCAGCACCGCAGAGGGCGCGGCGGCGATTCGCGCGGCGGGAGCGTTCGAGCCCGACGCCGTGCTGCGCGGACCGGACCACCTCGCGGTCAGGTTCGTGGGAGGCGGACCGCGGCTCACCGCGCTCGTGAAGGTGCCGGGAGCACGCCGGCTGGCGCCCTGGCTCATCGAGCGGCTGCTGCCGGGGGCCTACTGGTTCGAGCTCGCGCGGGTGAAGCACATGGACGCCTTGCTGCGGCGCGAGCTCGCGGCCGGAGCGCGGCAGTTGCTGGTGCTCGGCGCGGGCTTCGACGCCCGGGCGTACCGCTTCGCCGAGCAGCTCGCGGGCGTCCGGACGTTCGAGCTGGACCATCCGGTGACCGCGTCGCTGAAGCGGGCACGCGTCGCGCGGATCTTCGGTGAGCTGCCCCGCCACGTCACGTACGTGGACCTCGACCTCGAGAACGGCTACCTCGGCCGGAGCCTCCGCGAGGCAGGCTGGGACGACGGCCTGAGGAGCTTCGTGATCTGTTCGGGCGTCACCGCCTACCTGGACGCCGGCGGCGTCGACGCGGTGCTCTCCTGGCTCGCGGGCGCCGCGAGCGGCAGCTCGATCGTGTTCGACTATGCCTTCCGCGAGGCGGTTGAAGGCGACGACTCCTTCCACGGCGCGGCCCAGCTCCGCAGTCGCGTGGCCAGGGGCGGCGAGCCCTTGCGATTCGGCATCCCGCGGAGAGCGGCCGCCCGCTTCCTGGCCGAACGCGGCCTCGAGCTCGAGTCCGACGTGGGTCCGGACGAGCTCCGGCGGCGCTACCTGGTGCGGGGCGACGGCCGCCTGGCCGGCCTGCCCTACGGCTGCATTGCGATCGCCCATGCCCGCTCGTGGCGGAAGGCCGTTGCGCCCAGCGCCCGCTGAGTGGACAATCGCTGCAGGGAGTGCACGAGCGGATCCCGAGACCCGGCCTGGTCGACCGTCTCAACCGCGCGTTCGATTCGGGCTCCGTCCTACTCCTGGCTAGCGCCGGGTGCGGGAAGACGATCGCGCTCGAGGAGGCCCTCGCCGCCCGTCCGGGGGGGAGCGCCTGGGTCCGCTGCCGGCCGGGGGACGGCGATCCGGGGCGGCTGCTGCGCCGGGTTCTCGACGGGCTGAGCCCGGCTGCTCCGGGGGCCGTCGACCCCCTGGCGGAGCGCCTGGCTACGGCTCAGGAGCGGATCGACGTCCGCGCGACGGCCGAGGAGCTCGTCCGCGAGCTGGACCGCCTGCTCGTCAACCAGATCGTGATCGTGTTCGACGACGGCGAACACCTGGCGGCGGCCCCCGAGTCCGCGGCGGTGGTGGGCGAGTTCCTGAACAGCGAGTCGCCAGTGGTGCGGACAGCCGTCGCCACGCGCACGGCGCTCCCGCTCCGGGTGGCCAAGGTGCGGAGCAGCGGGCTCCTCACGGAACTCGGGCCCGGGGACCTGGCGTTCAGCGCCGAGGAGTGCGCGGAGCTGCTGCGCCAAGTACGCGGGATCCCGGTCGAGGACGAGGCGGACCGGCTGTTCTCCTCGACGGAGGGCTGGCCGCTGGGGGCCTGGCTCGGCGCGCTGCACGGAGATGTCCCGTCACTCGCCGGCACGGCTTCCCGCCGGGAGCTGTTCGCCTTCCTGCGGGAGGAGGTGCTCGACCGGCTTTCAGGCCCCGAGCGGGAGCTCGTGATCAACTCGAGCGTCCCTCGCGAGCTCGATCAGGGCTGCATGGAGGCGATCGCGCTGTCGCCGGACTTCGCCTCCCGGGTGACCGCATTGGGGCTCCCCCTCCGCCCGGTGAGCGCGGATGAGAGCTGGCTTGCCTACCACCCCCTCGTGCGCGAGTTCCTGCTCGAGCGGCTGGAGGAAGAGCAGCCGCCCGCGGTTATCCGGGAGCTCCACTCGGCTGTCGCTCCGCCGCTCGCGGCCGCCGGGCGCGCGGAGGAGGCGATCGATCACTGGCTGACGGCGGAGGCGTGGCCGGACGCGCTACAGGCCATAGCGGGCGCCGGGCCTGGTCACCTGCACACCGCGCCCGCCACGCTCCAGGGGTGGGTCCACGCCCTTCCCGCCCAGCTGCGGGCCACGCCGTGGATCCTCCTGCTTCAGGGAGCCCTCGACTGGGCCGACGGGCGGCAGGCCGAGGCCGTCGCCGGCCTGCGCAGCGCGGTCGCCGGGTTCGCGGACGACGGCGACGTGGCGGGCACGTGGCTGGCGCGCTTCTCGCTCGCCGACCCGCTCTGGATCACGGGCCATCCCGTGGAGGTCGCCGCGCTCGCCGACGGCTTCGACGACGAGGCGGCCCTGGTGGCCGGCATCGCGGCGCCGGCGGTCGCCGTGTACTCAGCCGCCGCGCTCGGTGCGCTGGGCCGGATCGAAGAGTGCGACGGCCTCGTCACCCGCGTGCTCGCCCACCCTCACTCGGGGCCGCTGCGGCCGCTGGCGGTGGTGGCCGAGTGCTACAAGCACCTTCTGGCCGGCGACTTCGGCGAGCTGGTCGCCGGCGCCGAGGCCGCCATCCGCGAGTTCGAGCGCTTCGATCCGGTGAACCGCCTGCCGGTCATCGCGGCGATCCTGCCCCTCGCCCTCGGTGATCAAGGCCGTGACGCCACGGCCATCGCCCGGTGGGCCCGCGTCGACGAGCTCGCCAGGGCCGCGCAGACAAGCGCCATGCTCAAGGTCAGCGCGATCTGGCAGGCCCTGCTGCACGCGCGCGCCGGCCGCCTCGGGCCGGCCCAGAGCTACCTCGCGCGCGCGGACACCGGAACCGACGTCGGCTGGCGCGAGTATGCCGCCGAGCTAGCCCGCGCGAGGGTCGCGGCGCTGGACGGGGACTCGGGCGGCGCCGTCTCGGCGTGCAACAGGGCCATCGCGCTGGCCGCCAACGCGCCGCTCCCCGATCGGTTCCAAACGGTCGTCGAGGCGGTTCCGGTCATGTTCGATGCCGGGCTCGCGACGCGCAGCCTCGCCCTGGCCGACGACGCCCTGAGGCTGTGCGAGCAGACCGTTCCAGGTGCGTCCGGAAGATACGTGCGCGCTCTACTGCTCGGGGTACGCGCATGGCTCCACCACGCCGACGGCGCCGAGGAGGACGCAGCGGGGACCCTCCGGCGGATGTGGGACGAGGCCGGGCCGAACAGATCCGATGTCGTGCGCCGCGAGTGGACGTTGCTGGAAGGGCTGCTGTGGGAGAACGTCCGGACGGGGGTGCTCGATCCCGACTCCGTGATGGAGGCCATCGAAACGGCCTGGCCCGGCGGCGAGGCGCTCCTCTCCTTTACCGAGCATCCGGAGCCCCGCGTGCGCCGGTCCGCAGTCGCGGCCGCCGCCGGCGCGGGGCATCCCGACCTCTACAAGCGCCTCGCGGACCGGACGGGGGATCCCGACCCGAAGGTCGCCGCCGCGGCGCGCGCCGCGACGCAGCGGTTGGCCGCCCACCCGCCTCCGCTTCGGTTTCGCCTCCTCGGCGGCTTCGGCGTGAGGCGGGGCGGCTGGGAGGCCGCCGACGCCGCCTGGGATCGCCGCGTCGCCCAGCGGCTCGTCCGGTACCTGCTCGTCAAGCGCGGCTCCTTCGTGGCCGACGACGTTCTCCTCGAGGCGTTCTGGCCCGATGTGCCCGAGGATTCCGGCCGAAAGCGGCTGCGCGTGGCCGTCTCCTGCGCGCGGGCGGTCCTCGACGTGCCCGGGGCGCGGAGCGTCATCGAGGCGGCGGAGCGCACGTTCGCCATCAGCCTGCGCGAAGAGGACACCGTCGACGCCGACCTCTTCGAAGAGGCCGCACGTGCGGCCCTGGGCGCGCCCGAGGCGGAGCGGCGGCGGCTGCTCGAGCACGCGGTCGCGCTGTGGACCGGCGACCCTCTGCCCGAGGAGCGCTACGCGGACTGGGCGGCCCCGTGGCGGGACAACCTGACGGCCCGGTACGCGGAGGTCCTGCGCGCGCTGGTCGCGGCATGCCATATGGAGGGCGATCTTGCTGCAGCGACCCAGGCCGCGCGAGGCCTCGTGGAGGTCGACCCGCTCGACGAGGGGGCGCGCTGCGAGCTGATGACCGCCTACGCGCGCTCGGGCCGCCGCGGGCACGCCCTGCGCGAGTACCTCGAGTGCCGGCGAGTGCTCGTGGACCAGCTGGGCGTGGAGCCCGCACGCGAGACGACCGCCCTTCAGCGGCGGATCCTCGCGGGCGAGGCCGTGTGACCGACGGGGCGGGCTCCGTAACTCCCGCGTAACACCGCGACGTAGCGTGCCGAGTCGCCCACTGTCGATCGAAGGAGGTCATCATGCGACGGTTCTCGGCGCCCCGTCCTTCCCCCGCGACGGCGGTCGCGTTCGCCGCCCTGCTCGTGGCGCTCGGCGGCACGTCGTATGCGGTGGTCGCCCTGCCGGCCAACAGCGTCGGCAAGAAGCAGCTCAAGAAGAACGCCGTCACCTCGGTCAAGGTGAAGAACGGCGCGCTGCTCAGGACCGACTTCAAGAAGGGGCAGCTGCCCGCGGGCGCCCGCGGTCCGCAAGGCGAACCCGGCCCGGCGGGACCCTCGGGAGCCACCAACGTGACGTTGCGAAGCGGCCCGATGGCCGTCGGGTTCTCCACCGCGACCTGCGCCCCCGGCGAGCGTGCCGTCGGCGGTGGCGGTTTCACGCCCGACCCCCTGTCGTTCCTCTACAACTCGTCGCCCAGCATCGAGAGCGGAACCCCCACCGACTGGCAGGCGGGAGCCCAGACAGACATTGGCGACCCCGCCGCGGTCCAGGCATACGTGGTGTGCGCCTCCCCCTGAGGCGTCCCGGGCACGGTGATTCCGGGACCGAGCGCGGCGGCCTGACGGCCGCCGCGCTCCGCGTTTCTGGAAGGATCGCCGCATGCCACCCCAAGCGGTCGTCGTGCCGCCCGGCGAGGGCCAGCGGGTGGGGAACGTCGAGTTCCTCGCCCGGACGGCCGACACGCCCCGGTTCACGTTCGGGATCATCGACTTCGCCCCGGGACGCATGCTCGAGGCCCATGTCCACGACGGCGAGGACGACGCCTTCTACATCCTCGAAGGCGAGCTGACTTTCGTTCTGGGCGACGAGGAGGTGACCGCACCGCAGGGCACGTTCGTCCTGGTGCCGCCGGGTGTGCAGCATGCTTTCCGGAACGACACCGAGACCCCGGTCCGGATCCTCAACATCCACGCCCCCGCCGGATTCGACCGGCGCATCGGCCTGCCCGCCTGATGGCCCGGGTGACCCGTCAGTCGCCCGCGACCCCGGCCGCCTCCAGCGCCTCCTCGCGCGAGGTGAACGAACGGGCCTTGATCGCCTTGCCGTGCTCGAACGTCCAGAGGACGGCGAGCTCCTGCGCCACCGGGACGCCGCTGCCGCCGCCCCGCGCCGATATGCGGAGTACCACCACCACGTCGTCGCCGAGCTCGATCATCTCCTCGACCTCCTGGCTGTAGTCCTCCCAGGTCTCGCGCGTGTCGGAGATCCACTCCATCGTCCCCTCGAAGCCCCTGAAGACGCGGCCGTCCCAGACGTGGTGGAACTCGAAGTCCGGGCCGAGGTGCTCGCGCGACAGCGTCGTGAAGGTCTCCATGTCGCCGCGCGCCAGCGCCTCATAGCCCTCGCGCACAAACTCGACGTCCGCGTGCGACATCATCACTTCGCCGCGGCCACGGCGAAGCGCTCCAGCGCGTAGGGCCAGGCGCCCGCCTGCTCGAAGCCGTCGCGGTATTCCTGCGCCCCGTCGCCGTGGCGCTCCCAGGCGCGGTGCTCCACCTCCACGAGCGTCGCGCCGTCCTGCTCGTCGAAGCGGATCTCTACTTCGCTCGACCGGTCGGGATCGGGTTGCGGCGAGCGGTCGCCTGCGATCTGCCAAAGGAGCACCAGGCGCGCGGGCGGATCCCAGGCCGTCACGCGGCCCCAGTGGACCGTGAAGCCGCGCGGGCCGCGCTCGTACGCGAAGCCGTCCTCGTGCGGCTCGATGCCGATCTCCTCGAGCTTGTCCTGCGACCAGGAGAACTCCTTCGGCCACCACGTGCCCATCCCCTCGGTGAACAGCTCGAAGGCGCGCTCGCGTGGCGTCTCGACTGTGACGCTCGCCCGGAGCGGCTCCATCAGTGCGAGCCGGCGCGAGTGAAACCGTGGTCGAGCCCGTGCTCGCGGTCCACGCGAGCGCCGTACCAGTACGACAGCGCGAGCCCGATCGCGGCGCCCGGAATGGCGATCAGGGCCTGGATCAGGTCCGTCTCGCTCCGCCCGGGGACAGTGGCTCCGTTCACGAGGAAGCCGAACACCCCGGCCGCGATGAAGGCCGCGCAGAACGCCCCGACGATGCCGCCCCAGAAGCGGTCGGGGACGAACACCGTGAAGTGCCAGACCGCGATTCCCATCATGACCCAGACGACGAGGCTCATCGGCGACCGTGCTTCTTTCTCGCCCGCTGGCGCTTCGGCTTTGGCTTCGAACGTTGCGTCGACGTCCCGTCGCCGGCTGTGGACGTGGTGCGCGAGGCGGGGCGGGACGACGGCGCGCCGTCACCGGCCGGAGCGGGCTCGGCGGGCGGGGACGGCTCGGCAGGCGGGGACGGCTCGGAAGGCCGAGACTGCTCGGCCGGCGGGGCGGGCTCGGGCGCCGGGGTGGGCGCTTCGGGCGGCGGCGGCTCGACCGGAGGCTCGGCTGCGCCCGCGTCGGGCGGGGGCGCGGCGGCCGGCGGCGCTGCCTCGGGCGGGGGCGCGGCGGCCGGCCGTGGCGCGGCGGGCGGTGGCGCGGCCGGCGGCGGCGCGCTCTGAGGCGGCGCGGCACCCGAGCGGCGCTGCGCCGCGCGGCGCGAGGCGCGCGTGGAGCGGCTCTCCCGGCGTCGCCGACGCCGCGGCGACGGGAGCCGCGGGCACGGCCGTCTCCTCCGCGAACGAACCGGTCGCGAACGCCGGCACCAGGCCGCCGTGCTGCTCCATGACCAGCCGGCGGCGGCGCATGTACACCTGCTCGCGCTCCTTCCACTCCACAAGCACCGGAGTGGCGATGAAGATCGACGAGTAGGCGCCCGACGCCACGCCCACGAGCAGGGCGAACGCGAAGTCCTTCAGCGTCTGCCCGCCGAACAGAAGCAGCGCCCCCACCGGCATGAGCACCGTGAAGCTCGTGGCCAGCGATCGGGTGAGCACCTCGGACATCGACCGGTTCGCGATCTGCGAGAAGGTCGCGCGCGGCATGCGCGGCACGTTCTCGCGTATTCGGTCGAACACGATGATCGTGTCGTACAGCGAGTACCCCATGATGGTGAGCAGGGCGGCCACCGTCGCGGTGGTCAGCTCCCGCTCGGTCAGGGCGTACACGCCCGCGGTGATCAGCAGGTCGTGCGCAAGGGCGATCATCACCGGAACCGCGAACTTGACCTCGAAGCGGAACGCGATGTAGATCGCGATCAGCAGCAGCGAGGCGATCACCGCGATCAGCGCGGTCCGCGCGATCTGCTCGCCGAAGGTGGGCCCGATCGAGCTCGAGGAGAAATCCTCCCGCGGCCACGCCGAACTCGTCGTCGAGCGCCGCTCGAACCTCGTCCACCTCGTCGGGCTCGAGCTCCGCCACCGAGATCTGCTTCACGTTCTGGCCGAGCTCCGGGTCGTCGACCTCCTGGATCTTGGCGTCGCCGAACCCGAGCGGCTGGAGCGCGTCGCGCACGTCGTCCACGCTCGCCGCCTGCTCGAGTGGCGCGACGATCCGCGTGCCCGACTCGAAATCGATGCCGAAGTTGATCCCGAGCCCGGCGATCGCGAGCGCACCCGCCGCCAGGATCGCGCCCGACGCCGAGAAGAACCAGCGCGACTTGCCCATGAAGTCGAAGCGCGAGAAGTCCACGCGCTCCGGCCCGGCACCCAGCGCGCTCGGCCGCCGCAGCAGCCGCGAGCGCGCCATCGAGCCGAGGATGGCCGACGTGCCCAGCACGGCCGTGAACAGGGAGATGATCGTGCCGACGCCGAGCGTGAACGCGAACCCCTTCACCCCGGCCGTGGCCAGCGTGAAGAGGATGAAGGCCACGCCGATCGTCACGACGTTGGCGTCGATGATCGTCCTGAGCGCCTTCGAGTAGCCGGCGGAGATGGCGGCCGGGATCGATCTGCCCGCCCGCACCTCCTCCTTTATTCGCTCGAACATGACGATGTTGGCGTCGGCCGCCACCGCCAGGGTCAGCACCAGGCCGGCGATGCCCGGGAGGGTGAGCGTGATCGGGATCAGCTTGACGAGCGCGAACAGCAGCACCGCATAGATCAGGAGCGCTCCCGTGGCCACCAGGCCGAGCACGCGGTAGAAGACGATCAGGAAGATGATCGTGAGGGCGAGGCCCGCGGCGCCGGCCGCCAGACCCTGGTCGAGCGCCTGCTGGCCGAGCGTCGCCGATACCTGCGTCTCAGAGATCAGCTTCAGCTCGATCGGCAGCGCGCCGATGCGCAGGCTCTCCGCGAGGTCGTTGGCGTCGTCGAAGCTGCCGACCCCCTGGATCTCGGCCCCCGTCCGCCCGTCGATGCCCTCGGGGTTCTCCTGGAAGTCGATCGTGGCCAGCGAGACGATCTGGTCGTCGAGCGTGATCGCGAAGCTCTGCAGGAACTGGTCGCGCGGCACCCCCGGGTTGAGGGTGGACTGGTTGAAGCCGCGCTCGGCGATCCGCTTGGTCACGCGCGCGAAGGCCTCGCGGCCCTCGTCGCTGAACTCCATCTGCACGACCGGAGCGCTCGTGTTCGGGTCGGTGCTCGCCTCGGGGTTGCGGATGTCCTCGCCGGACAGCTCCGAGTCGTCCTCCAGCACCGTGAAGCGCTTGATCTGCGGCGGCTGGTTCGGCTGGCGCTCCTGCTCGACGACCACGACGCCCTCGGGGACCTTTATCACGCGCGAACCGTCCGGCGGACCGCCCGGGCCTAGCGCCTCGAGCTCGGTGAGGCACTCGGTGCCCTTCTCGTATTTGTTCGGCTCACCCGGCTCGGCGTCGTAGTCGGCGAGCAGCTCCTCACAGTTCGCCGAGGGCTCGTACGTCTCCGTGCGGACCGGCTGCTTGTCCGGCCCGATCGGCGCCTTGTCGGGGCCGAACAGGTAGTAGCGGTCGTCCTGGGTGTTGTTCTTGCGGTCGGCCTCCTCGGGCGTGTCGCCCGAGCCCGGCACTACGTCCGTCTTCTCGGCCTTGCCCTTCTCCTTCGACGCCGCCAGCGTGGCGTCGTAGAGGCCGTCGCCGCCCGAGTAGACCTCGGTGTCGGTGAGGATGTTCGGCTCCCAGTCGTAGAACTGGAGCTGTGCGGTGGTCCCGACCTGCTCGCGGGCGCGCTCGGCGTTCGTCACGTCCGGCAGACCGACCGATATCTGCTCCGCCCCCGAGCGCTGGATCTCGGGCTCGGACACGCCGAGCGCGTCCACGCGCTTGCGCATCGTCTCGATCGCGTCGTCCACGGCCTGCGGAGTGACCTGGGGCACCTGCGGCGTCGGCCGGCCCTCGTAGACGAGCTCGATGCCGCCCTCGAGGTCCAGGCCGAGCTTGGTGTCCTTCGACAGCGGCGAGCCCGGCACGATCACGAGCGCGGCGAGCACCAACAGGATCGCCACCACGCCGAGGATCGCGTAATTGCGGGTGCGGCTGGTCATCCCGGCGTCAGGACGAGGAGGAGGCCGCCGTCCTCGTCATAGGCGGGGAAGATGTCGGCCTTGGCCTGCTCCGGGCGGTCGCCCTCCGCGTGCACCACCACCTGCTTGTTGAGCACGCGCACGCCCCACTCGAGCGCCGTGGCGATGTGGTCGTCGCCGTTCTCGAACTGCAGCCGCAGCACCTCCATCACCGGGCGGCCGATCACGTCGAGGTCACCCAGGCCGGTCAGCTCGCGGGCGCCGCGGCCGGTGCCGATCAGGCGGCCCTGCTGGTCGAGCAGGAAGAAGGCCGCGTTGGGAGCGGGGTAGTAGTCGTCTAGGAGCTCGAATAGGAAGCCGAACCCGCATTTCTTGCAGCCGCGGGCGCGCTCCTGGAAGCCGGCGGTGCGCTCCGTGGACACGCTGCGGTCCCCGCAGTTCGGGCAGATGAAGATCGGCATGAACGCCTCATGCTAGAAGAGGCGCCCCGAGGCTAGAAGGTCGGGCCCCTGGATGGGTCTCGACCTACTGTCTTGAGTAAGCGGGTCATGCCGTTTGGGCGATCAGCGGCTAGCGCCGCTGAGGGCGAGCTCCTCCTCGATCTCGTCGGCATCGAACCGGCCCGGGTCGAACTCGGAGGCGTCGTCGAGGCCAAGCCAGGCGAGCATCTCCTGGTGCTGGTCGTGGCTGGGATCGGCGAGGATCTCCTTTAGCTCCTTGTATCCCCAGGTGCCGCCGCAGTCCTCGGGCGGGCAAGCCCCGTTGGCGGCCATGAGGACTGGGTAGTGGACCTCGGCGTCGGCGTCGAGTAGCTCCTCGACCACAATTTCGTGCTCCCAGTCGTCGCCGAAGTCGTAGGTGTAGCGGAGCCGGTCGCCGACGCCGCGGATCAGCTCGCCGAG
The DNA here is from genome assembly GCA_963733885.1 of uncultured Thermoleophilaceae bacterium. Lineage (GTDB taxonomy): Bacteria > Actinomycetota > Thermoleophilia > Solirubrobacterales > Thermoleophilaceae > JACVRW01. The sequence goes on along the minus strand of CAVTES010000009.1, from coordinate 127,504 downwards.
GCTCACCCGACGCTCGTCGATGAACCCGAGCTCGGGGTCGGGCACCCCGAACTCCTCGGCACCGCTGCTGAAGACGTGCATGTGGTAGCCCTGCCAGCCGAACGCGGCCACGATCGCCTCGTGCAGGCAATCGAGGCGGGTGTCGGCGCGGACTTGAAGCCGCCGCCAGACCGGCGGCTTGGATACCCCCAGCAGCTTGACCTTGATCTGCACGACGACGCCACCGTGGCCTCGATCGGGTGCGATTGGATTGGCGCCTTCAAGCTCGTTCATCGACATCTCCTCGCCATCGCTTTCGGTCCGGCTGCGGACGGTAGGGCGATCGCCGGATGGAGCCCGCTTCGCGGACCCTGACTGCCTCAGCGACCGGCGATGAACTAACTCAATACGACCTACTTGTCGAACCGGCGAGGCTACGAGTCGTCGTCGAGCTCCGACGCCGGGCGCAACTCCTTGTAGAGCTGCTCGAAGCTGCCGGCGATTCGCACGAGCCCACCGTTCTCGACCGGCACGTCGTGCTCCCAGAAGTAGACGGCACCTCGGTCGTCGCCGTGCACCATGAGACAGAGGACGTTGTCGAAGCTGTCCTGCCCCACCGGCAGCAGATCGGGAGGGATTACCGGATCGGCTTCGGAGGCAACGGAGTAGAAGTCTGCGGCCTCCTCGAGGTCGAAGATGTCCTCGTCGCCGTTGTCGCCGGCGCTGAAGAGGTAGCGCGCGCTCGCGTTTTGTCCCGGGAGGAAGTTGTCCTCCAACCAGCCGCCGTTGTGGCTGCGAAGGAAGTTCCGATAGTCATCCGGAAGCTCCACGCCGAGCTGGCCCTCGACCCGGTCGATTTCTTCCTCCGAGGCGGGTGGAAATGCTTGCCTGAAGTCGACTGCCATTGCCGCCCGTTCTAGCCCGCGGGGTCGACGATGCCGTTACGGAGCATCTGCACGCACCCGCTGTGAGTCGTCGGACGGTGGACCTTGGTCGGCACCAGCTGCATGTGCTTGCAGTCCTCCACGTGATGCCAGCTGTAGCCCTTCGGCGTCGAAGAGAATCCGGCCGCCTTGTTGGCCAGCCGCTCGTCGTCGGCCTGTGACCGGTCACCCCGTCGACCTTCACGGTCGTCTTCTTGCCCAAACTGGTCGCCGCTTCGTCTCAGACCCAGCCGGGCGGCACCGCCCCGGTGTCGGTCTCGACGTACGCGTCGGCGCCCGCCGCGAGGTTGCGAGCGCTCACTGTCGCCGCGGCGCTCAGCAGCTGCGCCGTGAACGCCGCCCGCGCCGCCTTCAGCGTGGACAGGCGGCCAGTCGAGCTCGCCGGCCCTGGTGGAGAAACCGGCCACGACGTTGCGAGGATTCCCTGACCGCGGTCCGGCTGAACCTCGATGGGTGTCAGAAGAGCCGCTGCTCGGCGTCGCGCGGCGTCTCGAGCCCGAGGTGGGCGAACGCGAGGTCCGTGGCCACGCGACCCCGCGGGGTCCGCATCAGGAAGCCCTGCTGGAGCAGGTAGGGCTCGTAGACGTCCTCGATCGTGTCGGACTCCTCCCCAACCACCACGCTGAGCGTGGAAAGCCCGACCGGGCCGCCGCCGAACTTCTCGCAGATCGCGCGCAGGATGTCCCGGTCGAGCCGGTCGAGGCCGGCCTCGTCGACCTCGAGAAGCTCCAGGGCCTCGCGGGCCACGCGCGCGTCTATGGAGCCCGCGCCGCGCACCTCGGAGAAGTCGCGCACCCGCTTGAGCAGGCGGTTCGCCACCCGAGGCGTGCCGCGCGACCGCGACGCGATCGCCTCCGCCCCCTCGTCGTCGATCTCCACTCCGAGGATTCCGGCAGACCTGCGCACGATCCGGCCGAGCTCGGGCGGCGTGTAAAGGTCGAGCCGGTGCGAGACGCCGAAGCGGTCGCGCAGCGGAGTGGTGAGAAGGCCCGCGCGGGTGGTGGCGCCGATCATGGTGAAGGCGGGCAGGTCGAGCGTGACCACCTTCGCCCCGGCCCCCTGGCCCACCGTGATCGGGAGCTTGCGGTCCTCCATGGCCGGATAGAAGGTCTCCTCGAGCGCGCGCGGGAGGCGATGGATCTCGTCGACGAAGAACACGCTGCGGGGCTCGAGGCCCGTGAGGTAGCTCGCCACGTCGCCCTTGCGCTCGAGCGCCGGCCCGGCCGTGAGGGTGAACTCCACGCCCAGCTCGTTGGCCACGATGTGCGCCAGCGAGGTCTTGCCGAGCCCGGGCGGGCCGGCCAGCAGCACGTGGTCGAGCGCCTCACCGCGAGCGCGCGCCGCCTCGATGAACACGCCGAGCTGCTCCTTCACCCGCTCCTGGCCGACGAAGTCCTCCAGCCGCTTGGGTCGCAGCGACCGGTCGAGGTCGTCCTCCGGGAGCGCCACGGGGTCCTGGATGCGCTCCGCGCCCGGCGTGCGGATGGTCATCGCGCCCCCTTCAGCGCGCTCGCGATCAGCTCCTCGGGGGTATCGCCGTCGGTGCTGTCGAGCAGCTTGTCGGCCTCCTGCGGCGAGAACCCGAGCCCGAGCAGGCCCTCCCGCGCGAGCGAGCGCGGATCGTCCGTCGATGTGCGTCGCACGACGATCTCGTCGGAGACCTTGCCGGCCACCTTCTCGCGCAGCTCGACGATGATTCGCTCCGCGGTGCGCTTGCCGATGCCGGGCACAGCCTGGAAGCGGGCGGTGTCGCCGGAGGCGATGGCGTTGAGGAGCTCGCGCGGGGTCCCGCCCGAGAGCACCGCCAGCGCGACCTTCGGGCCCACCGACTGGACGCCGATCAGCATCAGGAAGAGCTCACGCTCGGCCTTGCTGGCGAAGCCGAACAGGTGCATGCCGTCGTCACGCAGCACGAGGTGGGTGAAGAGCCGCGTCTCGCTGCCGGCCTGTGGGACGGCGGCGAAAGTCTCGGAGGACACGGCCATCCGGTAGCCCACTCCGGCCGCCTCGATCACGACCTCGCCCGGCAGGCGGGTGAGGACCTCGCCGCGTACGGACGCGATCACGCGAACGCCCGCCTTCTCCGGCGCAGCGGCAGGCGCCGTCTCAACCGCCGCCAGCGCCTCATGCGAGAGCCGCCTCGAGGGGCGCGCCGTTGGCGTGGCAGATGGCCACGGCGAGGGCGTCCGCCGCGTGGTCGGGCGTGGGCGGCTCCGGCAGGGAGAGCAGGGCGCCGACCATCCGCTGCACCTGCTCCTTGGCCGCCGAGCCGGAGCCGCAGACCGCCTGCTTGACCGCCTGGGGGGTGTAGGAGAAGCAGGGGACGCCGTGGATGCCGGCCGAGAGCAGCACCACGCCGCGCGCCTGGCCCACGGCGAAGGCGGAGTGGACGTTGCGGCCGAAGTAGAGGTCCTCCACGGCGAGCGCGACGGGCCGGTGCTCGGCGATCAGGTCGCACACCCGCGCATGGATGTCCGACAGCCGCCGCTCGATCGGGGCGCCGGGACGCGTCTCGATCACGCCGCCGTCGAGCGCCGCGAGCGTGCTGCCGCGTGAAACAACCACCCCGTAGCCCGTGTTCGCGGTGCCCGGGTCGATGCCGAGGACGATCACCAATGGGTGGATTCTGCGTGCAGGGCCGGACGCCTGCGTCCGGGCCACCGTCCTAAGCCGCGGCGAAGCGCTCCAGCACCTCGGCGTCCACGTCGAAGTTGGCGTGCACGGCCTGCACGTCGTCGTGCTCCTCGAGCGCTTCGATCAGGCGCATCAGGGTGCCGACCCGGTCCTCCTCGACAGGCGTGCGGGTGGTCGGCCGCTGCACCAGCTCGGCCGACTCGATCTCGACCCCCTCGGCGGCGAGCGCCTCGCGTACCGCGTTCACGTCGGCCGGGGCGGTGACGATCTCCCAGATGTCGCCGTCGAGCGCCACGTCCTCGGCGCCGGCGTCGATCGCCGCGAGGAGGTCGTCCTCGGAGTAGCGGCTGGCGTCGACCACGACCTCGCCCTTCTTCTCGAAGGTCCACGCCACCGACCCCGGCTCGCCGAGGTTCCCGCCGTTCTTCGTGAACATGTGCCGCACCTCGGAGCCCGTGCGGTTGCGGTTGTCTGTCAGCGCCTCGACCAGGATCGCAACGCCACCCGGGCCGTAGCCCTCATACAGGACGGCCTCGAAAGCGTCGGCGTCCGCGTCCGCCCCGGTGCCCTTGGCGATGGCGCGCTCGATGTTGTCCTTCGGCATGGAGGCGTCGCGTGCCTTCTGGATGGCGAGCGCGAGCGAGGGGTTGCCGTCAGGGTCGCCCCCACCCTCCCGGGCGGCGACGGTGATCGCCCGCGAGAGCTTGGTGAACAGGGCGCCGCGCTTGGCGTCGACAGCCTTCTTCTTGTGCCTGATCGAGGCCCACTTGGAATGTCCGGACATGACCGGTTCAGTTTATTCGGGCCGGATCTCGCAGCGCGAAGGCATCGACACGCGCTGAGGCTACGCTCCCCGCGATGCCTCGAAGCGGTGGGCGCTCGCCGTCCTCGTCTGGACGCTTGCCGGCGCGGCCCGCAGGCCGACCCTCGGGCCCGCCGGCTCCTCGGCGGCCCGACTCACCCGCTTCCGCGGCGGGCCCGGAGCCGATCGCGTCGCGCCCCGTCGCCTCCTGGGGCGTCAACGCCGGCGGTCGCGCCTACCCTGGACCGAAGGGCGCTCCCGCCCCTGGTCCACCCCCACCCCCTTGCCGCCTCCGTCCCGATCGACCGCGCGTCGAGCCTCCCTCTGGCTCTCGGTCGCGGCCGTCCTGCTCTGCGGCCTCGCCGGTCCCGCCGGCGCCGCCCACACCTCCGATCACAGCCTGCCGGCGTACGGCATCGGCGCGCTCCGGGCGGAGTGGCTCGCCGACTTCCCGCTCGGGATCGAGGATCTGGGCCGCATGGGCGAGGCCCGCATCGGCATTTACCGGGCCCGCTTCCGCCAGGACGAGGTGGACGGTCTCTTGGGCTGGTCGCGACTCGACAACCTCGCGCGCGCGGCCGCCCAGGCCGGCGTGACCCTCCAGCCCATTCTCATCAACATGCCGGGGGAGGTCTACACGCCGCCCAAGACGAGCACGGACCGGGCCCGGTTTGGCGACTTCGCGACCGCCGCCGTCAGGCGCTACGGCCCGAACGGGACGTTCTGGCAGACCTGCGGCTGCCCGAAGCGGGCCATCAAGGCCTGGGAGGTCTGGAACGAGCCAAACCTCGCGCCCTTCTGGGACCTGCCCAACCCGGCCGAATACGGCGCGCTCCTGAACAGCACGCGATCGGCGCTCCGCAGGGCCGACCCGACCGCGCGGGTGATCTTCGGCGGTCTCGCCTATCCCTCATCGACGAGCGCGACGCGCCTCGAGCCGAACGCCTTCCTGCGCGACACGATCTCGGCGGTCGGCGCCAACAGGTTCGATGCGCTCGCGCTGCACAACTACCGGCCGGATCCCGCTCGCGCGGTCGACACCTTCATCGCCGCGACGGTCCAGACGCTCAAGACCTATGGCGGCGCCACGTGGCAGGGAGCTCCGCGGCACCAGGTCTGGGTGAACGAGTTCGGGCGCCCGACCAACCTCGACGACCCGAGCACCCCCGAGGACGAGCAGGCGAGCTCGGAGGCGGCGCAGCGCGCCTGGCAGGACAGCTTCCTCGGCCGCCTGCTCCCGAAGGCCGCCGCCTGGAACCTCGGGCCGGTGATGTGGTACTCGCTGCGCGACAGCCACGAGCCGACCGCCTCGTGGCTACGGCAGGGCCTGCGCCGCACGACAGCCGGCGACGCCGACGCCGGCCCGAAACCGTCGTGGGACGCCTACACGGCACGCAGCCGCTTCGCCGACTTCGTCTGGCTTCCCGCGGTCCGCTAGATCAGGAACTTCCCATCCCGCTGCAGCTCGACGCCGTCCACGGTGATCGCGCCGCCCTGCCTCAGGTCGCAGACCATGTCCCAGTGCACCGCGGAGCTGTTCTCGCCACGCGTCTCCGGGTAGCTCATCCCGACCGCCATGTGCACCGTCCCGCCGATCTTCTCGTCGAGCAGGATCTCCTTCGTGCCGGTGGCGATGCCGTAGTTGGTGCCGATCCCGAGCTCGCCCAGCCGCCGGGCGCCCTCGTCGGTGTCGAGCATCTCGATCAGGAAGTCCTCGCCCTGCTCGGCCGAGGCGTCCACAACCTTCCCGCCCTCGAACCGCAGGCGCACGCCGGACACGGTGCGCCCGCCGTAGCTCGCCGGGAAGGAGAAGGCGATCTCGCCGTTCGCCGAGTCCTCGACCGGTCCGGTGAAGAACTCGCCATCCGGCATGTTGTGCTCGCCGACGCAGGGGATCCAATGTCGCCCCGCCACGCCGAGCTTCATGTCGGTGTCGGGGGCGGTGATGCGCACCTCCTCCTTGCCCTCGATCCACTCGGCAAGGCGCGTGACCTCGCTGGACTGGCGCTGCCAGGCGGTGACGGGCTCGCCATCGGTGGCGAGGCAGGCGGCGTAGTAGAAGTCCTCGTAGTCGCGGAGCGCCATCCCGGCCTCGCTCGCGTACGCGTGCGTCGGGAAGAGCGTGAGCGCCCAGCGGTGTTCGCCGTCGGCCGAGCGCTTCATCGTGGTCTGCATCAGCCCCTGGCGGGCCTTCTGGACGCGCGCCTGCTTCTTGGGGTCCGCGCGAGAGAGCTCCCGCGGGTTCACGTCGGCCATGATCGCGATGCGCACGTCGGCCTTCTCCGCAGCCCACTCGGAGGTGGGCGGCACCCAGTCGAGCTGGGCGTCGCCCGCGAGGTCGTAGAAGGCGGCCTGGGCCCCGTCGGTTGTGAGCTGCATGACGGGCAGCCCGCCGGCGCGCAGCACCTCCTCGTATACCGCCTGCACCAGGGCCTCGGCGGCGGTGGTGGACTGGATCACGCAGACGTCGCCCTCGGCGACCCTGGTCGAGTAGCGAACCAGGATCTGTGCGAGCGCCTCGGCGCGGCTGTCTCTCATGCGGTCACCCCTGCATACTCGAGCAGCCAGCGGTGCAGTCGGCGCTCGTCCGTGAGTTCAGGATGGAAGGCCACGGCAAGGATATTCCCCTGCCGAACGGCCACCGGGTGGCCGTCCACCTCGGCCAGCACCTCCACGGCGTCGCCGTGCTCCTCGACCCAGGGCGCCCGGATGAAGACGGCGGAGAGCGGAGCTCCCTCGAAGTCCAGCGACGCCTCGAACGAGTTCAGCTGGCGCCCGAAGGCGTTGCGGCGCACGCTCGCGTCGAGCAGGCCGAGGTGGTCCCGGTCGAGCATGATCAGCCCGGCGCAGGTGCCGAGCGTCGGCCGCCCGCTCCGAACGAACTCGCGCAGCGGCTCGGCGAGCCCCTCGCGCTCGATGCCGAGCGTCATCGTGGTCGACTCGCCGCCGGGGATCACCAGCCCATCGAGCCCGTCGAGGTCGTCGGGCACTCGCACGGGGCGCGCTTTGGCGCCGAGCTCGGTGAGCACCTTCGCGTGTGCCTCGAAGTCGCCCTGGAGGGCGAGGATGCCGATGACGGGTTGGGCCGTGCGCGAGGGGCCGGGCTCGGCCCGGACCGGAGCGTTCCGCTTCACCAACCGCGCTTCTGGAGGAGGCCGCCGTCGGCTTCGAGCGTGGCGATCTCGATGCCCGGCATCGCCTCGCCGAGCTCGCGCGAGGCGGCGGCCACGCGCTCGGGATCGTCGTAGTGGGTCGTGGCCTCGACGATCGCGCGGGCGCGGCGCTCGGGATCGGACGACTTGAAGATGCCGGAGCCGACGAAGTTGCCCTCGGCCCCGAGCTGCATCATCAGCGCGGCATCGGCGGGCGTGGCGATCCCGCCCGCGCAGAACAGCACCACCGGCAGGCGCCCCCGCTCGGCCACGTCCTTCACGAGATCGAGCGGCGCGCCGAGCTCCTTCGCGGCCGTGGGCAGCTCCATCGCGCTGAGCCCCTGGAGGCGGCGGATCTCGCCGGTGATCAGGCGGATGTGGCGCACCGCCTCGACCACGTTGCCGGTGCCCGCCTCGCCTTTGGAGCGAATCATCGCGGCGCCCTCGGCGATCCGCCGCAGCGCCTCCCCAAGGTTGGTGGCGCCGCAGACGAATGGGATCTTGAACGCCCACTTGTCGATGTGGTGGGCCTCGTCGGCCGGGGTCAGCACCTCCGACTCGTCGACGTAGTCGACCTCGAGCGCCTCCAGCACCTGGGCCTCGACGAAGTGCCCGATGCGGGCTTTCGCCATCACTGGGATCGTGACCGCCTCCTGGATCTCGGCGACCTTGGTCGGGTCGGCCATGCGCGCCACTCCGCCGGCGGCCCGGATGTCGGCGGGCACGCGCTCCAGGGCCATCACGGCCGCGGCACCCGCGTCCTCGGCGATCCTCGCCTGGTCGGCATTGACCACGTCCATGATCACGCCGCCCTTGAGCATCTCGGCGAGGCCTGACTTGACTCGGAAGGTGCCTGTCTCCATCGCCACCCAGGATAACCCGCCGGTCTCCGATGCCCCGGAGGCCGGCGGGTATCCCTGCTTCTCTACCAGCTCGTCGGCTTCCCAGGCTCGTAGATCCAGACCCGGAAGAACTCGTCCAGCTGCTGGCCTGACGCGCGTTCCGCGACCTCGCCGAAGTCGGCCGTGGTTGCGTTGCCGTACTTGTAGGTGGCGTACCAGGTCCGCATCGTCCGGAAGAAGGGCTCCTCGCCGATCTTCTGGCGGAGCGCCTGGAGGGTCAGGGCGCCACGGGTGTACACCGTCGTCGCGAACAGGTTCTCCGGACCGCCCACGTCGCCAGGCGGCGTGTTCAGGGAGGCAGGCCAGCTCGCGTAGATGCTGTCGAACTGCGCCTGGGCGGTCGTGCCACCCGTCTTCTCCGTGAAGATCCACTCGGACCAGCGGGCGAAGCCCTCGTTGAGCCAGATGTCGGGCCACTGCTCGGGCGTGACCGCGTTCCCGAACCACTGGTGCGCGATCTCGTGCACGATCGTCGACACGCCCGGCACCACCCAGTAGTTCGCCTTCCCCTGTGACTCGAGGTGGTAGAAGACGTTCGGCGCGTAGTCCACGATCGCGCCGATCGCGTCGAACGGGTACGGGCCGTAAAGCTCGCTGAAGAGCTGCACGGCCGTCGGCTGGGTGGACTCGATGCGCTCCCACGCGAGCTGGGGCTCTGGCGGCGCCGTTGGCGACGTCGAGCGCCGGGTGGTCGGGTCGACCGCGTTGTACTCGCGCAGGCCGCCGAGGATCCTGCCGAAGCGGGTCTCGAACTCGCCGTTCGTCGCGGTCGCCAGGTAGGGCGCCATCGGGTCGCGCTCCTCCCACTCCCAGGTCGTCCGGCCCCGCTTGGTCTTGACGCCATCGAGGACGCCGTTCGCGATCGCCTCGAGCCCTGCCGGCACCGTGATCTCGAAGTCGTAGGTGGCCTTGTCCTTCGGGGTGTCGTTCACGGGGTACCAGCCCGGCGAGCCCTGCGGCTCGTTCACGACGAACGCGCCGTCGTGGGTGGGGACCCAGCCCTCGATCGAGTGATCGGGGTCGACAACGGGCTCCGGGGTGCCGGAGTACTCGACCTCAACCCTGAACTTCTTGCCGCGGTCGATTCCCTTGCGCGGCGTGATGACAAGCTCGTGATCGAGCTCGCGCGCGAAGGTCGCCCGCGAGCCCTTCACCTCGACGCTCGACACGACCATGAACGGGCGCAGGTCGAGGTTGAAGCGGCTGAGGTCCTGCGTTGCCCTGGCCTCGATCTCGGCCTCGCCCACCAGGGTGTTCGGGCCGCGGTCATAGCTCAGCTCGAGGTCGTAGTGGGAGACGTCGTACCCGCCGTTGCCGGCAAACCGGTAGTACGGGTCTCCCGCGCCCGGCGCGCCGGGCGAATACGAGGCGGCGGGAGCGGCGAGCGACAAGACAAGGATGAGCGCTGCGACGAGCGCGAGGAAACTGCGTGGCACTACCAAGACACCCCCCTGAGGTTGACTGAGCGGCGAGAGTAGCGGCTTACGGCCCGGTCCAGCCGGCCGCGTAGCAGGGCCGGCCGCCGCAGGTGTCCACGAACGCTCCGTCAAGCTTGAGGAACTCGGAGAACTGGGCAGTCGCCGCCGGCTCGAAGCCGGTGCGCGCATGCGGGTCCACCCCGACCTCAGGGGGCACGTTCCCGATCGGTGGCGGCGGTGTGCCGAGGTCGCCCCGCTCCGGGCCGATGTCGAACACAACCAGGGCGTTGCCGCTCCAGGGCAGCCCGGGGATGCGCCGGATGCCGTAGTACGGCCGCTCGTCGCGGCTTCGGCCCGGGTCGAGCGCAGGAGCGCGCAGCCGCGCGCCGATCACCCGGGCCTCGACCTCCGTGGCCACGTTCGCCACCTGGTGGTCGCCGAACGCCTCGTGCAGCAGCACGGTGTGGCGCGGCGTGTTCGGGTAGGGGTTGCGCGTCATGTGCCAGGCGTAGCCGTTCGCATCGCTGCGGTCCCAGAGGATCTGGGTCATCGAAGCCAGTAGCGCCCGCTCCACGCCGCCCTTGTAGCTCTCGTAGAGCACCTCCTGGAAGGGCGCGAACGGGGTCGCTCGGCTGATCAGCAGGCTGAAGTTCATAGCCGGCACGATCAGGGCCGCCCGCTGGAAGTCGGGCGCCACGGCGGTGAGGGCCCCGCCGAGGATGCCGCCCTGGCTCACGCCTGAGAAGAACAGCCGGCGCGTGTCGATCCTTCCCGCGAACTCCGGCCGAGAGGCCAGGCCCTGCGGGTGCACCATCAGCCTCCCCAGGAACAGGAAGTTGAGGAATCCCTGCTGGGTGCGGTCGGTCAGCCTTCGGAAGCGCGACAGGTTCTCGCTGAGCGAGAACGCGGTCGGAAGGTCCTCGCTCGCCATGCCGGACCAATCCGTGGCGCAAGCGACGAAGTTGCTCGCCGCCGCCTGCGGCGCGAGGCCCAGCAGGGCCTCGGCGCCTCCGAACAGGCCGTGGCCGAAGATGAGCGCCCGGCCGTTCGTGCCGTTCTCCGGCACCAGGCAGATGAAGCGCTCCTGCTGGACGTTGCCCGCGCTGCGCACCGGCAGCCCACTGTCGTTCAAGCTGAAGCGCGCGCCAGGTGGGCATCCGGGCCGGTTGAGGAAGCACGGGATGGTGAAGGTTCCGTCCACGCGCGTCACGTCGCCCATGTCCTGGGTGCCGGTGACGGTGAACGGTGGGGCCGACCCCTCGACCCTCAGATCCCGCAGGTTGCGGTCCCCCAGCTCGGCGAAAGCGCGATCGCGGATCGAGAGCAGGCGTCCCGAGAGCGAGTGGCGGCTCGCCACGGTGAAGTCCCAGGCGAGGTAGAGGTCGCCGCGGCGGATGCCCGACCGCTCGAGGCGGCTGAAGATGTCCTCGAAGTGGCGCGCGCGGCGTCCGCGCGCCCGACCGTTCCGGAACTGGCGGAAATGGCGCCGGGCGGTGAGTAGGCGGCCGCGCCGGTCCCTCATGTTGCGCAGCGCGACGATGTAACGCCGGCCCTCCCGCCAGTTTGCGCCCGGGTGGATGAGGAGCGTGCGCTCGCTCGGCCGCTCGGCCTGCGAGTCGAGCTCGGCCCAGATCAGCTGGCGCTCGCCTGTCTTCGCGTCGATCACGACGATCGGCGCGTTCCGCGCGAACGCCTGCGCCATGTTCGTCACCGGCACTGCGCGGCTGCGGCGGAGATCGAGCCCCGGCACGCGGGTCACGATGATCTGGCCGGGGCTGAACCCGTCCGAGCGGTTGTAGGGGCCGGTGCGCACCGGCTCGCCGTCCACGTTTCGGGGCATCGCGTCGGTGCGCAGGGCGAGCCTGCCGTTCTTGCGGAAGTGGTCGTTCGGCCAGGGCAGCAGGCAGTGCGCCGGGTCGAGCGGATCGCAGCCGCGCTGCGCGGCGGCCGGCGCAGCCATCGCAACAGAAGCGCCGCGGCCACGGCGGCGACCAGGACTCCCTTCCCCCTCACGAGGCCGCGAAGCCTACTTCCGACCAGCGGCGGCGGCTAGATCGCGAAAGCGCCTACTTCAGGCGAAACGCCTTGATGCGATCCGCGTAGGCCGGCTCGTCCATCGCGTACACGCCGTAGGCGAGCGCCTGGATCAGGCCGAGCAGGGCGGCATGCGAGCGGACGAAGGCGGGGCTGTTCGACGAGTAGTAGAGCCGGTGGTCGGCCAGCTTCGCCACCTCGGAGAGGGTGGCGTCGGCGATCGCGATCGTCGCGGCGTTGCGGTTGCGGCCGAGCTTCATCGCGCGGACCACGAGCGGGTGCGGCCGGCCGGCGGAGAAGCCGATCATCACGGTTTTGTCGTTCACGCGGCCGAGCTTCGCGAGGTTCTCCTGGCTCGGCGAGGCCACCACCTCGGCGCGCAGGTCGAGCAGCATCAGGAGGTGCCGGAGGTAGCTCGCGAAGAAGGCCATCTGGTCCGTGCCGCAGAGCACGATCCGGTCGGCGTGGGAGACGAGGTCGATCGCCGCCGCCACCTCGTCGCGGTCGACCCTGCGCGCAGTGTCGACGACGTTCGAGTGGTCTGCGGCGAGCGCGGCCTCGAACTCGGTCTGGTCGATCGGGAAGAGCGGCGTGCTCGACAGGTCGCTGCCGCCGGCGCCGCTCTCGCGCGCCCGGCGGTATTCGTCGCGGGCCGCCGACTGGAGCTCCGGAAAACCCTCGAAGCCGAGCGCCTGGGCGAACCGCACGACTGTCGAGCTCGAGGTGTTGGCGCGCCGGGCCAGCTCCTCCGCGGTGTGGAACGCGGCCTCCTCGAGGTGGTCGACTATGTACTGGCCGACGTCCTTCTGCGAGCGGGAGAATTCGTCGAAGCGCTGGCGGATCTCGTCGGAAAGCGTGAGTGCTGTCGTGCCCGTTCGCGTCACGGCCCCGGTTTTCGCCGGAGCGCGTGAAGTTCCTTCAGGACCAGACCTTCCAGGGGGCCCTTCCCTCGGCCCAGAGGTCGTTCAGAAGGACCGCGTCCTTGTAGGTGTCCATGCAGTCCCAGAAGCCCCTATGGCGGAACGCGCGGAGCTGGCCGTCGGCCGTGAGCCGCTCCAGCGAGTCGCGCTCGAGCACGGAATCCGGTCCGATGTAGTCGAGCGCCTCCGGCTCGAAGCAGAAGAACCCGCCGTTGACCCAGCCGTCGTAGCGGGGCTTCTCGGTGAACCCCCGGACGTGGCCATCGCCGTTCAACTCGGCTACGCCGAACTGGAGCTCCGGCTGGACGACCGTCATGGTGGCGAGGGCACCGTGGCTCCGGTGGAACTCGAGCAGCTCCGCGAGGTCGATGTCGGCGACGCCGTCCGCGTACGTGACGCAGAAGCACTCGCCGCGTAGGCGGTCCGCAACCCGGGCGATCCGCCCGCCGGTCGGGGTCTCCTCTCCCGTCGGCATGCAGTCGACCTCGAGGCCCTGGGGAAGCCCGTCGTTCTCGACGAACGCCTGGATCAGCTCACCCTTGTGGCCGGTGCAGAGCACGAAGCGCTCGAACCCCTGCTCCGCGTAGATGCGGATGACGTGCCAGAGGATCGGCCGCCCCCCGATCTCGACGAGCGGCTTCGGGATCGTCTCGGTTTGCTCGCGGAGCCGAGTGCCACGGCCGCCGCAGAGGATGACGACGCTCGGAGTGCTCACGGGCGGGATTATGGCCCGCGGCGCTCCGCTTGCCGCGGCTCAGTCCCTCGAGAAGCGCGAGCCCAGCTTCTGCGCCGGCTCCTTCGCCTTGTCGACGACGGTGCTCGCGGTCCGCTGGACGCGGTTCTGCTTGCCGACCGGCACGCCCAGCACCCGGCGACGCGAGTCGCGCGCCGCGACCGCGATCCCGCCGGCGATCCCGGCAACCGCCGCCCCGGCACCGGCCACAACGGCCGCCGCCTTGCCCTTGCCGCCACCGCCCTGGTCCTCGGTCTCCTGGACGACCGGCTCGCCGTTCCCGCCCACCGCCGGTCCGTCCGTCTGGCCGGCCGCGCTCGTGGTCTCGCTCACCTTGTCGGCGGCACTTTCCTCGCTCTGGCTCATCCCGAGCCCTCCTCGCTGATCGCGTTCAACATCCCCGGAGCTATTACCAGACTGGGCCGATCCAAACCAGCTCCGTCACTGCCCCGCACTACTCGAGGTCTTTCGGCCCGACGAAGCCGACCAGCTCGCCGCTGCGCCGCCGGACGGTGCTCCATCGCTTGGCCGGCAGGTCGATCGTCGCGAGGGCCGCGGTCGGGTACTTCTCTCTCATGCGCGCGAGCCCCGCTCCGTCGGAGGCAAGCGCGAGCGCGAGGTCCTCGAGCCCGGGATTGTGCCCGATCAGCATGACCGAGCCCACTTCCTCGGGGAGCGCCTTGAGGTGCGCGAGCAGCTCCGGTTCGCTCGCACCGTAGAGCGCCTCGTCGACCTTGGTCTCAACCCCATCGCCCCACGCGCCCTTGACGAGCTCGAGCGTCTCGCGGGTCCGGCGCGCGGACGAGCACAGCACGAGATCCGGTCGGATCCGCTCCGCCTCGAGGTGGCGGGCCATGGCCTTCGCCCCCCGCTTCCCCCGCCCCGCCAAGGGGCGCTCGCGGTCGGGTAGCGAGCCGTCCTTCCAACTCGACTTGGCGTGACGCAGCAGGTAGACGCGCTTCATCGCACCGGTATCTTGCCCGAACCGAGTGCGTGGCAGACTTACCGCCCGTGCGGTCCGCGGGGCTCGAGCTTGTGCTGCCGGCATCCCTGGACGGTGCCGCCCTCGCTGACCGGTTGGCCGACCATCTCGAGGTGAAGGTCAGCAGGCCGAGGACGCTCGACCGGGTGCTTCTCGACACCTTCGACGGTCGCCTGCGCGCAGCAGGCCTCTCCGCGGACCTCTCCTCCGGGCGCGCCGTCTCGAGAACGCTGACACTGCACGAGGCCGGGGGCCCCCCGCGAACGGCAAATGTGGCTTCCGCGCCGCGGCACCTCGCCGACGAGCTGCCGGCCGGGCCGGTGCGTGACCGGCTCGCCGAGGTGATCGGCGTGCGCGCGCTGCTGCCGATCGTGCGTGTGCGCAGCCGGACACGACCGGTGGCCGTGCTGAACGATGACGCCAAGACCGTGGTGCGGCTCGAGCTGGAGGAGGCGGAGGTAACGGCCGACGGACGCGCTCGGGCCGCCCTCGCGCCGCGCCTGACGGTGCGGCCCGTGCTCGGGTACGACAAGGCGTTCGACCGGGTGGCGCGCGAGCTGACGGGGAAACTCGGGCTGGCCCCCGCGCCGGTGCCGCTGTTCGACGAAGCGGCGGAGCTGGCCGGAGCCCGCGCCGGCTGGACCTCGTCGAAGGTCGGCGTGAAGCTGGCGCGCGGGACGCCCGCCGAGGAGGCGGCGGGGGCGGTGCTCTCGCGCCTCGCCGACATAGCCGAGGCGAACCTGCCGGGGACCCTCGACGACCTCGACACCGAGTTCCTCCACGACCTGCGCGTATCTGTCCGGCGGGCTCGGTCCGTGCTTCGCGAGATGCGTGGGGTGCATCCGCCCACCCAGCGCGCGCACCTGCGGGCGGAGCTCCGCTGGGTGCAAGCGCTCACCGGCCCGGTCCGCGACCTCGACGTGCAGCTCCTCGAATGGGGCGAGCTGACGGCGGCGCTCCCCCACGAGCGCGGCGCCGACCTCGCCCCGCTGCACGCACTGCTCTCCCGACGGCGCGCCGGAGCGCTCAGCCCCCTGCGGCGCGGGCTGCGCGGCCGCCGCTTCGCGGAGTGCCTGGTCGAGTGGCGAGCGCTGGCCGAGGGCAGGCCCCATGCCGACCCCGCGGCCGACCGGCCTCGTGCCGCAATGCCGATTGAGGCAGTGGCGGCAGACCGAATCCGATCCGTGTACCGCCGGATGGTCCGCGACGGCCTCCGGATCGACGACGAGAGCCCGGCGGAGGCGCTTCACGACCTCCGGAAGCGCGGCAAGGAGCTCCGCTACCTGCTCGAGCTGTTCGGCGACCTGTTCCCAAGCTCGGTGGTCAAGTCGATGGTCTCGGCCCTCAAGGGCTTCCAGGACGTGCTCGGCCGGTTCCAGGACCGCGCCGTCCAGGCTGAGCTGCTGCGAGGGATGGGCGACGACCTCGCGGCCGAGCCGGGTGGGCCTCGGGCCCTGATGGGCGTCGGGCTCGTGGTCGAGGCCCTGCGCGCCGATCAGGCCGCGGCGCGCCACGCCTTCGCCGAGCGTTTCGAGGTGTTCGCGTCAGAGGAGCGGCGGGACGTCATGCGCGCGACCTTCCCGAAGGCAGACCCGGCGTGAAGATCGTCGCCACATACTCGATCAAGGGCGGGGTGGGAAAGACCTCCGCGGCCGTCAATCTCGGCGCACTGGCCGCTTGCGCCGGCCATCGCACCCTGCTCTGGGACCTCGACCCCCAGGGGGCCGCCTCCTTCCTGCTCCGGGTGAAGCCGAAGGTCAAGGGCGGTGGGCGGAAACTGGTGCGCGGGCGGCGCGACCCTCTCGACGTCCTGAAGGGAACCGACGTGGAGGGGCTCGATCTGCTGCCGGCGGACTTCTCGTATCGCCACCTCGACCTCGTGCTCGACAAGGCGAAGAAGCCGCTGCGCGGGGTCGGCCGGGTGCTGGCGTCGCTGGAGGACCGGTACGACCTCGCAATCCTCGACTGCGCCCCGTCGATCTCGCTGGTGTCTGAGAGCGTCTTCGACGCCGCCGACCTGCTGCTCGTGCCGCTCGTGCCCTCCACGCTGTCGGTCCGAACCCTCGAGCAGTTACGCGCCTTCCTGGACGATCAGCCGACGCGTTCCCCGGAGGTGCTCGCGTTCTTCTCGATGGTCGACCGGCGCAAGCGCCTGCACCGCGAGATCGTCTCCACGCTGCCCGGCGACACCAACGGCGTTGGCGAGGTGGTCGTGCCCTCGGCGAGCGTCGTGGAGCTGATGGGGCCGCGCCGGGCGCCGGTTGTGCTCAGCCATCCGCGCACCTCCGCGGCGAAGGCCTACGGCGCACTGTGGTCCGAGGTGCGGGGAGTGCTGGACGGCGGCCGGTAAGAGGCTGCTTGAGGCAGCCTCTAAATCAGGCGACCAGCCGGCGGCCGAAGACCCGGCGGAACGCCTCCTCGCCCATCTGCCGCCGGGCGCACCATCGAGCCAGACTGTCGTCTCCCTGCAGCCGGAGGCGGAGGCCGTCGTCGCCGTCGGGCTCCAGCCGGGCCTGGCGAACTGACTGGTCCTCCCCGCTCTCGAGGAGCTCGGCCAGCCGCACGAGCAGCGCGCAGCGCTGAACCAGCTCGCGGTCCCCGCGCCCGGCGAAGGCACTCAGCTCGTCGAGGTCGGGCATGCCTTTGCGGTGATAGCGGACGGTCTGGGCGATCAGCGCAAGCTCGCGCGGCCCGAAACCGGGGAGCCCGGCGCTGAGGATCAGGTAGTGGGAGTGGCCCTGGTGCCCGTCGTAGCCGATCGTCATGCCGAGGTCGTGCAGCGTGGCCGCCGCCCGCAGGAGCGCTCGCTCATCAGCGGCGGGGGCGATCACGCCCGCGGCCACGAGTGAGTTGTGCAGCTGTACCGCGAGGTCCGCCACGTGCTCGGCGTGCCGCAGGCAGGCCCCGTGGAGCACGGCGAGATCGCGAACCGAGGCCGCCCGGACGTCGTGCACCAAAGGCGACCGTCCCGCGAAGAGACGCCGCTCGAAGAACACACCCTCGCGCAGCCCGGCTCGCGTGACCTCGATCCCGTCGAACCCGCCGAGGTCGACTACCGCGTCGAGCACCACGGCGGCGGCGAGGATGATGTCGGCGCGGGACGGCTTGATGCCCGGCAGGGCGCGCCCGGAAGCGGGCAGTCGCGCCAGCTCGGTGACAAGCCCGCGCAGCTTGTCCGCACCGATGACATGTCCCTGGATGCCGGCCCGGTCGAGGCCGCGCGCGCGCTGGGTGGCCGTCGCCAGGTTGCGCGCCGCACCGCCGACCGCGACGAGCCGCGGGCCGGTCCGGTCGAGCCACACGGCGTCGGCCAGCTCCGCACGCGCCGCGGCCCGCGCGCGCTTCAGGTCCTTGCGCGAGACGGGTCCGCTCCCCGGGAGCAGCCGCTCGGTCACTCGCACGGCCCCCAGCGGCCAGGAGCCATACGCGCGCGCCCGCCGCCCGCTGACCGCGACTAGCTGGAGGCTGCCGCCGCCCAGGTCGAGGACGGTGCCGTCGGTCAGCGTGCTCGAGTTAACCGCGGCGAGGTAGGCGCTGTGGGCCTCCTGCTCCGCCGTCAGGACGCGGATGTCGAAGCCGGTGGCCGCGCGCGCGGGCGAGAGCAGATCGTCACGATTGGCCGCGTCGCGCACCGCGCTGGTCGCGACGGCCTCGACCTGGTCGGGCCCCACCCGCCGCGCGCGGCAGTAGCGCGCGAACAGCCTGAGCGTTTCGAGTCCGCGCGCGACCGCGGCCGGGCCGAGCCGGCCGGAGGCGGCGAGGCCCTCGGCGATCCGCACGGGCTCCTGCAGCTGACCCGTTCGACGCCACCAGCCGCCGGGCAGGTAGCGGTATACGACAAGGCGCCACGAGTTCGACCCGAGGTCGATCACGGCGGCGTCGCGCGGCTCCGGCACATGCGCGTGCTCGCCACCCGTGAGCACGGCGAGAGCGGGCGACCGCTCGGTCGGAGACCCGGCCGGCCGAGATGCAGGGAACCCTGCCATGGCCGCGATCGTAGGCGCCGCACCGGACCCACCTGTTGGAGCCGTGTAAACGTCCACCCTAAGGTGGAGGTGGCATGGCCGGCCTCGGCATGAACCCCTGGCGCGTCATCGCGCTCGCACTAGTCCTCATCCTCGTGCTGCCCGGGTCGGCGCTCGCCGCCCAGCCTCGCTCGATCACCGACGTGCCGATCCGCACGGTTCAGGCGGGGAAGGGCACCGTCGGCTACCGCTCGGTCGGCGAAGGTCCGCCGCTGGTGATGATCATGGGGTTGTCGGGCTCGATGGACGCCTGGCCGCCCAGCTTCGTCGACGCCCTGGCGGCCCGCAGGCGAGTCATCGTCTTCGACAACGAAGGCATCCGGCGAAGCAGCGCCGGCCGCGGTCCGCTGACGATCGGCCGCATGGCCCGGAGGACATCCGCGCTGATTCGCGCGCTGCGCCTTGGGCGTCCGGACGTGCTCGGGTGGTCGATGGGCGGGATGATCGCCCAGTCGCTCGCCCGCCAGCATCCGCGGCGCGTGCGGCGCCTCGTGCTGTGCGCCACCGCGCCGGGGAACGGCAAAGCGACCCCTCCGGCGGCGGACGTGATCGCCGATCTGACCGACCCCGCAACGGCCCAAGCCACCCTCTCTGCAGCCCTCTTCCCGACCGATCCCACGGCGGGCGAGGCGTTCGCGCGCGGGATCACCTCCTACCCGAGCGCCAGCCCGGCAGCGCCGCCCGAGGTCGCCCAGGCGCAGTTCGGGGCGAGCGCGAGCTGGCTCATCGGGGGCGATCCGACGGGACGCCCGCTGTCTCGGCTGAGGCTGCCGGTGCTGGTCGGCGGAGGCGAGCTGGACCCCGTCCTCCCCGTGCCGAACCAGCGCTACCTCGGCCGGCACCTGCGGCGAGCCCGCATGAAGATCTACCCCGACGCGGGCCACGGCTTCCTGTTCCAGCACCAGCGCGACTGGCTCCGCAGGATGAACCGCTTCCTGTCCTGATCTACGGCGGGAGGCGCTGTCCGGGGCGGCGGATGCGGAACCAGCGGGCGTCGTAGGGACGCAGCGCCAGCGTGACCGAGCCGCCCTCGAGGCGGTGCTCCTCGTCCTGAAAGAGGTCGATCAGCGCGCCGTCCTCGCCGAGCTCCAGCCGGGCTCTGGCGTCGCGGCCGCCTAGGTTGTGAACCGCCACCACCGTGGAGCCGTCCCAGTCGGCTCGGTGAGCGAAGACGGCGGGATCGCCGGGGTCGAGCAGAGTCCAGCGCCCCCAGCCGAGCTCCGGGCACTCGCGCCGGCGGCGGGTCAGACGCTCCATCCAGTTGAGCAGGGCATGGGGATCGTGGCGCTGACGCGCCACGTTGACCTCGCGGATACCGAACGGACCGTCCTCCACGACCGGACGGCAAGCCTCGCCGCTCGTGGTGAATCCTCCCTGCGGCTCGTCGGACCACTGCATGGGCGCCCGGACGCTGTAGCGCCCCTCGATGGCGAGGTTTTCGGCCATCCCGATCTCCTCGCCGTAGAACAGCACCGGGGTGCCCGGCAGCGAGAAGGCGAGCGAATAGACCATGCGGATGCGACGCTGGTCGCCCCCCAGCATGGTGGGGAGCCGCCGTCGCAGCCCGCGGCCGTAAAGCTGCATCTCCTCGTCAGGCCCGAACGCCGCGAAGACCTCCTGGCGCTCGTCATCCGTGAGCTTGTCGAGCGTCAGCTCGTCGTGATTGCGGACGAAGTTGGCCCACTGGCAGTCCTCGGGGATGGGAGGGAGCGCCTCCAGGGCCGACGCCAGCGGCGCCGCCTCCTCCCGCGCCAGCGCCAGGAACATCGCCTGGTTGACAGTGAAGGAAAGGATCAGCTGCAGCTCGTCTCCACCCTCGTCGCCGAAGAACTCGCGCTGCTGGTCGGGCGCAAGGTTGACCTCGCCGAGCAGCACGGCCTCCCCCCTGCGCCTGCCGATGAACCCGCGCAAGTCGCGGAGCAGCTCGTGTGGATCCTGCACCGCGTCCTCCGGCAAGCCGATGGGCTCGATCAGGAACGGGACGGCGTCCACGCGGAACCCGCTGAGCCCCTGCTCGAGCCAGAAGCCCGCGACCTGTGCGATCTCGTCGCGGACCTCCGGGTTCGACACGTTCAGGTCCGGCTGGTGCGAGTAGAAGCGGTGCAGGTACCAGCGCCCCGCCTCCTCGTCGAAGGCCCAGTTGGAGCGCTCCTGATCGGGGAAGACCACATCCCCGGGCTTCTCGTCGGGCTTCTCGTTGCTCCACACGTAGAACTCGTGGAAAGGCGACTCGGGCCCGCGTCGCGCGTCCCGGAACCACGGATGCTGGTCGGAGGTGTGGTTCATGACCAGGTCGGCCACGACGCGCATCCCGCGGTCTCCGGCCGTACGTACGAGCTCGACCAGATCGCCGAGCGTCCCGAGCCTGGGGTCGACGCCGTAGAAGTCGACGATGTCGTAGCCGTCGTCGCGCTGACGGGACGGCATGAACGGCATCAGCCAGAGGCAGCCGACCCCGAGTCCCGCCAGGTAGTCGATCCTCGCTCCCAGGCCAGTCAGGTCACCAGTGCCGTCGCCGTCGGCGTCCAGGAAGGTCTCCACGTCCAGGCAGTAGATGACGACGTTCTTCCACCAGACGTCGCTGGTCACCTTGCGCTTCATGCCGGCAGCTCGGGCAGAACCCGCTCGCCGAAGGTCTCGATGAACGGGCGCAGGTCCTGGCCGACGTGGTGCAGGTGGATCTGCTCGAACCCCAGCTCGGCGAGCTCGCGCAGCCAGGCGACGTGCCGAGCCGGGTCGGCGGATACCAGCACCGCCTGGTGCAGGTCCTCCGGGCGCACGTGCGCCGCCGCGAGGTCGAACTGCTCGACCGTCTCGAGGTCCCAGCAGAGCGGTGGGCTGAACACGTTCGTGCGCCACTGGTCGTGGGCGATGCGCACCGCCTCCTCGTCCGTCTCGGCCCAGCTGAGGTGGACCTGCAGGTAGAGCGGCTTTCCCTCCCCGCCGCCCTCCCGGAATGCGGCGATCAGCCTTTCGAGAGCCTCCGCGGGCTGGTTGATCGTGACCAGCCCGTCCGCCCAGCCTCCGCACCAGCGCGCCGTCTCGGCGCTCACGGCGGCGCCGACCAGGCTCGGCGGCTCGGCGGGCAGCGTCCACAGCCGTGCCCGGTCGACCACCACCAGGCCCTCGTGGTTCACCACCTCGCCGGCGAACAGGGACCGCATGACGTCCACGCATTCGCGCAGCCGCGCGTTGCGTTGTGATTTCGGAGGCCAGCGCTCACCGGTGATGTGCTCGTTCGAGGCCTCGCCGGTGCCGAGCGCGACCCACAGCCGGCCGGGGAACAACTCCGCCAGGGTGGCCGCCGCTTGCGCGACGATCGCCGGGTGGTAGCGCTGACCGGGCGCGTTGACGATGCCGAAGGGCAGCGCCGTCGCCTGGAGCGCTGCCCCCAGAAACGACCACGCGAAGCCGGACTCGCCCTGCCGCTCGCTCCACGGCGAGAAGTGATCGGAGGACATGGCTGCGCCGAACCCGGCGGCCTCGGCCTCGCGCACGTGCGTCAGGAGGCGGCTGGGAGGTATCTGCTCGTGCGAGCAGTGGAGGCCGATGAGCGGCATGGCAGCTCGCTATTACCCGCCGCCGGCAGCGGGGACGCCCGGACGCGCCGGCGGACCGGCTCGAGGGGCGGCGATCAGTCCTCGCAGATGTCGGCCACGCGCGCCTGCCCGGCCCGCACGAGGTCGTGCGGATCGACGAGCACGCCGTGCTCGTGGTCCCCACCGGAGCACAGGATGCGGTCGTGGTCGAGGAGGCGCTGATCCACCAGCTCGAGCGCGTGCAGCATGGGCCCGAACGGGGGCACTGCACCAACCTCGAAGTCGTCGAACTCCTCCGCAATCTCCTCCTCGGTCACGAGCCGCAGCCCCTTCGACCCGACCGTTTCCTTGAGCTTGTGCATGTCCAGGCGCTCGGAGGCCGGGATCACCGCAAGGCGCACCCCGTCGTGGTCGCGCACCACGACGGTCTTCGCCACGTCGGAGGGCGGCACGCCGGCGGCTCGCGCCTCCGCCACCGCGGTCTCCGTCCGCTCGTGCTCCACCACCTCGTACGGCACGCCCTCGCGCTCGAGGAACTCGGCAACCGCCGCCCGGCCTGCCTGGCCAGCCATCACAGCCCTCCCTCGTTTGGGTGCCCCGCATGGTACGCCGTGCCCTCCTAGGCCGATCCTATGATGGCGCTGTTGATCGACCACGACCGGATCGCGGAGGTCTACGAGGGCACGGTCGGTAGCCGCGAGTTCCAGCGAGTCTCGCGGCGCCGCGTCCACTGGATGTGCGCGCAGGTCACCGGTCCGGATGTGCTCGACATCGGCTGCAGCCAGGGGATCGCCTCCATTCTCCTCGCGCGCGAGGGGCACCGCGTGGTCGGCATCGACCGCGAGCACGAGGCGATCCGCGCCGCGCGGGACCGGCTCGACGAGGAGGAGGCAGAGGTCAGGGAACGCGTTGACTTCAGGGTCGGCGAGGGCCGCGCCGTGGGGTTCCCCGACCGCAGCTTCGACGCCGTCCTGCTCGGGGAGGTGCTCGAGCACCAGCTTGATCCGTGGAAGCTGCTCAAGGAGGCCAGGCGCGTGCTTCGGCCCGGCGGGCGCATCGTGCTTACCACGCCGTACGGGGTCCATCCGTATCCGGACCACAAGGAGCCGCTCTATCTGAGCGCGCTGCTCGAGCGGCTGTCGTCCAAGCTGTCGATCGCCGAGATCGCCCTGGTCGACCGCTACGCGGGCATCGTGGCGGAGAGCGCGAAGGACCGGGCCCCGCAGGTCTGGCGCCGGGCCCTGCACGTGGCCGAGGGCCGGCTCGCCGACCAGGACGAGACAGTGGAGACCCTGCGCGCCCTGGTGGGCGAGCTGCGGGACGGCTCCCGCGAGCTCGAGCGCTCGCTCCAGGAGGAGGAGCTGACGAAGCGGGCCACGGAGATCCAGCGGGACGCGGCCCGGCAGCGCCAGCACGACCTCGAGCTCCGGCTCAATGAGGTCGAGGACCGCGCCGCGTCGGCCACGGCCCTGAGGGAGGATGCGCTGCGCGACCTGGCGCAGACGCGCGAGCGGCTCCACAGGACCGAGCTCGAGCACCGGACCGGCCTGGCGGACGTGACCCGCAGGGCGGACGACCTCGAGACGGAGGTCGAGAGCCTGCGCGGCACGGTCGAGGTGCTGACGCGCGAGGGGGCCGAGCTCCGGGGCTCCCTTGCGGCATCCGAAGCGGGCAAAGCGAAGCTCCAGCAGGAGCTCGCCGACATCCGAGGCCGCCTCGGCTACCGGATCGGGCGCTTCCTGCGGCGCCCGTTCCGGCGCGACGCAGCTCGTTAGAGCCTCAGGCCCAGGGCGAGGCGCAGCCCGGGACCCGGGCTCAGCTCGCGCTTCATGACGTTCGCCAGGCGCCATTTCAGGCGCGCGATCTCGCGCCGGTTGGCGTCGCGCCGGCGGTCCTCGCTGTCGTCATCGTCCAGGCGCCGCTGCTCGGCCACGAGCTTTCTGATCCGGTCGATCAACCGAACGGCCTGAGGCCCGGGGCGGCCTTGTCCGGGAGTGCGGTCGGTGGGGGTGTGGGGAGGCATGGGACGCACGGTGCCAACCTCCATCCGCCGTTTCAGTGAAGCCTGCAGGCGACCGCGGGTGCGGTTAGCCGTACCGCCGCGATCACGCGGATCTGGGTATGTACCTGGTAGGGCGACGAGGGAGGAAGTCATGTGGAAGCTCTTTGCGCTGCTAGGCGTCGTGACGCTTGCTGCCATCGTCGCCCTGCCGAACGGCGCAGCGCGCGACTCGGAGCGAGAAGCGGACGGTGGACGCGATGGCGACGACGGTGCACGCTGCGGGAAGGATCGTGGTCACCGCGAACGCGGCTACGAGGTGATCTTCGACGGGAGCCGTAAGTGCTTCGAACGGTGGCGATACGCGGGCGGATCGTCGCTAACCCTCCAGCGGGACGGCACCCTGAGGGCCGCGCCCGGTCCCCCGAACCTCGGCGTGTTGTGGTACGCGGCCAGGCCGTACGGCGACTTCTCCCTGCGGCTGCAATTCCGCGACGACTCGCCGATCGCCGGCCAGCGGGCGAACAGCGGGGTGCACGTGCGCTTCCCGGCGCCGCGGCCGCCGGTTCCGGGATGCCCGATGACGTTCAACGGGAACCCGCAGACGGTCAACCCCGAGGGCTGGATCGCGGTCAACTGCGGCCATGAGGTGCAGATCAACGACTCGCCCGACGGGCCGCCGAACGACCCGCGCAAGACCGGTTCGGTCTACGGCTTCGCGGACGTGAATGCCGCCCAGGCGCGGACGACGCCCGTGGGCGTCTGGAACGACCTCGAGATCCGCGTGGTCGGCCAGCACTACACGGTCATCCGCAACGGGGTGACCATCAACGAGTACGAGAACCTGCCCGGCGTCCCGTTCCCGGGCCGGCCCAACGACCCCGACTCAAGTTCCCGCGGGTTGGTGGGCTACATCGGTCTGCAGTCCCACGGGGCGCCTCAGGATGTCGTGTCGTTCCGGAACATCAGGATCCTGGACCTCTCGGACCAGGACTGAGCGAGGCGCGATTCTGTGGGTCATTTGCTCGGCTGGCTGTCCTTGCCCTCCAGGACGGCCAGCGCCTGCTCCAATTTCTCGACCTGCGCACGGGCCTCCTGAGCCTCGGCGTTGGCCCGCTCGAAGCGTGCCTGGAAGCGCGAGATCTCCCGCTTCAGAACCTCTTCCGCGCTAAGTGCCTCTACCACTGATCCTCCTTTCGCCGACTGTCAGCCCACGCGGCCAGCAGGGGTTGCGGCATGTCGATGACTATCGCATCATCGGGCCACCGTCTACCGACGACCCGCGAGGTCGAGCGCGAGGACGTTCTCGCCCACATGATCCGCCCCCGTGTCGGTGAACCCGTACCGGAGGCCGTTGAGACCGGTGCCTACGCTCTTGGCCGTGGACACGCTACGCCCTCGGCTCGACCTTCTCGCCTTCGCGCTGGCTCTGGCCCTGCTGGCTTGGCCCGCGATCGGCTTCGTCTCGGAGCGAAACGGCGCCGCCGCGATCATGTGCGCGATGTGCCTCGCAGGGCTCGTTGCCGGGCGAGTCGTCGGTGTGCCCGGCAGGGTGCTGCTGCCCGTGGCCTTCGGGCTCACGCTGGTCCTCTGGATGATCTGGATCGATTCTCCCGTCGGCCCGCGGAAGACGAGCGCGCTCGCGCACGCGATCGGCGGCACCCTCGCCGGGTGGGCCCTGGTCGAGGCGCTGGGTCACCGGATCCGCGACTTACTCCTCGTGGGGCTCGTGGCGATCTCGGCGGTGATCGCCCTCACCGTCGTCTGGGAACTCGGCGAATACGCCGGCGATCGGCTGTTCGACACGGCGCTGCAGCCGAGCAAGCGCGACTCGGCGGAAGACATCCTGTTCGGCATCGCCGGCGGCATGGTCGGGATCGCGTTCGCCGGCTGCGTCGCGTTCTTGCGGCGTGGCAGCGACGTCCGTGCGCCACAGCGGTGATCTGCTGCGTCGCGGAACGCCTGGTCAGGGCGCCAGGCTGACGGGGGGCGTCCCCACACCGAACGAGAAGTACCCGATGAGCCTGTCCGGCTGGAACCCGGGGCTCGTGTAGTACACGTAGCCGACGTACGAGCCGCGGCACCACGTGCGGCGAAACCCGAAGTAGAGGCTGTTGACCGCCCTCAGGCTGATGACCACCCGTTGGCCTCGGCGAACGCGACCCATCGTGAACCGGAAAATGCTGGCGCAACCCCGCGGGCCCACGCCCTCGAGCGTGTAGTCGGTATTCACTCCGTCCGCCGGAAACGGCGCCTTGAAGGTGGCGCGGAAGGTCGTGGTCGGCGTGCCGACACGCGGGGAGAACCGGAAGTTGTACTTCGCCCGTCCCTCCGCCTGCGTATCACCTGCGCGGATGGGCGGTTGAGCTCCCGCGGTGGCCGGCGCCGGCAGTGCCGCCAGGACGGCGACCACCGCGACGCTTCGGGTTACAGAACGCCCACGGACGACTCTGAATGCCTGTTTGGCATGAAACAGCGGCATGGCTGGGCTCCTTGCGTGGGGATGCAATGCGACGCTAGACCGGACCGTTACGCAGGCGTTACGCGGGGTTGTCGAGCGATAACCCACTTCCAGCCCTAGCCAAAGCAAAAATGGACACCCCCGGGAGGGGCTGACAGCGAGCCCCTCCCATAAGCGCCGCACAAGGTCCACCACGCTCGGCATCTGTCCTCGCAACCACGTCATCGGCGCGAGCCGTACGCTTGCGCACGCCCTGACACGCGAACCGCGACTCTGACCTAGTCATCGCGAACCGAAAGGCCACACATGTCCACACTCCACTTTCACCAGACGACCACCGCAACCCCCGAACAGTTCATCGCCGGCCTCACCGACTTCGGGTCGGGCCGGTCGGAGCTATTTCCAAACAGCGCCGACAGCGACCTAAAGGTGCATTCCCGGAGCGCTACCGAGGCCGACGTCACCGAAGGCTCGGGCGGAATCTGGGAGCGGCTGCATTACGACTGGTCCAGCCCCAACCACATTGTCCTGAAGACCACCGACTCCAACACCTGGGGTGGTAACTCGAGCCACACCTACGACCTCAAGCGCAATTCCGACGGCACGACCGAGATCGACTACACCGTGGTCCGCGAGGGCAAGAATCTCAAGGGACGCTTCTTGGGGCTCGTGCTCGGCAGCGTCGGCAAGGGACGCCTTGAGAGCGCTTTCGACAACGCCGTCACGGCCATCGAGACCCGGAACGACGGGTCGCCCGCTCAATGACGAGGGTGGTTGTCTCGATCATTCGACAAGCTGCGCGATGAGCGCTGACAGCGAGGAGGAAGCGATCGACATGTCGGTCACGACTGAAGCGTTTCCCGGCAGCTTCGAGACGCTGACCATTCGACGCGAGGAAGGCGTCTTGTTCGCGGAAATCGCGGCTCCGCCCATGAATCTTCTCGGGCCCGAGTTGGTTCGCGACCTTGTCTCACTGATCGAGCGTGCTGAGGCCGACGACGCCGTCCGTGTAGTCGTGTTCAAGAGCGCCGACCCCGACTACTTCATCTCCCACGTCGACCTGACCAGGGTCGACGAGTACCGCGCGGAGGCGGCGAAGCTCACCGGTGAGGCATCGATCGCCCTTCTGTTTCGCTATCTGAGCGCAAGCCGCCTCGTCACAATTGCGCGAATCGAGGGTCGCGTGCGCGGCGCCGGCAGCGAATTCGTGCTGGCCTGCGACATGCGCTTTGCCGCCCGAGAGTCGGCGATCTTCGGCCAGTTCGAGCCGGCGTTCGGTGTGATCCCTGGCGGAGGCGCTGCCCAACATCTCGCGCGCCTCATGGGGCGCGGCCGAGCGCTCGAGGTCATGTTGAGCGCTGAGGATTACGACGCGGACCTGGCCGAACGGTACGGGTGGATCAATCGAGCGCTGCCCGCCGACGAGCTCGGCGATTTCGTCGGATCGCTCGCCCGCCGGATCGCTGGGTTCCCAGCCGCTGGCCATGCCGCGGTCAAGGACCGGGTCAATGCGGTCGCACTCGCGCCGGCCGAGGATTTCCGTCGCGATTCCGACCTCTTCGGCGAGGGCGTGCGCGAGCCCGAGGCGCAAAGGCGGATTGGCGCCGCGATGAAGCGCGGCCTTCAGACCCGAGACGCGGAATTGGCCCTGGCACGGATGCTCGGGGACGTGCCTCACCGTTGATCGAAACGACGGAGTCCTTGGGAATCGCATCTCCCGCGGCGACCGTGCGGAAGGATGAGCTGCGAAGTGTTCGGTGGTGACAGACGTGTGGGCTATCGTTTGGTGACGGCACGAAGCCTGGTCGTGTCGCCTCCGCGTCGCACCCGCGAAGACCGCGCGGTGATAGTCGAGGATTTGACGGCATGTCCCTTCATGCTTGAGCGTCGAGCCAGCGGGCAGTCGCTGTACGGCAACCAGCAGTGTCCTTCCTGATCCGCTCCGGCCCTGGTTTTCTCTCTTGTCATGACCCCGGGGACACGCAGGCGCCCAGCGCTGACTTTTGCGTCCGAGCTGCCCGGGGGCGAGTTCGCCCGGCTTGTCGCGGACCCGGCGACGGTCGCCGCGCTGACGCAGCTCAGGGCCCGCGTTGCGGTGGCGGTCCTCGATCGGGGCGATCAGCGAGCGGAGGCGGTTCGGCTGCTGAACCGGGCCGGCGTGCCGGTTGTGGCGTGGTTGCTCGTCTCGAAGGAGGATGGCTACTACTTCACGCTCGACAACGCCCGCGAGGCCGCGGCGGCGTACGAAGACTTCCGTGGCTGGAGCCAGTACCAGGGTCTTTCCTGGGACGCGGTTGCCTTCGACCTCGAGCCCGCATTGCAGGAGCTACAGCGGCTGCGCGATCCGAGGGCCTGGCCGGCGCTTTTGCGTGTGACACTGGCGCGTGCTCGGGACGGCGACCGCCTCCGGCGCGGGTCCGAGAGCTACGCCCGCCTCATCGAACGGATTCAGGCAGAGGGACTGCCCGTGCACTGCTTTCAGTTTCCGTTTCTGGTCGACGACCGGTTGGCGGGCTCGACCCTCGTGCACCGGATCACGAGCGCCCCTCGCGTCCTCCCGGACCGCGACATTCTGATGCTCTACACGAGCTACCTGGGACGCCTGGGCCCATCGGTGCTCGCCAGCTACGGCGAGGACGCAGACATGATCGCGGTCGGTAGCACCGGTGGCGGTGTGGATCCCGACTCTTGGCCGAAGCTCGGCTGGGGCGAGCTCGTCCGTGACCTGCGCACAGCCCTCCGGTTCACCGACGACATCGCTGTTTTTAGCCTCGAGGGCTGCGTCCGCCAGGGGATGTTGAGACGGTTGAACACCGTTGACTGGGCTTTGCCGCCGCCTTCCGCGGACGCGACGCTGAGGCTCGTCGAGGCCGTTCGATTAGCCCTCCGCGCCATCCTCGAGAAGTGCCGCCTCGAGTAATGGATGCGGGCCCAATGACACCGGAGCGATCCGCGCCCGCAGCGGCAACACCCGGTCTGGTCGCGCACGTGGTGGTAGTCGGCGTCGAAGTGCACCACGTATTGGGGCGACATCCGCGTTATGCCGACCACCCGGCTGGGCCAGCAGTCGCGTGTTCGACCAGCATCGCCGTCGGAAGCTGGAAGCATGCATAGGCAGTGCATAAGGCTGCCGTGAAGCGCGCAGCGATTCCGTGTCTCGTTCGGGCGAGAGTCTCGGGTCGTATGGGACGAACCCGCCTGCTTGCGCCCCTTCTGTGCCGTGACGGGCAGGGCTGCCGCGGCCGCGGCAGCAACGTCGAGACCGGGGGCCCGGGCGCCGACCAGACGGCGGACAAGGGCGCATGGGTGTCGATCTGGGTGATGACGTCGACCGCGTCCACGAAGCGATGCCTTTCCGAGCAGCTGGAAGTCACCCACCCGCCCACCGACGAGCCCTGGGGCGTTCGCGAGATGCACGTGCGTCATCCCGATGGTCACGTTTTTCGCATCTCAAGAGCACTCGACGACGGGTAGCAACGGAGCCGCGGGCGCGGCGGATGGGCGCCCCAGCGCCGGTGTCCGGCCCAATGCCGGACTGCCGTTCCCGTCACGAAGCAGCGACGAGCCCGCAGTCGCCGCCCAATTTCCCATCTGCCTCGAAGCGCAAGCCAGCGCAGGCCAAGTCCGGTACGTCTGCGTGACCTCCAAAAAGCGCGCTAGAGCGACACACGCTAGGCCGTCGCGACGATCAGGCCCAGAAGTCGTCGATCCGCTCGGTATCGCCTCCCTTGGGCTTGCGACCACCGATGCAGATCACGTCGAGACCCTCCGAGCCGGCCTCGACGAGCGAACGACCGCAGGTGCGACGCGCAGCACGTCCCAAACTGAGAGCTCGACGACCTCGTCATCGAGCTTGGCGCGACCCGACCCGGACACCACGACGTAGACCTCCTCCTGCACACGATGCCGGTGCCCCCACGGCATCCGGGCTCCCGGGTCATAGGTGAAGCGGCTAACGCCGAGCTCGGGCGATCGCAGAGCCTCCCGCGCGAACCGCCACTGCATTGGCGCATCCCGTGGGCTGACATCGCGAAGCTCGTCGAAGTTCTTCTTCGTCCAGTCGGCCATACCAAAACTCTCGCACGCGGACTACCGCGCCCGGAGCCCGCCATGCGCGCTCACGAGCAGCGCGAGCGAGTAGAGGGCGATCACCTCAGATCCAGCGCCGAGTCGTCCGCTTGTAGCTCAGGTACTCGTCGCCGAACAGGCCCTCGAGGTAGCGCTCCTCGCGCAGGATCACCCCGTATTGCATGAGGAGGGTTGCCGGAACGAGCATCACGAGCGCCCACGGCGCTTCGGCCGCGAGCGTGATTCCGATGTAGGTGATCGCCATGCCCAGATACGCGGGATTGCGGCTGAACCGGTAGGGCCCGTCGGTAGCCAACGTCGTCGAGGGCCTATACGGATTCGCATCGGTGCCGGCCCGCTTGAAGGCTCGCTCGAACGAGATCACCAGCACCACGGCGGCGACGATGACCACGGCCCCGGTCCATTGCGCCCACCCCGGAAGCTCCGCTCCCGGCAACAGCCCCTCGAGCACGAAGCCGAGCCCCAGGAACGCCAGGTAGATGACCGGCGGCGGCGCGATCACGCCCGCCGTCCCGCGTCTCTGTCTTGGCTGTTCCTCCGCGGTCACTGCGCGATATTCCCATGCCGATCAGGAGGAACCAATCAAGCTCGGAGCACTCGGTCTGGGGGCCGCCGCGGCCCGTCACTCGCATCTCGTCGGGTCGACCCGGCGTAGCCGAAGCTAGCCGCGCGGACGTCTACTCCCCCAGCCCCACGGCGTCCAGGGCTTCGGAGCGCTCAGTGAACTGGTCCATGCGGACGATCTTGCGGTCGCGGAGCGTGTAGACGTCGAAGAAGCGGGCGTCGATCTCAACCCCGCTTCCGCGACCGCGCCCTCGCAAGCGAACCGTCACAACGACGCGGTCGCCCATGTCCACGAACTCCTCAGGCATCAGCTTGTAGTCGTGCCATTCGGCTTTCCAACGCGCCAGGCTCGCCCGAACCGCATCGTGTCCCTGCGTCGCCAGCTCCTCAATCGGGTTCCACACGATGCAGGGATCGGCGTACGTCAACGCCTCATCGACATCGACGATCAAGAACCTTCGAACGATCTCCACGCTCTCCTGCGACATCGCCCGCGCAGTATCCGCCGCTCGAGTGCCGCGGTCTAGGCACGGCTCAGAACGACACAGCCGCCGCGCTCGCATACCGGCAACCCCGCTGGCAGGCGGCACCGCCCACTGTCACGTCCACGCGAAAAGGGAAGCCGGCGTCTGCGTAACTTCCTACCTGGGCGACGGCCTCGCCCGCCGGGCGATTTGCTAGTGCTGCTCCCTGTCGCCCCCAACGCCTACTGCGATACTCCCCGCACGATGCCGCGTCCAGCGAGACGAGCATCTCGACCTGCGTTCCCCCACGCCGACATCGTTGCCGAGTCCTCTATTTGGTTGAGGGGCAGACCTTCTGCGTTACGCGCATCGCGGCCGTCGTCTCGTTCTATCCCGAGAAGGTGACGATCACGATCGACGGTGAAAAGCTCGAGCCGGTCCCGGGCCACACCGTCATTTCCCACGGTGCCGACCGCAATCTCAGCGTCGACGAGATCGGCCGCATCCAGCTCATCGACGATGCAGCCGCGGACGCACGAGCATGAGATCGAAGTTCCGGCAAGCGGGGTCAGCGCCGGCCGCCGGCCGCTCGGCGGGCTCCCTTCTGGCGGTGAGCGTCGGCATGCCAAAGGACGTACCTTGGCAAGGGAAGACTGTCTTCACCGGCGTCTTCAAGGACCCTGTCAGCGGCCCTCGCCGCGTGCGCAAGCTCAACGTCGACGGCGACGGGCAAGGCGATCCTGCCGGGCATGGTGGCGAGCAGCGCGCCGTCTTCGTCTACCAGATCGGCTCCTATCGCTACTGGGAACGCGAGCTAGGACGAGACGACTTCGTCTACGGACAGTTCGGCGAGAACTTCACCGTCGAGGGACTGAGCGACGACGAGGTCTGTATCGGCGACCGCTACCAGATCGGCAGCGCCCTCTGCGAGGTCACGCAACCACGTGTGACCTGCTACCGCGTCGGGATCCGGATGAAGGAGCCGCGCATTCCCGCCCTGCTCGTGTCACACCGGCGCCCCGGCTTCTACTTCCGCGTGCTCGAGGAGGGCGACGTGCAGGCGGGGGATGAGATCATCAAGGTGGCCTCCGGCCCAGAGCAGATGACGGTCGCCGAGGTCAGCGCGCTCCTCTATCTCCCCAGTCATCCGCGACAGCAGCTGCTTCGCGCGCTGCGCATCCCCGCCCTCAGTGCCGGCTGGCAAACATCGTTCCACGCCTTGCTCGACGGAGAACCCGGCAGCGGGAATGCCGGCTTGATCGCGGCCAGCCCGCCCCCGGCCTGGTCCGGCTTCCGCCCACTGACCGTCACCGCGATCGAGCCGGAATGCAACTCCGTGATCTCCATCCGCCTTGAGGACCCTGACGGCACACCGCTCCCCGCCGCGGGCCCCGGCCAGTACCTCACGCTCCGCATCCAGCCCGACAACGGGCAGAGGTCGGTGCTCCGCAACTACTCCCTCTCGGGACCGCCCGACGCCGGCTACTACCGGATCACCGTCAAGCGCGAACACGATGGGGCCGCCAGCGGCTATCTGCACACCCGGCTGTCCGTCGGCGACCAACTCGACATCGCAGCACCACGTGGCACCTTCATCCTCGACCAGACGCACGCGCCCGTGTTGCTGATCAGCGCCGGGATCGGTGCCACCCCGGTTCTCGCCATGCTTCAGGCACTGGCGGAGGAGCATTCCGATCGGGAGATCTGGTGGCTGCACGGCGCACGCAGCAGCCGCGACCACTCCTTCGCCGCGGAGACCCGAACTCTCCTCGCGTCGCTCCCGAAGGTACGCACCCACGTGTACTACAGCCGTCCCGGTCCAAACGACGTCGAAGGCCACGACTTCGACAGCGCGGGCCGTCTCACCGCGTCACTGCTCGCCGAACTCGAGCCACCACGCGATGCCGAGGCATACCTGTGCGGGCCGACACCGTTCATGGAGGAGATCAGCGCTGGTCTAGCTGCGATGGGCATCGACGCCTCACGCATCCACACCGAACCGTTCGGGCCCGCACCCGGTCTGACGCCCGGCATCGCAGCAACACCTGCGCGAACGCCCCACCCACCCGCCGGCCAACCCGGAAACGGCCCAACGATCGAGTTCGCCCGCAGCGACCTCGCCATCCCGTGGAGCAGTGACTACACCAGCCTGCTCGAGCTCGCCGAAGCATGCGACGTCCCCGTCCGTTGGTCGTGCCGCACCGGCGTCTGCCACAACTGCGAGACCACCCTTATCGCCGGCAAGCTCGAATACAGCCCCGACCCGGTCGAACCCCCCGCCGACGGGAGCGCACTCATCTGCTGCTCACAGCCACGCGACGACGTCGTGCTCGATCTGTGACTGGCAGCCCGCTGAGGTCGCACCGATACGGGGGCCGCCGAGCCACCCTCGGCGCACCGCGACACCATGCGGTTGGTGGCGTTCAGCGATGGCGTTTTCGCCATCACCGTAACCCTGCTCGTTCTCGAGATCAGGCCACCGACCGACGACGGGAGCCTGCTGCATGGCCTTGTCGAGCTGTGGCCGTCCTATCTCGCCTACGCCGTCACATTCCTGTTCATCGGACAGGTGTGGGCCAACCACCACGTCATGTTCGACCACATCCGTGCCGCCGACCGGCTCATGCTGCTGCTGAACACCCTGCTGCTGATGGCCGTGGCGTTCCTTCCGTTCGCCACCTCGGTCCTTGCCGAGGCGCTGCGCAGCGGACATGACGAGCGAACCGCCGTCGTCTTCTACGGCATCGCGTTTGCCGTGACCGCGCTGACATTCAACGCCGTCTGGCAGTACGCGAGCCGTCACCAGCTGCTCAGCGAAGCCCTCGACCCTGCGGGCACACAAGCCATCGGCAGGCGCTTTCAACTCGCACTGGCCTGGCTCGCGACCGGCGCCCTGCTTGGCGCCGCGCTGCCCGTCCTGGGCGTGGCCGTGATCGCCGCGTTCAACGCCTTTTACTGGCTCCCGATCCCAGGCGAGAGTCCCCGCCCGTCACCCTGAGGAGACGGGTTCGTGCGGCTCCCACTATTCGTCGCCGGGGCGGCGTCAGGAGATTGCGACGACCGCCTCGACCTCGACCGGCATCCCGAACGGCAGCTCGCCGGCCCCGATCGCTGAACGGGCATGGCGGCCGGCGTCGCCGCACAGCGTCAGGATCGAGTCGCTGAAGCCGTTGATCGCGGCCGGAGTCAGGTTGAAGCCTTCGGCACAGTTGACGAAGCCGAGCGCTTTGACCCAGCCGGTCACACGGTCGAGGTCTCCGAGCTCCTGACGGCCGCTCGTTGTCGCGTGTCCCGTAAGACCCGCCCGATGAACTGCCGGTCAGGGGCGACAACCGGCGGCATACTCCGGCCCTTGGCACGATCGACTTTGACTGGCTTCGGTTCACTGACTAAGGTCAGAGAATGTCCGAGGCGATGGTCGAGCAGGTCCGCCGCTTCAACCGCACTGTCACCGAGCGCGTCGGCGCGCTCAACGACCACTTCCTCGGTCGGGACCGACCGCTCGGCGAAGCGCGCCTGCTGTGGGAGATTGGACTCGACGGCTGCGAGGTGCGTCTGCTGCGTGCACGGCTGGGACTCGACTCCGGATACCTGAGCCGGCTGCTGCGTTCACTCGAGGCCGTCGGGCTGGTCACGGTGACAGCGAGCGACGGCGACCGGCGTATTCGGGTCGCGCGTCTCACCACCGCCGGCCGGGCCGAACGCGTCGCGCTGGACAAACGAGCCGACCAGCACGCACGCTCGTTGCTGGCGCAGCTCAGCCCACAGCAGCGGGAGCGGCTGGTTGCAGCGATGCGCGACGTCGAGCGCCTGTTGACCTCGGCGAGCGTGGAGATCACGCCCGTCGACCCCGAGCACCGCGATGCGCGTTACTGCCTCGCGGAGTACGTCGCCGAACTGAACCGGCGATCGGACCGCGGCTTCGACCCATCCGCCGGCGCGACCGCGCTGCCGCACGAGGTGCTGCCTCCGGCCGGACAGTTCTTCGTCGTCTACCTGCGCGGCGAGCCCATCGGCTGCGGTGGCGTCAAACACCACACCGGCGCGCCGACCGAGATCAAGCGCATGTGGATTACGCCGGCCGCGCGCGGGGTCGGGCTCGGGCGGCGCCTACTCGAGCACCTCGAGGCGTGCGCGCTCGCGAGCGGCGCTCGGGTCGCACGCATCGAAACGAGCGCCGTCCTCACCGAGGCGCTTGCCCTATACCGCTCAACGGGCTGGATCGAGGCGCCGCCGTTCAACGACGAGCCGTTCGCGGACCACTGGTTCGAGAAAGCGCTCGGCTAGTCGCCGTACGGCCGGCCGACCCGCGGCTCCCGGGTCGCTTAGCGGCCCTCGGAGGCCATGGCGATCAAAGGACGTGCTCCACGACGAGCATCCCCCGACTCGAGACCAGATGCCCCAGGTCGTCCTCCAGGTGCTGGACCAGCTCGGTCGCCTGTTCCTGCCAGCGCTGGATTTCGACTATTTCCGCGATCAGGACGTAATCGGCAGCTTCAATTGACTGTCCGGGCAAGTCCAGCGGCCGCGTCAGACGCCACTCCGACACCGTGTCCAGCGACCCGCGGACTATGTCCCGATCACCCGCCATCAGGCGCTCAAAGTCCTTTGCCAGCTCCGGCGAGCGCAGGGAAAACCACATGACAAGGGTCGCGGCAGAAGTCGTCGACGCACCCTAACGCACCCTCGTGCCCCCGCTCGAGCCGAGGGAACAACCGGCCCACACAGAAGTTCGTGTAGGTCCAGCGGTGATCGCGCAGATCTCCCGGTAGCTGTAGCCCTCCGCCGTGAGCACGAGCGCCCGGCTCTCCTGCGGCTTGAGCTGGCCCAGCGCCTCGGCGCCCTGGTGCAGCTTCACGACCGTCCTGCACGCGACTGGGACTAGGCCGGGCCCCCTTCTCGCTGTCGTTGGGCGAATCGCAATGGCCGAAGACAGCCGCTCGGCCTACTCCCGCAGGCCGGCGGCTTCGAGGGCTTCCGAGGCAGTGCTGAACCAGCAAAACCGGATCGCCTTTCCACCTCCCTCTTCTGCTCGATTGGAACGCGCGCCTCGGCTGGTGCCCGCCAGCCTGGCAAGCACCACCACCTCATCACCGGCGTCGATGAAGCGCTCGGGACGGACCTCCACGTCGTCGTAGGCATCGCGGATTAGACGAAAGCTCTTGGGACCCCCGAAGAGTCCCCGTTTCCACAGCATCGGGTGGGTTCACGTATTCGACATTCGGCACGTCGACGTTCTCCTGCGACATCGCCTACTCCCGCAGCCCCACGGCTTCGAGGGCTTTCTTAGGGTCGAGATACTCGCGGACCCGAATCACCTTGCCACTCTTGAACTCCACGATCCAAGCGATTGCCGATTCGGTTATTGCGCCGCTCTCAGTGCCGCGTCCCCGGAGGCGACCGATGGCGACGACTCGCTCGCCAAGGTCCCGGATCTCTGTTTGCTCTGCCTCGATCTCAGAGAAGGCTTCTTCAAGTTCTCGGATTCCCTTGCGGACGCCCTGGTGCCCCCGATACACGGTGGCTCCCCCGCCGAACTGAAGCTGCAACCAGGGATGCCACTCGACCTCGGGGTGGAGTTCGTCGAGCATCGCTCCCACATCGCGGCGGTTGTAGGCGTCCGACACGCGCCGAACGACCTCGACGTTCTCCTGGGCCATCCCCGCGCAGTATCCGCCGCTCGACGGGTCGCGTCCAGGATGGCCTTACGCCCTACGAGAAGCGAGGGGGGGCCGGGCTAATCAATCGAGAACGCTGGTGGTTCGTTCGCCTCCGTTGCACCGCGAGGCTCAGCATCAGGACGCAGCACGAGCTTGCCGGTCGGCGTCGCAAGCTCGAAGCCCTCCTGCGCTCGATCAGCGCAAGCGAATCGATCAGCGTACGGCCGAAGCGGTCGAGCTTGACGACGACGATGCCGCCTGTCTCGCCTGCCTCGATA
The DNA here is from genome assembly GCA_963733885.1 of uncultured Thermoleophilaceae bacterium. Lineage (GTDB taxonomy): Bacteria > Actinomycetota > Thermoleophilia > Solirubrobacterales > Thermoleophilaceae > JACVRW01. The sequence continues at coordinate 89,925 of CAVTES010000009.1, read as the reverse complement.
CGACGCATCGCGTCCGTCAGCTTGGGTCGTTCGACTCTCGCTCCCGACGCATCGAGTTCTTCGTGGACCTTCGCGATGCGATGTCCCTTCGACTTCGCCCACGCTTCGATCTGTTCGCGCTGCGAGGTCGGGCTGATGAACGAGTCGCCTTCGCGTTCGCGAGCTTGGCTGACTCGAATGCCGGGGTAGCGCTCGCGGAGGATGGCGAGCCAACCGGCACCGACGGCCTCGCGCAGCTCGCGGCGTGACGCGCGACAGGTCAGCGCGTTCCCTGGTCCACGTCTGAGGGCTCGAATCCCCGAAACCACTAGACAAGTCGGCGCCCGGGTCGAAGCGCCAGCGTCGCAGCGGATGGCAGACCGAGCGGCTAGCGGCCCACCGTGCGAACCCTCGCGACAGGCTGCAGGATCGGCTTCAAAACGAGTTCGCCTAGCCGCCTGCCGCCGTGCGCAAGGGCGATGGCGTCGCCGAGGACCGCGGCCGTCCCTGCCCAGGCCGTCGGGGCGCTCGCCGCGCTCAGCTCGCTCCTGCTTGAGTCAGTTGCGCAACGTGACGTCGGAGGTACCCAGGTCCATCGCCAGCTGACGCTGCGGCTTGTCGCCGAGCACGCCGAGCTTGATGCCCTCCCGACGGAACTCCTCCGGGTACGGCGTCTTCGTTCTCGGCACCTGAACCTCACTTTCTCCGGCTTACGACCGGAAGGGTCCAAGTGTCGTCGAAACCGGGGCAACTCCACACGCCGACGAGCGACAGCGTCACGTTGTTGCCGGTGTCGATCTCCTCCCGGGTGGCGGGCCGGGTCCCATGTCGGCGATCGAGCTCGGCCGCGCTGACCGTGATCGCCGGCTCGAGCGTCAGCCCGCCCTGGCTGTCGGGCACCACCTCGTAGCGGCGGGGGATTGCGTCACCGAAGCGCTGTCGTCCCTGGTTGCCCTGCTGTACATCAACCAGCGGCCCTGCTCGCGCAGGTGCCGCTCCAGCGCGCGCCGCTTCAAGAGCCGATCGTCGGCTCGAGCGACTCGCTCTCGCCGCGCTCGCCCGGCTATTCGGTTGCCGCGGCCAGCTCTCGGTTTGCCGAGCACTCGACGTTCTGGAACAGTGCCGCGGTGGCCACCATCGAACCGGGCCACGAACCCCAGTTCGCCCCCGGCTCGTCGCTGATCAGCTCCTCACCCTGGACGCGCTCACGGGCGCTCAGAATGCCGCGGCCGCGGCCTCGGCGACCGTCGTGTCCTGCTCGCCGTCGCCGCCACTGACACCGACCGCGCCGACGACCTGGCCGTCGCGCTTGAGCGGGATGCCGCCGGCGAAGATCATCACGCGGCCCTTGTTGGACTCCTGGATGCCGTAGAACTGGCCTCCGGGCTGGGAATTGGCGGCGAGGTCGGCCGTCGGCAAATCGAACGCCCGCGCCGTGAACGCCTTGTTGATCGCGATGTCCACGCTGCCGATCCACGCTCCGTCCATGCGAACGTGAGAGACGAGGTTGCCGCCGGCGTCGACGACGGCGATGTTCTGCGGCTGCCCGATCTCGCGCGCGCGGTCCTCACCGGCGGCCGTCACGCGGCGTGCGTCCTCGAGCGAAACGGTTCCTTGCGAGCTGGTGCTGCTTGCCATCGATCGTTCTCTCCTTGCCTTGTGCCAGTGCGGTCAGCGCAAGCGCCCCGTGTCCGGGTGCTATACCCGGCGCTAGCCCAAGCACTCGCAGCCCGCGGTCGGTATCGCGACCGTTGGTGAGACTGGAGCACCTGGTCGACCGGCTCTCCCGCCGAGCCGGCCTGTGATCTGCACCTCGTCATGGTCGGCGTCGCGTTCACGTCGACCAACACACGTGCCACGGCTGGTCATGATCGGCGAGAAGGCCGCCGACCTCATTCGCGCGCCGGCCGCGCGGCCCGCAGGAGTGCGCGAGTTGCCTGCCTCGCGAGCTCGCCGAGTGCCAGAATCGCGGGTACGACACTCTCAGCGGAGTACGAGCGTGAGCTGGTCGTGGCGGCCGCGGGCGGCGACGAGGCGGCGTGCCGGGAGCTCGTGGAGGCGTTCCTGCCGGCGATCGGGGGGGTGGCCCGGCGCTTCGGCGCAGGCGGACAGGTTCAGCGCACCGAACTGATGCAGGAGGGCGTCGCCGGCCTGCTGTTCGCCGCAAGGCGCTTCGACCCGCGCATGAACACGCCGTTCTGGGGTTACGCCTCCTTCTGGGTTCGCAAGGCGATGCAGGAGCTCGTCGCGGAGGTGACCCGGCCGGCGGCCCTGTCCGACCACGCGGTCCGCCGCCTCGCACGGGTAAAGGCCGCCCGCCGTGACTACCTGGAGGCGCACGGCACCGAGCCGACGACAGCCGAGCTCGCCGAGGCGACCGGCCTCCACCGCGCGCAGCTCGACAGCCTGCTGGCAATCGACCGGACGCCGCGGAGCTTCGAGGATCCGCTCGGGGACACGGTCGCCGACCTTGCCGCCGAGGGCGAGTACGAGCAGGTGCTGGACAGGATGGAGATGCAGTTGGTGCGGGACCTTGCGGCCGGGCTCGACGAGCGCGAACGCACGATCTTGTGGGGCCACTACGGGCTCGGCCGGCCAGCCCAGACGCTGAACGAGATCGGCTCCGACCTGGGGCTCACCGCCGAGCGGATCCGGCAGATCGAGAAGGAGGCGCTGGAAAAGCTGCGCGAGGCGGCCGTCCTGCCGCCGATTTGATTCCGGAGCTCGGGCGCTTACTAGACGAAGAGATAGTGCGCTCCGAATCGCCCTTCGCCACGACGCCTTCGTCTACGAGTCTGATGACGAGTACGTCGCCCGCTCGGCCGCGTTCCTCAGAGATGGCCTGGAAGCGCACGAAGGCTGCATCTTCGCCAACACCCGCAGCTGGATCGCCACGATGCGCGATGAGCTCGGGCGTGACGCGGACCGAGTGACGTTCGTCGATCTGAGCTCGACCTACACGCGCCCCGCGCGCGCCGTGGCGGCGTATTACGGAACATTTCTCGATCAGCTCCGAACGGCTCCGTCGGTACGTGCTCTCGCCGAGTTTCAGTTCGGCCCCACGTACGAGGATTGGGACGAGTGGGTTGCCTACGAGGCCATAACGAACCTCGCGTACTCGCATCTGCCCGTCTGGGTGGTGTGCACTTACAACGCGAACGGAGTGCCGGATTCGGTTCTGAACGGTGTTTCGAAGACCCACCCCGAGTTGCACAGCGACGGGTGGGACGCCACCGACCATTTCGAGGATCCCAGGGAATTGGTGCGCAGGCTCACCCCCCAGCCGGACCCGCTCCCGGAGCTCCGATCGTTCTCGCCCGGCGAGGACCTCGAGATCTTCCGGGAGCGGCTGGCTCGCGAGCTGGCCGCTGAGAAGGTGCCGGAGGCAAGGGCGCTCGACATGCTGGTCGCCGCCACCGAGATCGCGGCCAACGCGCTGCTGCACGGCGACGGCATCGAGGAGGCTCGCGTTGGCCGCGCCGACGGACGGTTCGTATGCGAGGTGATCGACCGCGGAAGCGGCTTCGACGACCCCGTGGCGGGCTACCTCGCCCCGAGGGCGGGAGTCGGCAAGGGCCTGTGGGTGGCTCGCCAGCTGGCCTGGAGGCTCGACTCGTTCTACGCGCCGCGAGGGTTCACCGTGAGGATCTGGCTGTGACACCGCGTAATCCCTGGCTGGCCATCGACGCCTCGACCCCGCCTCTTCTCCGCGCCCGAGAGGTGCGGGAGGACTGGGAGCAGTTCCTCAGCGAGGGCCGGGCCGATCGGGTCCGTGGACCGGTCGCCGATTCGTGGCGGCGGTCGCTGGACGCGGGAGTGGATCCCTCTGGGAACCGACTCGCCCCGGTGAGCGCCGATCGGGACGAGGCGATTGAACGCTGGCGCGCGCATCCGCTGGCCGGGGCGGCGGCACTGATCCGCGAGTACCTCGGGGGCATCGCGCACGAGTCCGATCACCTGATCGTGGTGAGCGACGCGGACGGGGTTCTACGTCAGCTGGAGGGCAACCCCAGGGTACGCTCCCGGGCGGCCGACTCCATGAACTTCACCGAGGGTGCCCTGTGGAGCGAGGAGGGCGCGGGGACGAACGCCGTCGGCACGGCCTTGGCGGCCGACCACGCCGTTCAGATCTTCGCGACCGAGCACTTCAGCGAGGCCGTACAGCCCTGGACCTGCTCGGCGGCGCCCGTCCACGACCCGGACACGGGCGAGCTGCTCGGCGTGATCGACCTGACCGGGCTGCTGCGGACGGTGCACCCGCACAGCCTGGCCGTTGCGATGACCACTGCCAGGGCAGTCGAGAGCCACCTCCGCGGCCGCCTGCACGACGGCGACGCGCGGCTGCGGGCCCGGTATCGGGGGCGCCTCGACGGCGCCGATCGCCGCGCGCTGGTGACCCCGAGCGGACGACTGGTCGCGGACGACTCGAGGGGGTGGCTGCGGGGCACGCGGCTGGAGCTGCCGCCAGGCGGGGGCGAGTTCGTCCTCCCATCCGGTGAGCGCGCGTTCGCGGAGGCGGTGGAGCACGGGGACGCCTTCGTCGTACGCGAGCTCGATCACCCGCGCTCGCCGCCACGGCCTCCCCGCGATGAGCTGAGCGCGCTGGCCGCCGAACGGGCGGCGCTGCGGCGCCTGGCCACCGCGGTCGCGCGCGATCTGTCCCCGACGGAGATCTTCACCGCCGTCGCCGAGGAGATCTGCCCGCTGTTCGGCGCCGACGGGTGCGGCCTCGTCCGCTTCGATGCCGACGGCGCCGCCACGGTCGTGGCAGGGACGGGACAGTGGACACAGGAGTTCGGCGTGGGGGCGCAGGTCGTGCTCGAGGACTCCTTGGCCATCACCCGGGTCTTCCGCACCGGCCGGTCGGCGCGCGTGGACGATCCCGACTACAAGGGGGCCTCGGAGCCCCTGACCGCCTATCTGAGCCGGGTGGGAACCCGCTCCGCGGTGGCCAGCCCGATCGTGGTCGAGGGCCGTCTGTGGGGCGCGATCGCTGCATCGAGGATGCGCGAGTTCCTACCGGCCGACACCGAGGAGCGGATGCAGAACTTCACCGAGCTCGTCGGCACCGTGATCGCGAATGCGGAGAGCCGAGCCGAGCTGACCGCGTCGCGCGCGCGGGTCGTGGCCGCCGGCGACGAGGCGCGCCGGCGCATCCAGCGCGACCTGCACGACGGCGCTCAGCAGCACCTCGTCAACACCGCGCTGACACTCAAGTTGGCGCGGATCGAGCTCGGCGACGCAAACGTGCGGGTTGCCGCCCTCGTGGACGAGGCGCTCGCGCAGGTGGAGGGCGCGACCGCCGAGCTGCGCGAGCTCGCCCACGGCCTACTGCCGGGCGCCCTCAGCCGCGGCGGGCTGCGCGCCGGCATCGATGCGCTGGTATCGCGAGTCCGCCTGCCGGTGTCGGTGGACATACCCTCCCTCCGGCTGCCCGAGGCCCTGGAGGCGACGGCCTACTTCATCGTCGCGGAGGCGCTCACCAACACGGTGAGGCACGCTCAGGCCAGCCGAGCCGAGATCTGGCCGTCGTCGACGACGGCCTTCTGCGGCTCGAGGTCCGGGACGACGGCGTGGGCGGCGCAAGCGCGAACGGCAGCTCCGGGCTGCTGGGGCTGCGCGACCGCGCCGCGGCGCAGAACGGCGTGCTGCGTGTCGAGAGCCCGCCGGGGAAGGGGACCGTAGTCGTGGCCACGCTCCCCGTGCCCAGCTCCCTGGCGGCCTGAGACAAGGGGAGGGAGAGCGCTGGGCTTCAAGTGAAGACGCCCCGCATCCCGAGGGCGCATGTCCCGGCTCGGTGCAGACGTAGCGATACCTGCCCCTGTGTCTGAACGGGACGGTGAGGCGCGCCGACCTGCCTGGCGCGACGTCCGGCGAAAGCCCGCAGTTCGGCGCTGAAGGCGATACGACCCCGACGCCCGGGAAACGCCGCCTGAGCCACTTCATCGGCCGCCAGGCAGGCCAGCGCCGTCGCTAGGGCGACTCGGCGAGCGCGCGGGCCGTGCCTCCCCGATGCGCGTGAGCCCCGTGAATACCACCACCGCCTTGCGGCGGCGTCGAGGCGACCCCGGTCCGACGCCATCAGTGGTGACGCCCTCGCTCGCCGCCACGGGCCAAGCGTATGGGCGCTCCGCCGCCGCGGGACCCGAAGCGTGACGAAAGTTCGCGCCGGACACCTCGACAGATGGTGGATCGTCGCCGGCTCAGGCCCCCGTGCCGCGTCGGGTCTGCTCGATCGCCAGCTCGCGCGCGACTTCGAGGGGGTCCCGGCCCGCGGCGATCGCCCGCTCGAGGACCACCCGCGCGCGGCCGATCGCCTCGTCGAGGGCCGCCGGGATGTCCGCCCCCGTCCCGCCTCGGTACTCGACGCTGTTGTGCACCACCCCACCGCAGTTGGCGATGAAGTCGGGCACGTAGAGGATGCCGCGCCGGTGCAGGGCGCTCGCGACTTCGTCGGCGACCAGGGGGTTGTTCGCCGCACCAGCCAGGATGCGACACCGAATGCTTTCGGCCTTGGCTGGGCCGATCACCTCGCCGGCGCCGCACGGAGCAAAGACGTCCATGCGCTGCTCCATCAGCGCCGCGGGGGCCACGGCCACCGCGCCGGTCTCGGACGCCGTGCCCGCTGCGCGCCCCGCCTCGATGTCAGCGACGGTGACGTTCGCACCCTCTTCGACGAGCAGCTTCGCCAAGCGCGCGCCGACCTTGCCCACGCCCAGCACCCCGACGCTCTTGCCGTCCAGGCCCGCGGCGTCACCCACCAACTCGAGAGCGTGGCGAATCGACCCGAGTACGGTGACCGCCGTAGAGGGAGACGGGTCGCCTAACCCGCCCCTGGCCTGTGAGTAGCCGACGACGTGACGCGTGCGGTCCAGGATCAGGTCCATGTCGGCGGTGCCTGTCCCCGAATCCGGCCCGACGATGAACCCGCCGTCGAGCTCCTCGACGAAGTCGCCGATGGCATGCATGATCTCCGCCCGCGGCACCTCCGGGGGCGGTTCGAGGACGACCGCCTTGCCACCGCCGAAGGACAGTCCCGCCGCCGCGCTTTTGAGCGTCATCGCGGACGACAGCCGCAGCGCGTCGACGACGGCGTCGTCGACGCGGGGGTAGCGCTTCATCCGCAGCCCGCCCTCCCCCGGTCCAAGGGCCGTGGAGTGGATCGCGACGATCAGCGTCAGCCCGATCTCCGGCCGGCGCTCGATCAATACGCGTTCGTGATCGAACTGCGACTCGAGGTCGAGCGGCTCCGACACGCAGGTATCTCACACCACTGCGCCCGCGAGCGCCAGGTCCCCAACCGCCTTGACCCGGAACCTCGCGACCCCCGCTCCAGCCAAGGTAGGTGAGCGGCACCTCCTCGACGTCGACCACCTCGCTTGGCCCCCGCACCGCTCAGCCCCGCCTGTTTCACGACGTCCCGTCCCGCCGCTAGTGTGGGTTCATTGCCGGGGCCAACCTTCGCGGGCGGCCCCGGCGTCGTCTTGTAGGCGCCGTCCCGATTACGTTCTGGAGCAGGGCGTTCCGGCAGAACTCGCCACGCGTACAGGGATCACAGCTGCTGGCCTGATTCTCGCCGGTCTCGCCTGGATGCCGGCCGGGACTACGGCGCCCGCTGCCGGCCCGGCGGAGTGCGTGCGGCCGAGCGGCGTGAGCGCATCGCTTTCAGCGCGCGCAAGTACCCGAACGTGCGGCGCCACTTCCGGGGCGCGCTCCGGCGCGGCTGGCCCCGCCGCCTGGTGGTCAATCGTCGCGGGGCCGATGCCCGACGCGAACGAGCGCTGCGGGATATCCCGACGCGTGAGGGTTTCGACAGCGACGAGTACCCGCCAGCGGTCGGCCGGGGCCGCGGCCCGGGGCTTGAGCGTGGTCGCAACCCGCGCGGCTGGAAGGCCGACGTGCGCTACGTGCCCAGCTCCGAGAACCGATCACACGGCGCGACGCCCGGAGACCGACTCGAACCCTTCTGCAACGGCACCCGCTTTCGCTACGTGTTCCGCTAAACAGCCTGCTTTCCGGCGTGCCGCTCTCAGACCCCGAGCCGGTATGTGGGCGTGCGACTCCAGTGCAGGGTCTCCAAGCGAATCGCGAAGCCCGCGCTGCGCGGGCTTGCCATACCTGCCAACGACTCGTCCCGATGGCGAAACCGCCCGCACGCCTCGCAGATACTCGTCCAGTCCGCGATTGCGGGTGAGCCTCGTGCGCCGCGGCGGGCGCACGAGACGCGCTTGCCGGGCAGAGTTTCGAGCTCGTTGCACGGCGCCCCGCGGGGGCGCGGGCAGGCAAACACGGCTATCCCCTGCCGATGAACGGCATCCGTGTGGCCATGACCGTCAGAAACTGGACGTTGGCGTCGAGCGGCAACCCGGCCATATACAGCACGGCGTCGGCGACGTGCCGCGCGTGCATGGTGGGCTCGGCGGCGATGGCTCCATCCGCCTGCAGGACGCCCTTGGTCATGGCCATGGTCATCTCGGTGGCCGCGTTGCCGATGTCAATCTGTCCGCAGGCGACGTCGTATGCCCTCCCCTCGAGTGAGATGGCCTTGGTGAGGCCGGTGATCGCATGCTTCGTCGCGGTGTATGCGACCGCGTGTGGCCGCGGGACGTGCGCAGAGATCGATCCGTTGTTGATGATCCGACCACCCCGCGGCCGCTGATCTTTCATTGAGCGGAACGCACCCTGTGCGCATAGGAAGGCGCCGGTCAGGTTGGTGGCCACGACGGCCTGCCAGTCCTCGAAGGCCAGCTCGTCTATTGGCGCCACGGTCCCGAAGGTCCCTGCGTTGTTGAACAGGAGATCAATCCGGTTCAGCTCGTCACGCACTCGGTCGTACATGGCGCGCACGGAGGCGGGGTCGGCGACGTCGGTTGGTAGGACGAGCGCCCGCTCCGAGCCGGCGACCGAAGTATCAAGCGTGGCGCGCAGGGCGTCTTCGCGCCGTCCGGCCAATGCCACGTAGAAGCCAGCCTCGAGGAGCGCACACGCCACCTCCCGACCGATCCCGGAGCCGGCGCCAGTGACAACAGCGACCCGATTGTGCTCGTTCATGGCTCCATGGTCGCCGGTCGGCATTAGGGCGTGTCGCTTCCTCCCGTCGGGCGCCAGCATGTCCGGCACCGACCAAGCGAACCGGGCAGCGCCCATACGTGGGCGCTTAGCGGGGTGCGCTACGTGCCCAGCTCCGAGAACCAATCACACGGCGCGACGCTCGGAGACCGACTCGAACGCCTCTGTGACGGCACCCGCTTTCGCTACGTGTTCCGCGGACAGCCCGTTTCGTTCGGCGCGTCCCTGTCAGATGTGAACGCGCAGGCTCACAGACGAACTTACGCCACCGAAGAATTGGTATCTCATCGGTAGCCCGCCGCGAGCGGACCCGAGTTAGCGCGGACGCGGAAACCCGTCCTGTGCAGCGACTTTCGGAATGTGAGCGACGGGACTCGACCCACAACCGCCTGGACCACAAGCAGCGGCCCAACGTGCGTGACGGCGCCTCCGGATCGGGACGCCCCCCGACGGCTGCCTTGAGCGCGGGCTGCGTCGCTCCGGGGCGCCCGCCTGCGTCACAGTGCGTCACGGATTGCCTCGCACCGCCCCGCATGGCCCCTTGAGGTGGGTCTCCGTCCCTATCTAGGTCTTTTCTGGGATGTCAGCATCGGCCTCCATGTCGGTTGGTCTCCTGTCGCCGCCCCCCGACAGACCTGCCCGCTCGACCTGCCTTAACCTCTGGCGTCATGCTCGTCGCTGAGGCGGTCGGGCGGGCGCTCCCGGCGCTCGGGGTCGATGCCGTGTTCGGCCTGCTCGGCAGCGGCAACCTCGCCGTGACCAACGCGCTGCGCGACGCCGGCGCGCGCTTCTGGTCCGCGCGCCACGAGACGGGGGCGATCTGCATGGCAGACGGGTATGCGCGCGTCAGCGGCCGGCTGGCGGCCTGCACCGTGCACCAGGGGCCCGGGCTGACCAACGCGATCACCGGCCTGACGGAGGCCGCCAAGAGCCGAACACCGGTCGTGCTCGTGGCGGGGGACACGCCGTCCGCGGCGCTGCAGTCCAACTTCCGCATCGATCAGGGCGGCCTCGTGGAGGCGGTCGGCGCCGTCGCGGAGCGCGTGCACGGGCCGGCCACGGCGCTGTCCGACGTTGCGCGCGCGGTGCGCCGCGCGCGCGTCGAGCGCCGCGCGGTGGTGCTCATGGTGCCGCTCGACGTGCAGGCCATGGAGTGCCCAGACGGCGCGGCACCGCCGACCGGCGGGCTGGAGCTGGCCCCGCCGCAGCCGGCGGCCGAGTCCGTTTGGGCGCTCGCGGACCTACTGGCCGACGCGCGCCGGCCGGCGATCGTGGCCGGCCGCGGCGCAGTGCTCTCCGGCGCCGGGCCGGCGCTGCGCCGGCTCGGCGAACTAACCGGTGCGGTGCTCGCCACCTCCGCCGTGGCAAACGGGCTGTTCGCCGGCGATCCGTTCGAGGTCGGCATCGCCGGCGGCTTCTCCTCGCCGGCGGCGGCGCAGCTGTTGGGCGAGGCGGACGTGGTGGTGGCGCTCGGCGCCGCGCTGAACCAGTGGACAACGCGCCACGGGACGCTGATCGCGCCGGGGGCGCGAGTCGCGCAGGTGGACATCGACGCCGAGGCGATCGGGGCGCACCGCGCTGTCGACATGGGGGTCGTGGGCGACGCGCGCGCGACGGCCGAGGCGCTTGTGGCCGCGCTCGAGGAGCGCGGAGCGAGCGGCCGCGGCCGCCGGACGCCGGAGCTGGCCGCGGCGATCCGAGCGGGCCGCTGGCGCGAAGTGCCCTACGAGGCGAGCACGGCCGCCGGCGTACTCGACCCGCGCACGCTCAGCATCGCGCTCGACGACCTGCTCCCGGCCGAGCGCACGGTCGTGGTGGACTCTGGGGCGTTCATGGGCTGGCCCGCGATGTACCTGCGGGTCCCGGACGCGGCCGGCTTCGTGTTCCCGCAGGCGTTCCAATGCGTCGGGCTGGGGCTCGGCAACGCGATCGGCGCGGCGATCGCGCGGCCGGACCGGCTGACGGTCGCGGCCGTGGGTGACGGCGGCGCGCTGATGGCACTCTCGGAACTCGAGACGCTTGCCCGCCTGGGGCCGCGGATGCTGGTGGTGATCTACGACGATGCCGCCTACGGGGCCGAGGTCCACCACTTCCGGCCGCTCGGCCAGGCGGTCGACCTCGCCCAGTTCCCCGACACCGACTTCGCCGCCCTAGCCGAGGCCGTCGGCTGCCGCGGGCTGACCGTGCGGCGAACGGAGGACCTGGACGGCGCCCGCGACTGGCTCGCCGCGCCCGACCGGCCCCTCGTGCTGGACGCCAAGGTGGATCCGGACGTTTGCGGCGAGTGGCTTGAAGAGGCCTTCCACGGACACTGACCGACCCAGGAGGAATGACATGCCCCCTAGCCCGCTCGCCGAACTGCTCGCCGCCCTGGCCTCCGGGGCCGTGCGCGTGGTGGACCTCACGCAGCCGCTGAGCGAGCGCACGCCGGTCATCAAGCTGCCCGAGCCGTTCGCCAACACACCGGGGCTGACGCGGCGGGAGCTCAGCCGCTACGACGAGCGTGGGCCAGCCTGGGCATGGAGCACGCTTGAACTCGGCGAGCATGTGGGCACTCACCTCGATGCGCCGATCCACTGGATCACGGGCCGCGACGGCGAGGACGTCGCGAGCGTGCCGCCCGCGCGGCTTGCCGGCCCCGCTGTGGTGATCGATAAGTCGGCCGAGGCGGCCACGGACCCCGACTACCTGCTGACAGTGAAGGACGTGCGCGTGTTCGAAGCTGAGCATGGGCCGCTCCCCCCCGGCGGATGGCTGCTGCTGCGCACCGGCTGGGACGCACGGGCGCACGACGAGGTGGCCTTTCTCAACGTCCAGGACGGCCGCCCCCGGACGCCCGGGCCCGACGCCGAGTGCGCGCGCTGGCTGGCGGAAGAAACCCCGATCGTGGGGATCGGCGTGGAGACGGTCGGCATCGACGCGGGCTCGGCTGGCGGCTTCGATCTGCCGTTCCCGGTGCACCACCACTTCCTTGGGAACGGCAAGTACGGGATAACGCAGCTAGCGAACCTCGCGGAGCTGCCGCCCACCGGGGCGCTCGTCGTCGTCGCCCCGCTGCGGCTGGTCGGCGGCACCGGCAGTCCGGCGCGTGTGCTGGCCTTTCTCTCCGGGTGACCGCGACCTCCGCCGTCTACGGCACCTTCGGATCGCCCGCCACCTTGAGCTGGATCACCTCGGCGCCCCAGTCGTCCAGCGCGACCACCTGGAGGTTGTAGAGCAGCTCGCCGTTCGCGTCGGCCTTGTGCTGCTTGGTCTCGAAGTCCGTCACGCGCCGCGCCGGGACGGCATTCATGAGAATGCGCCTGGGCCATGGAGCAGTCTGAACGGGGGCTCTAGAGGGCCGCATCCGCCTAAAGCAGCGGTTCTTGGCCGAGGAGCGCAGGCGAATCAGGTGCGCCCGTCGCTTGAGCTGCTCCCTCAAGGCCCGCTCCGACAGCGAAGGGATCCACACCGCGGGCACCAAATCGCGGAACGCAAGCGTGGCGAGCACGCGGGCGTCGACCTTGTCGGTCTTGGCAGCCAGCGGGGCGAGCGCCTTGACCTTGCGCGCGTCCGCCACCTCGACCCGCCAGCCGGCCTGCTCAAGGCGGTCCCTCACCCAGACCGCGCCCGACATCATCTCGACGCGGCCCTGACATCCGGGCCCAGACGGCCGACGAGGCGCAACAGGCCGTCCTCGTCCGCCGGCATAGCCGCCTCGGCTATCAGCTCGCCGTGGTCTGAGATCGCGCACCACCGGGCCCGGCGATACGCCCAGTCAATCCCGACATACTGCATTAGGGCCTCCTAGCGTTGGGTGCCTATCCACGCTGGATTTCAGCGCGGGGGGCCCTTCTTCATGACATTCACGGCTTCGAGGGCTTCTCGTGCGTCGGTCAGCACATAGCGAACGATCTTGCCGCCTCGCAGTGTGAAGATGCCCCCGGTGAGCGCATCTACAGTCGCGCCGCTGGCTTGGCCCCGAGCCCGAAGGTGAGTCAACGCGACGACCTGATCGCCCGCATCGATGATCCTGTTGAGCCGGACCTCGAAGGTCTCAAAGGCGTCCGTGAAGCCGGTCCAAGCACGGAGCGCCTCTGCCCCGACGAGGTAGTGGTCGGCTTCCGGAAACCAGGAAGCGCTGAAAACGGCCTCGCACTGGTCGTCGAAGATGTCCCTTCCCCAGCGCCAGTCTCCTTGCTCCCAGTGTTCGATGAGCCGCCGCACGACCTCCACGTTCTCGTGTGACATCGCCTACTCCGAAAGCCCGGCGGCTTCGAGGGCTTGTCCCTCGTCGTAGAACTCTTGGTAGCGGAGGATCTTGCCCGCGCGGAAGGTGCAGACCATGTAGTTGCGGCCAGTGACCTCGGCTTGGCTAGCGGTCCCGCGTCCGTGCTCGACGACGACGACCAGCACCCGGTCCCCGTGGTCGGTGATGCGCTCGACCTCCCATCCCCAGGCGTCAAAGTCCTCAAGCCAGCGCTCCCAGGACTCGCGAACCCCCTCGTGTCCTCGGTAGACGCGCCCGTCGGCGCGTTGTGGATCTTCCACCCACTCGATGTCCGGGTCGCAGGTTTGCTCGATCAGGGTCGGGAGAGCCGCAAGCAGCGCTTCCTTGTCGAGGCTGTCCGCTGCTGCAAAGAGCCCGGTGAGGAAGTCCACATTCTCCTGCGACATCGCCCGTCCAGTCTCTGCCGCTCGAAGGCTCGCGTCCAGGATGGCGTTAGTCCCATTGAGAGGCGGGAGGGGGGTTGCAGCTACCTTACGAGCGACCGAGTGCCGCTTTGGCTGAGGCGAGACGGCGTTCGAAATCCTGATCGGGCTCTTTCCCGTCCATGCTGGCTCGCACCGCTCGTGCCTTTGCAACGGCATCCGATTCGCTTGAGGTCGCCGACGGGTTGAGTGGCGATGGCGCCGCCGTGCTCCGACGCGGTGCGCATCAGGTCGGCTTTGGGGTGTGCGTCGACGAGGGCGGCGAGGGCCTCGCCGAACTTGGCCTCGTCGATGTGCATGTGGCCGGCGAGCAGGTAGTGCTCGAGCCCCTTCGGTGAGTTGTCGGTCGTCAGGTTCGGTCACGTTTTTGCGCGGCGAGGCTCGCGGCGGTCTCCAGCGACCCCTGGCCAAAAATTGCCTCGACGGCCCCGAAGCCATCTAAAGCATTGAGGCGACGCGAGCCGGCTCCAGGAACCTGTAGTCGACGCCATGCGAGTTATCCTCGAGCTGAGCCCCGCGGCGGACCCATAGCGGGGCCCACACGTGACGCGTCCAGACCTGCGTCCCGCCGCTCGTGGCGCTGAGGGTGCCGCTCACCCAGTGGTCCTGGTCGGGGCCACGCTCGTTGAGCTGGATGTCGCTGAGCTTCCAGACGAGCCTGTCAGTGTCGCCAGGTCCAGGGTTGCGCACGTCGCCGCTGGCCGCGTCGATCACGTACGGCGTGTACACGGTGTGTTCCCTCTGTCCCCGCCTCGCCGGAAAGACAAAGTCGCTGATCGTCGGCAGCACCTTAGGGCCTGCTTCCCTGTTGGTGAATAGCGCCCCGATCCCTCTCGGCTGGCCAATTGCCCGCCATGGATGCCATGGATGCGAGTGGGCGATCGGCACCCCCTCATTGATGTAGGGACCCCACTCCACGCCGGTGGGCTCGCCCCTGATCAGGTGCACCTCGCCGGTCGCGTTTTCGCGGATCAATCCCCACTCCTGAGCCTCGAGCCTCCAAACGCCGTAGATGTTGGAACCAGGCTGCATACCCCCCAGCCCCAGGCCGTAGACGGTGTGGTTCAGCATGCTAGTAGGGTCATTGCGGCTGAACTCCTCGAGGATCTGCCGTCCCCTCTGCTCGTCGAGGGGAGCACTGCGCTTTCCGGACACCACCCCCTCTTTGCCGCGCAGCTCGCGCTGCAGCAGTCCCGACGCGGGCTGCCGTGCCCGCAACAACTCGGTCGTCGCCCCGTTGCCAATTGTGCGCTGGAGCGCCAAAACTGCATTCCGTCCACTGGCTCCGCGCTGCATTTCCCCCACATCGCTACGACGCGTTTGCCGGGTGTCTGCCTTGGATTCGCGGGTGGGTGCGGCCTGTTGCTCGTGAACGCTCAACGCTTGGCCCCTTCCGGCCCACGCTAGGGGTCGCCGAAGGCAAGGCGGCAGGCTCGAGAGTCAGCCGATCGGGCGGGATGGGGTGCCTCTTGGGGCAACTCCGGCGCCGTGGCGGATCAGGTCGGTGAGCGAGGTGACGGCCATAGTCTCCGTACGTAGTTTGGTCCGCTGCGGGTCGGTCACCGGCGGGACGGGTGTTGGTCGAGCGGGTGTGGTCCGCCGCAGAGCGGGCATTGCCGGCGGACGGCCAGCGGGGCGTTCGGTGCCCACTCGGTGCCCAGCCGCGATCGCGACGTGCTTAACGATCCCACTCAATCCCGCTTGTGGTGCGGGACCGAGGGCGATGGGCCGGGGTGGGTTCGAACCACCGACCGACGGATTATGAGTCCGCTGCTCTGACCGCTGAGCTACCGGCCCGTAGAGCGGAAGTTCGCCCCCTTCCGCCCACCCTCGATAGTCGACGGATGGTCGACGTGCTTCCTTATCGACCCATCCTAGGGCCTGCCCGGACGCCGTCTGAAGCCCCGCTTGATCGTCGTCGGCGCAGCACGCGCCTATGTCGGCGGTCGCTCTGGCGCCATCGGCAACAGTGAGCCTCGAAGCCCGAGGAACTGGTCGAGCGCGGCTGCGTACCAGGCGTCGGCTGCGCTGGCCCCGACGTCCCCCGGAGTGCGTCCGTCATAGAAGAACAGGTAGCCGTCGAGGAATCGGCGAGAGCCGGTCAGGAACGAGCGCCAGGTACCCGGCGTCCCCAGTAGAGGAGCGGTCTCCCCGAGGACCACCGGCTTGCCTTGCGCGGCGAAATCGCGAACGAGGGAGATGGCTTCGTTCTCCGTCCCGTCCTCTGGGTACTCGTGTACAAGCAGCACGTCGAGGAGGTCGGCGACGTTGGCGGGCCCGAATGGGCCTCCGAAGGGCAGCAGGCCGAGGCCGATGAGATGGCGACGATCGTGTGCGCGGATCGATCCCGTGAGCAGGCGAATCCAGCGCCGCGCGAGCTCTGACGGATCACGGCCAGAGGTTTCCCTGACGATCCGCTGAATGAATGTGTATCCGTCCAGTGCCCCGCCGTACCAGTCCTCGGAATCGTGGATCACGGGCTCGCTTGTGAGCTCGTAGACGAGCACCGCGGGCGATCCTTGTGCGGTTCGTGCGACCGCCCGCCAGAATCGCGCCTGGACGGCCCATCGAGCCTGTTCCGGTAGGGCGTCGTACCAGGCCGGCGGTGCTCGCCACACAAGGTTGCCGCTGAGGTCGAGGTACATGTGGAGCTGCTCCGCCTTGTCGAGTAGCGCCGCGAGCGCAGCGAGCGCACGCCGCGTGGGCTGACTCGGTCCTTTCATGAACGCCTTGATCTCGAGGTAGACCCTCAGCGTGTTGGCGCCCAGCAACCGGGCTCCACGCATATCGGCGACGACCCTGTGCAGCCGGCGCTCGGTCGGGCGGTCGAAGTACCTCAGGATCGGATAGCGGTCGCGGAGGCCGTAGTTGAAGCCCCAGACCCGAAACCGCTCGCCCGCCGCGATCAGATCGTTGCCCTGCCGGTGGACCTCGGGAAGGCGTTTGGGGGCCTCCGGCCGCCCAAACGCGCCGTTTGAGGGCGGCCGTCCGCCCTCAAACGGAAAGGACGGCGCGGCCAGGCTTGGCGCGCCGAGCGTCAGCCACAGGCATGCCGCTCCCGACCAGACGAGTACGGCAAGCGGAAGTTGGCCGCGACGGAGCGCGCGCACGCGAGTCCCCTCCTCGGGAAGACCGGATCCGGCCGCGCGAGAGGACCGAGATGTCCTTTGTCATCGGGCCTTCGCGGCCGGCGGCCGCATGATGCGACCGATTGGGGACAGCATGCGCGCAGGTGTTACGCGGCGGTTACGGTCTGCAGGTGGCCCGGCTTCGGTCCAGCAGGTCGCCGTTCACGTCCCGGAACTGGATGGTGGCCTCGCCGGGGCTCAGCTCGAGGCGCAGCGCTCCGGTCCGGTCGCCGCGGGCGAATGCCAGCCCGGGGTCCGGCCCGACCCCGTAGCGGACACGGCCGCCCGTGCCGGCGAGGTACTGGGTCAGTCCGTCGCGGCGGCGGTAGCGCGCCATCACGTGGCCGTGGCCGTTCAGGACCAGCCGGGCGTGTTCTCGCAGGGCGTCCCACAGCGGGGCGATGTCCGGCGCGTCGCCGTGCACGCTGTCCGAGCTGAACCGCGGCCGGTGCCAGAAGGCGATGCGGCAATCGCCCTCGCCCAGGTCCAGCACCCTGCGGAGCCACCGAAGCTGCGCCGAGCCGGGCGTGTGCGGCGCCTCCGAGTTCAGGCTCATCACCTCCCAGCCACCGACTCTGAAGCGGTACCAGGGCTTCGCCCGCCCGTGAGGGCGCCAGTAGGCGAAGTACCCCTGGTCGCGCGCCCACCACTCGTGGTTGCCGGGAGTCGGCCAGGTGATCGGGTCGAGCCGTCCGTAGACCGGGCGCCAGTTGCGCCGGTAGTCCTCCGCGGTTCCGCCCGGATAGACGTCTCCGAGATAGAGGAAGGCGTCCGGGCGGCTGCGCTCGATCCGGCGAGCCAGACGCCGCGCGATCGCGCTTCCGTCGGCCCCGTCGCCCACCGCCCAGACCGTCGCGGGCTCTTCAGTCTGGATCGTGGCCAGCGCGAACGAGGCGGCCAGAGCCGCCGCGATCAATCGAGCACCACGATCGCGTTGGTCACCGGGCGCTCACCGCTCGGGTCGGAGGGGGTGCTGACGGTTCGGCCGCGCACAGCCATCGCGGTCGACCCCCCGCCGTCGAGGTTGAGCGCGTCGCGGGCGCCCAGCGAGCGCATCACCCGCGCGCCCTCGGACAGCGTCACACCCGCGCTCCAGCCCGGCCTGCGGCCGTCGACCGTCACGAGCAGGAGGCTGCCGTCGCCCCGCACGCCCGCCATGGTACGGGGGTGGCGCGACGCCACGAAGTAGCCGTGGAACCACGGAGCTGACAGCGGGTTGAAGCCCTCGGCCGAGCTCCTGATCCGCACGCGGCCCGCGGCGAGCAGCCGGGGACCGGCCGAGACGATCTCCCTCACCGACGCCGCCGCCAGCACAGAAGACCCCAGCCGGAGGCTCTGGTCCAGCTCCATCACCGCCCCCACCCCCGCGTCCCGCAGCAGCGCTCGCGCGCCGCCTGTAGCGGTGACGACCGCCGCGTCCCGCGGCACCGCGGTTCCGCCGCCCGGCCGGAGCGCCGCCACGACGCCGCCTCGGACAAGGGCATCGAGGGAACCTCGGCTACGCGGCGTCCGCGCTCCCCAGTCCGGCGTAACGAGCACGAGCTCGCTCGGGTCGGTGCAGGTTGTGACCGCGTCGGGGCGCTCCGTCGGGCGGTCCCCTCCGCGCCCGCCGCAGACGGGGATCTCTCCGGGGGTCCGGTTGATCCCGTCGAGGACGCGGGTCTCGTCGCCGATTCGCACGGCGCCCTCGAAGCGCAGGGCCCCGATCCGGACTGGCGCGGCTCCCAGGAGCAGGGCCGAGCGCCCGCCGACCGGCTCGCTGAGCAGCCGCCCGCGCGAGGCCAGCGCACCGATCGGGTTCCCGTCCGCGTCGCAGTAGCTGCCGTTGACGGCGGCCACCGCCCGCACGCGGCGCGACAACGTGCTCGGCCGGGCCCGCTTTCCCACGGTTCCCGCCGGCTCCACCAGCACCCTCGCGCCGGCCGCCACGGTCAGCACGTTGACCCTCCACGGCCCGCCGTCGCGCACGATCCGGGTCCACTGGACGCCGGGCGCCACCTGAGCCACGCTGCGGCGCTCGTCCAAGCTTCGCGGGCCAAGCGGCAGCTCCGCGGCGCCGGCGGCCGGGGTGACCGAGAGCAACCCGGACAATGCGGCGACCACTAGGCGCCTCGCCTATCCCACCGCCTTCTGCACGGCCGCATCGAGCTCCTCGGCGCTGAACGCCCCTTCGAGCCGCGCCGCCACGCGCCCGTTCGCGTCGAAGGTGAAGGTCCACGGCTCCGTCGGCAGCCGGAAGGCCGCCAGCTGCGGCCGGTAGCCCTTCTGGATCTCGTTGTCGTTGTAGACCTCCATGTGGATGAACTCGGCCTGGTCCTCGTAGTCGGCCTTGACCTGCTCGACCACGTCCACCACCGGCCCGCAGACGCGGCTCTGGCACAACCGCGGTGTCGCGAAGGTGAGCACCACGGGCTCATCGCCGAGCACGTCGGCAAAATCCGACTCGTGCATGGTCGAGGGTGGCACGCGCGTGTCGATCTGCTCCAGGTCGCCGCCAACGTCGGCCTCGGTCGGGGTGTGGATCCTCGGCGGCCGTTGCCCCACCCTCGGCACGAAATCCTTCACTCTGACCGTGATCACCGGCCGCGCCGACGCGGCCGCCACCAGCCGGCCGTCGAGCCGCGCCATCCCGAGCACCTCGTACTTGCCGGGCCGGTTCAGGGGCAGTTCGGTGACATACAGCGTCTTCGCCGCGTCGGCGTCGGCAGCGGAAGACTGGCTCCGGAACTGCGTGTCCACCTCGAGCGACTCGTACCGCGCCACGAACGGCCCCCGCGCCGGCCCGCCCCCAGCGGGCGCGATGTACACGGCCGCCGCGGCGTCTGGGATCTGGGCCCGCGCGGCGGTGAAGAGCCCGAAGGCGTAACGGTTCGTGCCGGCCACGAAGTGGTCGAGCGACGGCGCCAGCACCGGCCCGCCCTCCGGCAGCTCGTTGTAGAGCTCGACGAGGGTCTTGCCCTTCGCGCTCGGGAACTGGTCCGGCCGCGCCTCGGGCGCCGGGCGGTCGGCCTGCTCCTCGGCGTCGTCGCCCCCGCAGCCGGACGCCACGAGCGCGCACGCCAGGAGGCCGGCGGCGATGAGTCGTCGGCTGGTCACGCGCGGACAAGGCTAGGGAATGGCCTGAACGACCCGTCAGCTCCTTAACCCAGCGTTCAAATAGGCTTCCGCGCCTTGACGGAGCGCGCCGCACTGATCACCGGAGGCTCGAGCGGCATCGGGCTGGCAATAGGGCGCGCCCTGGGGCAGGACGGCTACGGCATCACGCTCTCCTCCCGCCGGCCCGAGAAGCTCGAGGCCGCGGCGCAGACCCTTCGAGACGAGGGACTCGAGGTGGAGGCGGTGCCCGCCAACATGGCCGTCGAGGAGGACATCACGAGGGTGGCGGAGGCCCACCGCGAGCGCTTCGGCCGCCTCGACGTGCTGATCAACAACGCCGGCATCGGAATCGGTGGCACGGTGGCGGATACCGAGACCAAGAAGCTCGATCTGCAACTGAACGTCAACCTGCGCGGCGTCTACCTGATGGCGCGCGAGTGCATCCCCATGCTCAAGGAGGCGGGCGCCGAGCACGGCAAGGCGCTGATCGCCAACACCTCGTCGTACGCCGGCAAGAGCGGACAGGGCTGGCTGTCGGCCTACTCGGCGACCAAGTTCGGCGTGGTCGGCCTGTCGCAGGCCCTCCACAAGGAGCTTTCCGCCGACGGGATTCAGGTCACGGCGCTGTGCCCGGGTTTCGTGGCCACGGACATGACCGACTGGATCGAGGGGCAGGTCCCGAAGGACGAGATGATCCGGGCCGAGGACATCGCCGAGGCGATCCGCTTCGTCCTACGAACGTCCCCCCACTGCATCGTTCCGGAGATCCAGTTCGTCCGCCCGGGAGACACGGAGCTCTGAGACCGCCCTCTCATACTCGTCGAGCCGGCGGAACGGGCGCAGCCACGCCCAGCCGGGCTGATGGCGGAGCTCGCGGGCGCGGTGGCGCTCGCCCGTTGGGCGCCTCTCGCGCCGCGGCCTCTCGACGCCGCTGAGCGCGGGCGTCTCGTCGAGCACGATGCTCGCCTCGAGCATCGTGCGCAGCGTGGTCACCTCACGATCCGTGGCCGGACGGGGGCGTCCGCGGGCGCGGGTGTAGCGGTCCCAGGCGCGGGCAAAGCTCGCCAGGCTCGTGCGCCCACCGTTGCGGTGGGCGGCCAGCATCGGGCACACCCCGCCCTGCCGATCGGTGTACGCCCCGACGATGATGCGGTTCGCTTCGATGCCGTGGAGCATCGCCTTGCGCGTCTGGATCGGCAGGCAGTCGACCGCGGTGCGGAGCTCGCGGGCTGGGCGTCGGCGTCGCATCGGTAGGGCAATAGGATGCGCCACCCGCCCGGCTCGCGCAAGCATCGAAAGGAGTAATTCATGCGCCTGGGGGTGAACCTCGGCTACTGGGGCCTTGGCCTGACGGCGTCCGACCAGCTGGCGCTCGCCCTCGAGGCCGAGGCCGCCGGCTACGACTCGCTCTGGACCGCCGAGGCCTACGGCTCGGACGCCGCCACCCCGCTGGCGTGGTTCGCGGCGCAGACCGACCGCATCAAGCTCGGCGCCGCCATCCTCCAGATGCCGGGCCGCTCCCCCGCCATGACCGCCATGACCGCAGTCACGCTCGACCACCTCTCGAACGGGCGCTTCCTGCTCGGGATCGGCACATCGGGCCCGCAGGTGGCCGAGGGCTGGCACGGGGAGCGCTTCGGCAAGCAGCTCGCGCGCACGCGCGAGTACGTCGAGATCGTGCGCAAGGCGCTGGCGCGCGAGCGGCTCGTCTACGAGGGCGAGGCCTACACGCTGCCGCTTCCGGACGGCCCGGGCAAGGCACTCAAGCTGATGCTCGCTCCGGTGCAGGAGCGGGTGCCGATCTACATCGCCGCGATCGGACCGAAGAACACGCAGCTCGTGGGCGAGATCGCAGACGGCTGGCTGCCCGTCTTCTTCTCGCCGGAGCACGTGGACGGCTCCCGCGCCCTGCTCGAGGAGGGCGCCGCGCGCTCCGGCCGCTCGCTCGACGGGTTCGACATCGCGCCCACCGTGCAGGTCTCGATCGACGACGACGTGGACCGCGCCCGCGACACCATGCGCCCGTTCGTCGCGCTCTACGTGGGGGGCATGGGCTCGCGCGAGAAGAACTTCTACAACCAGCTCGTGCAGCGCTACGGGTTCGAGGACGCTGCGCGCGAGATCCAGGACCTCTACCTCGACCGCAAGAAGGACGAGGCGGCGGCCGCGATCCCGCCGGAGCTGATCGACCTCGTGTCGCTGGCCGGGCCGCGCGAGATGGTGAGAGAGCGGCTCGAGGTCTACCGCGCGGCGGGCGTGGGCACGCTGATCGTGTCGCCGATGGAGTTCGATCCCGAGCGGCGCAAGCAGACGATCCGCGAGCTCGCGGAGATGCTCTGAGCCTGAGCGCCGCCCGGCGGCGGATTCTGCTCGCCGCGTTCGGCGACCCGGGTCATGCCTTCCCCGCGATCGCGCTCGGCCGCGAGCTGGCCGGGCGCGGGCACGAGGTGACGCTGGAGACCTGGTCGCGCTGGCGCGAGCACGTCGAGCGCGAGGGCATGCGCTTCGCGGCCGCGCCCGAGTACCAGGTCTTCCCCACGCGCGAGCGCCCGCTCAAGCCGTACGTGGCCGCGGTCCGCGCCTCCGCGGAGACGGCGCGCGTGATCCGCGAGGTCGGACCCCGAGATCGTGGTGGCCGACATCCTCACGGTGGCCGGCGCCCTCGCGGCCGAGCTCGAGGAGCGGCCCTGGGCGACGCTCGTGCCGCACGTGCTGCCGATGGGCGAGCCGGACTTCCCGGTCTACGCGCTCGGCGCCGTCCCTCCACGCACGCGGCCTGGGCACACGGCTGTGGCGGCTCACGCGCCCGCTTCTGATGAAGGGCGAGGAGCAGGGGCGCCGCGAGTTGAACGGGGCGCGCGAGCGCGTCGGGTTGCCGCCCCTCGGGTACGTGCACGGCGGCATCTCGCGGCTGCTCGCGCTGGTGGCGACCTTCCCGCAGCTCGAGTACCCGCGCCGGTCGGCGGAGCCCTGGCTGCGGGTGACGGGCCCGCTCCTGTGGGAGCAGCCCTTCGGCGACGTCGAGCTTCCTCCCGGCGACGAGCCTCTGGTGCTGGTGGCGCCGAGCACCTCGCAGGATCCCGACGGGAGGCTGCTGCTGGCGGCCCTCGAGGGGCTCGCCGGGGAACCGGTGCGGGTGCTGGCCAGCACCAACCGGCGCCCGCCCGCGCGTTTGCCCGTCACTGCCGGCGAACGCGCGGCTGGTCGACTGGGTCTCCTACGGCCGCACGATGCCTCGCTGTGACGCCGTGATCTGCCACGCGGGCCACGGCACGGTCGCCCGCGCCCTCGCCTGCGGCGTGCCGGTGGTGGCCTGCCCGCACGCGGGCGACATGGCCGAGAACGCCGCCCGAGTGCGGTGGGCGGGCGCCGGCGTGTCGCTGCCGCGACGGTTCCAGACGCCGCGCGGCGTGCGCCTCGCCCTGCGGCGGCTCCTGGCCGATCCGGCCTACGCCAGGCGTGCGGCGGAGCTGCGCGACTGGGCCGGCCGCCATGACGGAGCCGCGCTCGCCGCCGACGAGCTCGAGCGCGTTATGCGGCGGTGACGCCGGCCTGCGTACCGTCGCGGGGGTGAGTCGCCGCCCCAGCCTGTGGATCGACCGTGAGGACGGACGGGATCCCGACGCCGGGCCGTTCTCCTCGGCCCGGTGGCGCCGCCAGGTGCGCGAGGCCGAGGAGCGCCGGCGCGTGCCGTCCGAGCCCGAGCCGCCCGGGGAGCCGACGCCGAGCGGACGGCGGTGGCTCCTTCCCGCCCTGGCCATCGCGCTCGCCGTGGTGGCCGTGGCCCTCTCGGCCGTGGCGCTCTTCGACGGCGGCCGCGACGAGGCCGACCTGCTCGCCACCGACGGGGGCCGCCTCGCGCCCACGCAGGTGGGACGGGTCTACGACGCCGCGGCGCCCGGGGTCGTCTCGGTGCAGGCGGGCCCCGCCTCCGGCACCGGGTTCGTGGTGAACCGCGACGGCACGCTGATCACGAACGCACACGTGGTCGCCGGCGCGGAGACCGCCCAGGTGAGCTTCGGCAACAGCGGCCGGATGATCGACGCCGAGGTGCTCGGCACGGACGTCTCCTCCGACATCGCGGTGCTCCGGGTGGACCCGGGCAGCGTGGACCGCCTGCGGCCGCTGACGCTGGCCAACTCCGACCGCGTCCGCGTGGGCGACGCCGTGGTAGCCGTGGGCAACCCGTTCGGGCTCGACCGCACCGCCACCGCCGGGATCGTCTCGGCTGTCGGGCGCGAGATCCGCGCCCCCGACGGGTTCCAGATCGACCACGTGATCCAGACGGACGCCCCGATCAACCCCGGCAACTCGGGCGGCCCGCTGCTCGACGCGCGCGGGCGCGTGATCGGCGTGAACACCCAGATCGCGACGGGCGGCACGAGCAGCGGCAACGTGGGCATCGGCTTTGCGGTGCCCTCCAACACCGTCCGCCAGGTGCTCCCGGCCCTCGTGCGCGGAGAGCGGATCGAGCGGCCCTTCCTGGGGGTCACGAGCTCGCCGCATCCCCTGGGAGGGGCGGAGGTCCAGGGCGTCACCCCGGGCGGCCCCGCGGCGAGCGCCGGCCTTCGAGCGGGCGACGTGATCCTGGGCGTGGACGGCCGGCCCGTACGCGACCCGGACGACCTCTCCGAGATCGTGTCCGGGCTCGAGCCTGGCGACGACGTGGAGGTCGAGGTACGGCGCGACGGCGAGGAGCGCTCGTTCGAGGCCGAGCTCGGCGAGCGCCCCGGAGGGCCGTGAGCCCCCGCCCTCGGCGATGAGCTTCCAGTCGCCGATCTATCTGCTGGCCCTGCTGGCGGTGCCGGCCTCCGTGGCGGTCTATATGTTCGTCGACCGGCGCCGGCGCGCCGGCGCCGCGCGCTTCGCCTCCCCGATGCTGATGCCCTCCGTGGCGCCTTCTGGACCGGGCTTTCGGCGCCATTTGCCGCTCGCGTTCTACGTCGTGGCGCTCGCCGCCGTTGGCCCTCGCGCTGGCCCGGCCGGAGGCCACCGTCGCCGTGCCGGAGGAGCGCGCAGCGGTGGTGCTCACCACCGACGTCTCGGGCTCGATGGAGGCGCGCGACGTGCGTCCGTCTCGCATGACGGCCGTGCGCCGCGCTGCCCTCGACTTCCTGGAGGGGGCGCCCGACGGGCTCCGCATCGGCGCGGTGACCTTCAACCACGCGGTGCGGCGGATCCAGCCTCCGCGCGCAGACCGCGAGGACACGCGCGCCCTGATCCAGGAGCTCAGCCCGAGCGGCGGAACGGCCACCGGAGAGGGTCTGGCGGCGGCGGTCGGGCTGATCAGCCGCCCGGGCTCGCGCGACAGCAAGCGCCCGCCGGCGGCCGTGATCCTGCTCTCCGACGGCGCCTCGACGCACGGGCGCGACCCGGTCGACGTGGCCCGCCAGGCGGCGCGCCTGCGCGTCCCGATCTACACCGTGGCGTTCGGCACCGACCAGGGCACGATCGAGGTGGAGGGCCGGAACGGCAACACGTTCACGCGGTCGGTGCCGCCCGACCGGGAGGTGATGCGGCGCGTGGCCACCATCAGCGGCGCGCGGACCTTCAACGCGAACGCGGGCGCCGAGCTGGCGACGGTATACGAGCGGCTCGGCTCGCAGGTTGCGACGCGCGAGGAGCGCCGCGAGGTGACGGCCGCGTTCGTGGGCGGCGCGGCGGCGTTCCTGCTGCTCGGCGGGGCGCTGTCGCTGCGCTGGTTCGGCCGGCTGCCCTGAGGTTTGGCCCTATGCGTAGCCGGTTCGGTCAGGTTGGGGCTCTGCGGTGTGGACGATTGTGGTGCGGGTCGGGGCCTTTGCCGGCGGGTCGTCGGCGTGGTGACTGCGGAGAAGGGTGTCCAGGCTCCCGCCGCGAGTGGGAGTCCGACAGGGGGCGTGGCGCGTCCCCAGACAGGGGGTGATGGCGGCGTGCAAAACCTCCCTTTCGATCGCCGCCGCGCCGAGCTTGGGAGCTTCTGAACCCCAGGCGACCACAACCTCCCGACGTCTTCGACCGGTGCGGTCGAAAGGGAGGTTTGCCCGCCTCGAGCCGGCCCACACCCTGGGTACGTCAGCGGCCGCTCCGCATCCGGCCGCTCGCCAGCCCGATACCTACGGACTACACCCGAAGATGTGTACGCTGATGTGTATGCGGACCAACATCGAGATCGATGACGAGGTGATGCGCGAGGCGCGGCGGCTCACGGGCGTCAAGACCAAGCGCGAGGCGGTGGATCTCGCGCTTCGAGAGCTGGTCGCACGCCACCGGCGGCTTGGGATTCTCGAGCTGCGCGGGCGCGTGCACTGGGAGGGTGACCTCCAGGAGAGCCGGCGCGGCCGGCCGTGATAGTCGTCGACACCAGTGTCTGGATCGACGTCCTGAGCGGCCGCCGGACCCGGAAGGCGCTTCGCTGCGTCGAGCTGATCGAGGGCGGGGAGCCGGTGGCGCTCACCGACGTGATCTTCACCGAGGTGCTGCAAGGCCTACGCACCGAGGATGAGGCCGAGCTCGTCGAGCGTCACCTGCGCGCCTTCCCCATCCTGCGCCTCGAGGGCCTCGACGACTTCGCCCTCGCCGCAAGCCTCTACCGCACCGCCCGCGCAGAGGGCGTGACGATCCGCAAGACGCTCGACTGCCTGATCGCCGCTCCGTGCGTCCGAACGGGCGCCCCGCTCCTTCACGACGACGCGGACTTCGACCGGCTCGCGTCGTTCACTTCGCTGCGCATCTTCAACTGAGGGTCGGGGCGACCCTCCGGTGTCGACCCCGCTGCGGGAGACTTGCCGCCATGGAGATCGCGGCGACGGACTACCACACCGCGGGCGAGCCGTTCCGGATCGTCGAGGACGGCGTGCCCGACATCCCGGGTTCGACGGTGGCGGCCCGGCGTGAGCACGCCGCGCGCTCCGAGGAGGTGGACCGGGTGCGCCGGCTGCTCTGTCACGAGCCGCGCGGTCACGCGGACATGTACGGGGGCTTTCTCGTCCCGCCGGACGACGGCGACGCCGATCTCGGGGTGCTGTTCTGGCACAAGGACGGCTACTCGACCGCGTGCGGGCACGGCACGATCGCGCTCGGAGCGTGGGCGGTCGACTCTGGGCGCGTGCCGGCGCCCGCCAGCGGTGAGGTGGACGTAACGATCGACGTGCCGTCCGGCCGCGTGGTGGCCAGGGTGCGGCGCCGCGCCGGCGCGGTCGAGAGCGTCGCCTTCCGCAACGTGCCGTCGTTCGTGGTGGCGCTCGGCGTGGAGGCGGGCGACCTGGAAGTGGACGTGGCCTTCGGGGGCGCGATCTACGCCTTCGCGCCGGCCGGGGGCCTCGGGCTGCGGGTGGTCCCGGAAGACCTGACGGAGCTGATCGCGGCGGGCCGCCGGGTGAAGCGGGCGCTCGAAGCGAGCGAGGTCTCGCGCCACCCCCGGGACGACCGCCTCTCGGGCATCTACGGAACCGTCCTCTACGAGGAGCTCGGGCCGCTTCACCATCGCAACGTGGCGATCTTCGCCGACGGCGAGGTCGACCGCTCCCCCACCGGCTCGGCCACGTCGGCGCGCACGGCGCTGCTCGCCGCCGACGGCTCGCTCGACTCCTGGGAAACCTGGCGCAACGACTCGATCGTCGGCACCACCTTCCACGCTCGCGCGATCGGGGAGGCGCCGGACGGGCTGCTCACGGAGGTCGAGGGCACGGCGTTCCGCACCGGCGAGCACCGCTTCTTCCTGGATCCGGCGGACCCGCTGGGCACTGGCTTCGTCCTGCGATGAGCCTGCCTTTCATCGACGCGGACGAGGTAGGGCGCCGCCTCGACGCGCGCAGGGGGGCGGACGCCTTGGAGGCTGCGCTGCTGGACGGCCTCGACCCCGAGGCCGACCCGCCGCGCGGCACGGTCGAGCTCGACCGCGGGCAGCTGCTCGTCATGCCCTCCGGGGCCGCGAGGCACCCGGTGGTCAAGCTCGTCACCGTCGGGGGCGAACCCCGGATCCAGGGCGTCTGCGTGATCTTCGACGGCGCAACGCTCGCGCCAGCCGCCCTGGTGGACGGGATCGCCGTCACGAACCTCCGCACCGCGGCGGTCTCGGCGCTGGCCGTGCGGCACCTGGCGGTGCCGGAGGCCCGGCGGCTGCTGGTGTTCGGCCGCGGCCCCCAGGGCCATGCCCAC
Organism: uncultured Thermoleophilaceae bacterium; assembly: GCA_963733885.1. Taxonomy (GTDB): domain Bacteria; phylum Actinomycetota; class Thermoleophilia; order Solirubrobacterales; family Thermoleophilaceae; genus JACVRW01. Next base: position 61,825 of record CAVTES010000009.1, on the reverse strand, counting down.
GCCGAGGCGCTGCGCGCGGTGCGCCCGATCGAGCGGGTTGACATGGTCGGCCGCGACCATGGCCCGCTCGACGAGCTGGTACCCGCCGCCGACATCGTCTGCTGCTGCACGACCGCCCGCGAGCCGCTGTTCGACGGGGCGCTGGTGGCTGACCACGCCGTCGTCGTCGCGATCGGCTCGCACGAGCCCGGCGTGCGCGAGACCGACGACGCTCTGGCCTCGCGCTCAACGATCGTGGTCGAGTCCCGCGCATCGGCCCTCCGGGAGGCGGGCGACGTGATCCTCGCGATCGAGGCCGGCGCGACCGCCCCGGCGGAGCTCATGACGCTCGCCGAGCTCGTGCGCGGAAAGGCTCAGCCGGCGCCTCGCCGGCCCCGGCTTTTCAAGAGCACGGGCATGGCCTGGGAGGATGCGGTGATAGCCGCGGCGCTGGCTCGCTAGCGCAGGCCCCGCAAGTTCGCGTGTACTAAGGTGCCTGTCGTGAGGGGAGTGGCCATCGGGACGATCGCCGTGGCGGGGCTGGGGCTCTTCGGCACCGGCGTGCACGGCCTCACGCAGGTGGACGGCAAGCTCGCCGACGCGGCGGACCGGCCCGCCGCGAAGCAGGTCAGGGACGAGCGAGGCGTGAAGGGCGACTGTCCGAGTCGCGAGCGGCACCGTTCCTACGAGCGGCGCCAGCTGTAGCCTCGCCCGCCATAGCGCCGCGCGGCAGCCGCACCGACACCACCAGGCCGCCCTCGGCGCGCGGCTCGATCAGAAGCGAGCCGCCGTGGGCCTCGCTGACGGCGCGAACGATCGAGAGGCCGAGGCCCGCCCCGCGGGCGTCGGCCTCCCGCTGGAGCCGCTCGAACGGCTCGGCGAGCCGGGCGGCCGCCTCGCGGTCGACCGGCGGGCCGCTGTTCTCCACCCGCAGCTCGGCGCCGGCGATCCCCTCGCGCGTGGAGACGTCCACAAAGCCGCCGGGGCGGTTGTAGCGCACCGCGTTCTCGAGCAGGTTGGCGACCAGGCGCTCGAGCAAGGCGGCGTCCCCGTCCACGGCGGCGGGGTCGAGCCGGGTGCGGAGCCGCACTCTCTCGTCGTCCGCGGCGCGGGCGGCGGCTCCGGCCGCGGACTCCACCACCGAGGCGAGGTCCACAGGCTCGCTCTGCAGCAGCCCCTGCTGGCTTCGGGCCAGGATGAGGAGGCTGGCGAGCAGCGCCTCGGTGCGGCGGCTGGCGTGAACCACGGACTCGGCCATCGCGCGCATCTCGTCGATGTCCGGCTCCGGGTTTGCAAGCGCCACCTCGGCCTCCGAGCGGATCACGGTCAGCGGGCTGCGCAGCTCGTGGCTCGCGTTGGCCACGAAGCGGCGCTGGGCGTCGAACGAGAGGGCGAGCCGATCGAGCATCGCATTGAGCGTCTCCCCCAGTTCCCGGAGCTCGTCCTCCGGCCCCGTCACGGGGATGCGCTCGCCGAGCCGCTCCTCCGAGACCCGCTTCGCGGTCCCGCTGATGCGCTTGAGCGGCGCCAGCACGCGGCCGGCCACGAGCCAGCCGACCGCCGCCGCCACCAACAGCACGCCCGCGAAGGCGACCGCGTACTGGAGCGCCACCTCGTCGAGCGCGTCCTGGGCGAGCGCCTCGGGGAGCGTCCGATCGAAGTGGCGGCCGAGCAGCCAGTAGCTCACCAGCAGCAGAGCGCCGGTGGACAGGGCCACCAGCGTGGCGTAGAGAGCCGTCAGGCGCGCGCGGATGGTGGGCCGCGGGCGCCTCATACCCGGTAGCCCACTCCCTTTACGGTCTCGATCACGGGCGGTGAGCCGAGCTTCCGGCGAAGGCGGAGGACGGTCATGCGAACCGAGTTCGTGAACGGATCGGCGTTCTCGTCCCACACGCCCGCCACGAGCTCGTCGTTCGACACCACCCCGCCGCCGGCGGCCATCAGCGCCTCGAGCACGGCGAACTCCTTCGGCGTCAGGTCCACCGTCCTGCCGGCGCGCTCGACTGTGTGGCGAGCGGGGTCCAGCTCGAGGTCGCCCACGCGCAGGGTGGGCGGGAGCGGCGGGTGCGCGCGACGGGCCAGGGCGTGCAGGCGGGCGACGAGCTCGTCGAAGGCGAACGGCTTGGCCATGTAATCGTCGGCGCCCAGGGAGAGGCCGTCCACCAGATCCTCGGTGCCGGAGGCGGCGGTGAGCATCAGCACGCGGCTCTGGTGGGCCTCGTCGCGGAGAGCTCGGCAGACCTCGTCGCCGTGCATGACCGGCAGGTCGCGGTCGAGCACGACCACGTCGTAGCCGTTCAGCCGCGCCTTGTCGAGCGCCGTGGCGCCGTCGTAGGCAACGTCGACAGCCATGCCCTCGCGGCGGAGCCCACGGGCGACCGCGTCGGCAACCCTGCGTTCGTCCTCGGCGACGAGCACACGCATCTCGTCCCAGGGTAATGCCCCGGCGTTATGTGCCGGTGACCTTCCCCTCCGTAGCGTGGCCCACCATGAGCGATGCCCAGTTGCAGGAGGAACCGCGGGAGGTGCTCGAGAGCGCCCTTTTCGAGATCAAGCGCGTGATCATCGGTCAGGACGCGATGCTCGAGCGCGTCATGGTCGCGCTGCTGACCGGCGGACACGTGCTGCTCGAGGGCGTGCCCGGCCTGGCGAAGACGCTCACGATCAAGACGCTCGCGCAGGTGGTCGGCGGGACGTTCAGCCGTATCCAGTTCACGCCCGATCTCGTGCCGTCCGACCTTGTGGGCACCCGCATCTACCGGCCCGACACCGGCCGCTTCGACATCGAGCTCGGCCCGGTGTTCGCCAACTTCCTCCTAGCCGACGAGATCAACCGCGCGCCGGCCAAGGTCCAGTCGGCGCTGCTCGAGGTCATGCAAGAGCAGCAGGTCACGATCGGCACCGAGACCCACATGGTGCCGCTCCCGTTCCTGGTGCTCGCCACGCAGAACCCGATCGAGTCGGAAGGGACCTACCCGCTGCCGGAGGCGCAGGTGGACCGCTTCCTGATGAAGATCCTCGTGGACTACCCCTCGCCGGGCGATGAGGCCTCGGTCGTCACGCGCTCGCTCGCCCCGGCCGCGGTGGTCGAGGAACGGCTGTCGATCCCCGAGCTGATGCGCTTCCGCGAGGCCGCCGCGCAGGTGATGGTGGACCGCGAGGTGGTCGACTACGCGGTCGCCCTCGCCGACGCCACGCGGCGGCCCGGGCGGTACGGGCTGCCCGACGTGGAGGCGCTCCTGAGCTACGGGGCGTCGCCGCGCGGGCCGATCGGGCTGGTTCAGTCGGCGCGGTCGCTGGCGCTGCTGCGCGGCCGGCGGCACGTGCTTGCGAGCGACGTGCGCGACCTCGCGCCCGAGGTGCTCCGCCACCGCCTGGTGCTGAGCTACGAGGGCCTGAGCGAGGGCACCCGCCCCGACGATCTGCTCGAAAAGATCATGGAGACCGTGCCCGAGCCGGACCGCAGGCCGGTGGGACCGGAGGCCGCGGCGGCGTGACCTCCCGCGCCGCCGGAGATCGCGGCGGCGTGACACCCGCCGCCCCCGGGGTGGAGCCGCCCCCGGAGCGGTCGGAACGGCGCCGGTTCGGCAAGGGCCGCCCTCAGGCCCCGGCGTCCGGGGCCCCGGCGCCCGCACGCGGGTCGCCGCTGCGCCGGTTCGGCAGGCGGGGCCCCCAGGCCCCCGCGGGCGGCCAACAGACGGCCGTTGCCGGGTCTCAGGCCGCCCCGCGCGGTTCCAGGCAGGGCGCCCGCTTCCACGGGCACGGGCTGCGCCCGCCTCCCGGGCGCCAGGGGCCGGGCGCCATCCCGGGTGCCCTGGTCGAGGTGCTCGACCTCGCGTTCGTGCGCTGGGCGGGTGGCGTGATCGCCGGCGAGCACCGGGGGGCCGGAGTCGGCTCTGGCACCGAGCTCGCCCAGCTGCGTCCGTACCAGTCCGGCGACGACGTGCGCCAGCTCGACCCGGCCGCGACCGCACGCACCGGCGTGCCCCACGTGCGCCAGCACGTGCCGGAGCGGCTGCTCACCACGTGGCTCGCGGTCGACCTCTCTCCATCGATGGCGTTCGGCACGGCCGACCGCCTGAAGAGCGACGTCGCCGAGGGCGTCGTGGACGTGCTCGGCGCGCTGGCGGTGCGGCGCGGGGGGCGGGTGGCCCTGCTCACCTTCGGAGCCGAGGCGCCCCTTCTGCTCCCGCCGCGCGGCGGTCGCGGCGCACGGATCGGGCTCCGGCGGGCGCTCGCCGAGGGCGTGGCGCCGGACGGTGCCGCGGGGGAGCCGCTCGCCACGGCAGTGGCGAAGATCGGCCGCCTCGCGGCGCTCCGAAGCCTGATCGTGGTGATCTCGGACTTTGCAGGCCCGCCCGAATGGGCCCGGCCACTCGCCGCGCTCGGGACTCGCAACACGGTCCTCGCCGTCGAGGTGCGGGACCCGCGCGAGCAGGACCTGCCGGACGTGGGACGCCTGGCGATGGTGGACCCGGAGACGGGCGCCCGCATCGAGGTCGACACGCGCGACCGCCGCCTCCGCGAGCGGTTCTCGCAGGCGGCCCGAGCCGAGCGCGCCGAGGTGGCCGCCGCGCTGGTCCGGGCAGGTGCGGAGCACGTGGTGCTGTCCACGTCCGGCGCATGGGCGCGCCAGCTTGGCCGGAGGCTGGCGTGAGCTTGGCTTTCGCCGCGCGGTCGCATTGGCTGGGCCGGAGGCCCGCGTGAGCTTCGCCTCACCCGGGTTCCTCGCGGCGCTCGCCCTCGTTCCGCTCGCGCTGATCGCGCATTCGGCTGCGCGGCGGCGCGGCCGGCGCTACGCCGTGCGCTACCCAGGTGTCGCCACGCTGGCGCCGCTCATCCCGCGCGTGTCGTCGTGGCGGCGGCTGCTGCCGCTCACGCTCTTCCTCGCCTCGCTCGCCATGCTCGCGCTCGCCCTTGCGCGGCCGCATGCCACCGTCGCGGTGCCCACGGAGCAGGCCTCGATCGTGCTCGTCACCGACGTGTCCCGCTCGATGCTCGCGGAGGACGTCGACCCGAGCCGCCTCGAGGCGGCCCGCTCCGCGGCGCAGCGCTTCCTCGAGGAGGTGCCCGAGGAGGCCCGTGTGGGCGCGGTGGCGTTCTCCACGGACCCTCACACCATCGAGCCTCCCACCGACGACCGCGGAAGGATCGAGGACCTGGTTGACGCCCTGAGCGCCGACGGCGGCACCGCCGCCGGCGATGCGCTGGCGGTAGCACTTGGCCTGGTGGACGGCCCCGCAGAGGACCGCCCTCCGGCGGCGATCCTGCTCCTCTCGGACGGCGAGACCACCACCGGCCGCGACCCCCTCCCGGTCGCGCGCCGGGCAGGCCGCCTCGGGATCCCGATCCACACCGTGGCGCTCGGGACGCGCACGGCCACGATCACGACGCCCGACGGAACGCTGATCCCCGTCCCTCCGGACCCCGAGGCGATGCGCCGAATCGCCAAGCTGTCAGGCGGCCGCGCCTTCCAGGTCGACGACGCGGACGAGCTCGGCGGCCTCTACGAGGACCTCGGCTCGAGGGTTGCGACCGAGGAAGAGCAGCGCGAGATCACGGGCGCGTTCGCGGCGGGCGGAATCGTCCTGCTGATGGCGGCCGCCGCGCTAGGCATACGGGCAACCGCTCGCCTGCCGTAGCCGTCCGGATCACATGGGAACATGTGTTCGTGACGCGGAGTCGCCTTTCGGCGGAGTTCGAACGGGGCAGGTCTCTCGGGCAGATCGCCCGTGAGCTCGGCGTGCACCCGTCCACCGTCGGCTACTGGGCGGCGAAATACGGGCTTCAGCCTCCGCACGCCGAAAAGTACGCTCGTCGGGGGCCACCCGACCGAGAGCTGCTCGAACGCCTCGCCGGCGAAGGCGCCACCCTCCGAGAGATCGCCGCCGCACTGGACCGCTCGACTGCCACCGTTCGGCATTGGCTTGAGCGTTGGGGCGTCGAGCGCGTGGACGGACGACGGATTCTGCCTCCTGACGCGCCGAGGGATCGTGACATGTCATGCCCACGCCACGGGGTAACCCGCTTCCGGCTTGACCACCGGCGCAGCTATCGGTGCCTTCTATGCCGTCAGGAGCAGGTCGCCGAGCGGCGTCGGCGGATCAAGCGCATCCTCGTCGCCGAGGCGGGAGGCCGATGTCGCAACTGTGGCTACGACCGATGCATCGCCGCCCTCCAGTTCCACCATCTGGATCCAAGCACCAAGAGCTTCACGCTCTCGAACAAGGGGATCACGCGTGCGCTCCAACGCGCGCGCGAGGAGGCGCGGAAGTGCATCCTGCTCTGCGCCAACTGCCACGCGGAGGTGGAGGCCGGCTTTGAGACTCCCCGGGGTGGATTCGAACCACCAAGAACTGATTAACAGTCAGTCATGTTGCCGTTACATCACCGGGGAACGGCAAGTCGAGGATAGCCGCTCAGGCCTCGTCAGCGGTCCCCGCGAGCCGATCTGCGCCGCCCGACGACTTCAGCATCGCCAGCGTCTTCGATTCGATCTGGCGCACCCGCTCGCGCGTCACTCCCACTTCGTGGCCGATGTCCTCCAGGGTCATCGGGCCCTTGTCGCCCAGGCCGTAGCGCAGCTCGATCACGCGGCGTTCGCGCCAACCCAGCGAGTCGAGCACCTTCAGCAGGTCGGCGTCTCGGATCCGGTTCGCCACGATCTCCAGTGGGCGGTCGCCGGCGGCGTCTTCGATGAAGTCGCCCAGCGACGCGTCGCCGTCCTCGCCCCCTACGGGCGCCTCGAGGGACACGGGCTCCTGCCCCAGCTTCAGGATCTCCTCAACCTTCTTCGGCGCCATGTCCACCAGGTCGCCGATCTCCTCGGGCGTCGGCTCGCGGTTGTGCTTCTGCATGAGCATCCGCCTTGCCCGCGCCACCCGGTTCATCCGCTCCACCATGTGCACGGGAATCCGGATCGTGCGCGACTGATCGGCCAGCGCGCGCGTGATCGCCTGGCGGATCCACCAGGTTGCGTAGGTCGAGAACTTGAAGCCGCGGCGCCAGTCGAACTTCTCGACGGCGCGGATCAGCCCCAGGTTGCCCTCCTGGATCAGATCGAGCAGCGTGAGCCCGCGTCCGGTGTAGCGCTTCGCGATCGACACCACCAGCCGCAGGTTCGCCTCGATCAGCCCGTTCTTCGCGGACATGTCGTTCTGCTCGATGCGCTTCGCAAGCCGCACCTCGTCCTCACGTGTCAGCAGCGGCACCCGCCCGATCGAGCGCAGGTACAGCCGCACGGCGTCCTCCGCCCCGTGCTCGGGCGGCGTGACCGGGAGGCCGGCCGTGATGACTCCGCCCTCGTCGTACAGGTCCGGCGGCTCGACCGGCTCGCCCGCACTGCCGATGTCCGGGCCGAGCTCCTTCGGCTCGCCGTTCCCGTTCAGCTCGTAGGCGTCGCTCATGCCGTCTGTCCCATCACCGCGTCGAGCTCGCCTCGTACCCGCTGCTCAGCCGCCGCAAGCTCGCTCTGGCGAGCGTGATCGCCCTCGTGCGCGGCACGCCGGATCTCGCGCTCGATGCGCCGCTTCTCCAGCTGCAGGATGCTCATCCGGAGAACGGCCTCCCGGCTGGCCGGCTGCTCCTGGGCCGCGAGGGCGACGTCCGTGACGAGCGCAGCCAGCGCCGGCTGGTCCTCGGGCAGGCCGGCGAGGGGATCGTCGAAGTGCGCGGCGAGGTGCTCGCGCGCGCGGCGGGTTGCGTCGGAGGAGAGCTGGTCATCCGATGGGAGGGAAAGGTACCTGCGGCCGAGGTCGTTGCTCGCGAGACAGCGGGCCAGGAACTCGCGTTCAGCGCGAAACGCCACCTCGCCGGCCGACGCCCCGGCGGGAAATGCCGGCCCCGGATCCCGTCTCGGAGCCGCCGCCGCCCGCGCGGCGGGGGGCGGTGCCGACGATGCGAAGGCGGTCCGGACCCGGTGTCCGGGCACGTCGAGACGGTCCGCCACCTCGCGGACCAGCTCGTCCCTCATAGCACTGCCTTCAGTCGTGTGCTCGGCGATCAACCGGGCCGCCTCCTCTAAAGCGCGATCCCTCCCTGCGGGAGAGTCCAAGTCAACATCGGCAAGTACGCGCCGAACCTGAAACTGCATCATCGGCAGAGCCCTGTCGAGCCGCTCCCGGAAGGAGTCGGCTTCACCGGCGGCGATCAGGTCGGCGGGGTCCTTCCCGGGCGGCATCTCCACCACCCGCAGGGCCGCGCGGCCCCCGGTCCGGGCGGCTCGCAGCATGGCCTCCTGGCCGGAGCGGTCGGCGTCGAGAGCGAGCACGACGTCGCTCGCGGTGTCAGAGAGGCGCTTCATCTGCTCGGGGGTGAGGGCCGTGCCCATGATGGCCACGGAGTCTCGGATGCCCGCCTGGTGGAGCGCGAGCACGTCGGTGTAACCCTCGACCACGACGATCCGACCGCTTTTCGTGGCGGGTCCATGGGCGAGGTTGATTCCGAAGAGCTGCCGGCCCTTGTGGAAGATGTCGTTCTCCGATGTGTTGAGGTACTTCGGCCCGCGCCCCTCCCCCATGGCACGGGCGCCGAACCCGAGCACCTGCCCGCGGCGGTCGGCGAGCGGAAACATGATCCGCCCGCGGAAGCGGTCGTAGATGCCTCCCTGGCGCCCGGGCTGGGCGAGGCCGCCCTCAACGAGCTCCTGCCGCCGAAAGCCGCCTTCCTGGGCGCCCACGACCATCCGGTCCCAGGCGCTCGGCGAGTAGCCGACCCGAAACTCGCGCAGGGTCTCCTCGGACAGGCCGCGGCCGGCCAGGTATTCGCGGGCCGCGCGTGCCTCGTGCGAATCGAAGAGGTACGCCGAGTAGAAGCGCGCCGCGCGGTCCAGCAGGGCGTGCAGCCGCGTCCGGCGGCGGCGGCGCTCCTCCGCGCGCGGGTCGTCGTTCTCGCGCTCGAGCTGCACGCCGTAGCGGTCGGCGAGCATCTCCACGGCGTCGACGAAGTCGAGCCCCTCCGTCTGCTCCACGAACCCGATCGCGTCGCCCTTCGCCTGACATCCGAAGCAATAGAAGAGCTTCTCCTCGGCGTTGACCGAGAACGACGCCGTGCGCTCGTCGTGGAACGGGCACAGCCCCGTGAAGCGCGACCCCACCCGCCGCAGGTCGGTCTTCGCCCCCACGAGCTCGACCATGTCGATCGCGTCGCGCAGCCGGTCGATCGAATCTCTCGTGAAGAGGCCCATCAGAGCGCCACGAAGGCCTTGATCGCGAAGCGGTCGGTCATCCCTGCAAGCCAGTCGACCACGCGCTGCTCATCTGACGCGTCCGCCGTCAGCGGCGGCGGCGGGTTCTCGACGTAGTGGTCGAACAGCCCGCGCAGCATGCCCTCGATGTGCGGCTTGTCGGGCTGCGCGTCCGGCGCCAGGTAGACCCGCTCGAACATGAACTCCCGAAGGCGAAGCATCGCGCCGCCCACTTCCTCCCCCTGCACGATGTCGCCGGCGTCCTCCGAGCGATCGAGCAGGTCCACAACCAGCGTCTCGATCCGCGCCGATCCGGTGGCGCCGAGCAGCTCGATCTCCTCGCGCGGCAGGTCCTCGAAGCGCAGCACGCCGGCCCGAAGCGCGTCGTCGATGTCGTGGTTGATGTAGGCGATCCGGTCCACCACCCGCACGATCCGCCCCTCGAGGCTCGCCGGCGACCCCGGCCCGGTGTGGCGCAGGATCCCGTCGCGCACCGGCTCGGTCAGGTTGAGGCGCTCGATCCGCTCCACCACCCGCAGCGAGTGCTCGTTGTGGCGGAAAGCGTGGCCCCAGCGCGACCGCACGCACTCGTCGAGCACCGCCTCCCCGACGTGGCCGAAGGGCGGATGCCCCAGGTCGTGACCCAGCCCGATCGCCTCGGTCAGGTCCTCGTTCAGCGCCAGCGCTCGGGCCACGTTGCGGGCGATCCCGCAGGCCTCGAGCGTGTGCGTCAGGCGGGTCCGGTAGTGGTCGCCCTCGGGCGCGATGAACACCTGCGTCTTGTGCTTGAGGCGCCGGAAGGCCTTGGAGTGCACGATCCGGTCGCGGTCGCGCTGGAACGGCGTTCTGTGGTCGGAGTCCGGCTCCGCCAGCTCGCGCAGCGCCGGGTACGAGCGCGCGGCGAGCGGCGAGAGCGACTGCTCGAACCGCTCCATGCGCTCGCGAAACGGGGTCACGCTCGTCTCGGGCACCGCGCGCGATTCTGGCAGGAGGGCTATCAGGGCGGCACCGGCAGGTAACCCACGCCGTAGTCGAGCCGCCCTAACCGTTGCCGATGGCCGCCTGGGCGGCCGCGACGCGGGCGATCGGCACGCGGTACGGCGAGCAGCTCACATAGTCGAGCCCGGCCAACTGGAAGAAGGCGATCGACTCGGGATCGCCGCCGTGCTCGCCGCAGATGCCGAGCCCCAGCTCGGGCTTGGCCTCCCGGCCCACCCACGCCGCCAGGCGCACGAGCCACCCCACGCCGGGCTGGTCGATCGTCTCGAACGGGCTGCGCCCCACGATCTTGGTCTCCACGTAGCGGTTGAGGAAGCGGCCCTCCACGTCGTCGCGCGAGAACCCCAGGGCTGTCTGTGTGAGGTCGTTCGTGCCGAACGAGAAGAAGTCGGCCACCTGCGCGATCCGGTCCGCCACGAAGCAGGCGCGCGGCAGCTCGATCATCGTGCCCACGTGGACGTGGAGCTCCGCTCCCCCCACCTCCTCCACGACCCGCTCCACCAGACCACGCATCAGCTCGAGCTCCCGCTCGTACGCGACCAGCGGGATCATGATCTCCACCTCGGGCGGATCCGGTACGGCCTGCGCAGCGCGCAGGATCGCCCGGATCTGCATCTCGTAGACCTCGGGGTGGAGGATGCCGAGCCGCACGCCGCGGGTACCGAGCATCGGGTTCGTCTCCGACAGCGAGTGGATCCGGTCGAGCGTGTGCTCCAGCTCGGCCAGCGCGTCCGACTCCTCGATACGCGCCCGCTCAACGTCCTGCGCAACCTCCTCGGCCTGTGGCATGAACTCGTGCAGAGGCGGGTCGAGCAGCCGGATCGTGACCGGCAGCCCCTTCATCTGCTCGAACAGCCCCTCGAAGTCCTCTTGCTGGAGCGGCAGCAGCTCCTCGAGGGCGGCGCGGCGCTCCTCCTCGGACTCGGCCATGATCATCGCCCGCATCTTCGGCTGGCGGTCCTCGGCCGCGAACATGTGCTCCGTGCGGCAGAGGCCGATGCCCTCCGCGCCGAACTCGCGCGCCTTTGCGGCGTCCTCGGGCGCGTCGGCGTTGGCGCGCACGCCCAGCGTGCGGATCTCGTCCGCCCAGGCGAGCACCGTCTCGAACTCCTCGCTCACCTTGGGCTCCTCGAGCGGCACCTCGTCGGCGGTGACGATCCCGGCCGTGCCGTCGATCGCGATCACGTCGCCCTCGCCGAGCTCGGTGCCGTTCACGCGCAGCTTCTTCGCGTGGAGGTCGATCTCGAGCGCGGAGGCGCCGGACACGCAGGGCTTGCCCATCCCGCGCGCCACGAGCGCGGCGTGGCTCGCCTTTCCGCCCTCCGCGGTGAGGATCCCCTTCGCCGCGCTGAAACCGGACACGTCGTCCGCCTCGGTGAACGGCCTGACCAGGATCACGTCGCGGCCGTGGTCGGCGGCTTCCACCGCGTCGTCCGCGGTGAACACGATCTCGCCCCTCGCCGCACCCGGCGACGCCGCCACGCCCTCGGCGAGGATGTCGAACTCGGCGTCCGGGGCGAAACCGGGGTGGAGCAGGGCGTCGAGCCGCCCGGCGTCGATCGTGGCGATCGCATCGGCCCTGTCGAGCAGCCCCTCCTCCACGGCGTCCACCGCGAACCGCACCGCGGCCTGAGCCGGCCGCTTGGCGTTGCGGGTCTGGAGCATGTACAGCGAGCCCTCCTCCACGGTGAACTCGGTGTCCTGCATGTCCTTGTAGTGCTGCTCGAGGGTGCGGAGGATCTCCATCAGCTCGTCGTGGGCCTCGGGCATCGACTCCTTCATCTCGTGCAGGTCGCGCGGGGTGCGCACGCCCGACACCACGTCCTCGCCCTGGGCGTTCGGGAGGAAGTCGCCTGACGGCGTCGGCTCGCCGGTGATCTCGTCGCGCGAGAAGGCCACGCCGCTGCAGGACTGCTCGCCCCGGTTCCCGAACACCATCTGCTGCACGTTCACCGCCGTGCCCCACTCGTCCGGGATCTGGTTCATGCGGCGGTACTGGACGGCGCGCTCTCCTGTCCAGGAGTCGAATACGGCGGCGATCGCCTGCCGCAGCTGCTCCTGCGGGTCCTTCGGGAACTCCTCGTCCGTCTCGTCCTGGAAGACCTCCTGGAAGGCGCGTGTCAGCGCCTTCAGGTCGTCCACGCCGAGCTCCACGTCCTCCTTCACCCCGGCCTCGCCCTTGCGCTCCTTGATCAGGTCCTCGAACCGCTCGCCGGGGATGCCGCGGCACACGTTCCCGAACATCTGCACGAAGCGCCGGTACGAGTCCCACGCGAAGCGGTCGCCGCCGAGCCCCTCGACCGAGTCGTCGTTCATGCCGAGGTTCAGGACCGTGTCGAGCATCCCCGGCATCGACTCGCGCGCGCCGCTGCGAACCGACACGAGCAGCGGGTCCTCGGGGTCGCCCAGCCGCTTGCCGGCCTGCTCCTCGAGGCGGCCGAGCGCGTCCGCGACCTGGTCTTCGAGCCCGTCCGGGAAGGTCCCGCCGGACTCCATGTAGGCCACGCAGGCCTCGGTGGTGATCGTGAAGCCGGCCGGCACCCGCTCCTTGCCGAGCACGCGCGTCATCTCGGCCACGTTGGCGCCCTTGCCGCCGAGGAGCTCGCGCATGTCCTTCGACCCCTCGGCGAAGTCGTAGACCAGCTTGGTGTCGGTGGCGACGGCCAACGTCGGGATCCTATTTCCCGGGCGGCTCCTGCGGCACACGCCGGACCCCTTCGAGCGCTTCGTGCGTGACCGCTACGACCCGCTGCTCGAACGCCTTAAGCGATCCGCCTCAGCCGAACATGCGCGTGGTACTCCAGCGTCTCTGCTATCGCCCGGTCCGCCTGCGACAGGGCCGTCTCGGGCGCCGATGGGGTCTCCGACAGCGGCCGCGTCAACGCGACGGCCAGGAAGCGGTGGGCCTCCTCGCCGAGCGGAAACGATCCCGCCTCGCAGCCGGCGCAGACCACCCCGCCCGCGCTCGGCGAGAACGCGCCCAGGTGCTCGGCATCCCCGCAGGCGGCGCACGAGGCCAGCTCCGGAGCGAAGCCGGCCGCCAACAGCAGCTTCAGGCGGAAGGCGAGCGCCTGGGCACGGCCGGCGGCCTCCGCGCGCGCGTCGAGCAGCGCCAGCTCGTGGCAGAGCAGGTTGTAGGCGGGACGGTTCGGCTCGGTCGAGTCGAGCAGCCGCAGGACCGCCTCGCAGGCCTGGGTGGCGCGCTCGAGCGAGGCGCGCCGCTCGCGCAGCGCCGGGTGAGCGTGCACGCTGTCGGCCTGGCTGATGGTGGACAGCTCGCCGCGGCCCTCGTGCATCACGAGCCGAACCCGGCTGATCGGCTCCAGCCGGCCGCCCAAGCGCGACTTCACCCGCCGTACGCCCTTGGCGACCGCGCCCACCCGGCCGCGGTCGGGGGTGTAGAGGTGCAGGACGCGATCGGCCTCGCCGTAGCGGATCGAGCGCAGCACGACCGCTTCCGTCTTGTATGAACCGCCCACCCCATAGACTTTGAACGGGATGGCGGACGAGAAGGGGATGGCGGACACGAACGGTCGGGTGACCCTCTACACGACCGAGCCGTGCGGCTTCTGCCGCCAGGCGAAGGCGCTGCTCCAAGCGCGCGGCTTCGACTACGTGGAGGTCAACCTCACCAAGGATCCCGACGGCCGCGCCGATCTCGCCGCCCTCACCGGCCAGATGACCTTCCCGCAGATCGTGGTGGGGATGCGGGCGATCGGGGGCTTCCGCGAGCTGCTCGAGGCCGACCGGGCCGGGACGCTCGAGGACCTGCTCGCCGCCTGAGCGTCAGCCCACCCCGCGGCGGCGCGGACGCGGCTGGCACCGCGGGCAGACGTAGGTCCCGCGCCCGGCGGCGCGCAGCTTCCGGATCGTTGCGCCGCAGCGCGGGCACGGCTCGCCCTCGCGCGTGTGGACGAGGAAGCGGTCCTGGAAGCTCCCCTGCGCGCCGTCCACGTGGCGATAGTCGTCGATCGAGGCGCCCTTCGCGTCGATCCCGGCCTCGAGCGTCTCCACCACCGCGTCCCGGAGCGCCTCCACCTGCGGGCGCCGCAGCGTGCCCACCGGGCGCAGCGGGTGGATCTTGGCCCGGAAGAGCGCCTCGTCGGCGTAGATGTTCCCCACTCCCGCCACCCGCTCCTGCGTGAGCAGGAACGCCTTCACGGGCTGCGTGCGCCCGCGCGCGAGCGCGCGTAGGGCCTCGGCGGTGAAGTCCGGGCTCAGCGGCTCGACGCCCAGCCGGGAGGCGAAGTACTCGGCGAGGGCGTCGCTGCCGAGCAGCACGTCCCCCGTGCCGAAGCGGCGCACGTCCACGAAGAGCAGACGGTCGAGGCCGCCGCCGGCGAGCTCGAAGCGCACCCGCAGGTGCGGGCGCTGCGGATCGTCCTCCGCGGCCGGCACCAGCAGCAGGTTGCCGGTCATGCGCAGGTGCATCACGAGGTGCACGTCGTCCTCGAACGAGACGACCAGGTACTTGCCGCGCCTCCACAGCCGCTCGATCAGCCGCCCGTCCAGCGCGTCCGAGATGGCCTCGGGCGGCGCCGGCTCGCACCAGCGCGGATCGCGCACCTCGATGCGCTCGAGGCGGCGTCCCTCGAGCTTGGGCGCCAGCTGGCGGCGGATCGTCTCGACCTCGGGCAGCTCGGGCATCGCCCGCCGAGACTAGAGAGAGGATCGCTCCGGTGCGGGCCAAGCCCGCCCCTCGCGCACTAGAGAGCGGATCGCTCCGCTGCGGGCTAAGCCCGCCCCCTCGCGCACTGCGACCCGCGGTCAGCCGGCGGTGGCCCGCGGGTGCGCCTTGAAGTACACGTCCTTCAGCCGCTCGCTCGACAGGTGCGTGTAGAGCTGCGTCGTGGAGACGTCGGCGTGGCCCAGCATCTCCTGCACCGAGCGGAGGTCGCAGCCGCCCGCCAGCAGGTGCGTGGCGAAGGTGTGGCGGAGCGTGTGCGGGCTCATGCGGTCGGCCAGCCCGGCGGTCGTGGCGTGGCGCCGGACGATCTTGTAGAGCCCCTGGCGGGTCAGCATGCCGCCGCGGAAGTTCACGAACAGGTGCGCCTCCAGCCCGTTCTTCACGAGCCCGGGGCGCCCGCGCTCGAGGTAGATCCGCACCGCCCTCAGCGCGGCCTGCCCGATCGGCACGATCCGCTCCTTCGAGCCCTTCCCGCGGGCGCGCAGCACGCGCTCCTCGAGATCCACGTCGCCCAGCTCGAGGCCGATCGCCTCCGAGGCGCGCAGCCCGCATGCGTACATCAGCTCGAGCAGGGCGCGGTCGCGAAGGGCGTGAGGGTCGGTGCCGCGGGGCTGCGCCAGCAGGCGATCGATCTCGCCCCGGGTGAGGACGTGGGGCAGCTTGCGGCTGCGCCGCGGCGCGCTGAGGCCCGCTGTGGGATCGGAGTCGCGGAAGCCCTCGCGGCGCAGGTGGCGGTAGAAGGAGCGCAGACAGGCCGACTTGCGGTGGATCGTGGCGGGCGACGAGGGACGGTGCTCTGCATCTCCGGTCGCGAGCTGGGTGAGGAAGTCGCCGATGTCGACCGCATCGGCGTCGACCGCCGTGCGCCCGCGCTTCTCGAGGAAGCGCCCAAACTGCAGCAGGTCGCCGCGGTAGGCCTCGAGGGTGTTGCGGGACAGCCCACGCTCGAACTCGAGGTATGCGAGGAAGTCGAGCATCAGGTGTTCGTGCCGGCGTTCGGTGAGTGGTTGTTCGATGGTTGCCATCCACCACTCGGTTCGGCCGAGCGGCGCGCATCCCTTGACGCTGCAAGATGCGCGTCAGGCCAGGTAGGCCTTGAACCAGAGGAGCCCTACGAGCGACTTGCCGTCGCGGCACTCCTGGATCACCTGGTCGAGATCCTCGAGCGGGACCTCGACGATCTCGATGCGCTCCTCTTCGGCGGCCTCCGCGGGCTCGTCGTGGAGGTCGGTCGCGAGGTACAGGTGGCACTCCTCGTCGGCGAAGCCGGGCGTGGTGTAGAAGCTCGTCAGGTGCCGCCACGTCCGGGCGCCCTTGCCGATCTCCTCGGCGAGCTCGCGCTTCGCCGTGTCGAGCGCATCCTCCCCGGCCACGTCGAGCTTGCCCGCCGGCAGCTCGAGCAGGGCCGACTCGTTCACCGGCTCGCGCGGCTGGCGGACCAGGAACAGGTGCCGGCCGTCGCAGGCGACCACCGCCACGGATCCGGGGTGCGCCACGATCTCGCGCTCTGCCTCCTCCCCGTCCTCGTAGCGGAAGCGGTCCACCCGCACGGTCGCGATCCTGCCCTCCCAGGCGGTTCTCCCGCCGATGCGTTCGAACCTCACCGCCCCGCCACCTCCACGATCGCGAGGGTCACGTCGAGCATCTGCTCCAGCGCGTGGACCGTCACCGACTCGGTCGGCTCGTGGTTGCGCTCGGTGCCGTTGGCCACGTTCAGCACGGGCAGGCCGGCGGCGATCAGGGCGTTGGCGTCGCTGCCGCCGCCGGTGGTGATGTAGACCGGCTCGATCCCTCGCGAACGGAGCGCCTCGGCCGCCACCTCCACCACCGGCGCGCTCCGGGGGAACCGGTAGCTCTGGAAGTGGCGCTCCACCGCGGTCTCCACGTCGCAGTCGGCCTCGCTCGCCGCCTCGGTCACAGCGTCGACCATCGAGCTGACCACCTCGCCGGCGCGGGTGTCGTCGAGACTGCGCGCCTCGAGCACGACCTTGCAGCGCTCCGCGACCACGTTGGCGGCGGTGCCGCCCTCGATCTGGCCGATGTTGGCGGTGCTCGCGGGATCGAGGCGGCCGATCCGCATTGCAGCCAGCGCGTGCGCGGCAGCGGCGATCGCGTTGCGGCCGGTCTCCGGCCGGATGCCGGCGTGCGCCGCCTGGCCGCGAAAGTCGGCGTCGAGCCGGTAGTAGGTCGGCGAGGCGGTAACGAGCTCCCCGACGGGCGAGGCGTGGTCGAACACGAAGCCGAACTCGGCGCGCAGGCGGCCGCGGTCGAAGGCCTTCGCCCCGGCCAGGGCGAGCTCCTCGCAGGTGGTGAAGAGGAGCTCGATGCCCACCGGCGAGCCCTCGGCCGCGATGCGCCGCGCGGCGCCGAGGATGGTGGCCACGGCCGCCTTGTTGTCGGCGCCGAGAATGGCCTCGTGCCGGTTGGTGAGCACGCCGTTCGAGCTTGTGACCTCCACGGGACCGGCGAGCGGAACCGTGTCGAGGTGGGCACAGAGGAGGATCGTCCGAGCGTCCTCCGGGCCGGGGATGCGGGCGAGCAGGTTGCCGGCCTCTGACCCCGTGTCCCTGCCCGTGTCGTCCTCCTCGACCTCGAGGCCGAGCTGTTCGAGCTCGGCGCGCATGGCGTCAGCGATGCGCCGCTCGCGCCGCGACGGGCTCTCGATCTCGCAGAGGCGGACGAAGTCGTCCAGCAGGCGCTCGCGCTCCTGCGGGGAGGCGGGTCTCACGGGGCGAAAAGCTATCGGTGCGGCGTCGCCGCGCGAACTACGGGCAACCAAGGGTGGGGCTGTCCGACCCTGGTGTTCGTATGGAACACCTAGATCGGACAGTCGAAAGAAAGACCCCCTCCCTACTAGCTTCTGTTCCATGACGATCGAGCTCACCTGGCCGCAGGTGCTCGCCTGGCGCATGCGCCGCCACCACCTCATCGAGCGGGCGCCACAGAAGGAAATGCTCGACGTCACAGCCCGCATCGGCGGCCTCCACGCCCAGGTGATGTCCTCCGCCGAGCTCACCCTCCACGCGCGCGTGGAGGGCCTCGAGCGAGAGGAGGTCTCGCAGGCGCTCTGGGAGGACCGCTCGCTGGTGAAGCTCTGGGCCATGCGGGGAACGCTTCACGTCCTCCCCGCCGCCGAGCTCGACACGTGGCTTGGCGCGCTCGGCACCTACGACCACTACCTGAAGCCGGTCTGGCTGCGGAGCTTCGAGATCACCAAGGAGCAGCTCGAGGAGCTGATCGATGCGATCGGCGAGGCCTTGGACGGCCAGCTGCGAACGCGAGAGGAGCTGGGCGCCGCGGTGGCGCGGGTGACTGGATCGCAGGAGCTCGAGGAGAAGGTCCAGGGCTCGTGGGGCCCCTACCTCAAGCCGGCCTCCTTCCGTGGCCGCCTCTGTTTCGGCCCGAGCGACGGCCAGCGCGTGCGCTTTACGCGACCGGACAGCTGGCTGGGACGAGAGCTGGGCGAAAGCAACGAAGAGGACGCGCTGCGCGAGGTCACGCGGCGCCACCTGGGCGCCTTCGGCCCGGCCGGCCGCGAGGACCTGGCGCGCTGGTGGGGCGTCCAGCCCGCGCAGGGCGGGCGGATGCTGGATGCGCTGGGCGACGAGATCGTCGCGGTGGAGGTGGAGGGCACGGCCGGCTGGATGCTGCGCGATCACGCGGAAGAGGCCGCGGCCGAGAGCGCGCCGGCTCGGGTGGTGCGCCTGCTGCCCGGCTTCGACATGTGGGTGATCGGCGCCGCGCGCGACGCCGCCGCGCTGCTCGACCCGGCCGAGAAGAAGCGCGTCTACCGAAACCAGGGCTGGATCTCACCCGTGCTGCTGGTGAACGGCCGCATGGAGGGCGTCTGGAAGCACGAGCGGAAGGGCAAGCGCCTCACCGTGGCGGTCGAGCCGTTCGGGAAGCTGCCGAAGTGGGCCCGCACAAAGGTGGAGGCGGAGGCCGAGCGCCTGGCGGGGTTCCTGGGCGGCGAGCTCGAGCTCAGCTGGAGCGCATAGAGACGTGCGGCTCCACCTCGGGCGCGCGGTCCCCGGCGCGCTCCAGCGCGGCTCCCACGAACTCGCGGAACAGTGGTTGCGGGCGCAGCGGACGCGACTTGAACTCGGGGTGGTACTGCGAGGCCACGAAGAACGGGTGGTCGGGCAGCTCGATCACCTCCACCAGCCGGTCGTCCGGCGACGTGCCGGAGAAGACCAGGCCGGCGTGCTCCAGCCGCTTGCGCAGGAAGTTGTTGACCTCGTAGCGGTGCCGGTGGCGCTCGTAGATGACCGCCTCGCCGTAGATCTCGCGGGCCCGGGTGCCCTCGTGGAGCTTGACCGGGTCGGCGCCGAGCCGCATGGTCCCGCCCATGTCACGGACCTCCTTCTGCTCCGGCAGGAGGTCGATCACCGGGTAGGGGGTCTCGGGATCGAACTCGGTCGAGTTGGCGCCGTCCATGCCCGCCACGTGGCGGGCGAACTCGGAGACGGCGATCTGCATGCCGAGGCAGATGCCGAGGTAGGGCACGCCCTGCTCGCGCGCGAAGCGGGCGGCCTTGATCTTGCCCTCGATGCCGCGCACCCCGAAGCCGCCCGGCACCAGGATCCCGTCGCAGGTGGCGAGCTCCGCCTCGACCTCGCCGTCGGTGAGCCGCTCGGAGTCGACCCAGTGCACTTCGACACGGCCCCCGTGGTGGGTGCCGGCGTGGTTGAGCGCCTCGATCACGGACAGGTAGGCGTCCGCCAGCTGGTTGTACTTGCCGACCAAGGCGATGCGCACCGGCGTTGAGGCGGATCCGATCCGGTCGACCAGCGCCTTCCAGTCGGACAGGTCGGGCGGCGAGGTGCCCATCCGGAAGTGGTCGAGCACGCGGTCGGCCACGCCCTCCTGCTCGAACTCGAGCGGGACCTTGTAGATCGAGTCGACGTCACGCGCCGAGATCACCGACTGCACCGGCAGGTTCGCGAACAGCGCGATCTTCTCGCGGATGTCCTTGCCGAGCGGCTCCTCCGAGCGGCACATGACCATGTCGGGCTGGATGCCGATGCGGCGCAGCTCCTGCACCGAGTGCTGGGTGGGCTTGGTCTTCAGCTCGCCCGCGTGGCCCAGGAACGGGACCAGGGTCAGGTGGACGAACATGCAGCGGTCGCGGCCCAGGTCTGAGTGGAACTGGCGCAGCGCCTCGAGGAACGGCAACGACTCGATGTCCCCCACCGTCCCGCCGATCTCCGTGATCACCATGTCGACGTCGGCCGACTCGGCCACCAGCCGGATGCGGTTCTTGATCTCGTCGGTGATGTGCGGGATCACCTGGACGGTGCCGCCCAGGTAGTCGCCGCGGCGCTCGCGCCGGATCACCGAGTTGTAGATGGCGCCTGCGGTGGCGTTCGAGGCGCGGCTCGTGTTGACGTCGGTGAAGCGCTCGTAGTGGCCCAGGTCGAGGTCGGTCTCGGCGCCGTCCTCGGTGACGAACACCTCGCCGTGCTGGAACGGGCTCATCGTGCCCGGGTCCACGTTGATGTACGGGTCGAACTTCTGGATCGTCACGGACAGGCCGCGGGCCACCAGGAGCTGACCGAGCGAGGCGGCCGCGATGCCCTTCCCGAGCGCGGAGACGACGCCGCCGGTGACAAAAACGAAACGGGTTTCCGGGCGGCTTTGAGGCACAGGCGACTCTGGGATATCCAGTCTAGCCGGGCGCGAGGCGGAAGCGGCTCATGCCGCGGCAAGCAGCTCCTCCGCGTGCCTGCGAGCGGCGCGGTCCGAGCTCTCGGCGCCCAGCATGCGCACCAGCTCCTCGACCACGCCCTCTCCCGCGATCTCCTCCACGGTGGTGAGGGCGGTGTGGTCGGCCGCCGACTTCTCGATGCGGAAGTGGCTGGTGGCGAGCGCCGCGATCTGGGGCAGGTGGGTGATGCACAGCACCTGGCGGGTCTCTCCCAGCGCCCGCAGCCGCTCGGCGACCGCCCGCGCGGTCTGGCCGCCGACGCCGGCGTCGACCTCGTCGAACACGAGGCTGCGCGACTCCCCCGCGCCGGCCACGGTCATGAGCGCCAGCATCACACGCGAGAGCTCGCCGCCGGAGGCGGCCTCGCGGATCGGCGCCGCCGGCACGCCGGGGTTGGGCGCGAGCATGAGCTCGACACGCTCCGCCCCGACCGGGCCGATCTCGTCGCGCGGCTCGAGCCGCACCTCGAACGAGGCGCCCTCCATGGCGAGCACGGCGAGCTCCTCGCGGACTCGCTCGGCCAGCTTCGGGGCGGCCTTGGTCCGGCTCTTGGTCACGCGGGCGGCGAGGGCGTCGCGGCGCTCGAGGGCCTCGGCGAGGTCGGCCACGGCCCGCTCGGTGGCCACCTCGGCCTGCTCGAGCTCCTCGCGGTGCGCGCGGCAGCGCTCCGCGTGGGCGACGACGGCGGCGACGCTGCCACCGTGCTTGCGCTCGAGGCGCTCGTAGGCCTCGAGCCGCTCCTCGACCTCCTGAAGCCGGCCCGGCTCGGCCTCGAGCGAGTCCGCGTAGCGGCGCAGCTCGCCGCCGAGGTCCTCGGCCTCGATCCGAAGGGCAGCGAGCCGCCCGGCGAGCTCGTCGAGCGGGGGATCGACACCCTGAACGGCGCCGGCGAGCCGCTCGGCCTGGCCGAGGAGGTCTCCCACACCTCCCTCGGCACCAGCGGGCGCGATCGCCTCCGCCCCGCCGCCGGCGGCCGCCAGCAGGCCGTCCATCCGGCGGAGCCGCTCGCGCTCCGCGACCAGCGACTCCTTCTCCTCCTCGGTCGGGGCGAGGGCGTCGATCTCGTCGATCTCGAAGGCGAGCAGGTCGAGGTCGCGGTCCCGGGTGCCGGTGCGCTCACGGAGGTCCACGAGGCGGCGCTCCAACTCGCGCGCCTGCGCGTGTGCGCGCGAGAGGTCCTCGCGTGCGGCGAGTTGGCCGCGGCCGCAGAACCCGTCGAGGAGGTCGAGCTGGGCCGAGGCGAGCGTGAGGCGGCGATGCTCGTGCTGGCCGAAGAAGGCGAGCAGCCGCCCGCCGATCACCTGGAGGTCGGCCGCCGCGGCCGAGCGACCCTGGACGAACGCCCGCGTGCGCCCGCCGGCCCCAACACGCCGCGCGAGGACGACCTCCGCGGGGGAGTCGCCGTCGTCGGCGATCCGCTCGCGGAGCTCGGCCAGCTCCGGCTCTTCGAGCAGCCCGTCCGGCAGCTCGAACACTCCTTCCACGTATGCCTCGCGCGCTCCCGGGCGCACGATTCCGGGCCGCGGCTTTCCGCCCAGCAGCAGGTCCAGGGCGTGCGCCAGCACCGTCTTGCCCGCGCCGGTCTCTCCTGTGATCGCCGTCAGCCCGGGGCCGGGCCGCAGCTCGGCACGCTCGATCAGCAGCAGGTTCTCGATGCGCAGCTCGAGGAGCATGGTGATCAGGTCTACCAGCGCCGCCCGACGGAGCCGCTCGGCCGTAACGCTTTAGTAGGACAGGCGCCCGAACTTGTCGCGCAGCCGGTGGTAGAAGGTGGCGCCCGGCGCCTGCGCCAGCAGCGCCTGCCGGTGCGCGAAGCGGATCGGGATCGACCCCTGTGGCGCGAGCGCCCCCACCCCGCGGCCGTCCGTGATCACGTCGACCTCGTCGGACCGGGAGCGGTTGGCCACCTCGAGCCGATTGCCCGGCGCCACCACCAGCGAGCGAGCAGTGAGCGTGTGCGGCGCGATGAAGGAGACGATGTAGCCCTCCACCCCCCAGGCCAGCACCGGACCGCCGTTGGCCAGGTTGTAGCCCGTGGAGCCGGCCGGGGTCGACACCACGAGCCCGTCGCAGCGCACCTCGCCGAGCTCCTCCCCCTCCACGAAGTAGGCCAGCTCGGCGACGCGCCCGTTGTGGCGGCGGTGGAACGAGATGTCGTTGACCGCAAGCCGCTCGCCGCCGTTCAGCTCGGCCAGCAGCCCGGGCAGCGCCATGACGTCGAACTCCCCCTGCAAGGCGCGCCGCACCCCCTCGTCGAGCTCCCACGGCTCCACTGTGGCGAGGAAGCCGATCGCCCCGTAGTTGATGGCGAACACGGGCACCTCGGTGCCGGCGAAATTGCGCAGGTGCGTGAGGATGGTGCCGTCGCCCCCCAGCACTACGGCGAGGCCGGTGTCGACGAGACCGGCGTCGTCCGCCGGCGCCTCGACCGCGCCCTCGACCAGCCCGTGCTTCTCGATCTCGGCCACGGGGAGGCGAACCTCCACGCCCGCCTCACGGGCGATGTCGACGATGCGTCGAAGCGCCGGACCGGTGTCCCCCGGCCGGGTGTGGCTGAAGATCGTGATGGAGGCGGGCTTCACGGCTCCGCCCTCCGCGCAGCCGCTTCCAGATCGTCCGCTTCCCCAGGCCGGCCCGCCTCCGCCAGCCAGACGAAGCTCTCCCGGTTGCCCGCGGGCCCGGGCAGTCCAGACGAGGCGAAGCCCATCACCGACGCCGCTGACTCGCGGGCCGCCCCGGCCACAGCCACGAGCGCCGCGCGGCGGTCGTCCCCCGAGCGGACCACGCCGCCCTTCCCCACCCGCTCGCGCCCGACCTCGAACTGCGGCTTCACGAGCGCCAGGCAGTCGAACCGCTCGCTCGCGCAGCTCAGCACGGCCGGGAGGACCTTCGCGAGCGATATGAACGAGACGTCCGCCACCACCAGGTCGGGCCGGTAGGGCAGCTCGTCGGGTGAGAGCGAGCGGGCGTTGCGGCGCTCCATCACCACCACGCGCGGGTCCTGGCGCAGCGTCCAGTGGAGCTCGCCGTAGGCCACGTCGAGCGCCGTCACCGAGGCGGCGCCCCGCTGCAGCAGGCAGTCGGTGAACCCGCCCGTGGAGGCGCCCACGTCGAGGGCCATGCGGCCGCTCACGTCAAGGCCGAACGAGTCCAGCGCGTTGGCCAGCTTGACACCGCCGCGCGAGACGAAGGCCGGCCGCTCGGCCACCTGGACATCGGCGTCCTCGGTCACCATCTCTCCGGGCTTGCGGGCCGGCCGGTCCCCCACGCGCACGTCTCCAGCCATCACCGCCGCCGCTGCGCGAGAACGGGTCTCGTAGAGCCCCCGCTCGGCCAGCAGCGTGTCTAACCGCCGCTTCAAGGTGTGCGGAGAGTACCCACGGCTGCTGTGTGACCCACATCACACATCGCCCCCACCCGCCGCGTAGCCTCGATGTGGCGATGACCGTTCTGAGGCTCATCCCGCTCGCTCTCCGATCCGGCCTGCTCATGGTTGCCGGCGCGGGACTGATCGCCGCGCCGTTCGCGCTCGAACTCGACGCCGCGGCCCTCGTGACCGCCGTCGGGATCGGCGGGATCATGATCGCCCTCGCGGTGGCGGGCACCGACTCGAGCGGACGGGGCACCCTGCCCGTGTCCGCCCAGGCGGTGTACGACCGCGGGATCGCGCTGGGCCTCCTCCTGACGGCCCTCCTGTTCGGGGCGGCGAGCGAGACCGAGGCGGCTCTCGTATTCGGGATCGCCGGCGCCGCGGCGCTGTTCGTCACGTCGATCACGCGCTACAGCGCCCGCCCCGCCTGAACCACAACAAGACTTCCTCTCACACAACCACATACGCATCACTCCTCCCTCAGGAAGCGGCTCCGCAAGATGCGGGGCCGTTTCCCGTTAGGGGCGGGCAGGCTGCGAGACTGGCTGGACCCCATGCCCACCCACCACTACGAGACCCATCTGCGCTGGACCGGCTCGACCGGCCTGGGCTGGGAGAACTACGATCGCGGCCATTCGGTCACCGCACCGCCAGCCGAGCAGGAGGTCGGGCTGACCACGGGCGAGTCGCAGGGCGACCCCGCGGTGCTGAACCCCGAGCAGCTGGTGGTGATGGCGGCGTCCTCGTGCCAGATGCTGATGTTCCTCCACCTAGCCGCCAAGGCCCGCATCGACGTGGTCGAGTACGAGGACGACGCCACCGCCGTCATGCCGGAGGACAGCGAGCCCATCCACATCACGGAGATAACGCTGCGGCCGCGCATCGCGATCGTCGGCGAGGCGAGCGAGGAGCGCATCCGCAAGCTGATCCACACCGCGCACGAGCACTGCTTCATCGCCAACACGCTGAGGAGTGAGATCGCGATCGAGCCCACGCTGGAGACCCGCGCGCCATGAGCGTCCCCGCCCCGCTCCGCGATCTGCTGACCGCGGCCGGCCCGCCGGGCCACGAGGCCACGCCCGCGCGGGTGTGGCGCGAGGCCGCGGAGGCCTTCGGCGCGGAGGTCACGGTGGATGCGATGGGCAGCTCGGTGGCGCGGGTGGCCGGCCGCGCCGACCGTCCGCTGCTGGCCGTGGTGGGGCACATCGACGAGATCGCGCTGCTCGTGAGCCACGTGAGCGACAAGGGGTTCCTGCACGTGGTCCGCTCGGGCGGCTGGGACCCGCAGGTGCTGGTCGGGCAGCGGGTGCAGGTGCTGACGCGCGAGGGCCCGGTGCCCGGTGTTGTGGGGCGCAAGCCCATCCACCTGCTCGAGGGCGACGAGCGAAAGAAGGCGGTCGAGCTGAAGCAGCTCCACGTGGACATCGGCGCCCGCGACGGCGACGAGGCGCGCGAGCTGGTCCGCGAGGGCGACCAGATCGTGATCGCCGCCGAGCCACTCGAGCTGCCGAACGGCCGCGTGGCCTCGCGCTCGCTCGACAACCGGCTGGGCGTGTACGTGGCGCTGGAGGTCGCCCGGCGGGTGCACGAGGCCGGTGGCGCGGCCGGGCCGGTTGCGGGAGTGGCGGCCGTGCAGGAGGAGATCGGCGCGCTCGGGGCGCGGGCGATGGCCTACGGCCTGCGGCCGGACCTCGCGGTGGTGGTGGACGTGACGCACGCCACCGACGCCCCCGGCGTGGACCCGGGCGAGCTCGGCAAGCACGGCCTCGGCGACGGGCCCGTGATCACCCGCGGCGCGATCGTGAGCCGTCCCCTGAACGACCTGCTCGACGCCGCCGCGAAGGCCGAGGAGATCGACACCACCACCGAGGTGTCGGGCGGCGCCACGCACACGGACGCGGACGCCGTCCACATGAGCCGCAGCGGCATCCCCACCGCGATCGTCTCGATCCCGCAGCGCTACATGCACTCACCGGTCGAGCTGGTGGAGCTCGCCGACGTGGAGGCCGTGATCAGCCTGATCGCGGCGATGGCGCTGCGCCTGGAGGAGAACCAGGCACTCACGCGCTGGTAGGCCGGCCCGCGGCCGTTCAGGCGAGGGCGCCGCTCGGCTCCAGCACCGCCTGTGCCACGCGATCGGCCAGCGCCTCGGGGGTCAGCCCGACCTCCTCGCGGAGCAGCGCCGGCTTTCCGTGTGTCACGTAGCGGTCCGGCAGGCCGACGCGCAGCACCCGCGTCCCGCCGAGCAAGTCGCGCTCCGCCAGCTCCTCGAGGACCGCCGATCCGAAGCCGCCGGCGAGCACGTTCTCCTCCACCGTCACCAGAACGTCGTGCTCGGACGCGAGGCGCTCGATCAGCTCGGTGTCGAGCGGCTTGGCGAAGCGGGCGTCGGCCACGGTCGGCTCCACCCCGTGCCGGTCGCCGAGCAGCTCGGCAGCGCCCAGCGCCAGCGGCACACCGTAGCCGTACCCCAGGAGCGCCAGGCGGTCGCCCTCGATCAGCACCTCGCCGCGCCCGATCTCGATCGCCTCGGGCCGGCGCGGCAGGGGCACCCCCTCGGCCTCGCCGCGCGGGTAGCGAAGCGCGATCGGGCCCTCGTCCCACGACAGGGCGGTGTGCAGCATGTGGACGAGCATCGCCTCGTCGCGCGGCGCCATCAGGACCATGTTGGGCAGGCAGCGCAGGTAGGAGATGTCGAAGGCGCCGTGGTGTGTGGGGCCGTCGTCGCCGACGAGCCCGGCACGGTCCATGGCGAACACCACGTTCAGCTTCTGGAGGCAGACGTCGTGGACGATCTGGTCGTAGCCGCGCTGGAGGAAGGTGGAGTAGATCGCGGCGACCGGCTTGGCGCCCCCGAGTGCCAGGCCCGCGGCGAAGAGCACCGCGTGCTGCTCGGCGATGCCCACGTCGTAGTAGCGCTCGGACAGCTCGTTCTGGAGCAGGTTCAGCCCGGTGCCGGAGTTCATGGCTGCAGTGATGCCGATCACCCGCTCGTCGCGCCGGGCCTCGCGCACCAGGGCCTCGCCGAACACCTGGGTGTACTGCGGCGGCTTGGCCGGCACGGCCCCCCGCGGCGCCTTCTTCTTCGGCGCCGGGGCCCCGTCCATGATCGAGCCGGGCTTGGCCGCATGCCACTTCTCCATGCCCTCGAGCCCGCCCTCTTCGGCGGGCGCGAAGCCCTTGCCCTTCACGGTCTTGCAGTGCACCACCACCGGCCGGTCGGCCTCGAGCGCCTCGCCGATCGCCTGCCGCAGCGCCTTCACGTCGTGCCCGTCGATCACGCCCACGTAGGCGAGGTCGAGCTCCTCGAAGAACAGCCCGGGCGCCCAGTAGGCCTTGAGCGACTCCTTCAGGATCGGCCCCAGCCGCTCCACCCGTTTGCCGATGCCGCCCGGCAGCCTCGTGAGCCGCTCCTCGGCCTCCTCGCGGGCGTGGTACAGCTTCGGGTTCAGCCGCATTCGGTTGAAGTAGCGCGACAGGGCGCCCACGTTCGGGGCGATCGACATCCCGTTGTCGTTGACCACGATCACGATCGGCAGGTCCATGCCGCCGGCGTTCAGCAGCGCCTCGAACGACACGCCGCCGGTGAGTGCGCCGTCGCCGATCACGGCCACGACCTTGCCGTCCGGCGCGGCGCCGCGGCGCATGGCCTCCTTGAGCCCCACCGCGTACGAGACTGAGGTCGAGGCGTGACCGGCGCCCATGATGTCGTGCTCCGACTCGTGCACCGCGCAGAACGGCGCCAGTCCGCCGTACTTGCGGATCGTCTGGAGCTGGTCCCGGCGCCCGGTCAGCACCTTGTGCGGGTAGGCCTGGTGGCCGACGTCCCAGAGGATCTTGTCGGTCGGCGAGTCGAGCAGCGAGTGCAGCGCCACGGCGATCTCGCAGGCGCCGAGATTCGCGCCGAAGTGGCCGCCGATCTCGCCGATCGTCTCGATGATCAGCTCGCGTACCTCCTGCGCGACCTCCTGGAGCTCGCTGTCGTCGAGGCCCTCGAGGTCGGCGGGGCCGTCGATTCGGTGGAGGTGGTTGCTCATGCGGTGCGGGTGAGGATGTGGTCGGCGATCTGTCCGAGCCGCAGCGTCTCGCCGTCGGCCTCCGACAATGATTCCCGGGCCCTGGCGTGTGACTCCCGGGCGAGCTCCCTTGCTCGCTCGAGCCCGTGGACGCTCACGTAGGTGGTCTTTCCATGACGTTCGTCGGAGCCGCGCGGCTTCCCGATCTCGGCCTCGTCCCCGGTCACGTCGAGGATGTCGTCGACGATCTGGAAGACCACTCCGAGCTCGGCCGCGAAGCGCCGGAACGGGATTGTGGCAGGTCCGTTGACACCTTCGAGTGCCAGGACCGAGCTCACGGACGCGGCGATCAGAGCGCCCGTCTTGAGCTCGTGCAGGTGACGCAGCCCGGTGCCGCTCCCGGCGGCCACGTCGAGGTACTGGCCGCCCACCATGCCCCGCACCCCGGCGGCGTCGACGATCTCGGACACCGCGGCCAGCACGTTCGCCGGCTTGCCGCGCTGCTCGGAGAGGGCGATGCGCAGCGCCTCGGCGAAGAGGCCGTCGCCCGCGAGGATCGCCACGTCCACCCCGAACGCAACGTGGCACGTCGGCTTGCCGCGGCGCAGGTCGTCGTCGTCCATCGCCGGCAGGTCGTCGTGGATCAGCGAGTAGGTGTGGATCATCTCGATCGCGGCCGCGAGCGGAAGCACGTCGCCGGGCGGGCGCCCGAGTGCCTCGGCGGTGGCGAGCGCGAGCACGGGGCGGATCCGCTTGCCGCGCGCGAGGAGCGAGTAGCGCATGGCCTCCTCGAGCCGCGCGGTGCCGGGCTCGCCGGCGAAGCGAAGCCCTTCGAGATAGGCGTCCACCTGCTCCTGGAGCTCGACGGGGTAGGCCGGCGCCTCCGTGCTGGTCACAGAAGCCGCTCCTGCCCCTCGGCTTCTCCGGCCGTGCGGCCGCGAGCGTCGATCTCGGCGCCGATCCGCTGCGCGAGGTCTGCGCAGCGCTCGACCAAGTCGGCCGCCTCGTCCGCGTCGATGGCCTCGGCGC
Organism: uncultured Thermoleophilaceae bacterium; assembly: GCA_963733885.1. Classification (GTDB taxonomy): domain Bacteria; phylum Actinomycetota; class Thermoleophilia; order Solirubrobacterales; family Thermoleophilaceae; genus JACVRW01. The sequence goes on along the minus strand of CAVTES010000009.1, from coordinate 32,854 downwards.
GCAGCTTGTCGGCCACGGCCTCCAGCTCGCCCGCGAGCTCTTCGAGGGTGGGCGTCTCGCTCGTCACCGTGCGACCTCCTCGCGCTGAACCGTTCCCAGGATCCCGTTGACGAAGCCGGGGGCGTCGGCCGAGCACAGTTCCTTGGCCGCCTCCACCGCCTCGTCGATCGCCACCTCGTCCGGAACGTCCGGCCGGTGAAGCAGCTCGTACAGGGCCACCCGCAGGATGTTGCGCTCGAGCGGCGCGATCCGGTCGAGCGCCCAGCCGCTCGCGTGTTGCTCGATCAGTTCGTCGAGCTCGGGGCGGTGTTGGACGGTGCCCTCTACGAGCTCCCGCGTGAAGGGCGTCGCGCGCTCGTCGACGAGCTCTCCGGCCTGCCGGCCCGTCACGTCGGCCTGGTAGAGGGCAACCACGGCCGCCCGGCGCTGCTCGCTGCGTCTCACCTGCTGGAGGTTACGCGCGCGAGACGTACTCGCCCGAGCGGGTGTCCACCCGCACGCGGTCGCCCTCGTTGACGAACAGCGGGACGCGGACCACGACGCCCGACTCGAGCGTGGCCGGCTTGTCGCCGCCGCCCGAGGCGGTGTCGCCCTTCAGGCCGGGCGGGGTCTCGGTGACGGCCATCTCGACGGCGCTCGGCACCTGCACGTCGCGCGGGGACTCGTCGACGTACAGCACCTCGACCTCCTCGTTCGGCACGATCCACTTGAGCGACTCGGCCACCTCCGCCTGCGGCAAGGCGAGCTGCTCGTAACTCTGGGTGTCCATGAAGTGGGCGTCGGTGCCGTCCGTGTAGAGGAACTGCATCCTGCGCGTCTCGGTGCGGACCGGCCGGAACTTCTCACCTGCCCGGAAGGTCCGGTCGATCACGGCGCCGTCGTCGACCCGCTTGAGCTTCGTGCGAACGAAGGCGCCCCCCTTGCCCGGCTTGACGTGCTGGAACTCGACGATCCGGAAGACCGTGCCATCGACGTCGATGTGGGTGCCGTTCTTGAACTGGTTGGTGCTGACCACATCAGGGAGGGTAATCGTCGCGTTCGCTTTCGCGATCTCCGGTAGGCGAGCCGAGCCCACTCGTCGAGACGATGCGCGACTGAGAGACTTTTTCGTATGTCGGCACACCGCCAGCAGGCCTACCTCGATGCCCCACTCGAAGTGATCTGGGCCCTCGTCGGCACGCCGGACCGCTACCCCGAATGGTGGCCACGCGTGATCGAGGTGCGCGGGGAGCGCTTCGAGGAGGGCGACGAGTACACGCAGGTGACCAAGGTCCCGATTGGGAGAGCGGAGACGAATTTCTTGCTCGAGCGACGCGACGACCTGCGCGAGATCCGGATGAGCTGCCAGCTGACAGGACTGTATGCCGACTGGCTCCTCACCCCCGCCCAGGGCGGCACGTTCGTCGAGGTGGAGATGGGGATGGAGGCCCGGCGCCTCAGCGCTGAAATCTTCGACCGGGCCGTTGGCAAGATCTACTTCCGGCGCTGGACAAGCGACTCGCTCGATGGCCTCCGCGAAGCGGCGCTCCGCCGACGCGAGGACACAGCGGTTTAGCTGCAGTTATCCCGCAAGCAGAGAGGGCGGCCCGTGGGCCGCCCTCTCTGTGATCGTCCGCCTGCGCGTCAGATGCGCTCAGCGGTCGCGCTTGCCCTTCCTCGAGCTGATCGAGAACTCCTGGGTTTGCGGGTTCAAGCGCCCGAGCTTGATCGAGTTCCTGACCGCCCGGTCATTGAGCTTCCAGATGATCAGGCCTCGCGTCATGTCGCCCTCGTAGATGTACCCGTCGTACCAGTGAGACGACCAGTCGCCTCCGCCCTCGATGCCGACGGGCGGGTTCGGGTCGACCAGCGGTGCCGGATCGGCGTACGCGATCTCCTCCGGGTCCTCTGGATGGCTGAAGTCAACCACCGAGATGCCCGACTGGTAGTTGCCCGCGACTAGCACCTTGTCGTCGCTGTCCCTCAGAGGTACGACGTTGTAGTTGTGCCAGGTGCAGTTCTCCACGTCCGACTGCGGCCGCGGATGGATGAACTCGGCCAGCGTGTCGCCGCTCTCCGCGTCCAGGAAGAACAGCGTCCGGTCCAGCGCGGTGCTCGTTGCCTGGCAGCGCGCCTGGGTGCCGCCGCCCGGCTCGTGGCCGAAGATCAGCACCTCGCCGTCCCAGCTGAAGGACGCCGAATGGCCGATCTGCGGTTCCGAGATCGCGGTGGTACAGGAACTCCGGATCCTCCTTTGATCCGCCCTCGTCGGGATCGATCGTCCACACCGACGGCCCGCTACCACCAGCGCACGCGACACGATTCACGTCACCGAGGATCACGCCGGTGTCATGGCACGGGTGCAGGTCCTCGGGCGGATCGTCGGGATGGCCCGTGGACTCGAACCGGAGATAGCTCGCGTCCTCGGGTGCGTCCAGCGGCACCTCGACGATGTCAAACCCGTTGCAGTGGACGGGCTCCTCACCGCCTCCCGGCTGACCGAAGACCGTGCCGGACGACGGGTTGCTGTAGACCAGCAGGCGGTCGTTGCGCAGGTCCGGCACCAGGGTCTCGGTGTGCGACCCGCACGGCAGGTCGACGAACGCGACCACCTCGGGCTCCTCCGGGTCGCTGACGTCGATGATGTGCACGCCCTCCTGGCCGCGATCGAGGGCCGGCGGGTTCGGACCGGATGCGTCGGCGAAGGGGGCACGCGGAACATCGGCCAGTCACCGCAGAAGGCGCCCGGGTTGCGTGAACCGGCGCGGATCGGTCACCGGGATCTCAGCGCCGGTGGGGCTGTTGAAGTTCTCCCGCGGGGCGGGAGTTGGCGAGTTCCACGCCCGGATGATTAGCTCCGGCCGGCGCGAACCCCGCCGGCCCCACGCGATCACGTCGCCCTGGTTGCCGACCGTGTTCGTCGGGCTCGCGCAGTCCTCCCAGTCGACGATCTCCTCGGGGTCATCCTGATCGTCGATGTCGACCATCCGGAAACCGGCGTAGGTGCCCTGGATCGCCGTCTCGCCCCAGAACGCCAGGTCGGAGTTGAAGACGCTCTGTCTCGGCCTGAAGTTGTCGAGCGGGACCTTCCGTGCCGAGTACCCGATCGGGTCCATGTTGTCCGTGAAGTCGAACGTGGCCGTCGCCCGATCCACCTTGCTCGGCCCGGATGACGACCCGGCCGACGCGAGCAGTGGAACGGCGAGTACCCCGATCGCAACGAGTGCGACCACTACGGTGCGCGATGCGCGCATACCTACCTCCCAATTGAGGGAGGACGCCGGGGCGTCGCGCTCCGCGCCAAGGCCCTCCACAGTCTCTTGAGATCCGCCGGACGCGTCGTTCCTACGATTCGTAGGACTCAGCGAAGCCCGGCGGGTCTCGCTGGCTATGACGCGGCCGGAGTCTTCTTCGTCAGGGCGCCGGTGTCAAGGCGACGCTTGAGCTGGAGAGGGCGGCCCGTGGGCCGCCCTCTCTCTGATCGTTCGCCTACGCGTCAGACGCGCTCAGCGGTCGCGGTCCCGGTCCCTCGAGTCGAGCGTGGACTCTTGGGTCTGCGGGTTCAAGCGCCCGAGTTTCATGGCGCCTCTGACCGCCCGATCGTCGAGCTCCCAAACGATCAGGCCTCGCAGGATGTCGCTCTCGTAGATCTCGCCGTCGTACCAGTACGTCGACCAGTCACCGCCGAGCTCGATCCCAACGGGCGGGTTCGGGTCTACCAGAGGCGCCGGGTCGGCGAAGGCGATCTCCTCCGCGTCCCCCGGGTCGGTCAGGTCGATCACCGAGATTCCCGACTGGTAGTTCCCGCTGACCATGACGTAGCCACGCTTCGTCGGCACGACGTTGTAATTGTGCGTCGTGCAGTTCTCCACGTTGGTCTGCGGCCGCGGGATCGTGAACTGGCCGATTGAAGCGCCCGTCCTTGCGTCGAGGAAGAAGAACGTCCTCTCGAGCGGGTTATCGGTCGCTTCGCAATTCGCGCCGCTGCCGCCGCCCGGCTCGTGGCCGACGATCAGCACCTCGCCGTCCCAGGTGAAGGACGCGGAGTGTCCGAGCGAGATGCCGCCCGTGACCTTGTGGTAGAGCCACTCTGGGTCTTCCTTTGAGCCGCCGTCGGCCGGGTCGGTGCTGAACACGCTGACGCCGTTGCCGGGGCCACCGCTGCCTGTGCACGCAACGAGGTTCGCCTCGCCGAGGATCACGCCTGTGTCGTGGCAGGAGTGCCGATGCTCAATGTCCTCATCCGGGTCGCCGGCCGGCTCGAACCGCAGATACGAAGCGTCGGCCGGATCGTCGAGCGGCACCTCGATGATGTCGATCCCGCGACAGTTGGGCGGAATCTCCCCCGGCGTCGGGTCACCGAACGTGGTGTTGGCCGACGAGTTGCTGTAGATCAGCAGGCGGTCGTTCCTGAGGTCGGGCACCAGCGTCTCGGTGTGCGACCCGCATGGCGTGTCGACGAAGCCGATGACCTCGGGCTCGTCCGGGTCGCTGACGTCGATGATGTGCACGCCCTCCTGGCCGCGCTCCGGCAGCGGCGGAGCCGCCGCCTCACGGAACATCGGCCAGTCGCCGCAGAACGCGCCGGGCTGCGTGAACCGCAGCGGATCCGTGACCGGGATCTCGGGCTGCGTGGGGCTGTTGAACCCTCCCCGCGGCGCCGGCGTCGGCGAGTTCCACGAGCGGAAGATCAGCGACGGCCGGTCGGCACCGCGCCGGCCCCAGGCGATCACGTCGCCCTGGTTGCCGACCGTGTTCGTCGGGCTCGCGCAATCCTCCCAGTTGACGATCACCTCCGGGTCGTCCGGATCGTCGATGTCGATCATCCGGAAGCCGGAGTAGCTGCCCCTGGACCGCCGTGTCGCCCCAGAACGCAAGGTCGGAGTTGAATACGCCCTGTCTCGGCCTGAAGTTGTCGAGCGGCACCTTCCGTGCCGAGTACCCGATCGGGTCCAAGTTGTCGGTGAAGTCATACGTGGCCGTCGCCTCTTCCGCGTCGCTCGGCCCCGACGACGACCCGGCGGACGCGAAAATTGGAACAGCGAGTACCCCGATCGCAACAAGTGCGATCACTACGGTGCGGCGCGATGCGCGCATACCTACCTCCCAGGTGCGGGAGGGCGCAGGCTCGTCGCGCTCCGCGCCAAGGCCCTCCACAGTCTCTGGAGACCCCCCCGGACCCGTCGTTCCTTTGATTCGCGGAATCAGCGAAGCCCGGCGGGTCTCGCTGGCTATGGCGCGGCCGAAGTCTTCTTTGTCAGGGCGCCGGTGTCAAGCACGCTTGAGCAGGTGGAACAACCTGCGGCGGCGATGCTGTGCCAAATCCCCAAGGGCCTGATGTGGGTTCGCCGGGCCGAATCATCTTCGGTCTACTGCCGTCTCTGCCGTATCTTCTGCGGCCATCGCCCTGGCCCGGCAACGGGAACCAGGTCACCGTCCCGACCTATGGGCCTCCTGGACCCCCTAGATAGGACAGCGCGGACCCTCCCGAAGGCCGGGGGCGAACGATCTTCGGATCGCGGCGACCGCGCGGCGCCGCGCTGCAATGCGACCTCCCCCCCGGCTCGACCGGGGCGCGTGGCCAGCTACCCGCCGAGTTCTGACTTGCCGAGGCCCGCCATGCCGAGCGCAACGGCGGCGTCGCGGTAGGCCTCGATCCGGACGATGAACCCGTTCTCCACCGTGATCAAGTAGCCCCACCGGCCGTCGATCTCCACACCGCTCGCCCGTCCCCGGGCCACCTCCCGCACGACGACGACGACGCGATCGCCGACGTCCTCTATCCGCTCCACCTCGATGCGGTAGCTGTCCCAGGCCTCGAACAGGCCCTCGAGGCTCTGCCGCATGCGATCTCGCCCGAGACGCTCCGAGAACCCTCCCTCGGGACGCCCGGACACCTCGAGCCACGCGACGTCCTCGGCCACGTGGTTGGCGAAGGAGTCCATATCGCCCCGGTTCCACGCGTCGAAGGCGGACTCGACCAGCTCGACGTTGGATTGGGAGACGTGCCGGTCGGGGCCACGCAGCTCGGCGTCACCCCTCTTTGCTGTCGTTCGTCCCGCCGTCCGTCTGCCGCACCCGCTTGAGCCAATCCCCCAGCTGCTGGCCGACCTCCCCTACGGACGACCCGGCGGACTGGATCGCCGAGCCGATCCGGTCCGCGTAGTAGGTCCCGGCGGCGTCCGCCTCCTCGCGCGGAGACGGCTCCTCGCCGCGACGCAGGTAGTCGCCGCGGACCATCCGGTCGTACTCTCCCTCCCGCACCCAGTCGAGCAGCATTCGCACCCTCCGGACCGGCATCGGGTGGGTCACTCGCAGGTCCTGCAGCAGCTTCGTCAGGCGATCGAGCCCCGAGCCGCCGACGGAGTAGTCCATCCCCTGGGCGATGAAGGCGTCGAGGTTCAGATCGTCCGCCGCCTCGCCCGCCGCGATAACCATCAGGGCACGGCAGACGGCCTGCGGGTCGCGCGTGACCAGCGCGGCGGCGCGGTCGCAGGACAGCTCGGCCGCGCGGGACCACTCGAGCAGGGCCATCTGAATCGCCAGCAGCGGCAGCCCCGCCAGAAGCGGCAGCCGGGCGCCCGACCCGATCATCAGCAGGATCAGGAGGGCGGTGCGGTAGAGCTGGTGGTCGGAGTGGATGTGGGCCGCCTCGTGCGCCAGCACCACGCGCCGGCCGTCGTCGTCGAGGATGCGGACCAGCTCCGAGTTGAGCACCACGATCGGCTTCTCGGTGCCGATCGCGTAGGCGTTCGCGTACGGGAACTGGGTCATGTACAGGCCCGGCACCTTCTCCATGTCGAGCGTGTTGAACACCTGCCGGTGGAGCACCCAGATCCGCGGCAGCTGTTCCTGGCCCAGGCGGACGGCGGCCCCGAGCGATGCAGCGCGCAGGGCGCGCTCGTAGCCGAGCTCGATGAGCTTTCGGACCACCTGGTCGAGGTAGGGGACCTTGGCGAGGGCTGCGGTGGCCGCGCGGTCCGCCGGGTGCTGATACGCACGCGACGAGATGCGCTCGAGCTTCCAGGCCGCCTCGGGGCTGTACGTTTTTTCCATGTCCGGACGCATTATCGTCGGAACGTCCAGCTGGGCCGATCCCGGCTTCGTGAAGGAGTGGTATCCGCCCAAGATGGCGGCCCGCGAGAGGCTGCCCGTGGTACGCGGAGCGCTTCGAGGCGGTGGAGCTGAACTCGAGCTTCTACGCGGTCCCGGACCGCACGACGGTGCACAAGTGGGTCGAGGACACGCCCGAGGGCTTCGTCTTCGACGTGAAGGTCCACCGTCTCCTGTCGCGCCACGCCGCCCCGCTCGACTCGCTGCCGCCGGACCTGCGCGACGGGGTGCAGACGACCGAGCGCGGCCGGGTGCGCCTCAGCCCGGAGCTCGAGACCGGGCTGGCGAAGCGCCTGGTGGAGGAGACCGCCCCGCTGGCGGAGGCCGGCAAGCTCGGCGCCTACCTGCTCCAGCTCACGCCGGCCTTCGGGCCCGGGAGGCACGAGCTCGAGGAGCTCGACCGCGTGGTGGAGGCGTTCGCCCCCCACAGGATGGCGGTCGAGCTCCGCCACCGCGGCTGGGTGCGCGCGAAGCGAGTCGACCGGACGCTGGGGTGGTTCTCCGAGCGCGGCGTGGCCTTCGTGTGCGTGGACGCACCGCCCGGCGACGAGATCCCGATCATGCCGTCCGACCTCGACGCTGTCACGCGCGACGACCTCGCCTACCTGCGCCTGCACGGGCGCAACGCGGAGGGCTACCTGCGCGGGAGATCGGTCGCGGAGCGGTTCGCCTGGCGATACGCGGACGACGAGCTCGAGGAGATCTCCGGCCGCGCCCACGCGATGGCCGAGCAGGCGGCCGAGGTGCACGTGGCCTTCAACAACAACCGCGGGGACGACGCGCCCACGGCGGCGCAGCGCTTCCGCGCGCTGCTCGGGCAGGCGCCGCCGGCCGACGAGCAGCTGCGGCTCTGAGCCGGGCCGTCGAGCGTCTAGGTCCGGCTGAGCTCGAACCAGACCCTGGTGCTGTCGCCGTTCCCGTTCACGCCCCAGCGCGTGGCGAGGCGCTCGACGAGGAACAGCCCCCAGCCGGTCCGGTCGCTCGAGAGCGATCCCACCTCAGCGGGGTCGAACCCCGGCCCGGCGTCGGTCACCTCGGTCCTGACCGCGGACCTGCCGACCAGCACCCTCAGCAGGACCGTGTCGGCGCGGGCGTGCCTGACGCTGTTGGTGACGAGCTCCGTGACGAGCAGACGAAGGGTCTCCATGAGCGGGGCGTCGAGGTCGCCGCGAAGCGTGGTGAGACTGCGGCGCGCCTTGACCGCCGCATTCGGACCCCTGTCGATACGGAGGCTAAGACCGTCCTCCACGCGTTCTCCCGTTGTTCATCAGCTTTCCCGGGATGTACCCGGTGGCGCGACGAGCCCAACATGGAAGGGGGTTGTCTCAGCCCTCCACACGGAGTACGAGCACGGCGATGTCGTCGCGCGCGGGACCGTCCTGGGCGGCGAGGGCCGCCTTTTCCACCCGGGCGGCGATAGCGTCGGCCCCGGCGCCGGCGCAGTCGGCGAGCAGCCGCAGGAGGCCCTCCTCGTCGAGCAGGGCGTCGGCTCCGCGGCCTTCGATCACCCCGTCGGTGTAGAAGACCAGTGTGTCGCCGGGCGACAGCGTCAGCGACCGGTCCTCGAGGTTCGGGTCGGGCAGCACACCAAGCAGCGTGCCCGGCTCGCCGACGGCCTCGACGGTCCCGTCGGCGCGCAGCAGCATCGGCAGCGGATGGCCGCCGCTTGCCACTCCGACCCTGACCCCGCCGTCGTGGACCTCCAGGTACGCGTAGGCGACCGTGCAAAAGCGCCGGTCGTCGCGCTGGCGCAGCAAGGCCTCGTTCAGGAGCCGCAGGCTGCGGCTCGGCAGCCGCTCGCGCATCGCGGCAGCCCGCAGCGTGTAGCGGGCGAGCGCAGTGACCGCCGCGGCGTCCGGGCCCTTGCCGCACACGTCGCCCATCACCACGGTCCACCCGCGTCCGCCGGTCTCGAACAGGTCGTAGAAGTCGCCGCCGACCTCGTTGCCCTCCCCGGTGGGCCGAAAGCGGGCCGCCGCCTCGATTCCTGGGATGTCGGGCAGCTCGGCCGGGAGCAGGCTTCGCTGGAGCGTCCGGGCGATGTAGGCGCGCTCGCTGAACAGCCGCGCGTTGTCCATCGCCGTGGCACAGCGCCGGGCGAGCTCCTCGGCGAGCTCGAGGTCCTGCTGGTCGAAACGGCGCCCGGAGGGGCCGCTGACGAAGGACAGTGCCCCGATGCTCCGCTCGCGCGCCACCATCGGCACGATCATCGCCGAGCGCATGCCGATCCCCTGTACGAGCCGGTACTGCTCGTCGTCCGGGATCGCGGAGCGGAGCAGCTCGTGAGGGATCTCCGGGTACAGCTGCGCTCGCCCGTTCCGAAGCACCGCCGGCACGCCGGTCTCGCCGCGGGGGTCGGGCGGGTAGCGGGTGCGCAGCTCCTCGGCCATCTCGACCATGGCCGGGTCCTGGTGCGCGAGGGCCACCCGGTCGATCCGGCCGTCGGCGACCATGTCGACGGCGCACCAGTCCGCCACCTCGGGCACCGCGAGGGATGCCACCTGCCGCAGCACCTGGGCTGTGTCCAGGGAGGACCCGAGCGCGGCGCTGCTGTCCGAGAGGAAGCGCTGGGCAAGCTCGGCGCGCTTGTGGTCGGTGATGTCCTCGGTGACGTTGATCGCCATCGCGACGTTGCCCGCGCGGTCGACGATCGGCGTTGCCTTGACCGCGGACCAGCGCTCCTCGCCGGTGGCGCGCACACGGAAGCGCAGGACCACCTCGCCGCCCTCGCCATCGACCAGGGCGCGGCGCCCGGGCAGCTGGTCGACCGGGAAAGGGCGCCCGTGCTCGTCGAGGATCTCGAAGCGGGCCATGATCTCGTGTCGCGGCGCGGACAGCAGGGCCTCGCTCGACTCGTATCCGAGCAGCTCCACCGCCGCCTCGTTCGCAAACAGGAGCCGGCCGTCGGGGGCCTGCGCCGTGACCGCGTCCGCCACTCCTCGCAGGATCGCCTCGAGCTGGTCGCGGGCCTGGGTGGCGTCGACGCGGGCCATCTGCTCGAGGCGCAGGAGCTCGTCGCGCTCCTTCTCGGCGCTCCGGCGGTCCGTGATGTCGCGGACGGTCCCGGTGAACATCGGCGGATCGGTCCCGGTGATCGCGTTGATCGCGAGCTCGACCGGGAACTCGGTGCCGTCGGCGCGCATGCCGGTCATCTCAAACCGATTGCCGAGCATGGTCGACTTCCCGGTGGCCGCGCACCGCAGCAGCGCGGCCCGGTGGCGCTCGCGCAGCGACGGCGGGATCACCAGCCCCGCCAGCTCCGAGCCCACCGCCTTCTCGGCCGGATGGCCGAAGATCTGCTCGGCGGCGGGGTTGAACTCCAGGATCATCCCCTGATGGTCGATGGTGATGACGCCGTCGATCGACGACGCCACGACCGCGCTCTTGCGCGCCTCGCTGAGCCGCACCGCCTCGGCGATGCGAAGGCTCTCGATGAACTCTCCGATCAGCGTGCCGAGCGCGTCGGTGAACGCGATCAGGCCAGCGTCCGGCTCGCGCACCTCGCGCGAGAAGAACTCGATCACCGCAACGCATTCGTTGCCAATGCGCACGGGAAAGGCGGTTCCGCCCGCCACTCCCTCGCGGCCCGCCGCCTCGGCCCTCGGATAGCTCGGATCGGCGGAGTAGTCCGTGATCCAGCTCTGCCGACCGGTCCTCCATACGCGCGCGGGCAGGGCGAACTCGCTCTCCGTGTCGAGTTGCCGGGTGGCCTCATGAAACTGGGGCAGCTCGAGCCCGGCCGCTGTCCAGGTCCCGACCAGGCGCAGCGGACCGCCGTCGCGCGACTCCCAGAGGTTGCCGGTGGACCATCCCATCGGGGCGCCGATGGCCTCGAGCAGCTCGGGCGCGACTGCCTCGAGCAACTGGGCCTCGGCCAGCACCCGCGTCACTCCGTACTGGACGCTGAGCCGGGCGGCGTCGAGCTCGCGCTGGGAGCGTAGCCTGGCCACACCCGTGGCGAGCGCGCCGACAATGGCCACGGCGGCCACCCCGATCACGTGGTCAGTCGAGCCCAAGGCGTCGCCGACCAGGCCGAGCGGAATGGACACGAGCAAGGCAACCACCGCGACGATGGCTGTGTCGCGGGGGGTGGCGCCGAAGGCGGCGATGATCGGTCCCAGGACAAGCAGCTCGACCAGGACGGCGTCGGCCTGGACCGCGAGGTCCAGCGCCACGACGGCGCAGATCGCCACCAGGGCGGCGAGGAAGGCGCCCCTCCCATTGCGAAGTCGCGCCATATGGGTGTGCGAGCCCAACCGAGTTGAGCTTACTCCGGTAGAAAGGCCGGTGTGCGGGATCTGGACCGCGATCCACCCGGCGTGGTGCGCGTGCGCGCGTCGAACCCCTCGGCGCTCACTCTCGACGGCACGAACGCGTACGTGGTGGGGCGTTGGGTGGTGGATCCGGGCCCGCTCGTGGAGGGTCACCTTGCGGCCGTGCGGCGCGCCGCGGCGGAGGGGATCGAGGGCGTGGTGCTGACCCACTCGCATGCCGACCACGCCGCGGGGGCGGAGTCGCTGGGCGCGCCCGTCACGCTTCCGCGCGACGGCGACACGGTGGGGCCGTTCCGTGCGCTCGGGACGCCCGGGCACTCACCAGACAGCGTGTGCCTGGTGGCGGGGCCGCTCTGCTTCACCGGCGACACGGTGCTCGGGCGCGGCAGCGTGTTCATCGCGCCGGGCGAGGGCTCGCTGTCCGCCTATCTCGACTCGCTGCGGCGGCTGCGCGAGCTGCCGCTCGAGGTGCTGTGCCCGGGCCACGGGCCCTACGTGTGGGACCCCGCGGCGAAGCTCGACGAGTACCTGGAGCACCGCCTGGAGCGTGAGCGGCGACTGCTCGAGGCACTCGCCGCCGGCCTGCGCACGCGCGACGAGCTGCTGGACAGCGCCTGGTCGGACGCGCCGGCCGAGCTGCGCGACTTCGCGGCGCTGTCACTGGCCTCGCACCTCGAGAAGCTGGCGGAGGAGGGGCGGCTGCCCGAGGGCGTGGAAATGCCCTAGCGGCCGCGGCGGCCGAAGCTGTGGCCCGCCGGGGCCACCGCGCGAAGGTCGGCCTCCTCCTGCGTCTCCGTGCTCCACGCGCGGCGCGGCTCGATGTGCTTGACCTGGGCCGCCGGGAGGTCGGGGCGCTCGAGGCGCTCGATCCGGTCCACCAGCACGTTCGCGGTTCCCTCGCGCTGCTCCAGGCGGCCGTACGCCAGCACGAGCGGCTCGGCCCGCACCGCCAGCCGGAAGCGCTCGTGCACCGGCGGGGTCACGATCAGGTTGATCGTGCCCAGCTCGTCCTCCAGCAGCATGAACGTGACGCCCTTGGCGGTGGCCGGCCGCTGGCGGGCGATCACGAGGCCCGCCACGCGCACGCGGCTGCCGTGCCGGCCGCGCTCCAGCTCCACGCTCGTGGACAGGTCCGCCGGCAGGTCCGGCCGCATCAGCTCCATCGGGTGCTCGCGCAGCGTCACCCCGGTGGAGCCGTAGTCCGCCAGCATCCGCTCCCACGCCGACAGCGCCCGAAGCTCCGGTCCCGCATGCGGCTCCAGCGGCAGCGCGAGCTGGGTCCCCTCGGGCACCGGCGTGCCCGGCACGGCCACGCCGAGCTGCCACAGCGCCTGGCGCCGCCGCCCGGCCACTGGGCCGTCGGCCAGGACGTCGCATGCGCCCGCCCACGCGAGCTTGCCGAGCGTCTCGGCGAAGGCGCCGGAGCGGGCGGCGAGGTCGCCGAGCGAGCGCCAGCGGCCGCCCTCCTCGCGCTCGGCCACCAGGGTGCGGACCTCCCCCTCCTTGCAGCCGTTCACGTGCCGCAGCCCGAGGCGGACTGCGTGGTCCTCCACCCGGGAGTCCACCCAGCTCCGCACCACGCACGGCGGCAGCACCTCCACCCCCACCCGCTGGGCCTCGTGGACCAGCGAGTCGGGCGGGTAGAAGCCCATCGGCTGCTCGTTCAGGAGCGCGCAGAGGAACTCCGGGTGGTAGTGCACGCGCAGCCAGGTCGACTGGTAGGCGAGCAGCCCGAAGGCCGCCGAGTGCGCCTTGGGGAAGCCGAAGCCAGAGAAGCCCACGATCTGCGTCCAGACCCGCTCGGCCGACTCGCGCGAGGCGCCGCGCTCGGTGGCGCCGGCGATGAACTTCTGCTCGTAGGCGCGGATCGCCGCCTCGGAGCGCTTGCGGCTCATCGCCCGCCGCAGGCCCTCCGCCTCGCCGGCGCGGAACCCGGCGAACGCGCCAGCCACCTCCAGCACCTGGTCCTGGAAGACGATCGTGCCGAGCGTGTCGCGCAGCACCGGCTCGAGCGACGGGTGCTCGTAGGGCACCTCGAAGTCCGGATCCTCGCGCAGCGCCTTGCGGTGCTCGATGTAGGGGTGCACGGCGCCGCCGATGATCGGCCCCGGCCGCACCAGCGCCACCTGCACCGTGATGTCGTCGAGGTTCTCCGGGCGGGTCCGCTTGAGCATCTGCATCTGCGCGCGCGACTCGATCTGGAACACGCCCATCGTCTCCGCCTCCTGGATGCGGTCGTAGACCTCCTGGTCGTCGTATGGGATGCGCGACAGGTCGATGCGCTCCCCCCGCACGCGCGCGATCTCGTCCACGCAGCGCTCGACCGCCGAGAGCATCCCCAGGCCGAGCAGGTCGATCTTGAGGAAGCCGGCGTCGCCGCAGGAGTCCTTGTCCCACTGGACCATCTGGCGGCCCTCGAGCGAGGCGGGCTGCACCGGGCAGAGGTCGATCAGCGGCTGCGTCGAGATCACCATGCCGCCGGGGTGCTGCGACTGGTGGCGGGGCAGCCCCCACGCGTCCCGGGCGAGCTTGACGAGGGCGTCCCAGCGCGGCGAGCGGTGCCCGCGGCCGTCCCTCGCCGGCACGTCTCCCTCGATGTCGTTGCGCTCCTTCCAGGGGTCGACCGCCCGCGCCAGGCGCTCGATCTCCCCCGGCGGCAGCCCCAGCGCCTTCGCGAAGTCGCGCACCGCGGAGCGCACGTGGAAGGTCGAGAAGGCGGCCACGAGGGCGCAGCGGTCGCGGCCGTAGCGGTCGTGCACGCGCGGGATGAGGATGTCGCGGATGTCGCGCGGGAAGTCGAGGTCGATGTCCGGCAGCGCGGTGAGCTCCTCGTTCAGGAAGCGCCCCAGGAAGAGCTCGTTCTCGATCGGGTCGATGTGCGAGAGGCCGGTGAGGTAGCAGACGATCGAGGACACGCTCGAGCCCCGCCCGCGGCCCGGCGGCAGCAGCCGCCGCGCCGACTCGGGACCGCGCACCTCGAAAGCCACCTCACGGGCCAGCTCGAGCATGTCGCGATGGAGCAGGAAGAACCCGGACAGGCCCAGGTGGCGGATCACGCGCAGCTCCTCCTCGAGCCGCCCCAGCGCCTCCGGCCGGTCCGCGTAGCGCTCCGCGAAGCGCTCGCGGCACAGCTCGGCCAGCTTGCGGTCGGCGTCGGGGTCCTCCGAGCCGGGGTAGCGGTAGCCGAGGTCCTCGGTGAGGTCGAAGGTCAGGCGCTCCGCCAGGCGCCCGCTCTCCTCGACTGCGCTCTTCTCAAACCGCCCCGCCATTCGCTCGGGAGGAGCGAGAACATGGGACGAGTTCCCCCTTCGCTTGGGCTCGGTCTCGTCGAGGGTGGCTCCGTGGCGCACGGCGACCATCGCGTCCTGCAGCGCAATGCGGTCACGTGAGTGCACATGGACGTTCCCCGTGGCCACGCACGGCACTCCGAGCCGCTCGGCCAGCTCCGTGAGCAGCTTGTTACGGCGGCGGTCGTTGCGCCAGTAGGGACGTTGGAGCTCGATGCGAAAGCGGTCGGGGCCGAACGCAGCGAGGAGGCGGCGGGCGACGGCCGCAGCGCCCGGGTGGTCTCCCGCCTCGATCCTCGATGCCACCGCACCATCGCCGGCACATCCCGAGAGGCACACCAAGCCGCGTGCGTGTTGCTCGAGCGTGTCGAGGCCGATGGACGGTTCCCCGTCGATCGGGTCCTGCCGCCGGCCGCCCTCCTTCCAGCCCTCGCGCGCCCAGCGGCGCGTGTGCCAGTGGGAGGCGGTGATCAGGCGGCAGAGGTTGGTGTAGCCCTCGCGCGACTCGCACAGGAGAGTCACGTGGGTGTCGTCGTCGAGCGTCAGCTCGGCGCCCGTGATCGGCCGCACCCCGAGCGGCTTCAGCGCCTGCGCCATCTCCATGGCCCCGTGCAGGCCGTCGTGGTCGGTCAGCGCAAGCGCTTCGTGGCCCTGCTCGGCCGCCGCCGCGGCCAGCTCCACCGGGTGCGACGCGCCGTCAAGGAAGGAGTAGGCGGAGTGGCAGTGGAGCTCGACGTATGACACGAACAGATGTTCGCATATCGATTCGGATGGATAGGAGCGCTCGAGGGCCAGATCCGCCGAAGGCGGCGGCGGCTCGGGCCACGGGCTGCCCGGGCCCGTCGCCGAACCTTGCGCCGCATCCCGGCACAAAGCTCCCGAACTCGCTGCCCGCCGCACAAGAACGGGAGGTATTGCCCCTCCACGGACGACAACCTCCCAAGTTCGCACCGCGGCAGTGAGTTCGTGAGCTTTTCACCGCCGTGCCGGCCGCCGCCTCACTACGAGGCGACCGTGGCCTGACCCGGCCTCCAGCTCCGCCCCGCCGGCACGATCTCAGATTCCGCAGGCGACAGCGCATCCACCCCACCCCGCGACAACCAAACGCGTGGCACGCCTCGAGCGGCTGGAGGCCCGCCTACAGCTCGGTCAGTGAGCCGTCAAGCGACGCTCTCCTCCCGCCGGCGCTTTGCCTTGTAGAGCGCCTGGTCCGCCCGCGCCACCAGGCGCGCGGCGTCGTCGCCGGGCTGGAGGACCGCGATGCCGAAGCTGGCCTCGATCCGGTCCCCGCTCTCGAGCACCCCCTGCCCCGCCGCATCGCGCAGGCGGCGCATCACGCGCTCGGCGTCGAGCCAGGACGCCCCAGGGAGGATCACCCCGAACTCGTCCCCGCCGAGCCGGTAGGCCTCGTCGCTCCGGCGCAGCCCGCTGCGCAGCGCGCCCGCCATCATCTGGAGCGCCCGGTCGCCCGCCTCGTGGCCGTGGGTGTCGTTCACCAGCTTCAGGTTGTCCATGTCGCACAGCACCAGCGCAAAGCGCTCCCGGGCCTCGATCTCCCGCACGAGGCGGCGGCGGAAGGCGCGCCGGTTGGGCAGGCCGGTCAGGGGGTCGTGGGTCGCCTCGTGGCGGAGCCGCACGGTCTGATCGGCGGTCCGCAGCGCCGCGACGGCCTGGTTGGCGAACAGCCGCAGCGCCTGCAGCCGCGCGCGGGTGGGAAGCAGGCGGTCGCGCGGGTCGTCGACCCAGATCACGCCCACCCGGTGCTCGCCCTCCACGAGGGGGACGATCAGCCAGTGGCGCGACCAGGCGTGCGGCCCGCGCCCGTTCATCTCCGAGCGGTACGGGAACGTGGTCGATCCCGAGCAGGTGCTCGGCCACCTCGGCCGGCAGCAGGTAACAGCCGGCGACCTCGTACTCCTCGCAGAACAGCGGGGCCAGCGAGTCGAGCGTCGCGCCGTCGAGGTCCGGCTCGTCGGCGCCCCAGCCCGATGTCGCGACCGGCTCGAGCGCCAGGTCCGGCTCCTCGGCGAGCGAGATCATCACGCGGTTGAAGCCGAGCGCGTCCTCGATCCCGTCGCACACGGCCTGCAGCACCGCCTCCACGTCGTCGGCCTCGGCCAGCCGCGCCGACACCCCGAGCACGCGCTCCAGCATGCGATGGTGCTGCCTGTCCTCGGCGATCTCCTGGGCGATTTGGAGGGCCAGCGCCGCGTGGCGCGAGATCGCGACGAGCGCGTCGAGCTCGCTGTCGCTCGGGCGCCGGCCCGTCACGGGCTCGTCGACCGAGATCACGCCGAGCAGCTGCTGGCGCGCGTCGCGCAGGGGGACGAACAGGGCGTCGCCGGCCAGCCAGGCGTCGGGGTCGTCGCTCGGCTCGATGTCCGGGACGTACGTCTCGACCTCGAGCGAGTCCCAATCGAACTCGCCGTCGGGCACGAAGTACGCGCCCTCGCGGCGGCGGAAGCGGTCGGCCAGCAGCGGCGTCCAGGTGTCGTTCGGCGACGCCGTTCCAAGCAGCGCCTGAAGCGACTCCGCGGACCCGACCGCGGCGGCCGTGAGCATGTCGTCGAAGGCCGGCCGGTACACGTTCACCACCACGGCCCTGTAGCCGAGCACCTCGCTGATCGTCCGCGCCACGTCCTCGAGCACCTCCTGGAGGTGGGCCTCGTCGCGCACGGAGGCGGTGCGCTCGAACATCGCGCCGAGACGGGCCAGTGTGGCAAGCGTCTCGGCCACGCTAGGCGCTCATCCTCTTCGTCCCTGGGGGCGCGGCCACCACCGTCCCTTATCGGCCGCTGTGTGAAATTTCCTTAGCCCTCCTTTCCGCAGCCTGCGACCGGCGAGGTCAGGCGCGCTGCAGGTACCACCTCCCGTCGACGAGATCGCGGAACACGACGACGTTGCGCCCGTCCACGAGGACCAGCTCGAAATAGCGGCGCCGCAGCGGCCGGCCGGTCCACCAGCGATCCTCCACGACCCACTCCTCCCTCACGGTGTCGACGGCAATGGCCCCGACCGCCGCGGGCGTGCCGCGGGCGTCGGCCTCGACCGAGGCGGGCTCGGGCGCACCGAGCCGGCGCGAGCCGGCGGGGTTCACGGGGCGGCCCTCACGGCGACGCGGACCTCGCGCCGCGCCCGCACGGCGCCGGGGGGCGACGTGCCCGCGACGAGCACGGAGTGTGGGCCCTCAAAGGCGCCATATGCGTGACTTTGAGGGCCCACACTCCAAAGAGACCCACCCCTTGACCGCTGCCGTCGGGCAAGGCCCGGACAACGCCGAGGCAACGAGCGGAACGCCACGCGGCCGGCGACACCCGGCTCACGGCCCCGGCCCCTCGGGAAAAGGCGCCAGCACCGCGCGCCGCTCCGGGATGCGCGAGCCGGGATCCACGTCCAGGACCTTCAGGGCGGCCTCCGAACCCGCCGCCTGCCGGGCCTGGCGCACGGCCTCGCCGAGCCGGGAGCGCCGCACCGCGGCGGCCTCGTCGAGCAGGCGGCCCTGGTCCTGCGCGGGCGGGCCGAACGCCTCCACCTCGAGCGCGAGCGACTCGGCCGGTGCGGGCAGCTCGGCCAGCCTCGGCCCCAGGGCCAGCCGGATCCGCTCGGGGTCGGCGCTCGCCTGGCGCAGCGTGATCGCGGTGCGCCAGGTGCCGCCGGCCACGAAGCGGGCCGACACCGCCAGGCCCCGAAGCGCCCGGCCGCGCCGCTCGCGCCGGGCGAGCACGCGCGCCACGAGCAGGTCGAGCGCCCGCTCGAGTTGCTGGCCGGACGCCGCCTCGGGCAGGTCGAGCCGCTCGACCACCGGCTCGGGCGGCCGCCGCGGCGCGAGCGGGGTGTCCCGCCCGCGCGCGAGGTCGAGCGCCAGCAGCCCCGGATGACCGAACCGCTCGGCCACGGCGCGCGAGGGCAGGGCGGCCACCTCCCCCAGCGTGCGGATGCCGAGCCGCTCGAAGACCTCGGGCAGCGCCTGCAGCTCGAACCGCGTGCGGAGCAGCGCGACGGGCAGCGGCGCGAGGAAATCCCGGGCCTGCCGCTCCTCCACCACGAACGAGCGTTTCATGCGACGCGGCCTTGCCTGAAGCGCCGCGGCGTGAGCGGCGAAGCGGCAGGGCGCGGCCCCCAGGCGAGCGCCGGGACCGAGCGCCCGGCCGGCGGCGGCCAGCACTCCCGCGAGATCGCCGCCGTGCAGGCCGCGCAGGCCGGCGGACTCGAAGAACGCGGCGCCGGCGGAATCGGACTCGACCTCGGCGCCGATCGCCTCGAGCCGGTCGAGCACCGCGTGCCAGAGCGAGCGCACACCCTCCGGATCGGGCGGCACGAGCCGCAGCGCCGGGCAGCGTGACATCGCCTCGCCCAACCGCATGCCACGCACCACGCCGAAGGCCTCGGCGGGCGCCGACACCTCCCCCACCACCTGCTCCCGCCCGGGCTCGGGGGCCAACGCGGCCGGCTCGGCCAGGAGCGCTCGCCGGTCGGCCAGGGCGGCGAGGAGCTCGAAGCGGGGGTAGAGGACGCACACGACCATGGTCGAACACATGTTCGCATCCGCTCCGGCGGCATGCAAGCGGCGCGAGCGCTACGCGTCGCCTGGTCGCATCATCGGGCCTTGGCGGCTCAGGGGGGCGGCGAGCTGGGCCCTGAGGGGTCGAGCGTCTCACCCAGCTCGGCGGGCGTATCTGCGAACTCGACGGTTGCGCCGAACCCCAGCTGTGTCGCCCGTCTTTTGACGAGGCCTAGCTGCCGGCGCAGCTCCTGGGGCGCCTTCACACCGATGAACTTGAAGTTGACGTCAATCGTCTTCTGGCGATCCAGAAAGCTCAGCGAGTCGCCGATAACTTGCTCCGGGCGCTTTACGCACCCGTCTGGTGCTCCGAGCACAAAGAAGAGCGAGGCGCTCTTGGTGTCCTTGTTGCTCTGGCGCTCGACTATGTCGCTGACCGCGTATCGCACCGACCGTGCGATGTCGGAGGTTCCGCGAGGCTCAACGGATGCCAGCGCGCTCTCGAAGTCCTCGGCGTTTTCTTGTCCAAAGTTCACGCGAGGCTGCTCGTACCCAGTGCTGCACCCCGGGCCTGCCACCCGAAGCGCGTAGGCGATCTCGGGCGTGCCGCCGACGGCCGACACGATCTCGTCGGTGGCGGCGGCGAGCTTCTGTTCGCCACCGATCGCGCCTGCCATCCCGCTCGACGCGTCGAGCACGTACTGGACGCTGACCGCCGCCGGGTCGGGCTTGAGGAAATTGTCGTACAGGGCCTTCACGCCGATAGGCAGCCCGACCAAGAGGGTGAGCAGGGTGACCACCTTGATCGGGTCGCGGTACCACGGCTGCTCGGAGCTCGACGGCATGGCCCTGCGCCGACGCTAGGCGGTGAGTCCGAGAAGGTCAATGCCGCCCGAGCGGATTGAGAGCTGCCGCCCGCTGTGAAGCCTCATGGCGCATCGGTCCTCGGCTGGCTCGCGCCATACCCCGCCAACACGGCCAACTGCTCCGGTCGCTGTCGAGGCCGCGGGCGAACCTGGCTCGGGCGAGCTCCCTCTGCCCGCGGGCAAGCGCGGCCTCGCCGAGCACACACCACGCCTCACCTGACCACGGCGCCCAGCGCAGAGCGGCCTTAGCGTGCACGGCTGCGGCGTCCAGCGCGCCGACCTTCGCAAAATTGCGGCTTCGCGCCAGTTCGGCGTTACCCATCACGCCGGTGTAGGCGACGCCCATGAGCACGAGCACCGTTGCAACAGCTGCGGCGCGCGCGGCGACCGGGCGGCGACGCTTCGCGCGGACGGATCGAGACATGACCAGCAGCGCTCCGGCGCAGAACAGCGCGGCCGTGGGGAGCAGGGCGGTCTCCCAGTCGGCGTCGATGCCGGCGTGAGCCAGAAAGGCGGCATACGCTCCCGCGGCGGGGGGCGCGAGGGCCTGGTGGCGGGCGCGGACCGCCGCCACTAATGGCGTGCCAAGCGTGGCGAGCAACAGAATGACCCCCACGATCCCGAGTTCGACCAGCGTCTCGAGGTAAAGATTGTGCGCGTCGCGGGCAGAGACGGGCATCGCCCGGCGCTGCAACCAGATCCGACCAAAAGTGCCCGCGCCGGCCCCTACCAGGGGCGCTTCGCTCGCGGAGTGCCAGGCGACCGCCCACAAGCGGAGGCGTGGCTGCACCGAGACGCTGGCTGCTCCGCCGGCCTCTGCAGCGGGCGTGCTCCACTGTGTTGCCCGGGCGGACCCGCTAGTCGGCCCGATCACTCCGGCAGCCAACGCGACAACGGCGCCGGCCACAGCCACGCTGGACAAGGCGCTCGCAACGGCAGCCCGCCGCGCGCCCGCGAGCAGAAGGCTGACTCCGAGCCCTACAGCCAGCGCCGTCAGGGCGCCGATACTGGCGCTGAGGCACAGGGCGGCGGCTGACACGATGGCCGCGCAGATGGCAAGGTGGCGACCTACCCACCCGGTGGTCTCCCGTCGCACGAACCCGAGCGCAAGGATCAGACCCATCGCGGCGAGCAGGCCGAGGGCGTTCGCATATCTCACTGATCCCGGAGACGCCGAGGGCGGGGGGCGCTCCGGCCGACAGCCATCGTCCGACTGCGATGATCGACGCGAGCGAGCAAGCAGCGGCAAGCCCACCCAGGATCGCCGCAGCGGTCAGGCGCCGCGCGAACAACAGCGCCACGGCCAGTGCGGCAAGCGCGCACAGACCACGCTGGACCTCCAGGACCGACTGAGTGCGATCCAGCGACCACAAAATGGACGCGGCCGTCCATGCCAGCAGGCCGGCAAGACTGACCAACGCGACCGCCTCGATCCGGCCCAGGTGCGCGCCCTGGACCAGGACCAAGCCGACGGCCAGCAGCCAGAGCAGGCCGAGGCTGGCGAGGCCCCATGCAATCGGCCCGTATCCGCCTCCCGCCAAGACCAGGCCGCCAACCGTCGCGAAAACGAGCAGGCTGAGAGGCAGGCCCGCTGGCAACCGCCGCGGATGCCGAGAAACACACCGGACGGCCATACGGTCTAGCAGAGCGCGTTAGAGCACGCCGGCGACGACGCTGGCTGCGCCCGTGCAGGCCACGAGCACCAGCGCGAGCACGAAGAAGCGCTCCCGGTCCAGCCTGCGGAAGGCAAGGGCGCCCAACGCATAGCCCGCGCTCACCAGCACGAGCAGCGGGAGCACCACGCCTACGTCGAAGGCCCCCGTCCCCTCCGCCCCCACCAGCACCGCCCCGCCGGCGAGGTTCAGCACCAGGAAGCTCGCCGCCAAAGACGCCCGGAACTCCTCCGGCCGCACACCCCGCGCCTCGAGCCACAGCACGATCGGGGGCCCGCTCACGCTTATCGACGTGGTGAGCGCGCCGCTGGCGAACCCCACGGCGCGCCCGCCGCGGGGCCGAGATCGGGCGCACCCTGCGCCGCCGCTCCCGCAGCTGCCAACCCGCAGCCGCGATCACCGCGACCCCCACGGCCACCTGGAGCACGTCCTTCGACAGCTGCGTCAGCGCGACCGCTCCCACGGCCAGCCCCGGCAGGGCGGCCGCGAGCATCGGCGCGAGCGCCCGCCAGTCCACGTGCTCGGGCCGGCCGCCCTCGAACAGCACCAGCAGGTTCAGGGCGACGCCCAGCACGAGCAGCGCCGTCACGGCCTCGACAGGGTCCATGACGGCGAACAGCGCCGGGCTCAGCACGAGCGCGAAGCCGAACCCGGTCGCGGACTGCACCGCCGCTCCCGCAAACGCGGCGACGGCGGCGAGCGCCATCACCCGACGGTCACCAGCTCCTTCGGGAACGCGGTCAGCACCTCGGGTCCGTCCTCGGTGATCGCCACGAGGTCCTCGATCCGCACCCCGAAGCTGCCGGGCAGGTAGACGCCCGGCTCGATCGTCACGGTGTTGCCCTCACGGAGCGTCCCCTCGGCCACGCGGGTCAGGCGGGGGTCCTCGTGGATCTCCAGTCCAACGCCGTGCCCGAGGCCGTGGCCGAAGCGCTCGCCGTGCCCGGCCTCCCCGATGATCCGGCGCGCCACGCCGTCCACGTCGCGGCGCGCGGCGCCGGCCCGAGCCGCGGCGAGCGCCTCCTGCTGGGCGCGCCGCACCAGCTCGTAGACCTCGACCGCGCCGTCGTCGAGCGGCCCCGTGGCGAAGGTGCGCGTGCAGTCGGAGCAGTAGCCGTCCACGCGGGCCCCGGCGTCCACCACCACGAGCGTCCCGGCCGGGATCTCGGCGTCGCGCGGCTCGGCGTGCGGCAACGCGCCGTGGGCGCCGGAGGCCACGATCGGAGGGAACGACGGCCCCTCGGCGCCGAGGTCCTCCATCCGGCGCACCATGGACCGCGCCACCTCGCGCTCGGTCCTGCCGGTCAGGCCCCGCTCGCGGATCTCCTCGTATGCCGCCCCGGCGACCTCGGCGGCCGCGCGCATGGCCCGCAGCTCCCCCTCGTCCTTCACCTCCCGCAGCCGCTCGACCAGGCCGCCGGCCGGCACCAGCTCAACGCCCTCGCCGGCCTTCTCGGTCAGCCGCCGGTGAGCCCGCACGCTCACGTGCCGCGTCGTCGAAGCCGGCGCGGCCGTGGAGGCGCGCCGCCATGTCGCCCAGCAGGTCGCGGCCGCCCTCGACCGGATCGAACTCGCGCACCTCGAGGCGGGCACGCTCGACGTACCTGAAGTCGGTGAAGAACAGGCGCTCGTCGCGCGAGACGAGGGCCGCGCCGTTGGTGCCGGTGAAGCCCGTCAGGTAGCGGACGTTCACCAGGTTGGTCACGATCAGCGAGTCGAGCGAGCGCTCCTCGAGCAGCGCGACGAGGCGGTCGGCGCGGCTCAAGCCTCGAGCTCCTCCTTGAGGAGCACGAGCGCGTCGCGGTAGCCGTCCACGCCCTTGCCCTGCACGGTGCCGATGCAGAGGTCTCGCACGACCGAGACGCGCCGCCACTCCTCGCGCTCGTCGACCTTCGAGAGGTGCACCTCCACGGCCGGCAGCGCCGCGACCTCGAGCGCGTCGCGGATCGCCCAGGAGTAGTGGGTCCAGGCCCCCGGGTTCAGCAGCAGGCCGTCGGCGGCCGTCTGGTGGAGCGACTCGCAGAACTCGCCCTCGTGGTTGGTCTGGGTGAAGGTCACGACCAGCCCGAGGTCGCGCGCGAAGCGCTGCACCTGGACCTCGAGCTGCTCCAGCGTGAGGCCGCCGTAGTGCGCCGCGGCCCGGCGTCCCAGCACGTCGAAGTTGACCCCGTGCATGACGTCCACGCGGTTCCTCACGTGCCGTGCACCTCCTCGATCGCGGCGAGCAGCGAGGCGGAGTCCACGTCGTGGCCGGGCGTCACCTGCCCCGGCGCCTCGACGAGCACGAACGGCACCCGTCCGCGCGTGCGCTTCTTGTCGCGCTCCACCACCTCGGCAACCAGGTCCGGCGCCGCGCCCGTGTAGGTCAACGGCAGCCCGCGGTCGGCCAGCAGGTCGGCCACCTCCGCGCGCAGGGCGTCGCGATCCGACAGGCGAAGGGCCACCAGCAGGCCGATGCCGACCGCCTCGCCGTGGCGGTAGCGGGCGAACCCGGTGGCCGCCTCGATCGCGTGCCCGACGGTGTGGCCGAGGTTCAGCACCTGGCGCCGCCCCTCGTCGCGCTCGTCCTCCGCCACAACGGCGAGCTTGGTGCGGGCGCAGCCCATGATCTCGCGCGCGCCCACCGGGCCGCCCTGGCGCACCCGCGCCCACAGCCCTCCGCCCGCGATCAGCGCCGTCTTCAGCACCTCGACGTAGCCCGCCGCCGCCTCCTCGGCGGGCAGCGTGTCGAGCGCCGCGGGGTCGCACAGCACGGCCGAGGGCTGGTGGTAGGCGCCGACGTAGTTCTTGCCCTCCGGCAGGTCCACGCCGGTCTTTCCGCCGTAGGCCGAGTCCACCTGCGCCACGATGGTCGTGGGCACCTGCACGTGGCGCATGCCGCGCTGGTAGACGGCGGCGCAGAAGCCGGCCAGGTCGCCGACGACGCCGCCGCCGACGGCCACCACGAGGTCGCCGCGCTCGGCGCGGGCCTGGGCCAGCGAGCGGAGCACCAGCTCGGCGCCGTGGATCGTCTTGTGCTCCTCGCCGGGCATGACCACGACCTGGTCGTCGCCCTCGACGGGGTGCATGCGCGCCACGTTCTCGTCGGTCACGACGAAGCGGCGGCCGTTCAGCGGCGTGGAAGAAGCCCGAGCCGATCAGGCCGCGCCCGAAGTAGACCGGGTAGGCGCCGGAGTCGGCCGACGCCCACACGAGCCGGGTGCCGGGCGGGGCCTCGCCGAGCGAGCGCAGCGCGGGCAGGGCGCGCCGCAGCACGTCGCGGTCGCGCGGGCGGGATCGCTGCGTCCGCGACCGCCTCGTAGAGCGGCTGGCGCGGTCGCGGTGGAGCTGCTCGAAGCGGACCGGGTCGCGCGCGAGCGGACGGCCCTTGTCCGACGCCCGCCGCCAGGCGTCCGCGGTCTCGATCTCGAGGTGCACGACCGTGTGGCGGCGCGAGCGCCTCGCGCACGCGCTCGGACTGAACGGCCCCGCCGCCGAGCGCGATCACCGGCAGCGTCCGGCCGCTCCAGCAGCTCGCCGCACCACCTCCTCCTCGCGGCGCGGAAGGCCGACTCGCCCTCGCGGTCGAAGTACCCCTCGATCGGCTCGCCCGAGCTGGCGCTCGACCTCCCGGTCGCAGTCGACCGCCTCCACTCCCAGCTCCGCGGCGAGCGCGCGGGCGCCGGTCGACTTGCCCGCGCCCATGAAGCCGACGAAGACGATCGCGCCGTCTACCGA
Source organism: uncultured Thermoleophilaceae bacterium (assembly GCA_963733885.1). Classification (GTDB taxonomy): domain Bacteria; phylum Actinomycetota; class Thermoleophilia; order Solirubrobacterales; family Thermoleophilaceae; genus JACVRW01. Next base: position 7,444 of record CAVTES010000009.1, on the reverse strand, counting down.
GCTGCGCCTCCACCCGATCCGCTCCACGTAGGCGTCGAGTGCCGCGCGCGCGTCGTCGATGTGGTCGCCGCCGAACTTCTCGCGGTAGGCGGCCGCGAGCACCAGCGCAACCATCGCCTCCCCCACCACGCCCGCGGCGGGCACCGTGCAGGAGTCCGTGCGCTCGCGCAGCGCCTGGGCCGGCTCCTTCGTCTCGATGTCCACGCTAGCGCAGCGGCTTGGTCAGCGTCGGCAGCGGCTTCATCGCGCCGCGCACGACGAGCGGCTCGCCGGTCGTCATGCCGCCCTCGAGGCCGCCGGCGCGGTTGGTCTCGCGAAAGAAGCCGTGCTCCTCCGACCAGAAGATCTCGTCGTGGGCCTGCGAGCCGACCCGCCCGGCGAGGTCGAAGCCGTCGCCGATGCCCACGCCCTTCATCGCCTGGATCGACATGATCGCGCCGGCCAGCCGGCCGTCCAGCCGCTCCTCCCACGAGATGTGCGAGCCCGATGCCGGGCACGAGCCCGAACGCGCGCACCTCGAACACCCCGCCGAGCGACTCGTTCGCCTTGCGGGCGGCGTTGATCTCGGCCACCATCGCGTCGCTCGCCTCGGCGTCGAGGCAGCGCACCGGCGACTCGTCCACGTCCTCGAAGTCCTCCGGCTCCAGCTCGTCGCGCTCGGGCGCGGTGACCGTAGCCGATGCGCGTCACGTGCGAGACACCTCGACGCCCATCGCGCGCAGGAACGCCTTGGCGAGCGCGCCGGCCGCGACGCGCGCGGCGGTCTCCCGCGCGCTAGGCGCGCTCCAGCACGTTGCGGACGTCGCTGTGAAGCCGTACTTCAGGACGCCCGCGAGGTCGGCGTGGCCGGGGCGCGGCAGGTGCACCTCGTCGACCTCGCCGTCCACCGGCCACGGGTTCATCCGCTCCTCCCAGTTGGCGTAGTCGCGGTTCTCGATCCGGATCGCGACCGGGCTGCCGAGCGTCCGCCCGTGGCGGACGCCCGACGGTCACCTCGGCGCGGTCCTTCTCGATCTTCATGCGCCCGCCGCGGCCGTGCCCGAGCTGCCGCCGGGCGAGGTCGCGGTCGATGTCCTCGGGGCTCAGCTCGAGGCCGGCGGGCAGGCCCTCGACGATCGCGGTGAGGCCCGGGCCGTGCGACTCACCGGCGGTTACGAAGCGGAACGACATGGCGCCCACACCCTACTTAGCGAGGGTGCGGGCGCCAGTTGGAGCAGAGGAGGTACTCGGTTGAGCGGAAGGCTAGTCGAAGGGCTTGTAGTCGTGGCAGGTGCGCGAGTCCGGATCGGGTGCGCAGGGGTTGAAGGGGTTGATCCGCCATGGTCCACGCCCGGCCGTGTCGACGCTGGGATACGTCGGCCGAGTGCCCGTCGTAGCACCAGCCCGGTCAGCCGTCGCCGTCGAGGTCGTAGCGGCCTCGTACATCTCGGTGATGTTGTTGTAGTCGTCGTTGTCCTGGTCGTCCTCGCCGTCGAGCAGCGTGTCGCCATCGACGTCGCTGTCGGCCAGGTCGAGCTCCGCGAACGGCCGCTCGTGAAGTCCCGAACTCCGGACGCAGCCGCAGTAGGACTTCTGGCCCCCAGGGCTCGACCGGCGGGGCGAACGTGCGCCCAGAAGCTCGTCCACCATAGCGGGGCTTGCCGGGCCGCGCGCGGACTCGAGCCAGTTCGCGAGTCCGTCGCGCGTCCGCGTCGCGCTCGTCGTCACGCCACGGCCGGCGTCGCGGTGCAGGTCGTACGTCGCCGGGAACGCGCTGGCTCGGGCCAGGGAGGCCGTAGGAGGCGACCGCGCCAGGCCGGCACGCTCGGGGTCTCGCTCGCGCGGCTGAACTTGGTGCCGTCGCTGTAGCCCAGCGGTGACCCGAGGTCGAGCGCCGCCGGCCTTCGCCGTCGTCGAAGGAGCTGCCGGTGAAGCGCCAGGCCCGGTACTCCTCGAGGGTGGTGAGGCCGTCGCCGTCGAAGTCGATCGCGCTGAAGGTACCGCCCGCAGACACCGTCCGACGGGTCGAGCGCGTTCGGGAAGGGCCGCCTGCCCGGGTAGGGGACGGCCTTGACGTCAGGTCCTTGGCGGCGTAGTACTCCCAGCCATCCGTCATCTGGTCGCCGTCCGTGTCGGCCAGGCACGGGTCGGTCTCGATCTCCGACTCGAGCGTGTTCGAGAGCAGGTCCCCGTCGTGGTCGTCGCTGCTGTCGCATGTGACCGGCACGGGTGGGGGGTCACGGAGCCACCGCTGGCGGGCTCGCGCGCCGCTGGCGCGGCGCGCCGCTGGGCGCGGCGGACCCACCGCTGGGGGCGCTCGGCCCCGGGCCCGGCGCCGTATCCGTGGCATATCCCGTCACAACCGGCGACAGCCGGCGGGGGAGTGAAGCTACTGAACTCGCCGGCGAGCCGCGCAGCTTCATCCGGGTGGGCTTCGGCTTGCTGACCGTGCCGGCAAGCAGGCGCGATACCGCGCCGGGCACCGCGACCTTCAGCTTCCCGCGGCTGGCGCTGCGCGGCTTCGCGAAGACCGAGCGGCCGTTCGGCGCGCGGAAGATGACCGTGTTCGCCGAGCGAGCGGACTTGAAGTTCTTGCCCATGATGGTGAGCGTGCCGCCGACGCCGACTCGCATCGGCAGGACGCGTGTGATCGACGGCTTCGAGGCCTTCTTGCTCTCGGCGGTCGACGAAGCCGGCGCGCTCACGAGCAGGGCCGTGGCCGACAGCGCGAGCAGGCAGATGGTGAAGAGACGGCGCATTGCCTATGCTCGGCCTCGTCGGGCCGTCGGGATCGGGCAAGTCCTCGCTCCTGATGCTGATGGGCGGGCTCGAGGCCGCGACCGCCGGGCCGGGTCACGGTGCTCGGCCAGGACCTGACCGCCATGGGCGAGGACGCGCTCGCCCGCTTCCGCCGCGATCACATGGGCGTGGTCTTCCAGTCCTTCCACCTCATCCCGACCATGACCGCGATCGAGAACGTCGCGACGCCGCTCGAGCTCGCCGGCGACCGCGACGCCTTCGACACGCGCCGCGGCCGAGCTCGAGGCGATGGGCCTCGCAGCCCGGCGCGACCACTACCCGGCCCAGCTCTCGGGCGGCGAGCAGCAGCGCGTGGCGCTCGCGCGCGCCGCGGTGGCCCGGCCGGAGATCCTGCTCGCCGACGAGCCGACCGGCAACCTCGACGGCGCCACCGGGGCGGCGATCATCGAGCTGCTCTTCGGGCTCCGCGACCGGCACGGCGCGACGCTGGTCCTCGTCACCCATGCGCCCGAGATCGCCACCCGCTGCGACCGCGTCCTGCGCCTGCGCGACGGCGCCCTCGAGCCCTACGCCGAAGCGGCCGAGTGACGCGGCGCGGCCACTGCGCGCCGGCCGGCCGTGAACGTCCGCGGTCCGCCGCCTCCGCGCTCGCGCTGCGCGAGCTCCGCGGCGGGCTCGCCGGGTTCCGCGTGCTTCATCGCCTGCCTCGCGCTCGGGGTGGTGGCGATCGCCGCCGTCGGCTCGGTGCGCGCCGCCATCGGCCGCGGCCTCGCCCGCGAGGCGGCGGCGCTGCTCGGCGGCGACGCCGAGATCGAGTTCACCTACCGCTTCGCCGACCCGGCCGAGCGCGCCTGGATGGACGCCAACGCCGCCGCGGTCTCCGAGATCGTCGACTTCCGCTCGCTCCTCGCCGTCCCCCGCGCCGGCGCCGAGCCCGAGCGCATGCTGGTCCAGGTCAAGGCGGTGGACGGCGCTCTACCCGCTCTACGGCAGGTCGCGCTCGCCGGCGGCGGCGCCTCGACGCGGCGCTCGCGCCGCAGGGCGGCCTGCCCGGGCTCGTCGCCGAGAAGGTGCTGATCGACCGCCTCGGCCTCGCGCCCGGCGCCGTGCGTCCGGCTCGGCACCCAGGACTTCCGCCTCGCCGACACGCTCGTCGCCGAGCCCGACGCGGCCGCGCCGGCGCTTGACCTTCGGCCCGCGGGTGATCGTGCGCCGCGCCGACCTCGCCGCCAGCGGCCTCCTCGGCCGAGGGCTCGCTGTTCGACTTCTCCTACCGCCTGCGCCTCGCCCCCGACGCCGACCTCGCCGCGCTGCGCGACGAGGCGCGCGGCCCGCTTCGGCGACGCCGGGCTGCAATGGCGCGACCGCCGCAGCGGCCCGCCCGGGGTCGGCCGCTTCGTCGACCGGCTCGGCGCCTTCCTCGTCCTCGTCGGCCTCGCCGGCCTCGCCGTCGGCGGCGTCGGCGTCGCCGCGGCGGTGCGCGCGCACCTCGAGGCGAAGACCGCGACCATCGCCACGCTGAAGACCCTCGGCGCCTCCGGCGGCACGGTCTTCGCCGTCTACCTGATCGAGATCGGCCTCCTCGCCGCTCCTCGGCATCGCGCTCGGCCTCGCCCTCGGCGCCGGCGCTGCCGCTCGCCGCCGCGCCGTTCGTCGCCGACGCGCCTGCCGGTGCCGGCCGAGTTCGGCCTCTACCTCGCGCCCGCTCGCCGAGGCCGCGCTCTACGGCGTCCTGACCGCGCTCCTCTTCACCCTCTGGCCGCTGGCCCGCGCCCGCGACATCCGCGCCGCCGAGCTCTTCCGCGACCTGACCGCCGCCCGCCGCGCCTGGCCGCGCCCGGCCTATCTCGCCGCCACCGCGGCGCTCGCCGCCGCTGCTGGTCGCCGCCGCCGACGCTCCTCTCCGGCGCGCCGGAGCTGGCGCTCGGCACCGCCGGCGGCGTCGCCGGCGCGCTGGCGGCGCTCGCTCGCCGCGGCCTGGGGCCTGCGCCGGCTCGCCCGCCGGCTCGGGCGCGGCCGGCTCGACCCGCGGCCGCCCGGCGCTGCGCTGGGCGCTGGCCGCGCTCGGCGGGCCCTCGGGCGAGACCGCCTCCGTGGTGCTCGCGCTCGGGCTCGGGCTCAGCGTCCTGGCCGCCACCGGCCAGATCGACTGCGAACCTGCGCGAGCCTCGATCACCCGCGACCTCCCCGACCGCGCGCCCGGCCTTCTTCTTCGTCGACATCCAGAACGACCAGCTCGCCGGGCTTCCTCGACGCGGGCCCAGGCCGACGCCGGGCGTCGAGCGCGGTCGAGACCGCGCCGATGCTGCGCGGCATCATCACCCGCATCAACGGCCGCCCGGCGCGCGAGGTCGCCGGCCCGCACTGGGCGCTGAACGGCGACCGCGGCGTCACCTACGCCGCCGCGCCCGCCGCAGGGCACGGTGATCACCGAGGGCGCCTGGTGGCCCGAGGACTACGCCGGCCCGCCGCTGATGAGCTTCGCCGCCGAGGAGGGCCGCGAGCTCGGCCTGAAGCTCGGCGACAGCGCTGACGGTCAACATCCTCGGCCGCGACCTGACCGCCACCATCGCGAGCTTCCGCGAGGTGCGCTTCGAGACGATGGGGATCAACTTCCTGATCGTGCTCGACCCGGCGGCGCTCGCCGGCGCGCCGCACACCCATATCGCCACCGTCTACGCCGAGCCCGGAGGCCGAGGCGCCGCTGCTGCGCGCCGTCGCCGCCGCCTATCCCGAACATCACCGCCGTCGGCGTCCGCGACGCCATCGACCGCGTCGCGACGGCGCTCGACGGGCATCGCCGCCGCCACCCGCTGGGCGGCGGCGGCGACGCTCCTCACCGGCTTCACGGTGCTGATCGGCGCCGCCGCGGCCGGCGAGCGGCCGCCGGGTCTTCGAGGCGGCGGTGCTGAAGACCCTCGGCGCCAGCCGCCGGCGCATCCTCGCGAGCTTCGCGCTCCGCTCGGCGCTGATCGGCGCCGCCGCCGGCCTCGTCGCGATCGCGGCCGGCGGCGTCGCCGGCTGGTGGGTGACGACCTTCGTCATGGAGGCGGACGTTCCGCTTCGAGCCCTGTGACCGCCGCTCGCCATCGTCGCCGGCGGCGCGCTCGCAGCCTCGCTCGCCGGCCTCGCCTTTGCGCTGCCGCCGCTCGCGGCGCCGCCCGGCCCAGGTGCTGCGCGCGCGGGAGTGACGCCCTTCGGTTCCGCGGACCGCTCGCGTTCCGGCGTCCGTGGGCGTAGGAGTATCGGCCCGGGGCGGCGACATTTCAGGGGGGGGGGGTCGATGAATGCACCGCGCCGGTGACCGCCGGCGTCTGCTGCCGTGCTTCTGGTCGCCGCGCCATGCGGCGCTCGCCGAGGAGGCCTGGACCGCCACCGGGCTCGAGGCGCCGGAGAGCGCGCTCTACGACGCCCGCCGGGACATCCTCTACGTCTCGAACATCGCCGGGGCACCGGACGCGAAGGACGGCAACGGCTTCATCTCGATACCTGGGGCCGGACGGAAGCCTCCAGCAGCGCAATGGGTCACCGGCCTGAACGCTCCCAAGGGCCTGGCGATGCACGGCGACACGCTCTACGTCACCGACATCGACCGGCTGGTCGCGATCGACGTCGCGGGCGGCGAGATCATCGGAACCTGGCCGGCCGAAGGCGCGAAGTTCCTCAACGATGCGGTGGCCGACGCCGACGGGCGGGTCTTCGTCTCGGACATGGTGACCAACCGGATCCACCTCCTCGACGCGGACACCCTGTCCGTCTGGCTCGAGGACGAGGGGCTCGCGCATCCGAACGGGCTGGCGCTGCAGGACGGCCAGCTCATCGTCGCCGCCTGGGGTCCCGGGCATGAAGCCCGACTTCACCACCGAAGCGCCCGGCCACCTGCTCGCGGTCGACCTGGAGACCAAGGCGATCGCCCCCTCGGCTCCGGCGCCGGGGTCGGCAACCTCGACGGCCTGGAGCCCGAGGGCGACGGGGCCTGGCTCGCCACCGACTGGATGGCCGGCGGGCTCTACCGCATCCAGCCGGACGGCACGTCGGCGAGCTCCCCGACCTCAACCAGGGCAGCGCCGATCTCGAATACCTGCCGGAGCAGAAGCTCGCGATCATCCCGATGATGATGGACGGGACCGTCGTCGCCCATCGCCTCGAATGAGCGCCGCCGGCGCGCCCGCGATCGCGCGGGTGACAAGCAGTTAGGCGATTTGGTCATATTGGGCCATGACGGGGGCGCGTCCGCCGTTGAAATCCGGGCCGGCGCCACCGATATTGGCAAGCGAACCCCGGGCCCCGGCCGCGGGGCGCGGGTCTAACGGAGGAAATCCATGGCCGAATACGGGACTGTTCGTCAGGCTGGCGCCGGCGTACGCACCGCGGAGATCGACGAAGGCCTGCGCGCCCACATGAACAAGGTCTACGGCCTGATGGCCGTGGCATGCTCATCACCGGGCTGGCGGCCTGGGCGGTCGCGGGGCTCGCCGTGTCGCCGGAGCCGACCGCCTATCAGATCGGAGACCGCCAGTACCTGACCGCTTCGGCGCCGCGATCTTCGCCTCGCCGCTGAAGTGGCTGGTGATGTTCGCGCCGCTCGCCTTCGTCTTCGGCCTCAGCGCCGGGATCAACCGGATGTCGGCCGCCACGGCGCAGTGGCTGTTCTAGCCTTCGCCGCGGTGATGGGCCTGTCGATCAGCTCGATCTTCCTCGTCTT
>CAVTES010000008.1:0-350143 GCA_963733885.1 uncultured Thermoleophilaceae bacterium | reverse complement strand
TCAACGGCCGCTGGGACCCCCGCGACGGCGATGCCGGCCTCAAGGAGCTCGAGGAAGACGCCAAGCGCTACGGCCTCAAGGGCGTCAAGCTCTACACAGCCGAGTGGCGCAACGGCTCGCGTGGGTGGAAGCTCACGGACCCGGAGGCGGCGCGGTTCCTGGAGAAGTGCCAGGAGCTCGGGATCGTCAACATCCACGTCCACAAGGGCCCGACGATCTGGCCGCTGGACAAGGACGCCTTCGACGTCTCGGACGTCGACCACGTGGCGACCGACTTCCCCGAGCTCAACTTCATCGTCGAGCACGTCGGGCTACCGCGGATCGAGGACTTCTGCTTCATGGCGACGCAGGAACCGAACGTCTATGCCGGCCTGGCGGTCGCGATCGGCGGACTCATGCACGCCCGTCCGCGCTTCTTCGCCAAGGTGATGGGCGAGCTGCTCTTCTGGGTCGGCGAGGACAAGCTGCTCTGGGCCAGCGACTACGCCATCTGGGAGCCCAAGTGGCAGGTCGAGGGCTTCATCGACTGGAACTACCCGACCGACGAAGCCTACGCGGACTATCCGGCGCTCGGGACCGAGGGGAAGAAGAAGATCATGGGCCTCAACGCGGCCAAGCTGTACGGCATCGAGGTTCCGCAGGAGCTGCAGCTGCCGCCCGACGAGGCCGATGAGCCGGCCGCCCGGGACGACGCACAGCTGGTGGAAGAGCGCGCGTGACAATCCGGTCGCGCGTCCTCGAGGCGCTCGGCACGGTCTACGACCCCGAGCTTGACGAGCCGATCACGTCGCTTCGGTTCGTGACGTCCTGCGACGTGTCGGACGACGGGAACGTCGACGTCCGGCTGCGGCTCCCGACGCCGCAGTGCGCGCCGAACTTCGCCTACCTCATGGCCGCCGACGCACGCAGTGCTGTGCTTCGGCTGCCGGAGGTGCGCGGCGTCACGGTCCTCCTCGAGGACCATTACACGGGGGAGGAGATCAACACCGCGGTCGGGCGTGGGGAGGCCTTCTCGGAGGCCTTCCCCGGGGAGACCGAGGGGCAGCTGGATGCGCTGCGGGAGCTGTTTCGGCGCAAGGCGCTGGTCGCCCGGGAGTCCCGCGTCTGCGAGGAGCTGCTGGCCGGCGGTGCAACGCCCGAGGAGGTCACGGGCCGGCACGTGGCCGACCTGCCCGACGACCCGGAGGCTCGCCGGTACATCGAGCTGCGCCGGCAGCTCGGCATCCCAGCCGGGGACGGCGCCCCGGCGTTCGTCCGGCCCGACGGGGAGCCGATCGCCGCGGAGGACCTGCGCCACTGGCTGCGCAGGGCGCGGCTCATGCGGACGAGCCTCGAGGTGAACGGAGGCATCTGCCGCTCGCTGCTGCGCATCCGCTACGACCTTCCCGACGCCAAGGAGGTGGCCGCATGAGGGCCGCGAGACTGCACGCCTATCACGAGCCGCTCGAGCTTGACGAGGTCGACGAGCCCAAGGCCGAGGGGCCGCTCGACGTCGTCGTGCGGATCGGCGCGGCGGGACTGTGCCGCACCGACCTCCACATCCAGGAGGGTCAGTGGGCCGAGAAGTCCGGTGTGAAGCTGCCCTACACACCCGGGCACGAGAACGCCGGCTGGGTGCACGCGGTCGGTCCGGCGGTGACCAACGTCGAGGTGGGAGACACGGTGATCGTGCACCCGTTCATCTCCTGCGGGCTGTGCGGGCCCTGCCGCGCCGGCGACGACATGCACTGCCTCAACGGCTCCTTCCCGGGCATCAACCGAGACGGCGGATTCGCCGACTTCCTGTTCACGAGCGCACGGTCGGTCGTCAAGCTCGATCCGTCCCTCGAGCCACAGGCGATCGCCGCGCTTGCTGACGCCGGGCTCACCGCGATCCACGCGGTCAAGAAGGCGATCCCGGTGCTCGGCGCCGGCACCAAGGCGGTCGTGATCGGGGCCGGAGGCCTCGGCCATATAGGCGTCCAGTGCCTGCGGGCGTACACACCCGCCGAGATCATCGTCGTCGATCCGTCGGAGCCCGCGCTGACGCTGGCCGAGGAGCTGGGCGCGCACCACACGATCAAGGTCGATACCCGGCGGCCTTCGGCCGAGGGCACAGGAGGCAGCCACGTCGACACCGTCAAGCAGATCACCGACGGGCTCGGCGCCGAGGCGATCATCGACTTCGTCGGCGAGAAGGGCGCCATCCAGGACGGCATCGACATGATCCGCGACGGCGGCTTCTACTACGTGATCGGCTACGGCGAGAACATCGACATCCCGACGATCGACGTGATCTCGCGCGAGATCTCCTTCATCGGCAATCTGGTCGGCACGTACGTCGACCTGCAGGACCTGATGACGCTCACCGCCCAGGGCCAGGTGACGCTGCACACGAGCACCTATCCGCTCGATGCCATCAACGACGCGATGGCGGACCTCGACAACGGGCGGCTCCAGGGGCGCGGCATCCTGATCCCGGCCGCCGCGGCCTAGCCCGATGGGCAAACGGCTGCACTTCAACAACGACGCGCGGCAGCTCCTGCAGGCGGGCGTCGACGAGCTGGCCAACACCGTAAAGGTCACGCTGGGGCCCAAGGGGCGCAACGTCGTGCTCGAGCGGCTCGCCGGCGCCCCCATGATCACGAATGACGGCGTCTCGATCGCGCGCGAGATCGAGCTGAGCGACCAGTTCAAGAACATGGGGGCGCAGCTCGTCCGCGAGGTCGCCAACAAGACGAGCGACCTCACCGGCGACGGCACCACGACAGCGACGCTGCTCGCCCAGGCGATCGTCCGCGAGGGCATGCTCGCCATCGACGAGGGCGCGAACGCGATGCTGCTGCGCCGCGGCATCGAGGAGGCGACCGAACGCGTGGTGGCCGAGCTCGGCCGTTCGGCGCGCCCCGTGGAGGGTCGAGACCACCTCCGTCACGTCGCCACGATCGCCGCTGGGGAGGACGAGCGCATCGGCGCCGCCGTGGGGGAGGCGCTCGACCGCGTGGGTGAGGAGGGCGTCGTGACCATCGAGGAGACGGAGCTGCCCGGCATCTCGGTCGACTTCGTCGAGGGCGTGCACGTCGAGAACGGCTGGGAGTCCCCCTATCTCGTGCGGGACGAGACGCGCATGGAGACAGTCTTCGAGGACCCATACATCCTCATGACCAACCGCCCGATCTCCCAGCCGCAGGACCTCATGCCCACCCTGGACAAGGTCATGAAGTCGCCGCGCCCGCTCGTGATCCTCGCGGAGAAGGTCGACGGGGCGGCGCTCGGCATGCTCGTCAACAACAACAACCACGGCACGCTGCAGGCCGTGGCCGTGCGGGCCCCTGGGTTCGGCCACCGCCGCGTCGAGCACCTCGGTGACGTGGCTGCCTTTACGGGCGGCCAGGTGATCGCCGAGGAGGCCGGGCGGTCGCTCGCGAGCGTTCGGCCGGAGGACCTGGGCACTGCGCGCCGGGTCGTGGTGACGGCGGACTCGACGACACTCGTCGAGGGCGCCGGGACCGGAGAAGCCGTCGAGGCTCGGCTTGCCCAGATCAGGGTCGAACTGGGACGGGCCTCGCAGGAGCGCGATATCGAGATCCTCCAGGAGCGCCTCGCCCGGCTCGCCATCCGCCTGGCGGTGATCCGCGTGGGCGCACCGGCGGAGGTCGTGCTGCGCGAGCGACTGCGCCGCACGCAGGGCGCACTGGACGCCACGCGCGCGGCGGTGGCGGAAGGGATCGTCGCCGGCGGCGGCACCGCGCTGATGCGCGCGGGAAGCGTCCTTGCCGACCTCGAGCTCGAGGGGGACTACGCCCGCGGCGCCGAGGTCGTCGGCCGGGTCCTCCACGAGCCGCTCTACTGGATCGCGAGCAACGCGGGCTACGACGGGCAGGCCGTGGTCGACCAGGTGAGCGCGATGCCCGAGGGCCACGGGCTGAACGCGCTGACTGGCGAGTTCGGCGATCTCTTCGCAGACGGCGTAATCGACCCCGTGCGGGTCACGCGGCTGAGCCTCGAGGGTGCCGCCTCGGTCGCCGCGCTGATGCTGACGACCGAGGCGCTCGTCGCCGAGGAGCTGATCGCCCAGCCGGGCGCCGTGATCGCTCCGGGCTTTGGGGATCTCGCCGAGGGGATGGCCCGCCCGTCCTCCCCGATCTGAGCAGGTTCCGCGGGCGGCGGATGTTCCGCCCACTGACCGAAAGGCAGGTGTTTTATGGCGGCACGCATGAAGGGTTTCCTTCCGCTGGCGCTGGTGATCGGCGTTCTCGCCTTCCTGTACGTCGAGTTCGCGCTCAACTTCAGCTTTCACTGGGTGACCGACGGCGATCTGGGCAACGGCCTCGAGCTGCCCGCGAACTTCCACCTCGTCGTGCCCGCGGCATTCGTCGCGTGGGGCCTGTTCTTCGCCGCCGGTGGGGACAACAGCGCGTTCACAAAGGTCTGCATCGCCAACTTCTTCGGCTGCGCAACGGCGCTGCTCATGATCATCCTCGCCACCGCCACCGCCGACCTGCCGGACTTCTGGGGCATCTCGCTGTGGGTCGGCGTCATGTCCGCACTGCTCGTGGCGTTCGCCGCGCTGGGCGACTGGTACTACATCCCGGCGACGTTCCCAGCCTTCGCTTCAGTCGTGTTCTGGTGGCTCGCCACAGGCGCTGACGGCTGGGCGGAGGACGGCGGCGGTGTCGGCAACAGCGTCGAGGCGCTGGGCGACCCGGCGACCGCGGGCCTGGGCGCGTTCGCGGGCATCCTCTCGACGCCCTACGAATGGGTCGCCGTCAACATCTTCGTCACGCTCACGATCGGTGCCGTGCTCGGGATCACCTCCGCGAAGCTCGCGGCCGCTATCACGCCCAAGGAGAGGACAGAGGAGAGGACAGAGGAGCCGACGGCTGCCTGAAATGGCCGAGATCAGCGTCACGGTGAAGGAGGCGGGCCACGCCCATCTGAACCTCACGGGCATGCCGATGGTCGAGGTCCGCCATTCCGTCGAGCTGAGCGGGCTCGAGGAGAGGGAGACGGTGCCGGCGCTGGAATCGATCGTCCTGCAGTTCGACCATTACGGGCGCTTGGCCGGGATAGAGGTGACGGACGCGGCCGACTCGGTGCTGCCACCGGCGCTGCTAAGGCCGCCTACCCCACCGTAAACGGGTCCCGGGTCTGCCCGGAGAGCTCGACCCAGACGGCTTTGACGGCGGTGTATCCGTCGATCGAGTCGAGGCCGTTTTCGCGGCCGAAGCCGCTCATCTTCATGCCGCCGAAGGGGGTGTTGAAGGAAACCGTGCGGTAGGCGTTGATCCACACGGTGCCGGCGCGGAGCGCATTTGCGACGCGGTGTGCGCGCCGAACGTCGTTGGTCCAGACTCCGGCGGCGAGCCCGTAGCGTGTGTCGTTGGCCCGCGCGATCACCTCCTGCTCGTCCGCGAACGGCATCACCGAGAGCACGGGCCCGAAGATCTCCTCGCGCGCGATCTCCATGTCCGCGCCCACCCCGGTGAAGATCGTCGGCTCGACGAAGTAGCCGTCGCTGAGCTCTTCCTTGTCGGGCCGGGTGCCGCCGAAAGCCAGGTCGGCGCCTTGCTCGCGCCCGGAGCGGATCAGGTCGAGGATCTTGTCGAGCTGCTGCGGGAAGGCGACCGGCCCCATCTCTGTGTCCGGATCGAGCGGGTCCCCGAGCCTGATGGTGCCCGCGCGGTCCGCGAGGCGCTCGACGAGCTCGTCGTGCACGCGCTCGTGGACGAACAGCCGCGAGCCGGCCATGCAGGTCTGGCCGGTCGCGGCGAAGATGCCGGCCACCACGCCGTTCGCGGCCGCGTCGAGGTCGGCGTCCTCGAAGACGATGTTGGGCGACTTGCCACCCAGCTCCAGCGACACCCGGGCGAGATGGTCGGCCGCGTCCTTCATGACGCTGATGCCGGTCTCCGTCGAGCCGGTGAACGCGACCTTGTCCACGCCGGGATGGCGAACCAGCGCGCGGCCGGCGGTCGGCCCGTCGCCGGTGACCACGTTGAATACGCCGGGCGGGAAGCCGGCCTGCTCGAACAGCTTGGCGAACTCGAGCGTCGACGCGGGCGTCTGCTCGGCGGGTTTCGCGACGACGGTGCATCCCGCCGCCAGCGCCGTGGCGAGCTTCCAGCTCAGGAGCAGGACGGGCGAGTTCCAGGGGACGACCATCCCGACGACTCCCACCGGTTCGCGGCGCGTGTAGACGAAGAAGTTGGGCTTGTCGGACGGGATCGTGTCGCCCTGGATCTTGTCCGCCGCACCCGCGAAGTAGTGGTAGTACTCGGGCAGCGCGTTGAGCTGGCCGCGCATCTCCCGCAGCAACTTGCCGTTGTCGGTGCTCTCGACCAGCGCGATCGCCTCGGCGTTCTCCGCGATCAGATCCGCAAGCCGGCGCATCAGCCGCGCGCGCTGCGTGCCGGTCATCGTGCCCCAGGGCCCGGAGTCGAACGCCTCGCGCGCTGCGGTCACGGCCCGGTCGATGTCCTCCGCGCCGGCGTCCGGCGCGGTTGCCCAGACCTTCCCGGTGTAGGGGTTGACGGTCTTGAAAGTCCCGCCCGAGTGGGCGTCCACCCACTCCCCGCCGACGAGCATCCTGTACTCGCGGACAGACTCGGACTGAGGCGTATCGATCTGGTGCGTGGACATGGAATGGCTCCCTCCTGTACTCCCGGTGTGGCGATCCATGGGCGCCGACCGCGCGGCGCCTGAGGATCGTCCCACGCGGCGGGAGCGGAGGAGCGGGATCGAACAAGGCGCGAAGGCTCAGCGGTAGCCGGTCGCGTCCGCGGCCTTGCCGGGGTCCTGCACCTCGACCATGTAGCGCCAGCAGTCGGGCTGGGAGCCGTCGAGGTCGGTGAAGCCGTACTCCTTCGCCAGGCCGCCGGATGAGAACGAGCCCTTGTTGTGGCGGGTCACGTCCGGGTCGGCGGCCAGCGCGGCCACGGCGCGGCCCACGAACCGCGGGCTCTCCGAGATCGCGGCGAAGTGCGGTTGGAAGGCGCCCGCGTCGCGCCAGTTCTCCTCGGTGACCCGGAAGTTCTCGAGCATCATCTCCGAGCGCAGCCAGCCCGGGGTGAGGGCGACGGCGGCGCAGCCGTGCGGCTCGAGCTCCTCGCCCTGGGCGAAGGCCAGCCGGATGACCGAGGTCTTGGCCAGGTCGTAGAACGGGTTGATCCGGTAGTTCTCGTCGTTGTACTCGCGCGTGCCGTCGGTCATCTCCACGACCAGGCCGCCGCGCCTGCGGATCAGGAGCGGCAGCACGAAGTGGCTGGTGATCAGGTGCGTGTCGATTGCCAGGCGCAGCAGGCGCAGCCCCTTGTCGAGGTCGTGCTCCCAGACCGGCTTGTCCCACTCGAACAGCCGCTCCCCGCCCCAGATGTCGTTGACCAGCACGTCGAGCCGTCCCTGCTCGGAATCGATGCGCTGCGCGAGCGCCTCGACCTGGCCGGGCTCGAGGTGGTCGACGGCGACGGCGATTCCCTCGCCGCCGGCCTCGGTTACCAGCTCGGCGGTCTCCTCGATCGTCTCCGGACGGTCGTACTCCGACCGCCGCTCGCGGGTCGTGCGGCCGGTGCAGTAAACCGTCGCCCGGGCTTCGCCGAGCGAAACCGCGATGCCGCGCCCGGCTCCGCGCGTCGCGCCGGCCACCAGCGCGACCTTGCCGCTGAGGTCGTTGGTCATCAGGGGGTCTCCTTTCTCAGGTGTTGCTCGGAGCCAGTTGCTGTTTGTGAGGGGTCCGGACGGCGACCACCGCCGCCAGGACCAGCGCTCCGCCGGCGAGTTGCGCCTGACCGAGCGACTCGCCGAACACGGCGGATGCTAGCCCGACCGTGACCACCGGCTCGAGCGTGGACAGGATCGACGCGGCCGTGGGGCCCACGCGCTGCAGGCCGGCGAAGAAGAGCGCGATGGCCCCGACCGTCGACACGACGGCGAGGCAACCCAGCCAGCCGAAGCCGGCGGCGCTCACGGCGCCGGGGTCCAGGTCGCCACCGGCGAGGCCGGCGAGAGTCAGGCTCACCGCCGCGCCGGTGCACACAAGCGTGCTGAGCGCGAGCGGTCCCACGCGCGCGGTCACGCCGTCCGAGATCAGGATGTACGCGGTGTACACCGTCGCCGCCGTCAGGCCGAGCACCGTCCCGACGGTGTCCAGCGCACCCGAGGCGGCCCCGGCGAGGACGAGCACGAGTCCGGTTGAGGCGAGCGCCAGGGACACCGCCGTGTGGCGCGTGGCCGGCTCGCGCCCGATCGCGATGGCCACCACCGCCACCATCACCGGATACGTGTACACGAGCAGGGCGAGCAGCGAGGCGTCGATGCGGTCGAGCGCCGCGAAGTACGCGCCGGCCTGCGCTCCGTAGCCGAGGCCGCCGAGCGCGAGGGCGAGACAGGACGTCGCGCCGGCTGAGTGAACGCAGGTCGCGGACACCACCCGAGCAGGCCAGTACCAGCCAGAAGAGCAAGGCGGCGAGCACGAATCGTGAGGCGAGGAGCGTGCCCACCGTCGATCCCTCGTCATAGGCGAGCTTGCCGAAGATGCCCATCGCGCCGAATCCGGCGGCGGAGGCGAGGCAACAGAGGGCGCCGACGCGAGACATGGGCCAATCCTGCCGCAGGGCATACCTTAGGAGCGACTCTGATTCCTACAGATAATCCAGTAGAGTCGCTTATGAATGCTCGACCTGCGCCGGATGCGCCTCCTGCACGAGCTACACGCGCGCGGCACGATCGCCGCGGTGGCCGAAGCGCTGCAGTTCACGCCCTCGGCCGTCTCCCAGCAGCTCGCGGTGCTCGAGCGCGAGGCGGGGTTGCCGCTGCTCGAGCGGGCCGGGCGGGGGGTCCGGCTGACCGACGCCGCGCTCGTGCTGGTGGGTCACGCCGGCGCGCTCCTCGAGCGGGCCGAGGTCGCGCAGGCCGAGCTGGCCGCGGCGGCGGGCACGGTGGCCGGCAGGGGGCGGATCGCGTCGTTCCAGTCCGTCGCGTTCCACCTGGCGGTTCCGGCGATGCAGGCGCTCGCGCGCGACGCGCCCGGCCTGCGCTGCGAGCTCGTCGAGGCCGAGCCCGAGTGGTCGCTCCCGGCGCTCGCGATCGGGGACCTGGACCTCGTGCTGGCCGACGAGTGGGAGCACCAGCCGCTCCCACGGCTCGACGGCGTGGTCCGCGAGGACCTCCTCCGCGATCCCGTGCACGTCATCCTCCCAGCTGACCATCCGGCGCTGACCCGCCACCGGGGTGCGGTGCCGCTGGCCGAGCTCGAGGGCGAGGCCTGGACCACCGGCCACCCGGGCACCGCCTGGAAGTCGATGATCGAGCGGACCTGCCGGGAGCTGGGGAAGTTCGAGCCCGACATCCGCCATCGCACCAACGACGCCGTTCTGAGCCTGGTGCTCGTGGCCGGCGAGCGAGCCGTGACGCTCCTGCCGGCGCTCGTGGATCCCGGCTCTCACCCGGGCGTGGCCGTGAGACCCATCGCCGAGGGCTCGGTAGACCGGACCATCCTGATGGCGAGCCGAGCCGCGGACGCGGAGCGTCCCTCGGTGCAGGCGCTTCTCGCGGCCATCCGCACCGCCGCCGCGGGCGTGGCTGCGAAGCTGGCCGCGGGGACCTGATTCGAGAACGGAGACCGCGGCGCGCGACGGCCACCGCGGAGCGCGACCGGCCGGCCGTTCGGCGACTACAGCCAGGCGCCCGAGGACCGCAAGCCCTCGCGGGACCATGTCATCGAGCCCGGTTGATCCTTTCGAGGAACGGCACCAGGTTCGCCACGAAGGCGTTCCTCGGGGCCGCGGAGTTCGGGTCGTTGTGGGAGTAGGTGCGGGACCGGTCGATCAGCGTCAGCCGGCGCTTCGGGATCCCCGACTGCCGCGCCAGGATGCGCGCGGCCTCCAGCACCCGCTCGCCCCCGAGCGCGGCCCCGAAGGCATAGATGCGCAGTCTCTTCGGGAGGTCGTCCCCGTGCGTCGCCCGCACGCCGAGGATCTCCTGAGCGGGGTTTCGGTTGCCGGCCGCGATCGCGCCGGAATCGATCGTCAGGCGCAGCGGGTGATACCAGGCGGTGCCGTCCAGGCCCTTGAGCGCCCAGCCGGAGAACATGCGGGCGTAGCGCCGGATCGGGGTGAGCTCACCGGCCCGATCCCAGCCGCGCGGCTCGTCGCTCTCCGCGAGGCGGCCCAGATGCGCGTGTGCCGCCGCGAGCGCGGGCGGCGAGCTCTCGGTGTCGAGCGCGTAGCCGTACTGCCCCACGTTCGTGACCCGCACCGCCGGCTTCAGGTCGGCCGGCAGCAGCGGGAAGGCCTGGCCCAGCGACGGGGTGTCGGGATCGATCAGCACGCTGGTCGACCCGGTCGAGTTGAAGATGCCGGCGAACGGCGCGGCGATCCCGCCGAAGGCCAGCCACGGCGAGGCGGTCTCGAGCGCCGCGAGCCTCCGGCGCGCGTCGTCGGGAGTCATCGGCGTCGGGCTGCTTCCGCCATCGATGTAGACGAGCCCGGACAGGTCCCTCGCGCCCGGCCTGCCGCCGAAGTCCCACGTGGCATACGCGGTAGTGATCGAGCCGCCCAGGGAGTGACCCCCCATCACGACCCTGCGCCCGCGCCGCTGCGCGGACCTGACGACCCGCCGCAGGTCCGCGATCTCCACGCGCATCCCCCACTGGCGGGCGAACGCGACGCTTGCATCAGGGATGAACTCGAAGTGCGGGGTGATGCTCGGGTCGGCGAGGTAGCCGAGGTAGTAGTCGAACATCTCCTGACCGCTTGCGCGCCCGCGCTTCGCACGGTTCAGCACGGAGTGGTCCTCGAGCAGGTTCTCCCTGCGCTCGACAGCCCACACCTGCCAGCCCTTCGTCTCCTTGACGACGGTCTTGGCCAGCGGCGCGAAGTACGCAGCGCTCGCCGACGTGCCGGGGTTCAGGATGAGGATGTTCGGCGCGCGCCGCGGGCCGACCTCGAGCACGCCGACCTTGTCGTACCTGGCCGGGGTCGACCTGGAGTCGAAGCCCTGGATCCGCTCGAAGCGGACCTGGACCGCCGCCGTCGCGGGCGGGGGCAGGATCGCGAAAGCGGCTGCGGCGGCGGCCGCGAGGGCGTATCGGCGACTCCTCACGGCGGACAGTCTCCCAGGGACGGCAAGCGGCCCCGGACGGGCGCCGGGGCCGCTTGGCTACTGCCGGCTTGTCGACGGACGGGTGGGTTCTACGGCATCGTCTCCATCCGCACGCACGCCCGGACGCTCGGGTACTCCAGGCGGAACGGATGGTCACAAGCGCACAACCTCATGCCGCCAAGTCGGCACCAGCCCGACTACGCTCCCCCTGATGCCCTACGCGACCTCAGAGGCGAGGCAGCAGCTGCTCGACACGCTCGCCGAGGCGGCCGACGCGCTCGGGTTCGCGCTGGCGTGCCTCGCCGAGGCCTACGACAAGCTCGATGCCCACAACGGCGACAGGCTCGAGGACGAGCTCTTCCAACCGGTGCAGGCGGCCTACGGACGCGCCAAGGCCACCCACGCCGAGTTCGCCGGCCGCCACGGGATGGCGGGCCGCACGTTCGAGCAGCAGTCCGCCGGCGTATCCGCGAGGGGCGCCGCCGGCTTCGTCGACCAGGCGGTGGCGGCCGTCAGTGAGGCGGACGCGGCGCTCGCCGAGCTTCAGGACTCGATGCTGCCGGTGGAGGCCGGGGACCCGGAGCTGCGGTCGGGGCTCGCGGCGGTGCGGGAGCGGGTGCGGGGCCTTCCCGGAAAGGCCCGCGAGTTCCTACGCACACTGGGCCGCTAGCTCGGCGGCGGGCCGGCTGCGGCGGTGGTGCCACGCCAGCACCGCCAGCCCGGCCACGGCGAGGGCGAAGGCCCCGTGCGTCAGGGTGTCGGCGGCCGCGCCGAACGAGTGGCTGAAGCCGTAGCCGATCAGCGTGAAGGTGGTGGCCCACACGGCGGTGCCGAGCAGGCTCCAGGGAAGGAACGCGCGCGTGCGCATTCCGGACGCGCAGGCGAGGAACGGGGCCACCGCCCGGACGATGCCGATGAAGCGGCCGGCGAGGATCGCCTTGGGACCGTGGCGCTCGAAGAACCCCTCCACGCGCTCGAGGCGCGGAGCGGTCACACCCAGGCGCGGGCCGTGTGCCAGCAGGAACCGGCGTCCCAGCCGCTTGCCGAGCCAGAAGCTCGCGAGGTCCCCAAGCGCGGCGGCGAGCCAGGCCAGCGGGAGGATCAGTGCGAGGCTCACGTCGCCCTCGGCGGCCACGACGCCGCCGAGCACGATGGCGGTCTCGCCGGGAGCGACGAGCCCGACGAAGGCGCCGGTCTCGAGGAAGGCCAGGGCCGCGACGAGCGCGTAGGTCCAGGTGCCGAGAGTGTCCGACAGGTCGGTCAGGGCGGCCTCGAGATCGGGCGGCTGGACGACCCCGGCGGTGACCGCGGCGAAGCCGGCGGCGGCGAGCAGCACGGCGGATGCGAGAGCGGCCCTCATGCCGGCACCACTCTCCCCGCCACTGCTCCGCTCGGCACCCACGGTCCTGAGCCCATCCGCCTCTCGGCAGGAGCCTCGGCCGCGGCGTCCTCCTCGGCCCAGCGGGTGAAGGTCCTGCGCAGGCCGCCGAGCGCGACCAGGCCGAGCGGGGCGGGCAGCCAGATCGCCACGGAGCGGTATGCGAGCACGGACGCGAGCGCGAGGTCCGCCTCCACGCCGAAAGCCAGCAGCACGCCGACCATGCCGCCGCTCGCTGCGCCGGGGGCGGGGATCGTGTTGGCGATCTGGCCGACGAAGTAGGCGAGCACGAGCACGGCGAGCGACGGAGGCGCGCCCAGCGCGTGGAGCATCGCCCACAGCACGGCGCCGTCGAAGGCCCACCACGCGACGGCGCCGAGCAGGCGGGGGTCGCCTGAGCGCACGAGCGCGATCGCGTCGCGCACCGCGCCGCCGACCGTGCTGCGCGCCTGGGTCAGGGCGGCCCGGGCGCGGGCCGGGCGCGACGCGCCGGGAGCGGCGCGGGTGAGCGGCTCATCAGCCGCCGGGCGGCGGACGGCGAGCGCGAGCGCGCCCGCGATAGCCAGCACGGCGCCGATCGCGGGGAGCGCCGTGATCGCGAGCGGCGCCCCGCCGGGCGCGAGGCCCAGAGTCAACAGGCCGCCGGCCACGGCGATCGAGACGAGGAAGACCGAGTAGAGCACTACGAGGAACGCGAGCAGCGTGCGCGCGGCGGCGCGTCCGTCGAGGCCGGCGCGGCGGAAGGCCCAGACTGTCAGGGCGGCCCCGCCCACGCCGCCCGTGGGGAGCAGGCGCGTGGCCGCGGCACCGCCGAGCGTGACCTCGGCGCTCTCCCGCAGTCCCAGCCGCCGCGTCGCGCGGCGGCCGACGAGCCACAGCAGCGCCACGTACCCGGCGAACGAGGCCAGCTCGAAGACGACGGCGGCGCCGATCCAGCGCGGATCGGCATCGATCGCGCGCTGGAGGGCGTCGGCGAAGGCCTGCAGCGGGCCGCCCGCCACGACCACCAGGACCACCGCCACGAGCGCGAGCGCCCCCGCCAGCGCGGCACGCTGTGCCAGGGCCCTCAGGTCGAGCGCAGGAAGTGTGGTGATGTCACTGGATCGCATTGCTGGAAAGCCTTCCGGCGGAGCGCCTCGCACACTGCCGCGTGCCCGCCCGGCCGGACAGGGGGGCGACCCGGCGTGCGGGGGTGCGGATAACCGGCCGATGTTCGTTCCGCTCTCATGTCTCAGGGTTGAGACCGGAGCACGGGCCGAGACTCATCGGGTCGGCTCTGTCGCCGTCGAGACACACGGGAGGCTCGTCCCGTGTGGGACGAGCCTCCCGTTGCAGCGTGCCTGCCGGGTCTCAGCCCGCGGCCGGAGCCAGGCCGGCCGCGGATGTCCCGCGAGAGCCGCTGCGCGGCGGGCGGATGCCCAGCACGAGCAGGGCAACAGCGGTGAGCAGTAGGAGCGTCCCGCTGCCGAGCGCGCTCCAGCCGATGTCGTTCAGGAACGGGAGCTTCGCTCCCGCGCTGATGTCCGCCTGCACGCCGCGAGATCCGTCGGCGTTCATCACGACGACCGACCAGTCACCGTCCTCGGCCTCCCACCCGAGGCTCTGGGGGCCCGTGCCCTGCGTGGACGCGGCCCAGATCCGCTCGCCGGCCGGCGCCGCCGGGCTGCGCGGGCCGGGCTGGCGGACGTAGCTCGCCTCGAACGGCTCATAGTCCACGTCGGCCACCGTGGTGTGTGAAACGCCCGCCAGATAGGCGGACGCGTCGTCCGTCCGGGCGATGCCCACGAAGACCGGCTTGCCGGTTTGCGGCGCGACGTCGACGCGGATCTCGCCGAACCCGGTCGCGTCGGCCAGTTCCTGCGCTCCGTCGAGGTCGATGTCGAGGTTCTCCGTCGCGAGCGCATGCGTGCTCGCGCCGAAGCGCTCGGTGTCGGTCGAGATGTAGCCCCGCTCGTCCTTCTGGCTCTCGCCCCAGAGGGCGAGCCCTCCGACGCCCAGGGCGCCGACGGCCATGAAGGCGGCGATGCCCGCGCCAATGAACAGGGATACGCGCGCGGCTCGGGACCGTCGCCGAGGGGCGTGGGTGTTGTCGTTGTTCGGGTGTGTCACGGAATCTCCCATCGGTTGTGTTTCAGTGATTCCGATGGTGTCGCGAAGGCGCCCGCGGATCATCAGGCGGGGGCACCCAACCGGCACCCTGAGAAACGACCTAGGGTGCGGGCGTCCGCACACGCCGAAGAGGCGGCATCCCCCCGGGGGAGGGGTCTGACCCCTCACCCGCCCGGGGGGAGGGGTCAGACCCCTCACCCCTGGGGGGAGGCCCGGCTCGGCTGGGGTTCGCCGGCTGTGGCGACGTGGGTTCGCGGGCGGCCGGCCGCGCGTCAGGCCCCGGTGCTCGCCCCTGACGGCTGCCCCGTGACGCCCTCCGAGGTGGAGCGGCGGCGCCCCGGGATCGCGGCGGCCGCCGCGAGCGCCAGAGTGAGCGCGATCGCGCCGACCGTGAACGCCGTGGTGAAGCCGGTCACGGATGGGAATTCACTGCCGGCGCTGACGTGCCCCGCGAGGATTACCGCTGCGAGCTGGCCGCCGAAGGCTCCGCCGACGGTTCGCATGATCGTGTTCATGCCGGTCGCCTCGCCCGTCTGCGTCTGGGGCACGGCGGCCACGATCAGGTTCGCCATGGACGCGAAGGACATGCCGATCCCGAGCCCCAGCAGGGTCACGGCGGCAAGTACGTGCCACGGCTCGGAGTGCGCGAGCGCCAGCAACGCGAAGCTCACGGCGGTGACCGCCGTGCCGAACATAAGCGGCACCTTCGAGCCCACCCGTCCGGCCAGCGCGCCGGCGAGCGGCCCGGCCACCAGCATGACCACGGTCGAGGGCAGCAGGAACAGGCCCGCGCCGGTCACGCCGACGCCGAACCCGTAGCCGGCGCTCTCGGGCGTCTGCACGAACTGCGGGATGAGGATGAAGGAGCCGAACATTCCGAAGCCGGTGAGGAAGGCGGTCAGGTTGGTGGGCCATACGGCGCGCGCCCGCAGGAGGCCGATGTCCACCAGGGGCTCCGAGACGCGCTGCTCGAAGCGCACCCACACCGCGAGCAACGTCGCGGCAGCCGCGAACAGGCCGACGATCTCCGGCGAGCCCCAGCCCCAGCGCTCGCCCTCGCTCAGGGCGAGCAGCAGGCAGACGAGTCCGGCGGACAGCAGGGCGGCGCCGGCGAAGTCGATCCGAGCCGGCGCCTTGACCGGCGACTCTGGGACGTAGAGGTGCGTGGCCGCGATCGCGACGAGCACCACCGCGAAGCCGAACCAGAAGATCCATTCGTATGAGAGGTGGTCCACGATCAGGCCGCTCAGCACCAGGCCGCCGCCGCCGCCGATCCCAAAGGTGGCGGAGATCAAGCCGATGCCGGTGGCCACCCGCTCGGCCGGGAATTCGTCGCGGATGATCCCGAAGGCGAGCGGGAAGATGGCGCCGCCCGCGCCCTGGATCGCTCTCCCGGCCACCAGCATCTCGATGCTGTGCGACAGCGCGGCGACCAGCGATCCGAGCGCGAAGATACACAGGACCACTACGAGCATGTGCTCCTTGCCGAAGATGTCCCCGAGCCGCCCGAGCACCGGTGTGGCGATCGAGGCGGTGAGCAGGTAGACGGTGAGGACCCAGGTGACCGCCGTGGTTGTGGTGTCGAGCTCACGCTGGATCGCGGGGAGCGCGGGGGCCACCATCGTCTGGAGCAGCGCGTACGAGAGCGCCGCCACTGCGAGCACCGCGAGCGTGACGTTGTGGTGCTGGCGCGCCGCCGGGACCGTCATGCCGGCACCGCCGGCGGCTCGACCTCGCGCACGGTCCGCTTGAGCGGCCTCTCCGGGATGAGCAACACCAGAGCCAGGGCGATCGCCATGACCGGAAGGCCCAGCATGAACACCGGGTGGATGGCGTCGGCGAGCTGCTCGCGGGCCACGCTGGCGCCGGCCCCGACGGCCCCGGCGCCGGCGAGCGACACTCCGGCGGGCAGCCCGGCGGTCATCACCGCGCCCATGACGGTCACCCCGAGGGTGCCGCCGGTGGTGCGGAAGAACTGGCCGGCGCTGGTGGCCGCACCCAGCTCGTGGCTCGGGACCGTGTTCTGGACCACGAGCACCAGGTTCTGGATCAGGAGCCCGAGGCCCAGCCCGAGCAAGATCATCGCCACCGTGACGTCGCCCTGAGAGGACCCTGTGTCGAGCCCGCCCAGCAGCGCGAAGCCGCACGCCATGAGGACCGGACCGGACACGATCGCCCAGCGGTAGTGGCCCGTGCTGGAGATGACGTGGCCGCTTCCGACGCTGGTTGCGACGAGCGCGAGCATCAGCGGCGTGAGGACGAGACCGGCGTTCGTGGCGGACTCGCCGAGCACGCCCTGGACGAAGAGCGGCACGAACATGATGGCCCCGAACATTCCGACGCCCACGGCGAACGATGTCGCCACTGCGGCGCTGAACGTGCGCAGGCGGAACAGCGAGAGGGGCACGACCGGGTTCGGCGTGCGGCGCTCGTGCCACGCGAGCACGCCGAGCAGCGCCGCGCCGGCGGCGAACAGCGCCGCGATCTCGACCGGGTCCCGGGACGCGGCGTCGCCGAGGCGGACCGTGCCGAGCAGCACGCACGACAGGCCCGCGGCGAGCAGCGCCGCGCCCGAGTAGTCGATGCGCGTGGCTCGATCCGGGTGGGGCGGGATGCGGAGGGTGAGCAGAACCGCAGCCAGCGCGACGAAGCCCACCGGCAGCGACACGAAGAAGACCCAGCGCCAGTCCGCGTGGTCGGCGATCCAGCCGCCGCTGAACGGGCCGAGCACGGACCCGACGCCGACCACTGCACCCGTGAGCCCCTGCCAACGGCCCCGGTCAGACGGCGGGACGAGGTCGCCGATCACGGCCATGGCGAGCGGGATCAGCGCGCCCGCCCCGAGGCCCTGTATCGCGCGCGCGACTATGACCTGCGTCATCGAGTCGGCCGTGCCGCCCACGACCGAGCCGGCCATGAAGAACAGGATTCCGGCCACGAAGAACGGCCGCCGCCCGTACGCGTCCGACAACCGGCCGTAGATCGGGACGGTCACCGTCGCCGCGAGCATGTACGCCGAGAAGACCCACGAGTAGTGGGCCAGACCGCCCAGGTCCTGGGCCACGCGCGGCAGCGCGGTGGCCACGATCGTCTGGTTGAGGATCGCGAGGAGCATGCCGAGCAGCACACCCCCGATGGCGGCGACCGTCGCGCGGTGCGGAAGGAGGTAGCCGGGGCGGGTCTCGCTCACAGCTCCTCGATAACGCCAGCCAGGCGGCGCAGCAGGTCCGCGGCCACGCGCTGCTCGTCCGGCTCGAGGACGGCGGCGATCTGGCGGCGGCGCTCGTCGTACTCCTGGAGCTTCGCGGCCAGGGACTCGCGGCCCGCCGGCGTGAGCGAGATCAGGACAGCGCGCCGGTCGACGGGGTCCTCGAGGCGCGTGACCAGACGGCGGCGGACCAGCAGGTCCACCATGCGGGTGGCGGTGGGCGACGAGACCCCCGCCTGCTCGGCGATCTGCCGGTTCGTGAGCGGCCCGTCGGCCAGCGGCTCGAGCAAGTGGTACTGGGCGAGGGAGAGCCCGTCGCCTGACGGCCGCCTGGCGGCGCGCCCTCGCGCGCGGCGCGCGGCGCGGAAGAAGTCATGTAGGGCGTCGCTGAGGGCGGTGGCGGAGTTGGCTGCGGGAGTGGTTTCGGCTGTGCCTTCTGACATCTGCCAACGACGTTAGCAACATATTGATTAGGTACCTACTGATGCCCGGGAGGAGCTCGCCGGCCCCTGGCGAGCACCCTGTCGAGGGCGGCGAGAAGCCTCTCCACGTCCTGATCGGTGACGTGCAGATGCGGGCTCACGCGCATGACGGAGCCGAGCAGCTCAACGTGTACGTTCTCCGCCGCCAGCCGCTCTGCCGCTCCGAACGCCTGTCCCTCCGGGAGGCGGATGCCTAGCATGTGTGCTCCGCGGAGTCCGGCCGGCAGGGGCTCGAGCCCGCGCGGCCCCGTCTCCCTTTCGATCCGGCCCGTGACCGGCTCCAGGGCCGCGGCGATCCCGTCGACGCCCCAGTCGAGGACCTGCTCGAGCGCGGCGATAGCCATGGGGACGAGCACGAAGTTGCTGCGCTGGCCGACGTCGAAGCGGCGGGCGCCGGCGCGGTACGCGGCGGCACTGCGGCCGGTGTCCGCGAAGTCCTCCGCGCCGGCCCGGTTGGCCCAGTTCTCCTCGAGCGGCTGCCCGTCCCGGTGCTCGGGGGCCACGTACAGGTAGCTCACCCCGAGCGGGCCGAGCAGCCACTTGTAGCCCGCTGCCACCAGGTAGTCGGGACGCACGGCGTCGAGATCGAGCGGCATCGCGCCGAGCGACTGGGTCGCGTCGACCACGAGGACCGCGCCGAGCTCGCGCGCTCGCGCGCCGACGCGCTCGAGGTCCGCCGCCGCGCCATCGATCCAGTGGACGGCGGGCACCGACACGACGCGGACGGGCTCGTCGAGCGCGTCGAGCAGCGCCTCGGTCCAGCCCTGGCCCGCTTGGCGCTCGACGGTGAGGACCTCGGAACCGCCCCGCCGCGCCCAGGCATGCCACGTCTGGACGCTCGAGGGGAAGTCGCCCGCCAGCAGGACGACGCGGTCGCCCGCGGCGGCATTCACGTTCCGGGCGGCGACGGCGAGGCCGTAGCTCGTGGCGGGGACGACGGCGACGCCGTCGGCTTCTGCGCCGCTCACACGGGCGAAGAGGGCCCGCAGGCGTTCGACCTCGTCGAACCAGTCTGCGGGGCGGATGGTCCAGGGGGCCGAACGGCGTTCGAGCGCGCGGTCGCCGGCGGACCGCACCGAGCGCAGCTGAGGAGCGAGGCCGGCGCAGTTGAGGTACGCAACGTCATCGGGAACCTCGAACAGGTGGCGCTGGTCGGAGATTTGGGGAGTGTCGCCTACCCGAGCGCCAGGTGGGCCGCGATCGCGAGCACCGCGAGCCGCCCCGCGACGGCGAAGCCGCTCCGCACGCGAGGCGTCATCCAGCCCCCGGCGTGACCCGCAGCGAGGGACAGGGCGAGGTGCCAGCCGGCCGAGGCGAGGCCGACACCGGCAGCGAAGGCCGCAGCCGCAACTGGCCCGTCGAGGGAGAGGGCCGCGGCCACGGCGGCGAAGGAGGCGATCGTCAGGGGATTGGCGGCGGTGATCGCGAGGAAGCGGGTGAAGTGTGCCCGCGGAGCGGCGCCGCGCGACGTCTCATCGAGCCGGAGGCGTGAACCCGCGGCGTCCCGCTCCCGCGCCAGCGCGATCAGCCCGTGAACCGCTATCGCGGCAATCACGATCGCCGCGATCACCCGGATCTCGCTCTCGTGGCTCGACAGCGCGGCACCCGCGGCTCCTCCCGCGGCGGCCGCGATCACGGCGAAGCCGAGATCGGCGGTCGCCACTCCCATCCCGGCGGCCATTCCCACTCGCGGGCCCGCCACCACGCTGGCCTCGACCAGCAGCAGGCTCACCGCGCCCACCTGCATCGCGATGGCGAGGCCGGCTGCGAGCCCGGCGACCAGAGCGGCGGTGGGATCCACGGCGCTATCCGTGGTATCCCGGGAACTGCGCAAACGCAAGCGAGAATGCGGTAGCTCTGCGACAATCGCGGCGATGGACGCCGTTGACAGCGAAATCCTCAGGCTACTCCGCGAAGACGGGAGGCTGTCCTGGCGCGACCTCGGGTCCGAGGTCGGCCTGAGCGCCAACGCCGCAGCGGACCGCGTGCGCCGCCTGCGGCGCGCAGGGGTCGTGACCGGGTTCGCCGCGCTGGTGGATCCCGCGGCGGGCGGACGGCGCCTCGAGGCGGTGGTGGGCGTCACGCTCGCCGCCGGCACGGACTCCGACGCCTTCGCCACCGCCGCAGACCGCCTCGAGCCGGTCACGGAGGTGCTCCACCTCGCCGGCGCGCCCGACTACCAGCTGCGCGTGGCGTGCCGCGACACGGCCGAGCTTGACGTCCTGCTGCGCGCGCTGCGCATGCGGCTCGGCGCCGCGGACACGGAGACCAAGATCATCCTCCGCTCCGGCCCGCCGCCGGCGGAGACCTAGCTAGGGCGCGGGCACCAGCTCGTCGAGCACGTCGGCGAGCCCGTTCAGGTCGCTGAGCTCGCGCGTCGGCGCCGGCTCGTGCTGCTCGCCGAGCCGGTTGATCCACACCGACGGGATGCCCAGCGCGTGCGCCGGCGCGATGTCGTGGAAGTGGCTCTGGGCCACGTGGACGTGGAGGTCCCCGTCCGCGCCGCTCGTCTTGTAGAACACCCGCCAGTGGCGGTGCGCGGGCTTGTACGAGCCGATCTCGGAGGCCACCACCGCCCCGTCGAAGGGGACGCCGATCGAGTCGAGTGAGGCGTCGATCAGGTCGCGGTCGCTGTTGGTCAGCGCGGCGAGCCTCCAGCCGTGGTCGCGGGCCTCGGCCAGCGCGGCGGGCACCTCCGCGAAGACCGGCCAGCCGGGCAGCGAGCGGCCGAGCGCGTCCCGCTCGTCGGCGGGCAGCTCACTGCCGGCCTCCGAGGCGAGCTCCTCCAGCACGGAGGCCATCACGTCCCGGTAGCTCGCGTCGGGCCGCTCGCGCTGCACGCGCGGCTCGATCTCGTGGTAGCGCTCGAGCATCCGCTCCCCGCCGGCGCTTCCGAGCAGGCGCTCCAGCTCGGCGCGGATACCGGCGTTCCAGTCCACCAGCGTTCCGTAGCAGTCAAAGGTGGCCCAACGCGTCGGGGCGTCCACGCGTGGCAGCATCCCAGAAGTGACCGATCCGAAGGTCGAGCTGGTGCGCGAGCTCCTCGAGCGCTTTAACCGGAGCGACCGCAGCGGCATCTTCGAGCTGCTCTCGGAGAACTTCGTTGCCGAGGTCCCGCCGTCGCTGTCGGCCGAGCCCGACGTCTACGAGGGCCACGAGGGCGCGCGCCGCTACCTCGACGCGTTCGAGGGCCTGATCGAAAACGTCCGGTTCGAGCCGCTCGACTTCCACCTGGAGGGCGAGCAGGTGATCGTCGACCTGGTCCTGAAGGGACGCGGCGTGGCCAGCGGGATCGAGGTGGAGCAGACCTCCGCGGTCGTGCACTGGATCGCCGACGGCAAGGTCACGCGCATGGACCCCTACCCGGACCTCGAGGCGGCGCGGGAAGCCCTGCGGCGCGTTGGGTGACGTGACCGCGACAACAGGATCGTGGTGCTCCACGACACCACCTCGACTGCACCACGAACGGCCGCGGCACGGTCGCCTCGAAGACGCTGAGGCAGGGTGCTGCGCGCGCACGACCGGGCCGGCGGCCTGCGGCTGAGCGGCTACCTCTCGGCCTTTTCCTTCAACCCGTCCGCGGCGTTGCCGACCAGGAAGTCGCGCACCTTCGTCTCGGCCGGGCCGCGCAGCAGCAGGCCGAGCATGCGACCGGGGTCGGCCTCGAGCGCGTAGGTCGCGCGCGTGCGTCCGCCGCCGAGGTCCTCGAAGCTCCAGGAGCCGACCAGCGACTTCGTGTCGCCCTTCTCCTGCACCCAGCGGATCCCGGTGGGCGGGTCGTACGAGAATCGCAGGCGCGCACGCACGCTCTTGACCTTGGCGTCGGACTCGGTCTCGACCAGCAGCGCGCGGCGCTCGCCGTCGCGCTCCAGGACCTCGACGTCTTTCAGCGAGCCCTGCCAGTCGGGAGCGTTCTCGATGTCCGCTGCGATCTCGTAGCAGCGCTCGATCGGTGCCTCGATCTCGACACTGCGGTCTCCCTTGATGTTTCCCATGGCGCGAATCTACCCGGAGACCGCCAGCGGCTGCGCCAGGGTGCGTCGCCGCCCCATCACCACGCCCGCCCCCACGAACGCCACCGCCATCGCCAGCACCACGCCGGCGCTCCACGAGCTCGCCTCCACCACGGCGCCGGCGGCGGCCGCGCCGAGCGACACACCCGCGACCAGAGCGGTCAGCGGCCAGGTGAACGCCTCGGTGGCGGTGCCGGGGAGAACCACCCGCTCCACGAGCTGGTTGCGCGAAGCGATCAGCGGCGCGATTGGAAGCCCGGTCAGGATCGTCAGCAACGCCATCGACAGGAGCGAGTCGGCCAGCAGGAGCGGGGCCACGCCGAGCGGCAGCAGCCAGGCGAAGAGGAGATGTGCCTTAAGCAGCGGCGCTCCGCCGCCGCGCGCGCCCCAGACCAGCCCGCCCACCGCGCTGGCGGAGGACCACACCGCGAGCAGAACGCCCGCCAGCTCCCTCGAGCCCTCGGCCTCGCTGAACGCCGGCAGCACAACCTCGAGCGTGCCGAAGGTGAAGCCCACGGGCAGGCTCGCCAACACGAGCGTGCGCAGACCGGGGGAGGCGAGCGCACCCAACCCGAACGCGGCACGGCCGGCCTCGGTCGGCTCCGGACCCGGCTTGCCGCTCAGGCCGGCGAGCATCAGCGACGTGCCGAGCAGGACGCAGGCGGCGGACACGATGAGCGCGTACTGCGGGCCGACCGTGGCCACCACGACCGTGGTGAGCAGCGGGCCGGTCACGAAGATCACCTCGATCATCACCGAGTCGAGCGCGAACGCCCCGGCGAGCAACTCGGGCCGGCCGGGCAGCAGGTACTGCCAGCGCGAGCGGAGCACCGACGACACCGGCGGGATGGCCACGCCGGCGGCGAGCGACGCCACGGCCAGCAGCACGACCGCCGCGCCGGCCTCGCCGGCGAGCCAGATCACCACGAGCCCGGCCGCGTGCGCGACGGCCAGCGGAAGCAGCATGCCCACGCCGCGCCGGTCGATGAGCCGCCCCTGGAACGGAGCCCCGGCCGCGCTGCCGAGCGCGAGCGCCCCGGCGCAGAGGCCGGCGGCGGCGAAGGAGTCGCTCACCTCCTCCACGAAGAGCAGGATCGCGAGCCCGCTGATGCCGATCGGGAGCCGCCCGATCAGGGTGGCCAGCACGATCATCGCCACTCCCGGGGTGCGGAGGATGCGGGCGTAGACGCTCACCCCGTGAGGATGGCAAGCTGCGCCGTCCGAGCCTCAGCGCAGGAGCGCCCGCAGCGCGCGCAGGAGGAAGAGCGCGAGGCGCCCGCGCGCCCGCCACGGCAAGTCGCGCTCCTTGGCGTGCCCGCGCCGTGCTTCTTCCAGCGACACCGGCCGGCTCGCCTCGATACCGGTTGCTCGCGCCGCAGCCAAGGCCCTCCCGCACGCCCCTCGAGCGAGAGCGGCCCCCGCGATCCGCGGCGCCTAAGCTACGCCGCCGTGGAACCGGATGCCGTGGAGATCCGCGTTGTGGCGTGCCTGGTGGAGAAGCAGCGCACGACGCCCGACCAGTACCCGCTCACGCTCAACTCCCTGCGACTGGCCTGCAACCAGTCGACCAACCGCGACCCGGTCGTGGACTACGACGAGGGAACCGTCCGATCGGCGCTCGACCGGCTGGGCCGGCGCAAGTGGACGACGATGGCGAGCTGGTCCACGGCGCGCTCGGTCAAGTACAAGCACGTGCTCGACCAGGCGCTCGGCCTGACGCCGGCCCAGCTCACGCTCCTGGCCGTGCTGATGCTGCGCGGGCCCCAGACGCCGGGCGAGCTCCGGACGCGGACCGAGCGCATGTACCGGTTCGAGTCACATGAAGAGCTCGAGAGCACCCTGATCGAGCTGATCGAGCGCGAGCTGGCGGCGGCGCTCCCGCGCCGCCCGGGCGAGCGGGGACAGCGCTACACCCATCTGCTCGAGGGGGAGGGGGACGAGCAGCCGATGGAGGGCCCGCCTCCTCCAGGGCCCGAGCGCGCGGTGGCGCCCGCGGACGGGGGCCTCGACGAGCGCGTCGACCGGCTCGAGGCCGAGGTGTCGGCGCTGCGCGACGAGCTGCAAGCGCTGCGCGACCGCCTGGACGCCTGACCGAAGGTGAAGCCGCTCAAGCGATCGGTCTCGCTCGTGATCGAGCGCCACGACGGCCTGCTGCTCGTGCGGCGGCCCGATGGCGACGAGAGCCTCCCGGGGGAGTGGGGCCTCCCGGCCGCGACGCTGCGCCCGGGCGAGGACGAGGAGGACGCGGTGCGGCGGGCGGGCCGGGACAAGCTTGGCGTGGAGGTACGGCCGGTGCGCGCGCTGGGCGAGGCGGAGGACGAGCGGCCCGCCTACCGGCTCCACATGCGCGACTGGGCGGTGGAGATCACCGCCGGCGAGCCGGCGGTGCCACAGCCCGGCGAGGGCACTCAGTACGAGTCGTGCCGCTGGGGCGACCTCGCCGAGCTCGGACCGGCCGCGTGGCGCGGGTCGCTGTGCGCGCGGGTGCTGCTGCGCGAGCGGGGGATCGCCCCGGACTAGGCTCCTGGGCGTGACCCCCGCCCCAGGAATCCTCGCGCGCGGGCCGTGGCCGGCGGACCAGGTCGAGGCCCGCTGGCTCGACGACGCCTACGAGCCGCCGGACGAGATCCAGCGCCTGGCGGACGCCGCCGTGAACGGGCTGCGCGAGCGCGGGTCGCCCTCGCACGACGGCCTGGCCACCCGCCTCGCGGGGTGGCGCGAGGACGCCGGCCGGCTGGTGCTCGAGCTCCAGCCGTCGCGCTGGGCACTGCGGCTCGTGGAGGGGAACGCCTGCAACAGCCTTACTGCGCTGTGCGTGGTGCGCGCCGAGGACGGACGCTGGCTCGCCGGCCACCGTGCCGACTGGGTGTCGACCTGGGCCGGGCGGTGGGCGCTGGGCGCCGGCGGGGCGGTCGACGTGGGCGAGAGCCCGACCGACACGCTCTCGCGCGAGCTGGACGAGGAGTGGAAGCTCGAGCCGGAGCGCCTGAGCGTCGAGGCGCTTGTCGGCCTGCCGGACGGGATGGCGATGCTGGTCGGTCTGGCCACGGTCGCGGACGCCTCCGACCCGGTGCCCGACCACGAGCACGACGAGTGGGCCTGGTGGCCTCCGGATGTGGAGCGCTGGCCCGCGGAGGCGGACCCGCGCCTCAGGCTGATGGCACGCCTACTGGACAGCTGACGCCGGTGCCGCCCAGCCCGCAGTAGCCCCCCGGGTTCTTCGCGAGGTACTGCTGGTGGTAGTCCTCGGCGTAGTAGAGCTCCGGCGCGTCGAGGATCTCCGTGGTGATCTCGCCGTAGCCGGCGGCGCCGAGGCGCTCCGCGTAGCGCTCCTTCGAAGCCTCGGCGGCGGCCCGCTGGGCGTCGGAGGTCACGTAGATCCCGGACCGGTACTGGGTGCCGACGTCGTTGCCCTGCCGCATGCCCTGGGTCGGGTCATGGCCCTCCCAGAAGAGCTGGAGCACCTTGTCGAAGGAGATCTCGGCCGGCCGGAAGACCGCCAGGACCACCTCGTTGTGCCCGGTGCGCCCGGTGCAGACCTCCTCGTATGTGGGATTCGGCGTGTAGCCGCCGGCGTAGCCGACCGCGGTGGTGTACATGCCGGCGGGCTCCCAGAAGGTGCGCTCCGCGCCCCAGAAGCAGCCCATCCCGACGATCACCTGCTCGGTGTCCTCCGGGAACGGCGGCTCGAGCGGCGTGCCGAGCACGAAGTGCGTGTCGGGCACGGAGAAGGGGCGCGTGTCGCGGCCCGGGAGCGCGTCGCTCGCGTCGGGCATGTCGGTCTTGTGGCGGAAGAGAAAGCTCACATGTCCGAGAATAGAGCCCATGGCTATCGTCACCGACCTCGCGCTGCCCGAGCTCGACTTCTTCGACCCGGGCCTCAGGGGTCCCCGCTTCCACGAGACCATGGCGGAGCTGAGCGAGCGCGGCTGGATCGCCACGTCCCCGATCGGCTACTTCGTACTCGATCGCGAGGCGGGGTCGTTCTTCCTGCGCACCCGCGCGGCCACCTTCCCCGGGATGAAGATCGCCGAGATGTTCGAGGTGCCCGAGGGCCCGCTGCTCGAGCAGATGCGACGCAACATCCTGCACGTGAACGGCGACCACCACCGCCGTCTTCGGAATCTCGTCAACCCCGCCTTCACCCCCCGCGCGGCTGACCGCTGGCGCCCGGCGATGCGCGACTTCCTCGCCCGGCTTTGGGAGCCGCTCGCCGAGGCGGGCCGCTGCGAGTTCGTGGGCGCCTTCGCCAAGCCGTACCCGTCGCTCACGATCGCCACCGTGATGGGCGCGCCGCTCGACGACGCCCCGCGGCTCTACGAGTGGTCCAACCTGATCCAGCGCCAGTTCGACGGCCCCAGCCTGATGAACGAGCGCGAGGCGATCGAACGGGCTTGCGCGGAGTTCTACGAGTGGGCCGGTGAGCTGATCGAGCGGCGCCGTGCCGATCCCGCCGACGATCTCATCTCCACCCTGATCGCCGCCGAGCAGGAGGGCGACCGGCTGTCCGACGTCGAGTGCATGAACCTGGTGCTGAACGTGCTGGTGGGGGGAGTGGACACGACGCAGTCGCAGCTCGCCCACGCCGTACGGCTGTTCGCGGAGCATCCCGACCAGTGGCGCCTCCTCGCCGAGCGGCCGGAGCTGGCGCCCTCGGCGGTGGAAGAGGTGGTCCGCTACGAGCCGATCACGCCTTTCACCGCACGGCTGCTGCACGAGGAGGTCGAGTACCGCGACGTGACCTTCCCGGCCGGGACCATCGTGATGGTCTGCGCCTTCACCGGAAACCGCGACGGGGTGGACGGCGACGGCGGGGCATTCGACATCACCGCGGACCGCGGCGATGCCAAGCCGCTCACCTTCGGCGCGGGCATCCACTACTGCCTCGGCGCCAACCTCGCGCGCGCCGAGCTGCAGGAGGGGCTCGCCTTCCTGCCAGCGCGCATGCCCGGGCTCGAGCTCGACGCGGCGCCGGAGCTCGGCTCGGTCCACGGGATCTACGGCCTCGATAGCCTGCCGATCCGGTGGAACGCGGCGTAGCCCTTTTCCAGACGGACTACTCGATTCATCCCGCCGAGCTTGCACGACTCGCGGAGGAGCGCGACTTCGAATCGCTCTTCTTCGTCGAGCACACGCACATCCCGGTGAGTCGCGACACGCCGCGGCCCGGCGGGGGCGAGCTGCCGCGCCAGTACTGGCATATCCACGACCCGTTCGTCGCCCTCTCCTTCGCTGCCGCGGTCACCGAGCGCATCAAGATCGGCACCGGGGTATGCCTGGTGATCGAGCACGATCCGATCGTGCTCGCCAAGAAGACCGCCTCGCTCGACCACCTCTCAGGCGGGCGCTTCCTGTTCGGCGTGGGGGCGGGCTGGAACCACGAGGAGATGCGCAACCACGGCACCGACCCGCGGCGGCGCTTCAAGGTCATGCGCGAACGAGTGGAGGCGATCAAGGCGATCTGGACCCAGGACGAGGCGGAGTACCACGGTGAGTTCGTCGACTTCGACCCGATCTGGTCCTGGCCGAAGCCCGTGCAGCAACCCCATCCGCCGGTGATCGTGGGCGGCGCGGGCGAGAAGGTCCTCGACCGGGTGCTCGGCTACGGGGACGAGTGGATCCCGAACCGGATCGCGAGCGTGGAGGAGCTGAAGGAGCGGATCGAGCGGCTGCGCGACCGCGCCGGGCGGCACGTGAAGGTGACGTTCTTCGGAGCCAAGCCCGAGGCCCGGGCGGTCGAGCGGCTGGGCTGGGCCGGGGTGGACCGCTGCGCCTTCTACGTCTCGCCCGACGCCGGCACGCGTCAGGTAGAGCGCCAGCTCGACGAGTTCGCAGCGCTCACCTGATGGGTCGCCTCGACGAGCTCGACCTGAGCCTCAAGCTCTCGAAGGAAGAGGAGGCCGAGCGGCTCGAGGCGGGCTGGGCGCGGCTGGAGGCGCTGCGGCTGGCGCTCGGGGGCAAGCTGCACGGCTACGGGCTCGGGCCGCCGGTGTGCGTGCTCTTCGAGGGCTGGGACGCCTCGGGAAAGGGCGGCGCAATCAAGCGCCTGGTGCGGCCGTTCGACCTGCGCCACGTGCGCGTGGCGCAATTCTCGGCGCCCACTCCGGACGAGAAGCGCCACCACTACCTGCAGCGCTTCTGGCCGGTGCTGCCCGGCGACGGCGGGATGACGATCCTCGACCGCACCTGGTACGGGAGGGTGCTGGTGGAGCGGGTGGACGGCTTCGCGACAGAGGCGGAGTGGCGGCGCGCCTACGGCGAGATCGCCGAGATGGAGCGGTCGCTGAGCGCCGGCGGGATGGTGCTGATCAAGTTCTTCATGCACATCTCCGGCAAGGAGCAGCTGGAGCGTTTCGAGAAGCGCCGCAACGATCCGGTCAAGGCGTGGAAGCTGACCGAGGAGGACTGGGCGAACCGCGGGAAGCGCCCGCAGTACCTGGAGGCGCTCGAGGACATGCTGGCGAAGACCGACCGGGACTTCTCCCCCTGGCACCTCGTGGAGGCCGAGAACAAGAAGTACGCGCGCGTGAAGGTGGTGGAGACCGTTAGCGAGCGGATCGAGCGCGGCATGCGCGAGCGCGGGATCGAGCCGCCGGCGGTCGGAAGGTAGGCAGGGCGCGCCGCGCCGCGAAACCTCGACGATCCGGAGTGTGGGCCCTCAAAGTCACGCATATGGCGCCTTTGAGGGCCCACACTCGCCTTGCAACGGCGCGTGGGAAGGCCTCACCCCTTGACTGCTGTCGTTTCGGACCAGCCGAAACGAAGCGAAGTAGCCCGCGGTCACGCCGCGAACAGCGTCAGATCCGGCTCGCGCTCGCCCTTAAGCACGGCGAGGTCCACCTCCACGCAGGCGATCCCCCGCGACTCGGCGAGCGCGCGCGCCTGTGGTTTGAGGATCCCGGCGGCCAGCACGCCCCGGCAACGGGACATGCCCGGCTCCTCGCAGATGCGCTCGAGGTAGCGGGTCAGCTGCTCGACGGCCTCGATCGTGCCGACGCGCTTGATCTCCACGGCCACGAAGTCGTCGTCGGCGTCCCGGCACATGAGGTCGACCGGGCCGATGTCCGTGGGCCACTCGCGGCGGATGAGGCGCAGGCCCTCGGGCGGCGCGTAGGCCAGCAGCTCCTGCAGCTCGCGCTCGACGCCCTCCTTCTCGAGTGCGGCGGCCTCGCCCATGTCGTGTGTGACGTCCGAGACCACCTCGGCGATGCGAATCTCGAGGCGGTCCTCGGCTGCGCCGGCCGGCTTTCGCACCACCATCACGCCGGGCTCCTCCTCGATCACGGTCGGTGCGGTCATCCAGTTGGACGGCTTGTAGCCGCCGGTGTCGGCGTGCACCATCACCGAGCCGTCCGACTTGACCATCAGCAGCCGGAGCGCCTCCGGCAGGACGGCGGTGAGCCGGCCGGTGTAGACGACTTCGCAGCGGGCGACGATGAGACGCACGCCGGCCACCGTATCCCCGCGCCCGGATGGCCTCAGAGGTTGAACAGCTCCCGGGCGCGGCGCACCACGAGGTCCGGCCGCTCCTCCGGCAGGAAGTGGCCGCAGCCGTCCACCAGCTCGAGCGCCATGTCGTCGGCGTGCGCCTCGAAGCCCTGCACAACGACCTCGGGCACGACCTGGTCGCGCCGGCCCACGAGGAGCCGGGTTGGCACCCTCAGCCGCAGGCCCTCGTAGCTTCGCGCGCCCAACGCGAGTATCGAGCTCACGTAGCCGCGGTAGAGCAGCTGGGTGGCCTCCGCCCGGGCCGGCTCGCGGAGGCGCTCCGCGTACACCTCCGCCTCGCGCTCGTCGATCGCCTCGTCAGGCGCGCCGCGGCGCAGCATGAGGCGCACGGCGCCGGGCCGCCGCGCCACCGCATCGCGGCCGATGGCCGCCAGCGCCCACGCGTACCACGTGCGCCAGGTCGACGCGAGCAGGCGCGGCGACGGCCGCAGCCAGGGGATCGGCGTGCTGAGGGCAAGCAGCGCGTTCACCCGCTCGGGGTGGTGGAGAGCGAGGAGGAAGCTGCTGAAGCCGCCCCAGTCGTGGCCGATCACCCCGACCCGTTCGAGGTCCAGCGCATCGAGCAGCGCGACGGCGTCGGCGGCGAAGGTCTCGTTGTCGTACCCGCGGCCCGGCGCGTCCGTCCAGCCGAAGCCGCGGAGGTCCGGGCAGATCAGGCGGAACTCGCCCGCGAGCTGCGGCACCACGCGCCGCCAGCACCAGAAGTGCTGCGGCCAGCCGTGCAGCAGGAGCAGCGGCGGCCCGCTGCCCGCCTCGGCGAGGTGGACTCGCAGGCGGCCGGCGTCGGCCGTCTCGATCTGCACGTAGCGGTGCTGCGAGCCTTCGATCTCCGGCGGCGCGGTCACGGGGTTCCCGCCTTCCCGTCGGCCACCGACACAACCAGCTCGCGCCAGCCGGCCTTCACACGGTCCAGGTCCATGCCGCGGTCCGTGCGCAGGAAGAGGACGAGCTCGGCGCCGAGCGCGGCGAGCAGGGCATCGGCGAGGTACTCGGCATCGGCGCCGGGCCGGGCCTCGCGCAGGAGCAGGATGACGTGGGAGCGGTGGGATGCGTAGACCGCTCCCCGGAAGCGGGTGCCGACCGGACCGTGCTCGGAGGCCAGCACGATGTCGCCGTGGCGAACCAGCACGTCGAGCCACGCGTGGCCGAAGGCGATCAGCCGCTCAACCGGAGGGGCTCCCGGGCCGAGCGGGGGCGAGCCGCGGATGAGCGACTCCTGGAGCTCGCGTTCGCCGGCGTCGAGCAGGGCCGTGGCGAGCGACGCGCGGTCGCCGAAGCGGCGGTAGATCGTCCCCTTGCCGACCCCGGCCTCCTCCGCCACCCGCTCCATCGACACCGCCGCCGGCCCCTCGCTCTCGAACAGCCGCTGGGCGGCGGCGAGGATGGCCTCCCGGTTGCGGGCGGCGTCGCGTCGCTCGCGCGGCGCCTGTCCCGCGACGGGAAGCTCGCGCGATGCCTTGTCGACAGCCGGCAGGTCACCCTTCATGCCCGGGTACGCTACCGCGAAACCGGACCACGGTCCGAACGCGTTTTTCCAACCGCCTTCCGGGTACGCGAATCCCATGAGCATCATCGACAAGATCACTGGACGCGCGAAGAAGGCCGCCGGCGACATCACCGGCGATCCCTCGATGCGCTCGCAGGGGCGTCGTGAGGAGCGTAAGGGCGAGGAGAAGGAGAAGCTCGCCGAGGCGCAGGACCGGGCTGACCAGAAGGCCCAGGATGTGGCGGACCTCGAGCGCCGCACCTGACCCCACGTACCGCAACCAACCAGTCTTCGAACGGGCGCCGGCTGGCGCCCGTTTGTCGTGACGATCCCGGTGGTCATGGCGCGGCGCACACAGATGCACCCCGCGATGGTCGCCATCGGCGTCGTGGTGGTTCGAGCTGCCGTCAGGCGAGCTTGGTGATCGCGATGACGGCGCCGATCAGCACGAAGACGACGATCAGGACCTGGACCACGATCCAGAGGCGGGGCATCTCCACCGCCGCGCCCCTACTCGATGATGGCCTGCCGCAGCGCGATGGCCACGGCGTGCACCCGCGTGTCAGCCTCGAGCTTGAGGATGGCGCGCTTGGTGTCCGACTTGACGGTCTCCGTGGAGAGGCCTATGCGCTTCGCGACCTCCTCGGTGTGGAGGCCCTCGGCCAGCAGCTGAAGGATCTCGCGCTCGCGCTCGGAGAGGGGGGCGTCCGGGCCCACCTGTGACATCAGGAGAGCCGGCGACAGCGAGGGGTCGACGAACGGCTTCCCCCCCATGACCGTGCGGATCGCCCGCAGCAGGTCCTCGGGCGGCGAGCCCTTCATGACGTACCCGCGCGCGCCGGCGGCGATGGCGTCCGACAACAGCCGCTTGTCACCGTAGGCGGAGAACATGACCGTCTTGACGTCCGGGCTCGCCTCGGCGATGCGCTTGATCGCGGAGATGCCGTCGATTCCCGGCAGCCGGACGTCCATGATCACGACCTCGGGCCGCAGGCGGCGAACCGCCTCCACGACCTCCTCGCCGCTCTCCACGTGTCCGACCTGCTCCAGGTCCGGAGTGTCCCCGAACAAGAAGCCGAGGCCCTGGCGCACCGTCGGATGGTCGTCCACGGTGAGGCACTTGGTTGGTTGGACCATCACGCCAAACCCTATCCCCTGTTTGGCTGTACGGCCAATATGATGCCACCGATGTTCAATTCGATGGTCGTTGGCACGGACGGATCAGAGACCGCCAAGGAGGCGGTGCGGCAGGCGACCGATCTCGCCAAGCGCCTCGGCGCCACGATCCATCTCGTGAGCGCGTACGAGCCGGTGCCCGAGGGGCGCCTGCGCGAGGAGCGTGAGCAGGTCCCGGACGACCTCCAGTGGATGGTCAACCCGCGCGAGGACGTGGCGGCCACGCTCGAGCAGGCCGGCGAGACGGCCAAGGAAGCGGGCGTGGAGGTGGAGACTCACGCGCGCGAGGGCGATCCCGCCGACGCTATCCTCGACGTGGCCGAGGAGGAGGGCGCCGACCTGATCGTGGTCGGGAACAAGGGGATGACGGGGGCGAAGCGCTTCCTGCTCGGCAGCGTGCCGAACAAGGTGTCGCATCACGCTCCGTGCAGCGTGATGATCATCAGGACGACCTGACATCGGCGCCGGGACGGCGCCGTTGTCATCAGACCTGGGCAGGATGCCCCACGGGGAATCCACTCAACGCCCGGGCGTCAGCAGGCGGTCGCCGGCGGACAGCGCAGCGCTGCCGCCGCGCTGACCAGGCCGTGCCCGTAACGCCCGTCGAAGCCCGGTCTGCCGAGATCCTGCGCCGTCGCCTGGATGTGGTTCTGCAGAGCGTCCGGGCTGGGACTCGGACCGAGCTTGCCGGACGCGATCACCAGCGCGGCGATCCCGCTCACGTGTGGCGCCGCCATCGACGTGCCCTCGTATCCGCTCGGCAGGCCGAAGCTCTGCACGCCCCTTCCGCGGAAGGTCTCCTGGAAGATCCAGTCGCTCGCGCTGCTCGGGTCGCAGATGTCGACCTCCTGGGTCGCGCGCGGCTCGGCGTCGAGGCCTCCGCCGGGCGCGACCAAATCGAGGTCCGGGCCTACGTTCGAGTAGTCCGAGCGGCAGCCGCTGCGGGTGGTGGCGCCCACGGCGATCACCTGGTCGGCGCGCGCGGGGTATGCCACGCGGCGGCCGAATCCGTTCCCCGCCGCGGCCACGATCAGCGAGCCGCGACGGTGGGCGAAGCGAATCGCCGCGAGGATCTCCGGGATCTCGGAGGGGACCACGTCGAGCTCGAACTCGAGGCTGAGGTTGATCACGTCGGCGTTGCGGCGGGCGGCGAAGCGGATTGCCTTGGCGATGGCGAACGAATCGCCCGTGCCCGCCGAGTCGAGCACGCGCAGCGGCATGATCTTCGCCCCGTAGGCGATGCCCGCCGCGCCCTCGCCGTTGTTGGTGGCCTGCGCGATGGTGCCGGCCACGTGCGTGCCGTGGCCGAAGACGTCATTCGGATGGGGGTCCCGGTCGATGAAGTCGTAGCCCCGCGCGAATGTGCGCTTGCGCAGGTCCGGGGCGCGGCGAAAGCGCTTGTAGCGCTCGAAGGCCACGCCGCTGTCGAGCACCGCCACCACCACGCCCGCGCCGCCGGGGGCGCCGGCGGCCGCCGCGAGCGACCACGCCTCGGGCATACCTATGCCGCCGGGCTCGAAGAGGTTCCACTGGCGCCGGAAGCCCGGGTCGTTCGGGGTGAACGCCTGCGAGGCGCGGGCGATGTGGTTGGGCACCGCGTACTCCACGCCCGGCTTGTCGCGGAGCTCGGCGATTCTCTCCCGCACCGAGTCCCCGTCCCTGATCTGGTGCACTCGCGCGCTGCCGCCCCCGTCGTGCTTCACGACGACTTCGCCGGGGACGTAGTCGGCCGCCGCGGCCGAGGCGGCCGGCGTGAGCAGCGCCACGAGGGCGCCGAGCGCAAGGAAAAAGGGGCGTAGCGGCATTGGTTACGGTGCCCAAGGCAAGTGTACGAACCCATCAACAACCCGCCCAAGGGGAAGTTGTGACGGTCTGCGTGACGGGCGCCACTGGTTTCATCGGCTCGCACGTCGCAAAGCTTGCGGGCGAGTTGCACGGGCCGCCGCGCGTGACCTACCGCGACGGCGCCCGGCTCGAGTGCCTCACCGCGACGGTGGAGGCCGACCCCGTCAAGGCCGACGTGCTCGACCGCGCCGCCCTGCGGCGCGCCTTCCGCGGTTGCGAGATCGTCTTCCATGCGGCGGGCTACGTGGCCTCGCGGCCGCCCGAGCGGGTGTGGCAGGTGAATGCGCTGGCGCCTCGGATTGCCGTGGAGGCCGCGGCGGCCGCGGGGGTGCGCCGGGTGGTCGTGACATCGAGCGTCGCGGGGATCGGTCCCGCGCCGCCTGACCGCGCCGGGACCGAGGAGGACGTGTACCGCGGCGGCGGCCTCGGCCTCACCTACCCGGACGCCAAGCATGAGGGCGAGTCCGAGGCTATGGCGGCGGGCGCCCGGCTGGGCGTGGAGGTGGTTGTGGTGAAC
This sequence comes from uncultured Thermoleophilaceae bacterium, assembly GCA_963733885.1. Lineage (GTDB taxonomy): Bacteria > Actinomycetota > Thermoleophilia > Solirubrobacterales > Thermoleophilaceae > JACVRW01. The sequence goes on along the minus strand of CAVTES010000008.1, from coordinate 315,341 downwards.
CCGTCGTACGTGTTCGGCACGCCGCTCGACCGCTCGCGGCCTGGCGAGACGTACACGCGCCTGATCGGCAGCTACCTGCGCGGGCGCCTGCCGGCGGTGGTGGACGGTGAGGCCAACGCCGTCGACGTGCGCGACGTGGCGCGCGGGCACCTGCGCGCCGCCGAGCGCGGCAGGCCCGGCGAGCGCTACGTGCTGGGCGGCCGCGACGTGCGCTGGGTCGACCTGCTCGAGCGCGTGGCGGAGCTGTCGGGCGTTCATCACCCGCTGATCGTGCTGCCCACCGAGGCGGGCGCCGCCGCGCGCGCGGCGCAGAAGCTGGGCGTGCCCGTACCCGGCCTGTCGGAGGGCATGATGCTGATGGCCCAGAACTGGCGCTACTCGTCCGCCAAGGCGCGGCGCGAGCTCGGCTACCGGGCCCGGCCGCTCGACCGGACGCTGCAGGACACGATCGACTGGTACAGCGAGCTGATCGACGCCGGGATCCTGGGCGGCGGCCCGCCGTCGCCGCTGTCGGTGGCGGCCGCCGGCGTGCGCCTGGCGAGCCGCACCGGCGTCCTGGGCGGCGTGCAGGCGGCGGAGCGCTACCTGGGCCGGCGCCTGGTGGTGCGGCCGTGAACGCGTTCTTCCCGCGCGACGAGTACTACATGCGGCTCGCCTTGCGCGAGGCCGAGCGGGCGCTGGGCCACGACGACGTCCCGATCGGATGCGTGATCGCGCACGAGGGCGAGGTGATCGCCGCCGCCCGAAACGAGCGCGAGCTGCGCGGCGACCCCACGGCGCACGCAGAGATCCTCGCCCTGCGCGAGGCTGCCCGGCACCTGGAGAGCTGGCGCCTCCTCGACACGATCCTGTATGTCACGCTCGAGCCGTGCGCGATGTGCGCCGGAGCCATCGTGCTCGCTCGCGTCCCCCGCGTGGTCTACGCGGCTCCCGACCCGAAGGCGGGCGCGGCGGGCAGCGTGCTCGACGTGCTGGGCGAGCCGCGGCTCAACCACCGCGCCGACGTGGCGGGCGGGCTGCTCGCGGAGGAGGGCGCCGACCTGCTGCGCGCGTTCTTTGCCTCCCGCCGGGACTGAGCTCGATCATTTTCGCCCGGTCCGGCGGGTCTAAAGAGGAGGAGAAACCGAAAGGAGACCGCGGTGATCAAGTCGCTAGGCGGGCCGGGATGACCGCCGTGTCCGAGCGGCTGGCGTGGGCGGTCGACGCGCTCGGCGTCGACCCGTCCGACCGCGTGCTCGAGGTGGGCTGCGGGCACGGCGTGGCGGCCACGCTCGTCTGCGAGCGGCTCGCCGGCGGCCGGCTGACGGCGATCGACCGTTCGGGCAAGATGATCGCGATGGCCACGCGTAGGAACGAGGAGCACGTGGCGGCGGGCAGGGCGGTGTTCGAGACGGTCGCGCTGGAGCATGCGGACTTCGGCGAGGAGCGCTTCGACAAGGTGTTCGGCGTGCACGTGGCCGATCTGTGGCGCTCGGACGAGGCGCTGGCGGTGGTGCGGCGGCACCTCGCGCCCGGCGGCGGATTGTTCGTCATCGACCAGGCGCCCGGGTGGCGGGCCGCGGATGATGCGCGGGCGTCTGCCGAGCAGGTGGCCGAGGCGCTGCGCGAGCGCGGCTTCGCCGTGGGGGAGCCGCTCATCGAGGAGCTTCGGAGCGCCCCGGTGGCGTGCGTGGTCGCCCGCCTGGCGCCATGACGCTGCCCGGAGACGAGGCCGCGTTCGCGGCGCTGTTCGAGCGCCACCGGCGAGAGCTCCAGGTGCACTGCTACGGCCGCCTGGTGAGCGCCTGGGCGACGCCGAGCATGTTGCCGTCCAGGTCGCGAAACCAGGCGGCGAGCTCGCCCACGCCGCCCTTGCTCGGGTAGTTGCCCTCCACCTCCGCGATCCCGTCGACGGTCTCGAGCCCGGGGATGTCGACCTCCTCGAATTCGACGCCGCGCTCCCTCAGCGCGGCGACGGTGGCCCTGAGGTCGTCCACGTCGAACGCCATCTGTGTGAAGGTGCCCGGCGAGATGCCGGCCGATCCGAACAGCGTGAACTCGCCCTTGCCGCAGCGGTAGAGCAGGCCGCCGGGCCGCTCCTCGCTGGGTTCGAGGCCGAGCTTGTCGGCGTAGAACTCCCTCGCTCGATTCAGGTCGCGCACCGGGATCCTGGTGGCCACGCGGGCGTCCTTGAGCACTGTCCGGTCCTCCGTTCTCTCGGGTTCACCTACGTAGACGCGCGCGAGGAGAGAAAGTGACCGGCGATCAACCCGCTTTGAGCTGGCTGACGCTGAACGGGACGCCGTTCGGGTCGGCCACGACGGCCTGCCGCAGGGACGGGATGGCGTAGGGCTCAGTGACCACGCTCCCGCCGCGCTCGGCGACAGTGCCCACGACGCGGTCAACGTCGTCGACCCAGAAGTCGACGCTCCACCTCGCCTCTTGCGCCTCCCGGTTTTGCGCCGGCACGATGGTGGCCACAAGGTCGCGGGGGACGGGCTGCTCCGGCTCGCCGCCGACGTAGCCCGGGAGGCGGAAGAGGCCGACCTCCATGTCGCCCAGCCGGAAGGTGTCGAGCGTCCAGCCGAACACCGTGTTGTAGAAGGCGGCGGCGCCACCGGGGTCCGGCGTGTTGAGGGCGCTCATGCTCCAGGCGCTCGGCTCGTTGACGAGCTGCGCGCCGCGGCGCTCGCGGGGCTCCCAGATCGCGAACAAGGCGCCGTGCGGGTCGGCCACGACCGCGATCCGGCCGGCCGGAAGCGCGTCGAACGGCGGGGCAAGCACCGTCCCGCCGGCGTCCTCGATCTTCTTGGCGGTGTCGTCGACGCTCTGCACCTCGATGTAGGTGTTCCAGCCGGGCCCTTTGGCCTGCGGCGGGAGCGAGGCGACGCCCGCGACGTCGCGGCCGCGCAGCTGGGCGACGAAGTACTCGCCGGGTGGATCGCCCGGCATCTCGCCGGGGCCGGTGAAGTCCCAGCCGAAGACGGCGCCGTAGAAGCCGGTCAGCTGCCCGGCATCGCGGCCGATCACGTCGACCCATGAGGGGACGCCCGGCTGGAATCCGTCGCGCTCGCTCATCCGCGTGCTCCTTCTCGTCCGTTGATCGGAGTAACATACCATAGAGTTGGAAAAACCAAGTAGAGCCATGCGAACCTATGGAGACCTCTGCGGGATCGCGCGGGCGCTCGACATGGTCGGGGAGCGCTGGGCGCTGCTCGTGGTGCGCGAGTTGATCCTGGGCCCGAAGCGGTTCACGGACCTGCGGGCGGGGCTGCCGCACGTGGGGCCGGACGTGTTGGCTCAGCGGCTGCGGGAGCTGGAGGCTGCCAGGCTCCTTCGGCGGCGGACGCTCGCCCCGCCGGCGGGGTCGCGCGTATATGAGCTAACCGACCGGGGGCGTGCGCTGGAGCCGGTCCTCATCGAACTGGGGCGGTGGGGGACGTTCGCGCCCGTGCCGCCCGGGGACCCTCAGCTGGGTGTCGACTCGACGATGATCGCGTTGCGGACGCTGTTCGATGCCGGCGTCGCGGGGGACCTTGGCGCGACCTACGAGCTGCGCCTGGGCAACCAGGTGTTCCGCGCCGAGGTGAAGGACGGAGAGTTCAAGCTCTCCCGCGGCGAGGCCCCGGACGCGGACGCGACGATCACATCCGACACCATGACGCTGGCCGGGGTGCTGTGGCAGGGCTACGGGGCGGCCGACGCCGAGCGTGCGGGTGATCTGGCGGTGGAGGGCGACCGCCGGGCGGCGACGCGGTTTCTGGAGCTGTTCCCGCTGCGCGAGCCGGACTCGGCCGCGTAGGGCCGGGGGGCGTCCGGCCGCTCGGCCATCCTTTTGCGGAACCTCTACGAAGGAGACTCGCAATGGAAGCTTCGCCGAGGGACGCGGCGGCACGCGAGGCGGTCCTGGGGATGGCCCGCCTTTGGTGGCTCTGGCTCGTATTCGGGATCTTCTGGATCGTGATCGCGCTGTCGGTCCTGCAGTTCGACCAGGCGTCGATCACCACCGTCGGCGTGCTGATCGGGGCGATGTTCCTGGTGTCCGGGTTTCAGCAGCTTGTGCTCGCCGGCCTGGTGGAGGGCTCGATGCGCTGGATCCTGATCATCTTCGGGGTACTGCTGCTGATCGCCGGGGTGATCGCGCTGATCAACCCGGAGGAGACGTTCGCGGGAATTGCGGACATCCTGGGCTTCCTGTTCCTGTTGGTCGGGCTGTTCTGGATCATCCAGGCGTTCGGCGAGCGCGACACGAACGAGCTGTGGTGGTTCGGCCTGATCTCGGGAATCGCGATGCTCATCCTCGCCTTCTGGACCGGCGGGCAGTTCTTCATCGACAAGGCCTACACGCTGTTGGTTTTCGCCGGGATCTGGGCGCTGTTCCAGGGCGTGGGGGATCTCATCAAGGCGTTCCAGATCCGGAATCTCAAGCGGCTGGTGGCACGATGATGTCGCCGAAGCGTTCAAAGCGACCTTCCTCGTAGCCGCGTGCGGTGAGCGCCGCGGCGATCGCATCGCGCATGTCCTGGTTGGTGCGCGGCGGCACGCGTCGTAGCTCGTGCTCGGCGAGCGCCTGGCGCGTCCACGCGGGCGCTGCCCTTGCGGGTGAGGTCCTCGACCGCCACCATGAGATCTGCGGCCCATGACTCGCGAGCTCCTCAGCGCCGAGGACGCGCGCATCCTTGCGCTCGAGTCCGGCACGGTCCGCGGGCACTGCTGCAAGGTGATCGTGATCGCGGGTGAACGGAGCGCGGCGCAGGTGCGGGCGCATCTCGAGAAGCGCCTCGGCGCTGTGCCGCGGCTCATGCAGAGACTCGATCCGGGGGAGGGCCCGCCCGCGTGGAACGACGATCCCGGCTTCTCGCTCGAGCGGCACGTGATCGACCGTGGGGCGCTCGACGATGTCGGTCTGCGTCGGCTGGTGGGCACGGCAATGGCCACGCCGCTCGACCGCGACCACCCGCTGTGGGCGATGGATGTGGTGTCGCCGCTCGCGGGTGGACGCACGGCGCTCGTCTGGCGCATACATCACGCCGTCGCGGACGGAGTGACCGCGATGCGGATGGCAAGTGAGTTGCTGCTGGAGGCGACCGCGGAGGGGCGACCTCCATCGCGCCCGGCGGGGCGGCCCGCGGGGCGGCCGCCGCACAGGGTCACGGCCGCCGTGCGGAGCGCGGCACACGTCCCCCAGACCCTGCGCCAAGAACTGGGGCGGCGCGCCATCCCCTCCCCGCTCGACCGACGCGTCGGCCCGCACCGCGAGGTCGCGTTCGTCGACGCGCCGCTCGAGGAGCTGCGGCGCATCGGCCATGCCGCTCCGGAGCGCGCGACCGTGAACGACGTGGCACTCAGCGCGGTAGGGGCCGGCCTCCGAGCGTGGCTCGACCAGCTCGGCGCGCCCGCGGAGGGACTGCGTGTGAAGGTCCCCGTGAGCCTGCATCAGCCGGGCGAGCCCGACAACGCCAACCGCGACTCGTTCATGGTGGTGGACCTCCCGCTCGACCAGGACGATCCGCTCGCGCGGCTGGTCGCGGTGGCACGGGAGACGCGCAAGTCCAAGCAGCGCCACGACGCCCAGACTCTCGACGCCTTCTTCCGCGACCTCTCGCACCTGTCCCGCTCGCTCAAGCGCCACGCCGATCATTGGGCGATGAGCCCCCGCGTGTTCACGCTCAACGTTTCGAACGTCCCGGGGCCGCGCGGGACACAGTCGGTGCTCGGTGCCCCCCTGCTGGAGTTGCACACGCTCGCCGAGATCGCGCATGGTCACGCCCTTCGGGTGGCGATCGTGTCGGCGTCCGGACGCATCTCCTTCGGCCTGTGCGCGGATCCCGACGCGATCGACGGCCTCGACCTGATCGCCCAAGGAATCGGACAGGAGATTGATGTGCTGGGCGGCGCGGTCGGGGGCGCCCGCGTCAGCCCTGCCTCCTAGGAGGCTTCAAGGCAAAGGCGATCGCCTCATCGAAGTTCATCTGGGCGCCTTCCGTGTGGGCTTCGTTCCAGCGTCGGCTGCCGAGTTGCGCGCGGCCGGGGCCGAAGAACTCGGTCTCGAGGCGCGCGGTAACGTCCGCATCGCCGTCCCATGGGCCGGCCGCGGTCGCTGCGCCGAGCAGTCGAGCGGCAAGCTCCGCATCCCCGCGCCGGGCCTCGATCGCCGCGAGCCCCGCCATACCCTCAGCCGCCACCCAGAGTACATGTTCGCGACAGAGCCGCAGCTGCTCGCCGAAAGCAGTGTGCGCCCGATCGAGGTCGTTTGCGAAGAGCGCCTCGAGACCCATGTTGCCGTGCACGAAGGCAAGCTCCGACGCGTCTCCGATCTCGCGCGCGAGCGGGAGGGCGCTTTCCAACAACGGCCGCGCGAGATCCGGGCGACCGCGCTTGATCGCGTTGTAGGCGGTGCCGGAGTACAGCCACATGAGCTGGCGCGCCCTGCCGACTTTCCGCAGCATGGCCACGGCCTCGTCCAGTTCCGCCGCTCCGTGTTCCGGTGGGACCGCAAGTGCCCGCTCCTTCAGCGCGTACGCCACCAGCCTTTCGTCGCCGGACTCGCGCGCGAGGACGAGGGCCTCGTCCGCCAGTGCACGCCGCCGACGCTGTGGGAGGCTCTCGGTGACGTGGAAGTCCGCCAGCAGCAGGAGGGCGTCGGCTATGCCTCCGGGCTCGCCGGCCTGCCGGGAGAGGGCCAGCGCGTCGTCCGCCGCAGCGCGCGCTTCCGCCATCGACCCCCGCCAGTCGTACAGGGCTCCCTTCTGACCGAGAAGGAAGACCTGCGCTCGGCGGGCTCGGGCGCGGTCGCTCACCGGCGAATCGTCGCCGGCCGCACCGAGCGCCGCCCCGATCCACTCGAGACCCTCGGCTGACCCGTTGCGGATGCCCCAGAAGAGGTCCAGTCGGCCGGCCAGGCGCAGCGCGAGCGACGGTTCACGGGCGAGGCTCCAGTCGAGTGCCGCCCGGAAGTTGTCCACCTCGGCGTCGAGCCGTGGCAGCCAGAGGGGCTCACCGCGCGTGAGGAGCTCCGGCTCGGCTCGTTCGGCGAGCGCGAGGTAGTGCCGGCAGTGGCGCTCGCGTGCGCGGGAGGCGTACGGCTCGGCATCCAGTTGCTCACGGGCGTACTCGTGGACGGTCTCGAGCATCAGCAGCCGGGGCTCCGGGCTGGAGTCTTTGCTGCGCAGCAGAAGCTGCTTGTCGACGAGTCCGTGCAGGGCATCGAGGTCGGCGCCGGTGACCGCTTCGGCGGCCTCGGTCGTGGCCCCGCCCCTGAAGACGGCGAAGCGGGCAAACGCCCGCGCCTCCGCGGTGCTGAGGAGGCGGTGGCTCCAGTCGATCGTCGCCCGCAGCGTGCGCTGGCGGTTCGGTACGTCGCGCGGCCCACTCGCCAGCACGTCGAGCGCCCGGGCGAGGCGGGTGTTCAGTTGATCGGCGTCTAGCACCGGCAGGCGCGCCGCGGCGAGCTCGATGGCGAGCGGCAGCCCATCGAGGCGCCGGCAGATCTCCGCGACGACGCCGGCGTTGTCCTCCGTCAGCGCGAAGGTTCGGTCGTGGCCTTGTGCGCGCTCGACGAGCAGTGCGCCGGCCGCGGCCCGTTCGACGGCGGCCGGATCGGCGTCGGCTGGGAGCTCCAGCGGGCCGACGCCGTAACACCGCTCGCTCTGAAGCCGCAGGGGCTCCCGGCTGGTCGCCAGCACCGCCAGTCCGGGACTGGCGACCAACAGGTCGGTGACCAACGGGGCGGCCGCCAAGAGGTGCTCGAAGTTGTCGAGCACCAGCAGCCCGCGCTTATGAGTCACGTAGCGATCGATGGCCTCCTTCGGGGTCTCGCCCTCGAGCGGTTTGACCCCCAGGCCTTGCGCGATCGCGCTCGGCACGTGCTCGGCGCCCGCGGTGGCGGCGAGCGAGACGAACCAGCCGCCGTCGCGAAACTGGGGCTCGAGCCGTCCGGCGACCTCGAGCGCCAGTCGCGTCTTCCCGACGCCGCCGGGGCCGGTGAGGGTGACGAGTCGGACGTCCCCGCGGCCCAGCAGCTCAGCTACGTCCTCGCAATCCTGGTCCCGACCCAACATGCGGGTCGGTGGAACGGGCATTCGGCTGGGCGGGCGCTCGCCGCTTTCCACCTCCACAAGCGCGAGCGCAGGGTCCTGCGCGAGGACGCCCCGCTCGAGCTCGCGCAGACGCTCCCCAGGCTCGATCCCCAGCTCCTCGACGAGGGTCCTGCGCGCATCCTGGTAGGCCTGCAGCGCGTCCGCCTGGCGCTCGCTGCGATACAGGGCGAGCATCAACTGCGCTCGAAGGCTCTCCCGGTAGGGGTGCTCGCCGATCAGCGCCTCGAGCTGCCCGATCAGCTCGGCATGGCGTCCGAGCGCCAGCTTGGCCTCGTTCAGCTGTTCGATCGCGGCGAGCCGCAGATCCTCCAAACGGGCCGTCTCGCGCCGGGCGAACGGCTCGTCGACGAGGTCGGCAAGGGGCGCTCCGCGCCATAGACGGAGCGCCGACTCGAAGGCGGAGGCCGCGCGCGCCGGAAGGTCCGCGGCGAGCTCAGCGCTGCCCTCGGCGACGAGCCGTTCGAAGCGGTGCGAGTCGAGACGCTCGGGATCGAGCCGCAGCTGATAGCCGTGCCCGCGGGTGACGATGACGGCGTCGGCGCCGTTGCCGACGTTGAGTGCCTTTCGGAGTCGTGAGATGTGCGCCTGCACCGTCCTGGCCGCGGTGACCGGCGGAACCTCTCCCCACAGCTCGTCGATCAGACGCTCGATCGGAAGGGTCTCGTTGGCGTGCAACAGCAGCAGCGCAAGCAGCGCCCGGCGCTTGGTCCCGGCCGGCGCTACATCGACGTCCTCGTCGAGGGCTTCCAGGGGGCCGAGGATGCGGAACTCCATGGGGGCAAGTTGAGGAGCGGGGGCCGGTCGGACCCAACGTAGCGGAGGGGCGCGCGGCCGCCAAGCCGCTGTCGCTGCCCTGTCACCGCGGTGTCACCGGGCCACAACCGCCTCCCGGCACGCTCCTCCCGAACCTCGAACCCACCGACAGGCGAGCCGCCAAGCCGGCCGCCCCGGCACAGGAGGCAGCGATGTCCCAGACAGTCCCAACACAACACCCGGCCGTTGTGCTCCGGTCCCACTACCGCCAGCTGCGCACGCTGCTGGCAATCGCGATGATCGCGGTGGCCGGCCTCAGCCTCGCGGTCGTACTACTCGCCACCGACGATGGCTCGACGAACGCCCGCTCCGCAACCCCCGTGAGCGTCGCTCCCACCGAGCCCGCCGACGGCCCCCGCTACATCCACTCGCCTGGCCAGCGGTACTACCGCGGAGACGAGTAGCCGGAGCCAGAAGTGGTGACCGGTTAGCCTCCGCACAACAAAGGAGGTAGGAGTGAAGGAGTTCAGCTGCGGCCAGCTGGTCCCCGGGTGCTGGGCGACCTTCCAGGGCGAGTCGGACGACGAGATCCTCCAGCAGGTTGCTCTGCACGCGCGCGACGAGCACGGCATGGACGAGGTCCCGCCTGAGGTAGTCGACAAGATACGTGCCGGGATCTCGGAGCGGGAGCCGTAGCAACAGGGGGGACCGGTGGCGATCGATAGCCGAGCCCGAGCTGCGGCATCGCCGGCCGGCGGCGAGAGCTCATTGCTCGAGCGCGACCGCGAGCTCGGTGTTCTCGAGGACCTGCTGCAGCGCGCCCTCGAGGGGGAGCCGGGTCTGGCGCTGGTGGAGGGACCGGCCGGAATCGGGAAGAGCCGTCTGCTCGCGGCGACTCGTGAAGCGGCGGACGCAGCAGGGTTCCGGGTCCTTGCCGCCCGCGGGAGCGACCTCGAGCGCGAGCTGCCGTTCGGCGTCGTGCGGCAACTGTTCGACCCGCTCCTGGTCGATCCCGCAGTGCGGGCGCGGTGGCTGACCGGGCCCGCAGAGCCCGCGGCCCGGGTCTTCGAGCCGCCTGACGACGAAGACGCCGCGGCTGACGTCTCCTTCGGGGTCCTGTACGGCCTGTTCTGGCTCACGGCGAACATCGCCGCGGAGGTGCCCCTGATGCTCCTGATCGACGACTTGCACTGGTGTGACCAGGCGTCGCTGCGTTTCGTGGCCTACCTCGAGCGCAGGCTGGAGGGCCTGCAGGTGCTCGTCGCGGCCGCGGCGCGCACATCCGGGCAGCGACCGGACTCCCGGCTGCTGGCGGAGATCGCGGACGATCCCGTGGCGGTCTCGATCCGCCCATTCGAGCTGAGCGCGCCAGCCGTCGCCGAGCTCGTGCGCGGGCGCCTGGGAGCCGCCGCCGAGCAGCCTTTCTGCGCGGCGTGTCATCAGGCGACCGGCGGCAATCCGCTGCTCCTGCGCGAGTTGCTCAAGACCCTGCAGGCGGAGGGCGTGAAGCCCGACCGGGCTCACGCCGACGCGATCGGCGCTGTCGGCCCGCGCGCAGTGTCGCGCACCGTGCTGTTGCGCCTGGCAAGGCTGCCGCACGACGCCGTCCCGGTCGCGCGCGCGGTCGCGGTCCTCGGCGACGGCGCAGGGCTCCCGGCCGTCGCGACGCTGGCCGAGCTCGACGAGCACCGTGTGGCGGATGCCGCTCGCGCGTTGGCGGGAGCGGAGATCCTGCGGGCCGAGCCGCCGCTCGGCTTCGTGCACCCGCTGGTGCGCGATGCCGTGTACCACGAGGTCTCCGCGACGGAGCGTGAGCTGCTCCACGAGCGCGCGTCCAAGGCGCTGCTGGACCTCGGTGCTGCGCCCGAGCTCGTGGCGGCGCAGCTCTTGGCGGTGCCCTGCCGCGCCGAGCTCTGGGTGGTGACCCTCCTGCGAGATGCAGCCCAGGCGGCGCGGCGTCGAGGCGCGGCCGAGAGTGCAGTGTCGTACCTGCGCCGCGCACTGGAGGAGCCGCCGCCGGCGGACCAGCGCGAGCAGTTGCTGCTGGAGCTCGGGTTGGCGGAGGCGATGGTGAACGCGCGGGCGGCCGCCGAGCACATCAGCCACGTCGACGATCACCTGCTGGGCCCGCGGGCGCGAGCGCAGGCCGCCGCAGTTCTCGGGCGGATGGTCCTCTTCACGGGCCCGCCCCAGGACGCCGCGACGGTCGTGCAGCGGGCGCTGTCAGACATCCCGGCCGAGCCCCGCGGCGCCCGCCGCGCGCTCGAGGCACTCGAGCTGTACACCGTGGCGTTCGGCGCTGAGGTGCCGGACGCCGCAGACCGGCTCGCGCGCGTGCGCGCCGCCGGGCTCGGCAAGGGGCTCGGCGCCGCCATGCTGAGCGGGGTGGCCGCATGGGATTGGGCGCTGCGGGGCGGAACAGCGGAGGAGTGCGCCGAGCTCGCCCTCGCGGTGCTTGCCGACGGCAGGTTGATCGCTCTCGACGCCGGTTTCATGACGCTGGTTCCCACGGGGGTGCTCGTGCTCGCCGATCGCGACGAAGCGCTGACCGTATGCGATGCGGCGATGAGCTCGGCCCAGCAGATGGGCTCGATGATCGGGGTCTCCAGCGTCAGTGTGTGGCGTGGGTGGACCTGGCTCTACCGCGGCGAGCTGGCCGAGGCCGAGGACGCGCTCCGCCAGGGGATCGAGGGAATCGGCCTGATGGATGAGCAGAACGGGGCCGGCATGGCGTACGCGGCGGGGTTTCTCGCTCGCGTGCTGATCGAGCGCGGCGACGTCGAGGGGGCACGAGCCGTGCTGACGAGCTGCCCGCAGCCGAGCCCGGGCTCCGACGGGGATGCGCTGGTGTGCCGCAGCGCGATCGAGCTTTCGCTCGCCGAGGGTGACCGAGCGCGGGCGCTTGCCGAAGCCGATCTCCATCGGGAACGGCTGGGGAACGTGGACAACGTCGCCTGGGCTCCCTGGCGGTCGCTGAAGGCCCAGGCACTGGACGGTCTAGAGCGGCGCGACGAGGCGCTGGCACTCCTCGAGGAAGAGCTGGTCGAGGCACGACGGTGGGGAGCGCCGGGATCGCTGGCGCGGACCCTGCGGCTGCTGGGCACGATGCGGCGCCGGGACGGACTCGACCTCCTGCACGAGGCGGTGGAGATCGCCGAGGGTTCTCCGGCACGTCTGGAGCATGCGAAGGCGCTCACGGCGCTCGGTTCGGCGATGCGGCTCGCACGGAGGCCGTCGGACGCTCGGGCGCCGCTGCGGGACGCGTTCGAGATCGCGAAGCGCCGCGGTGCGCAGCCGCTGGCCGAGCACGCGCGGACCGAGCTCTACGCCGCCGGCGGCCGCCCGAGGCGACAGGCACTCACCGGCGCGGAGTCGCTGACCCCGAGCGAGCGGCGAGTTGCCGACCTGGCGGCCGAGGGCCAGAGCAACCGCGACATCGCTCAGGCGCTCTATGTGACCCCGAAGACGGTCGAGTTACATCTGACCAGCATCTATCGCAAGCTCGGCATCCGGAACCGGGCCGGCCTGTCGGAGGCGCTTGCCGGCTAGTCACCTGAGTCGTTAGTCCGCAGGCACGCCGCGTTCGGCGGCGAACTCCGTCGTCAAGGACAGCGACGATTGGAGGGCCGATGCCGGTGCGTGCGGAGATTGTGCTCAGCGATGAGGAGCGGGAAGTGCTCGAGCGGTGGGCTCGGCGCCCGAACAGCGCTCAGGCGTTGGCGCTGCGTTGCCGCATCGTGTTGGCCGCGGCGGCGGGAGAGCAGAGCAAGGAGATCGCGGCTCGTTTGGGGTGCAACAAGTCGACGGTCGGAAGGTGGCGGGGCCGCTTCGCGGAGCGCGGCCTCGATGGATTGCACGACGAGCCCCGCCCGGGCAAGCCGCGCTCGATCGGCGACGACGACATCGAGCGGGTGATAGTCAAGACGCTCGAGCAGCAGCCGCGGGGCGCCACCCACTGGTCGACGCGCTCGATGGCGGCCGCGACCGGGCTGAGCCAGACCGCGATCAGCCGGATCTGGCGGGCCTTCGGGCTAAAGCCGCACCAGACCGAAGCCTTCAAGCTCTCGCCCGACCCACAGTTCATCGACAAGGTGCGCGACATCGTCGGGCTCTACCTCAACCCGCCCGACGCCGCCGTCGTGCTGTGCGTCGACGAGAAGTCGCAGATCCAGGCGCTCGACCGCTCGGCGCCGATCTTGCCGCTGACGCCTGGGGTGCCGGGGCCGCCCCTAGACACTGGGGTCAAGTCAGGGGGTCGCCCCGATGTGCGGTGAGCCCCGGCGTTGGATGCTCTGCTCATGAGCGCCCAGACCAAGCACATCACCATCGACGTCGTCGTCAACGGCGACGAGATCACCGGCCAGGCCGGCGACGGCGAAGACCACCCCCAGCTGTTCATCGGCTGGCTGGGATTGATCTGGGTGCTCGATGAACTGCTCGGCATCCCGAGCGCATCGACTGCGGAACAGGCCGCTTCTCACTAGGGGGACGTCATGGAGCTCAGCCTCGGTCAGCGCATCTCGGACCTGGCGCCAGACGGCACTGCACTGCAGGCCGCCGTTTTCGACGAGAACGAGGTCCGGGCGGCCGCCGGCCTGACCATGGTGCTGGGCGCGGTGGCCTTCGGCTATGCGTATTTCGCCGCGGAGTACGTGCCGCTGCAGGTGGTCTCGACCCTTTTCTTCGTCGAGTTCCTCGTCCGGCTCACGGCCGGGCTGCGGTACAGCCCGATGGGCGTCATCGCGCGCGCGATGACGCTCCGCCACCCGCCGGACTGGGTCTCAGCCAAGCCCAAGCGGTTCGCCTGGACGCTCGGCCTCGGCATGGCCTTCTCGATGATGGTCATCACCAACAGCGGTGTGCGCGGCACACTCCCCCGGACGATCTGCGCCATCTGCCTGACGTTGATGTGGATGGAGTCGGTTCTCGGCGTGTGCCTGGGGTGTAAGATCCACGGCCTGCTGGTGCGACACGGCTGGGCCACCAAGGACCCGGGGTTCGAGGTGTGCGCTCACGGTGAGTGCCAGTTGCCCGAGCGCGCGGTTGCGTGATGGCGACGCTGTTCCAGAAGCCGGGCACAGTCGCGCAGGAGCGGTTCGATCCGTCCGGACGGGCCCAGGCGCAGGCCGCCTTCCTCGACGCGAATCCGTCCTTCCGCGAAACGGCCGTCCTCGATGAGCTTCGCTCCACGGAGTACGGCCGGATCGACGCCGGCGGCGACGTTTACCTCGACTACACCGGCGGGAGTCTCTACGCGGAGTCGCAGGTCGAGGAGCACCTGCGCATGCTGCGCGACACGGTCTACGGCAACCCGCACTCGGCCAACCCCACCTCGTCGGCCGCCAGCGGCTTGGTGGAGCAGGCGCGGGCGGCAGTGCTGCGGCACTTCAACGCGCCCGAGAGCGAGTACGCCTGCATCTTCACCCCGAACGCCACCGGCGCACTGCGGCTCGTCGGCGAGGCCTACCCGTTTGGGCCGCGTGGTCGTTTCCTCGCGACCTTCGACAACCACAACTCCGTCAACGGCATCCGCCAGTTCGCCCGGGCGAAGGGGGCCCAGACGGCGTACGTGCCGCTCGAGGCGCCCGATCTACGAGTGGCCGACTGCGTGCTCGAGAACCATCTGGAAGACGGCGCCGCAGACGGCCACAACCTTTTCGCCTACCCGGCGCAGTCCAACTTCTCTGGCGTCAAGCACCCGCTGGCGTGGATTGAGCTGGCACATGAACGGGGCTGGGACGTCCTCCTTGACTGCGCCGCATTCGTGCCGACGAGCCGTCTCGACCTGTCGATGTGCGAGCCGGACTTCGTCGCGGTGTCGTTCTACAAGATGTTCGGCTACCCGACCGGCCTGGGCGCATTGCTCGCCCGGCGACGGACGGTCGAGCGACTGCGGCGCCCCTGGTTCAGCGGGGGCACCGTCGTCGCCGCGAACGTGCAGGGCGACATGGTCGTGCCGCAGTCCGGCCATGCGCTGTTCGAGGACGGCACGGTCGACTACCTCGGGATCCCGGCGGTCGAGATCGGCCTGCGCCATATCGAGCGGATCGGCATCGACACGATCTCGCGGCGAGTGGAGGGCCTCGGGACGTGGTTGCTGGAAGAGATGCAACGGTTGGAGCACTCGGACGGCAGCCCGCTGGTTCGCGTTTATGGGCCGACTACGTGGGACCGCCGCGGCGCGACGATCGCCTTCAACTTCCTGCACCCGGACGGCCGCGTGGTCGACGAACGCTTTGTCGACATCGTCGCGGCAGCGCACAACATCTCCGTTCGGACGGGGTGCTTCTGCAATCCCGGCGCCGGGGAGGTCGCGTTCTCGCTCTCCAAGGAGACCCTTGTGGAGGAGGAGTTCGAGGACGGGATGATCCTCGATGACTACATCGGGCTCGTGGGGATGCCCACGGGCGGCGCTGTTCGCGCGTCGCTGGGACTCGCAACCAATTTCGCAGACGTCTATCGCTTCATGTCCTTTGCGATGGACTTCCGCGACGTGGCGGACGTGCCGGCGGATCTGCCGCCCAGGCTGGCCTGCTAGACGCTCGACGCCAGCCGGGCCTGTGGGCGGAACACCTGGCGCAGCGCCGCCATGAGGTCACGGTTGATCACGTCGAGGAACACGTGCGACTCGGAGTTCTCGCGGTGGAACAGCCGTTCGAAGGCGTCTTGGGGCAACAGCAAGAACAGCGTCCGCTCGCGGGTCGTCGCGGTGACCGGCGACGGACCGCCGTCGATCAGGCTCTCGTACCCGAATGCCAGGCCGGGACCCGCCAGCCCAACGCGGATGCGGCGGCCGCCGCGGACGATCACCTTCTCCACGGCGCCGTTAATCGTGAGGTAGCAGGCCGTCGAGGGTGCTCCCTCGGCGATCAGCGTGCGGCCCGCCGGGCACCGGGCGAAGCGACCGGCGGTCAGGAATCCCCAGAGCGCGAGCGGGTCGAAGGTGCGGAAGTCCGCGAGCCTACGCACGTACCTGCTGTCCGGCGCCTCGCAGAACTCGAGCTCGGCGAGGACCTCGGCCGCGTCGCCCGCGTGCTCGCCGGGCCCGCCGCCGAGCGACCGCGCGAGGGCCGCGAGCTGGAGGCGCAGACGCGCGCAGGCCACGTGCGCGATGCGCCGCTTGAGCGCGAACGCCGTCGGGTGTTGGCGTGAAACGAGGGCGGCAAAGTCCGCGCGGCTGAGCGAGAGAAGGCTGGCCGGCTCGGTCACACGCGTTGTCGCCGAGTGCTGTCCGCCGTCGAGCAACGGGATCTCGCCGAGCGCCTCCCCCCGCCCCACGCTGGCCACTTCGAGCGCGCGGTCCCCCGGTAGCCGCAGGGAGACCGACACCTGTCCGTCGACGATCAGGACCATGCCCAGTGCCTCGTCTCCCTCACGCCACAGGACCTCGCCCGCTGCGGCGTCGCGGCGGCGGAGGACCCGTGCGAGCTCGGCGAGCTCCGCCTCGGGGATTCCCTCGAGGAGCGGAACCGTAGCCAGGAAGGCGACGGTATCCGCGGTCTCTCCACCCGTGCTCGTCGGGCCGTCAGACATCGAGGTCGCGCGTCTCGAAGTCGAGCCCGTCGGTACCGATCGCTGCCGTGATCATCGAATATTCCGGCACCTCGAGCCACGCGGACATGTCGACCGTGAGCGGCTCAGAGGCGATCAGCAACGAGCGGAGCACGTCGCTCGCCGCCATCGCCGACTCGCCGTCCTCACGTTGCACGTAGGCGCCACCGACGGTGTACCAGAGGCTGCAGTACGGGAGGTCCGTCTCGAGGAGGGCGTCCTCGTCGGGATACCAGCCATAGTCGAATGAGAACCGCGTCGCGACGAGCGACCGCCCCGTGACAAGGAACAGGTTCACCGGGGACGACGTGTCGATCCCGTGCCGCGCCCGGACCTCGCGGAGGAGGCGCAGGGCGGATGCCACGGCGTCTGCCAGCTCGCGCGTCTCCGGCTCCCCATAGGGATCATCGAGTTGAGACAGCACGAGCGCATAGATCCACTCCGAGTCCGTTCTCCCCGAGATGCGCTGCGCGAGGTCGGGCCGGATGTGCTGGACGAGGTCGTACCGCATGCGGCCGAACTCGCGCAGGTGGCCGTTGTGCGCCAGCGCGACACTCGTGTCCCGGAAATAGAACGGGTGCAGGTTCGACTGCGCGACCGATTCGTGATCGGCGTCGAGGACGGCACGGACGTGCGCGACGAGACAAGTCGGCGCGAGCTTGGCGGCCAGGTTGCGAAGGTTCGGATCGAAGCTCGGCAGCGTCGTCACGCGATAGGTGAACGGGTCGTCTGAATGGACCGAGCGCGGATCCCAGGCCGCCATGCCGAAACCGGCCAGGTTGAGGACCTTCTCCATCATCCGCGGGCTGTAGGACTGGCGTACGAGGGAGCTGTCGGTCTCAAACAGCACTTGCGCCAGCGAGATCGGCTCTCCGACATAGGCGAGCACACGGCACATGTGACGATCGTAAAAGCCTGGCGCGCGCGGCGTTCGCACATACGGCTGCGTCGGGAGCACGAAGTTCAGGGCCCCTCCAGTGCGTTAGACAGGAGCCTGCGCGATTTCAGTCCTCGAGATCCGCGATGACGCTGTCGAGCGTCGCCAGCGACGGACGCCACTCCACGCGTTCGCGTGAGCGCTTCAAGGCGCCCATGTCAAGCAGGCCGTGCCGGCGAGCGGTCGACCAGCGTGCGCGCGACGCTCGTCACTCGCAGACCGCTGGGGAGCGTGACTACGCCCTTTCGGGTGGAGGACGGGACGCGGTGAATCCGGAAACCCGGCGGTGCGGGCGCCGGTCCGCGCGGGTCGTCGCTAGAGCCCGGGTCGGCGGGATGACGCAGAGGGCGGCGGGCGCGCTGCTCTCAGACCGGGTCTAGGTGTCGAGCTCGCGACCGTCAGGCGTGCCCGCCGCGTAGCTGCTCGGCCACGACCAGCACCGCCAGGAGCGCTGTGAGCAACGCTGAGACGAGTAGCCCGCTCGCGCCGGAAGCGAGCGGCACGGCGGCGAGCATCGCAACGACGGCGACGACTCGCGGCCCGCTCTGGGCGTAGCCGATCCTGGCGGCGACGGCCATCAGGCCCATGAGGAAGAGGGCGGGGCCGCCGAGCGCGACCAGCGCGCCCCCGTCCTGCAGGTCGTCGGCCGGATGCGCGATCACCAGCTCGTCGGCGACCGCGACGAGAACGATCCCGGCGACGATCGGGAGGTGCAGGTAGGTGTAGATGTCGCGGCCGATCTGGCCTCGCTCCTCAACCGTGGCCATGCGGATCCGTTCCAAGACGGTGGCGGCGACCTGGCCGAAGTACAGCCACCAGAGCGCTGTCGAGGAGAGGAAGGCGAGCAGGAGCGCGACGACGACCTCGACGTCCAGCCCCGTGTCTGAGGCGGTCGCGCCCGCCAGCACGATGCTCTCGCCCAGCGCGATGATCACGAACAGCTGGAAGCGCTCGCCGAAGTGGGCGCCCTCGATCTGCCACTGGCTCATCGGCGTATTGCCGAAGCGCGGCAGCCAGTAGGCGGCCAACGGCCCCGCCAGGTCAAGGCCCAGCGCCGCCAGCCACAGCGCCCAGCGCAGCCCGTCGGCGTCGACGACGCCGCCCGCCACCCAAAGCGGGGCCGACAGCAAGCTCCAGGCGAGGATTTGGCGGAAGTTCTGGTTAAACCGACCGCGAGGCGTGACCGCGACCACGAACGCGTTGCGCCCGACCTGCAGGCCCGAGTAGGCGCACGCGAACAGGAGAGCGTGCTCGCCGAAACCCTCCGGGATCGCCACCGCCATCAGCAGGCTCGCGAGCATCACGAAGACCAGCACGAGCCGGACCGGGACCGTGTCCGGGTCGAACCAGTTGGTCATCCAGGTGGTGTAGTTCCACGCCCAGTACAGCGCCATGAGCATGAACGCCGTCTCGGCCGCAGTCGCCCAGCTGATGTCGGCGAGAAGGTGGTGGGACAGCTGCGTGACCGCGAAGACGTAGACGAGGTCGAAGAACAGCTCGAAGAAGGTCGCCCGCTGCTCGCCCGCCTGACGGGTGCGCATGATCGAAAGCTCCGGGACGATCGAACTCCTGCCAGCCGCCACGCGGCGAGCATAGGCCAGCGACAATCACGACCAGACATCGAAGTCGAGTGTGACGCGGTGCGTCCCCCGTGGCCGCGAGCGCCCGGATCGCATCATGCCGGGAGGTGGGGGATCACGGTTGTCTGCCTTCGCATGGGCCAGCGAGTCCGGATGGAGGAGGTAATCGACCCCACGGAGTGATTCCACCTCTGCCGAAGCCCGCCGCCGGATGAGCGCCGCAGAGCAGGTCCATCGACCGTCTGCGAGACGAGCTCTAACAGGGCCCCGTCAGACGCGCTTGACGACGTCGTCGAGCGGTCGTCGATCGGCGCGCTCGAGCCACTGCATGGCGGAATGCGCCTCCGGTTTCCTGGTGCGAGCCGGGTGGCCGAACGTCAGGACGATCGTGGGCTCCTGATCCTGCTGGAGGCCGAGGAGCGTCTTCACCTGCTCACGGTCGTGCATCCCGTTCGGACACGAGCCGATTCCCTCGCTCCAAGCGGCCAGCATCATATTCTGGGCCACGCGCCCAGTGTCGAACCCTGCTTGCCGGCGCCCACGGATCGCGATCACGACCACCAGCGGGGCGCCGCGGAGGTTTGAGGGTTCGTAGACGGACTCGGCGACCTTGGCCCGCGCATCTTCGGACTCGATCATGAAGAAGTCCCAGGGCTGGCGGTTGGCGGCGCTGCCGGCGATCCGCCCAGCCTCGAGGACGAGCCGGACGACCCCGGGATCGATCGGGCGATCAGCGTATTCGCGCACCTCCCGCTTGCTCGCGATAGTGAGGAAGGCGTCCATTCCTCGAGCGTACGCTAAGGCGGGCTGACGATTGCGGCCCGTTGGGCATGGCGTCGCGCACCGCCCGCGGCGCCTGGAGCGACGGCCACAAAGTGGCGACGCTCGAGCAACCTCCGTCTGCGTCGGTCCGGTTGCGCCATGCGCGCAGTATCGCTCCGGTCGTGTGGCTGGCACCTTCTCGTAGGATCGGCTGATGGAGCCCAGGGACTTGGCGGTCGGCTTGGCGGGCGGAAGGATCGCCGTCGGCGTCGTGTCACTTCTGGCGCCGGGACTTGTGGGCCGCGCGATGATGGGTCCTGACGGCGACTCGGGCGGGACGCGCCTCTTCCTGCGGGTGGTCGGGGCCCGCGACCTCGCCCAACAGGACCACGGGGTCAGACCACAGGACCACGGGACGAGGCTTGCGGATGTCGTCACGTGGCGTTGGGAGATGGTCACTGACACTGGTGAGGTCGCCGGCGGGGGGCTCGAGTTCGTGGTCCTCGGCGCCGACGGTCGGATCCAGACGGACTACCAATTCATCGGGGCGTAAGCGCCCGGGCGCCGGGCGCTCTCGCTCTCGCGCAAGAGAGCACTCGTGCCGTAGCCCAACGGACGCGCGAGGCGCGACAGTCAGGCGGCCGCTGCGGTTCGAGCTGTGCCACCACGTCGGCGCCGTTGAGGGGCCCGAGGTGCCCGGGGCAGGCGATGGCGGGACGCAGCTCGGCGAGCTTGCGGATCGAGCGCCTGGCCTGCGCGGTGTCGAGGTTGTAGGAGTCGAGCGGGACGCTCGGCGGCTGCGGCCTGCCGTGCATGTCGTTCATGTAGAAGCATTCCGAGACGAGCGCCACGCGGTCGCGCTCACGCCAGAGCCCGATCGGCCCGGGTGCGTGGCCGGGCAGGTCGACGACCTCGAAGCCGGCGAGCCGCTCGCCCTCGCGGACGGTGCGGTCCAACATGCACCGGCCCCCCGTCCCAGACGAAGCGGTGAGTGAAGCCGTGGAGCAGGCGCACGTCGAGCGGCAAAGCCTCGGGGCGCCAGTAGTCCCGGCCGCCGGAGCCCTGCGCCTGCTCGACGGCGTCCGGGTGGCAGAGGACGTCGGCATAGGCACGCAGCGCCGGCGCCGCGCTGCAGTGGTCGGTGTCACCGTCGCCGAGCACGACCCGCGAGATCCTGCCAAGCGGGATGGCGGCGGCGACGATCGACGCGGCCATGCCCTTCTCGCAGGCGTCGAAGACCAGGACCCCGCCGCGCTCGTCGTCGCGAACGAGATAGACGTTCATCGTCCTCAGCAGGCCGCCGCGCAGCGGCCACACGCCGTCGGCGACCTCCTTAAGCGGGGCGGCTGCCAGCGCGCGCAGGCACGAACGCGAGCGGAGCTCCGGCGGGCGAGCGGCGCTCGCGTCTGCCGTCGGCCCATCTTCGCAATGACCCGGCCTGGCAGCGGCCGAGCCTCGCCTCACGTCGGCAATCGACTTCGGGGCGGGACGCACCGACACCGCGCGCACTCGTGTAGTTCTGTCGGAGAATCAGTCGGAGGCGCTCCCGCGAGTTGATCCCGAGCGTCCGCGTCACCCGTCCGCCGTCGCAGGTGCATAGGGCTGTGCGAATCCGGGGCATGGGCGACAACCGTCGATCGCGTGCGGCAGCGGTGTAGCGACCGGGGCACTCCGGTTGCAGTGTGTGAGCCAGGGCGCCGGTCGGCGCGGGTCAGCGGCTGCCAGCCCGCCGGCGGGTCCGAAGGATCGCCGCACGCGCGCCGGCAGCCGCGGGCGCGAGCGCGGTGACGTACACGAAGCGGCTCGACAGCGCGGTTGACCAGAGCATCAGGCGCGAGCCGTGCAACGCCGGGCAGGGGTGCATGCCGCCCTGCGAGGTATGGCCGGGCTCGAAGCCGATATCGCTGCCGGCGAGCGGCCCGCGGCGCATCATGACGCGTGTCCGGCCGCGGCGGCGCAGGAGCAGCTGCTGGCCGCAGCGGTCGAGCCGGACGTAGAGCAACGCCCGCCCGAGCAGTGACGGACCGAGCAGCTGCGCGCCGTAGGCGCGGGCGCGCGTGCGTCGGCGGCCGGTACGCAGGTTCACCTCGCGGATTGCGCTTCCGTGGGGACCGGATATATGGAACACCAGGCGGTCGCCGTCGAGGTCGGGCCGGCCGAGCTCGGCGGGCGCGCGCGCCGCGGCCACCCGGCGCACGGAGCTCGGGTCGTCCAGCCTGACCGCGCCGATCGCATCGCCGGACGGCCGGCGCCGACGCCAGACGAGCCAACGGCTCGACACGGCGAGCTTGGAGGCGCGCGCGACGTGACGCGACAGGACCGGCGCGAGGCTCGTCTGCTTCGCCACGGTCACCTCGTCGCCGACGTGCCAGGCGACGTAGCCGTCGCCCAGCGCGGGGTCGTTGCCGGGCAGCGCGACCCTGGTGCCGTCGGCGCGGCGCAGGACCCCCGGGCCGGACGGCGGCTGCCATGCAATCGCACCGGAAGCCGCGCTCGGGTCCGCGCCGGCGGGGACCAGGCGCACTGCCGCCCCGGCGACGCCGGGAGCGAGCAGCAGCGCGCAGGCGACGAGCGCGACGCCGTCAAGCGCGCGGAGCAGGCGCAGCGACGCCGGGCGCTCAGCCATCAGGCGCAGCATGAAGAGCCCGAGTGGTCGCTCCGTGATCGACGCGAGCGTCACCACTGGCAGTGCCCTGCCGAGGCCGAACCCGAGTCCGACTACCGCTCCGAGCGCCGGGTGGCCGGAGGCGACACAAGCGACGGCGAGCGCGACGACCGCAAGCGTCAGCACGAAGGTCGCGAAGCCGAGCCCGAGCAGCACGCCGTACAGGCCGGATGCCAGCGGAAGCGGCAGCCGTCGGCGCCAGGGCTCGGGCACCTGACGCCGGATCTGCGGCCGGATGCGCGCCCCGGCGAGCTCGGCGAGCGCCGCGGCGGCTGCGACCAGCGCGGCCGCCCCCGTCGAGGTCTCGCCGCCGAAGCCGAGCCCCGCCCCCAATAGCGCCAGGCCTCCGAACAGCGCGGTGCCGCCGGCGAGCGCACCGAGCGTGAACGCGGCACAGGCAGGCAGGAGCAGGCGGCGGCCGCGCTCCCGCGCCGGGCCGGCGAGCGTGTCCACCATCGAGAAGCCGCATGGCGACCACGCGCCGGTCACGCCGGCGAGCACGGCGGTCGCCCCGAGGGCGATCTGGAGGTCGCTCAGCACGGCACGCCCGTCTGGTAGTAGTGGACGCAGAAGACCTTGCGGCCCGCGTAGCAGTAGCCGGTCAGCGCGGCGTCGCCGTTGATCCGGCGCGGCGAGTACGAGCAGCAGTCGAGCAGCTGGCGCACGGTGCCGCCGCAACAGCGGTACCAGGACCCGTCGCGCTGCGTGGCGATGCCGTAGCGCTTGCCGGCCGCCCGGCAGACCGGCGTGCGCGGCGCGGGCGGCAGCGCCCGACCGTCGGGGTCGCGGAGCACGCGTCCGTGTGCATCCACCGGACGGCCATGGCGGTTGATGCGGCGCCCCAGGTCATCCACCGGTTTGCCGTCGCGGGCGCGGATCGGCATGCCGTGGATGTCCACTCGCGGTAGGCCGGTGGGGTGCGGGCACGACCCCGTCGTGTAGGTGTGGCCGCAGAAGTGGTAGGCGTCCGCCTCTTCCGGCGCCGCCACGGTCGCCAGCACCGATCCTCCGGCGGCGCCCATCAGCAGGCGCGACACGCGCGCGAGGAACCCGCGCCGGGACGCGCGCGCGGCGACGGCATCGCTCAGCGCACGCTGCTCAGACATGCACCGGCACGCCGCCCGCCCGGCGCTCCGCCGTGCCTAGCACGCTCTCGAGCTGCGGCAGCGTGTTGAACGTCCCCTTGGCGAGCACCGTCCCGTCGCGGCCGAAGGCGACCGCATAAGGTGAGCCGGGGATGGCGAGCGCCCGCCAGACCTCGGCATCACGGTGCTCGTCGAACACGGTGAGCGCGACGCGCGCGTCGCGGGCGATGAGCTCGACGGTAGGTCGCAGTGACGAGCAGATCGGGCAGCCATCCGAGACGAAAACGGCCAGCGCCAGCGAGCCGCCGTCGAGCTCGAAGCGCTCGATAAGAGCGCTGCGCTCGCCGAGTTCCGGACCCTCGCCGGCTATCTCCAGCGCCGATTGCGGACCGAGCGCCAACCGAAGCTCGCCGACCTCGCGCGCCAGTGCCAGCACGGCCACTGTCAGACCGGCCACCCCCAGGAGCGCAACGCCCAGCCCGGCCGCGAGCCACTCCTCCGTCCCAGGCCGTCCGGTGGGCACGAGCAGAATCGCCGCGAACCCGCCCGCGAGTACGACGTTGCGCACGACCGCCGCCGGCCGGACGCGCGAGCGGGGGCCGAAGCACCCGCACGGGGCGCCGTGCCGACCGCGCCGAAGCGCCCATGTGAGCGCCGCGGCGAAGCAGAGCTGGAGGGCCGCGGCGGCGTAGATGGCGGGCGATAGGCCGGCGATCACGCCCGCCGCCAGCCCCAGCTCAAGACACACAATCGCGGCCAGTGCTACGACGCGCGTGCGTGGCCGGCTGAGGCCGAACGTGGCGAGCGCGTCGCGGCTGTGCCCGGGAGCGGCGAGTTTGGCGAGCGCGGCGCCGGCCAAGGCGCCACCCAGTGCGATCCGTAGGAGGAGGGGGAGCATCTCGCACGAGCGAGCGTAGGGGCGATGGCGAAGCCCCGCAAGCGGTCAGAGCCCGACCCGGAGACGGGCATGCAGCACGGCGGCCACGACGGCGTCCTTTCTCGCCATGCCGGTGCTCTTGTGCCTTCAGTCGATCGCGACTACGAGCGGGGCGTTGCGGCGACCGCCCCGACCCTATTGATGACGCCCTCGGCATAGCCGTTGGTGGTGGGCCCGTCGAAGAGGCGAGTAGCTCGGCGCACCAGAGCCGCAGGCCGTCGGCGAAGGCGGCGAAGGCGGGCAGGCTGTGTCAAGAGCGCGATCAGGCGCCGCCGCTCGCGTTCGAGAGCGTCCGCGAGCTCGGCGGCTCGATCATCCACCCCGGCGATCGATGGGCCGTATGCCGGGACTCCGAGGGCAGCCCGTTCGCGCTGGCCGCCGCGCCCGCACCCGGTGAGTAGCACCGGCACGATCGCTTCTCGCGCATTGCGATACTCGGCGGAGATGAAGATCCTCGACTGCTCGTTACGCGCCTGGCTCGAATGTCTCGAGCGCGGAGCCGGTCGCGGTACGAGCTAGCGTCGATGGCAGCGAGGAGGCTGGGCGTGATCGACGTGTGCCGACCAGTGCGGGGGCGTTCGCTCCGGGCCAGGAGCAGGCGCCGCGCGCCGCGAGGCCGGTCTCCTCGATCGGCTTGCGGCTGCGGACGTCGATGTCCACGACCACGGCGACGGGGAGATATGGCGGTGGCGGCCGGATCGTGCGAATCGCCGCGCGCAGAACGCCGCCAAGGTCGTCGAGATCCTGCAGGACACCGCTCGTCGGTACGCGACGCGATCGCCCAGGACGAGCTCACGCTTGTGGTGGGCGGCGACTGCTCGGTGGGTGTCGGCACTGTCGCCGGCCACGTAGCGACCGGGGAGCGCGTCGGGCTCGTCTACTTCGACTCCCACGCTGATCTCAATGTGCCCGGCAGCGTGCATGAGGGCGCGCTCGACTGGATGGGCCTCGCCCACATGCTCGGCGAGCCCGGCGCGGTGACGGCGCTGAGGAGCGCGGGCGAGCGCACGCCCCTCTTGGAGGCCGAGCAGGTTCTCCTGTTCGGATGGGGACCCGACCAGGCCACGCAGGTCGAGCGCGACGCCATCGAGCGGCACTCGATCGAAGTAGTGGCAGTCGATGAAGTCGCGGCCGACCCCGAGGGCGCCGCGACTAGGGCTCGACGGTCGATCGAAGGTCGCTGTGATCGTATGCTCGTGCACTTCGACGTCGACGTCATCGACTTCACCGACGTGCCTCTGTCCGAGAACTGGGGACGCAACGAGGGACTGTCCTACGAGCACACGCTGCGTGCGCTCGCCGCGCTCCTGTGTTCACCCCGGTTGGCAGGACTGACGATCACTGAACTCAACCCGGATCACGCCGAGCGCGGGGCCGGTTCAATCGAGCGGTTCACGGCGGCTGTTGCGAAGAGCCTCGCGACGCGCTGAGCCGGCACCGCTCCGCCTGAGAAGCACGCCGTCGCACTCAAAACCGCGGCCACGGCTCGGACGTTGGCGCGTCCGCCCGAATGCGCTCCTGCGCGCCGGCGGCGAGCGCGACTGTTCCCTGCGCGTAGGTAGATAGCGCTGTTCGGCGGCAATGTCGGGGGCAAATCCGGTGCGATCGGGGGAAAGTCCCGCGAATTCGGTGCCGCGGCTCGTGGTGGTGGCCGGATGCGGGTTGAACTTCTGGCGGACGCGTCACCCATAACACCGAAGCGTGATCCACACCTGGGCGAACCTCGGGAGGATAGGTCGACGTTGGGCAGACTTCCGCCTTGAATTGCGACAAAAGATCCTCTAGGGTGTCGCCCGCGCACCATGGGGCCGCATCGTCGGGGCTGAGTCGCCCGGACGGCAAGTGTCCTTCCGGCTATCTGCCCGCACCACGGCTGCCGCGGCCTTCGGATGGTCGATACCCGGCCCGGTCGTGGAACGCGGCCGTGCCCCCCTAGGGAGGGGAAGGAGGCACGATGAAGTGGGGAACCCGGTTGGCGTGCTTTGCAGCGGCCACCCTCGTATTGGCGCTGCCGGCGGCAGCGTCGGCGTCGGACTACGACGTGCTCGTGTTCACCAAGACGGCTGGCGCGCAGCACCCCGCCACCGCGGCCGGCGTGGATGCCATCCGCGATCTCGGCCGGCGTCACGACTTCGATGTGACCGCGACCACGGACGCCGGGAACTTCGCTGACCCCAGCCTGGCGCGCTACGAAGCCGTCGTCTTCCTGAACACGTCGGGCGACGTGCTCGATGACGCGCAGCAGGCGGCGTTCGAGCGCTATGTCGAGGCCGGCGGCGGACTCGTCGCCCTCCACTCGGCAATCGAGACCGAGGCGGCCTGGCAGTTCCTGACGGACGCCTTCGGCGCTCGCTCGACCGGGCTGTCGGACCTGCAGTCGGCCACGGTCAAGGTCGCCGACCGGGTGCACCCGTCCTCGGAGGACCTGCCGGAGTACTGGACGCGCACCGACCAGTGGTACAGCTTCGACAAGAACGTCCGCGGCTTCCAGCACGTGCTGGCGACCGTGGACGAGGGCACCTACAGCGGCGGGACGATGGGCTTCGACCATCCGATCGCCTGGTGCCAGGACTTCCGCGGCGGCAGCGTGTGGTACACGGGCCGCGGCGGCACCGCAGACGCGTTCGACTCGGACTCGATGCGGCGCCACCTGCTCGGCGGCATCGAGTGGGCCGCCGGCGAGGAGAAGGGCGACTGCGGCGCGACCGTCCTCGCCAACTTCCAGCAGACGCTCATCGCGGAGAACCAGATCCGCAACGGCCCGTTCGACACCAACCACGTGGGCGAGCCGATCGGCTTCGACGTGCTGCCGGACGGCCGCGTGCTCCAGACCACCCGCAACACCGGGACGCTGCCTGGCCAGCCCACGCCCCCGCAGAGCATTCAGAACGCCCAGTTGTGGCTGCACTCGGCGGACGGCACGCAGCACACGATCCTGAGCGAGTTCCTCGTCTACAACAACAGCGAGGACGGCCTCTACGGCCCGGCGATCGACAACGACTTCGAGGAAAACAAGTGGGTGTACCTGTACTACTCGCCGGCGGTGATGGACCCGCCGTTCCCGGTCTCGACGCCGCCCGGCGGCGCGCCGAACTTCGGCGCCACCCCGGACGTGTGGGATCCGTGGCTCGGCTACTTCCAGCTGAGCCGCTTCAAGCTGGTCGAGGAGCCGACCCCGCATCTCGACCGCGCCTCGGAGCAGAAGATCCTCAAGGTGCCCGTGAACCGCGGCGCCTGCTGTCACGTCGCGGGTGACATCGCGTTCGACTCGGACAACAACCTGTGGCTGGTGACCGGCGACGACACGCCGGCCGGCGGCGGCAACTCGGGCGGCTTCGGGCCGTTCAACGACGGGCTGACCAACGAGGTCCAGACGGTCTCGATCGCGAACGCGACCGGCGGGACGTTCACGCTCACGTTCGACGGCCAGACGACCGCGCCGATCACGTTCACGGCGGGCAACGCCGCCGCCAACAACGCCGCGGTCGAGGCGGCGCTCGAGGCGCTGAGCAACGTCGACGACGTCACGGTCAGCGGCAACAACGCGAACAACCGCACGGTCGACTTCCGGACGGCGACCGACCTACCGCAGCTGATCGCCGACGGGTCCGGGCTCACTGGAACCGCGCCCACGATCACCCCCAACACCACGCAGCCCGGCGGGCTCTTGTGGGCGCCGTTCGTCGACGCCCGGCGCTCGGCGCTCAACACCAACGACCTCCGCGGCAAGGTGCTGCGGATCAGGGTGCAGTCCGACGGCAGCTACTCGATCCCGAGGGGCAACCTGTTCGACGAGCGCGACGACCGCTCGGACGACACGCGTCCCGAGATCTACGCGATGGGCTTCCGCAACCCGTTCCGGATCGACCTCGACGAGGACGACGTCGCGTACGTGACCGACTACTCGCCGGACTCGCGCATCCCGCAGGATTTCCGCGGGCCCGCGGGCACCGGCCGGATCGAGATCGTGCGCGAGCCGGCGAACTACGGCTGGCCGGTCTGCTATCGCACGGACCTGCCGTACTACCGCTGGGACTTCGCCGCCTCGAGGCCGCTCGACAGCCCGCCGCAGACGTTCGACTGCGACGACCGGCGCCGCGGCCCGGACAACACGTCGAAGTGGAACACCGGGCGCACGACGACTCCGCCGATCACGAACCCGGAGGTCTGGTACTCGTTCAACGACAACAACTCCCCGCCGACCGGCCCGCTCGGCACGCCCTGCTTCGCCTACTACAACGGGTCGGGGACCACGCAGTGCCCGCAGCTCTTCCCGGAGCTGGGACCGGGCGGCGGCGTCGGTCCGCACGGGGCATCGCCGTACGACTTCGATCGCAAGTCGAACGCGGACGGGAAGTTCCCCGAGTACTACGACGGGTCGTTCATCTTCGGGGAGTTCACACGCGACTACCTGAGGGAGATCCGGCTCGACTCCAGGGACGACGTGTTCAAGATCAACAACGTCCTGAACTGCGGCAGCGTGAGCGTGCCGCCGCAGCCGCCGACCGTCCCGACACCCGAGCGTCCGTTCGACTGCGACAGCCCGATGGACATGAAGTTCGGGCCGGACGGCAACTTCTATCTGCTCACGTACGGTGACGGCTTCTTCCAGAGCAACGCCGACGCGCAGCTGGTGAGGTTCTCCTACATCAAGGGCAACGACTAAGGGGGAGGCGACGGTGGCGCCGCAGGGGCGGCGCCACCGTCGATCTGAGCGCCGATTCGCTGTACAGAGGAAGGGCAGGCCGACAGGAGAGGAGCGCAGGCATGGATGGGAAAGCAGGAAGCTCAGCATCAACCGCCGAGCCAGGGGGGAGCGAGGTATGAGCGGGAAACTCAGCCGGCGCCACTTCATCGGCGGGAGCGCCGGGGTCGCCGCGGCGGCTTCGCTGGGTGGCGCCGCCGCGACGCTCGGCCGGATGGGCAAAGGCAGGCCCACGATCCCGCCCGGCCTGCTCGGGCTCCAGCAGTTCTCGGTGCGCGATGCGACGGCACGGCTCAGCATCGCGTCCAGCAACCGGCTCGGCCTGACGCCGGCCATGGGGTTCCTCGGCGGCCCTGACTATCCGGACGACCCGACCGACCTCGGCCCGCTCGTGCCGCTCCCGGGAGGGTTCGCCGAGGTCTTCGAGTACCTCGCCTCGGTCAACGTCAGGGGCTTCGAGTTCTTCCAGTCGACGCAGGACGCCCGCGAGCTGGGCCGGCAGCCGACGGCCGCCGAGATCCGCCAGTACCTCGACGATGCGGGATTGAAGGCGGTCGGGACGCATCAGTTCGGGCTCGGCAACTTCGACCCCGCGACCGGCAATCTCACGCCGGGCGGCGAGGCGAACTTCGCGTTCTTCAGCACGCTCGGGATGGACGCGATGGGCTTCTCCGGCAACCTGTCGCAGCTTCCGAACAACAGCCCCGACCCGGCGAATCCGGGTATGAACCTCCCGAACTCGTCGGGTTGGCTGGAGGACTACGTGAATCCCAACACCGGTGCCCGTACCTTCGGGTTCAGGAGTCGGGCGGAGCACGCGAATCGCGTTGGCGAGATCCTGCAGTCGCGCGGCGTCAAGTACTTCTACCACCCGGAACAGGACAACTACCGCTTCTTCAACGATCCGGCGCACCCCGATCTCAACACCGTGCACCGGATCCAGTACGTGATGGGGAACACCGCGCCTGCCCTCTTCGGATGGGAGATCGACATCCTGCACAACTGGTCGGGCCGCGTGCGGTTCCTGAGCGCGACCACGCACGAGCCCGACATCAGCGTGTGGGAGCTCGCGCAGGCCGAGAAGCGCCGGGTGATGGGCTGGCACATCAAGGACGGCTTCCGGAACACCGCGCAGACCGGGACCTGGGTGGGCGGCCCACCGGAGAGCGGCGGCACGCCGTACTTCCAGACGTTCTCGCGCACGGCGACATTCACCGACGCGATCGTGTCGGGCGAGGGCGACCTCGGCGCGGGACCGGGGCCCGACCACCCGAACGCCGACCCGGACTGCCCCGGGTTCGAGCACATGTTCGAGAACCTGGGCGGGCACCAGCGCCTCTACCTGATCGAGAGCGACAACGGACCCGGACCGGCGACCGGCCCGAACGCCGACCCCGGCCGCTCGCTGCGCCACGCGAAGGCCTCCGCCGCCGCGCTGCGCAGCTTGAGGGTGTAGGACGATCGGGCCCGCCGGCCGGAACCGCAGGAGGGGCGCTCACGCAGCGCCCCTCCTTCGCGCGCGATAGCTCTCCGTTGCGTTCGCCGTCGCGCTGACCGCGCTCGTCGGCCTGCGCGCGCGCTCGGCGCACGGCGACCCGACGGCCCACTACCTCGAGACGGACTCACTGCTCACGTCGTACTCCGCGCCGCCCGACCTCGTGGTCGAGCTCAAGCTGCGCGGCGTGCTCGACGCGGCCGCGGAGCGCGGGTACCCGATCAAGGTCGTCCTCTTCGCGAGCGAGGAGGACACGGGCGGCGAGCCGGAGCCGCTCGAGGACACGCAGACCTACGTCACGACCGTGAGCGACGAGCTCGAGGCCTTCGACCGGCTCCGGGCGCCGGTGCTCATCGTGACGCCACACCGGTTCGGTCTGGGCGGGAAGCAGCCGCGCGGCGGCGCGCTCACCCCGATCACGCGGTCGCTCGCGTCCCGGCTCGCGCGCGGCCTCCCGCTCGCGAAGGAGGCCGACGGCAACGCGCTGGCCCGCACGGCCATGGTCGCCATCCGCCGCCTCGCGGTGGCCGGCGGCCATCCCCTGCCCAAGCAGATCCCGCCGGCCGAGCACAACCTGAAAGGCATCCTCGGCAGCGCCGCGTCCAGCGACCCGGACACGCCGGGTGGGCCGTGGCTGATCGCGGCCGTCCTCGGGGTCACCGCGCTCCTGCTCGCGCTGCTCGTCGCCATGCACCGGCGCGCGCCGCGCGAGCTCGATCCCAATACGTAAGCAACCGGCGGCGCCGCAGGCCAGTGCCCCGCGCGGCGAACGTGGGAGCGAGGGCGAGGCGGCGACGCGATCGCAGCCGGATGAAGGTACTTGCTGCTCCTCGCGCTCGCCCGGAACCTGACAGCTAGGCCGCCACGCCGCCCTGGAGGACGCGGTCGACGGCCGCCGGCGCCAGGATGTCCTCGATCACCATGATCGCCGCGCCGACGATCCCGGCGCGGTCGCCGAGCTTGCTCGGCACCGAGCGCAGATCGCGTGTGGCGAGCGGCAAGGAGCGCATGAAGGTCACCTCGCGAACGCCGGCGAGCAGCTGCTCGTACAGCTCGCCAAGGTCCCCACCGATGACGATCACCGCTGGGTTGAAGAAGTTCACCGACGCCGCCAGCACCTCGCCGAGCGAGCGGCCGGCCTCGCGCACCATCCGAACCGCGCGGGGATCCCCGGACCGGGCGAGCCTGACGACATCGCGGCTGTTGCTGGCGTCCAGCCCGATCTCGCTCAGGCGCCGCGCCAGGGCGCGTCCGCCGGCCACCGACTCGAGGCAGCCCGTGTTGCCGCAGCGGCAGATCACGTCGTCATGGCCGCCCACGCGAATGTGCCCGATGTCGCCGGCGGCCCCCTGCGCCCCGCGATGGATGGCTCGGTCCGCGACGATGCCGCAGCCGATGCCCGTGCCGACCTTCACGAACAGCAGATGGTCGGTGTCGCGCCAGTGAGTCCAATGCTCACCGAGCGCCATGATGTTCACGTCGTTGTCGACGAAGACCGGCGCGTCGTAGCTGCCGGCAAACCAGTTCGGGATCGAGAACCCGTCCCAGCCGGGCATGATCGGCGGGTTTACGGCCTGGCCGGTGGAGAACTGAACTGGCCCTGGCACCCCGAGCCCGATGCCGCGCACGTCCGCAGTGCTCTTGCCGGCCTCCTCCAGCAGGGCCGAGAACTGCTCTTCCACCCAGGCGAGGACGTGCTCGGGGCCCTCGGCGATGTCCATGTCGGCCGCCACCTCGGCGAGCGGGGTGGCCGCCAGGTCGCTGACGGCGAGACGCGAGTGTGTGGCACCGAGGTCGGCCACCAGCACCACCCCGGCCCCATCGTTGAACGCGAGGACGGTGGGAGGCCGGCCGCCGGTGGACGCGCTGCCGCCGGCTTCGTAGACGAGCTGGTGGGCGAGGAGGGCGTCCACGCGCTGCGCGACGGTGGAGCGCGCGAGGCCGGTACGGCGGGACAGCTCGGCCCGCGTCACGGCCTCGCCATTGCGGATCAGGTGCAGCACGGACCCAGCGCCGGCGAGCGACGGGCCACTTTCCTTGACGCCGTCGTTACTCGGCATGTTAAGAGCGTACATCAGTACGGACGAGCACGGGCTTTGGGCAGTTAACTTGCAGTGATACGTGCTGAGATTCCATTAAGCGGTCTGCTTTTGGTTGATATCCGACTAAAGCTCGTATAGGTTCGGCCCACATGAACCTGCGCGTTGGGATCGCGGGCGCAGGCTTCATCGGCGCAGTGCACGCGCGTTCAGCGCGGCTGGCCGGTGCCCGCCTTTTCGGAATTTCGGCGTCGAATGCGGAGCGCGCCGCCCAGGCCGCGGCGCGGCTGGGCGCGGAGCACAGCTACGCCTCCTCCGAGCAGCTCGTCGAGGCGAGCGAGATAGACGTCGTCCACATCTGCACGCCGAACCACCTGCACCTGCGGCTGGCCGAGGCCGCGCTCGCCGCCGGGAAGCACGTGATCTGCGAGAAGCCGCTCGCCATGGACCCGGCCGGCGCTGAGCGGCTCGTGGACATGGCGGCGGGGTCGGGGCGCCGGACGGCCGTCCCGTTCGTCTACCGCTACTACCCGACCGTCCGCGAAGCACGCGAGCGCGTGCGGAGCGGACGCACCGGACCGATCCGCCTGCTCCACGGGACCTATCTCCAGGACTGGCTGCTCGAGCCCGAGGACGACAACTGGCGGGTGGACCCGAACCTGGGCGGCGAGTCGCGGGCGTTCGCCGACATCGGCTCGCACTGGTGCGACCTGGTCGAGTTCATCTCCGGTCATCGCATCACCCGCCTCAGCGCGCGCTCTCTGACCGCCCTGCCGGAGCGCCGCCGCGGGGACGGCCGGGCAGCCTTCGCGCGCGCGACTAGCGACGGAGGGCTCCGCCGCGTCGAGACCGAGGACGCCGTCGTCGTCGAATTCGAGACCGGCGGCGGTGCGCTCGGGTCGGTCGTCGTCAGTCAGGTCTCGCCGGGCCGGAAGAACCGGTTGTGGATCGAGATCGACGGGGCCGACGAGGCACTCGTATTCGACCAGGAGTCGCCCGAGACGCTGTGGTGCGGCCGCCGCGCGGCCGCCACCGTGATCCACCGGGACCCCAACCATCTGTCGGACGAGGCGGCTCGCTTCGCGATCCTTCCGGGCGGCCATCCGCAGGGGTACGCGGACTGCTTCGACGCTTTCATCGCCGACTTCTACTCCGGGATCTCGGGCGCGGACGACTCCGCCGGGACGCTCCCCACCTTCGTCGACGGGCTGAGAGCTGCCCGCATCACGGAGGCCGTCCTGAGCTCCGCCCGCGCGCACGGCTGGATCGACGTCCCCGACATGGACCACGTGAAGGTGGCCGGTTGAAGCCGGAGCGCCTGACGGCCCGGATGGTGATCGTGCGATGAGCGACTCGCCGGCAGCCGTGCTCGAGGTCCGCGGCCTCGTCAAGCAGTTCCCGGGCGTGCGCGCTCTCGACGGCGTGGACCTCGACGTCCGCCCGGGCGAAGTGCACTGCCTGCTCGGCCCGAACGGCGCCGGCAAGTCGACGCTGATCAAGTGCGTGTCCGGGGCCGTCGAGCCGACGGAGGGCGAAATCCTCCTGGGCGGGGAGCCGCTTCCCACCGGCGACCCAGCCGCGTCGCTCGGCCTCGGCGTCGCGACGATCTACCAGGAGCTCGACCTCGTTGAGGACCTCACCGTGGCCCAGAGCGTGTTCCTCGCGCACGAGCCGCGGCGGGGGCCGTTCCTGGACCTCCAGAGGATGAGCCGTGATACCGCGGCGCTGCTCGCGCGGCTGGGGCACGAGGGCATATCGCCGCGCTCGCCTGTCAGCCGGCTGCGGCCGGCCGCGCAGCAGGTGGTCTCGATTGCGCGCGCCCTCTCCCACGATGTTCGCCTGCTGATCATGGACGAGCCCTCGGCGATCCTCGATGAGGGGGAGATCGAGACCTTGTTCGGCGTAGTCCGCCGGCTGACTGCCGACGGCGTCGGGGTGATCTACATCACGCACCGCCTGGACGAGATCCGGCGGATCGGCGACCGCGTAACGGTGCTCGCCGACGGACGCACCGCCGGTACCGGCCTGCCCGCGTCGACACCCACCGACCGGCTCGTGGAGCTGATGGTCGGCCGCATCGTCGAGCGCCTGTATCCGGAGCGGCCGCGCGGCGCCGGCGAAGTGGTGCTCGAGGTGCGGGGCCTCCGTCGGCTTCCCGAGGTGCGCGGCGTCAGCCTCGAGGTGCGGGCCGGCGAGGTGGTCGGGCTCGGCGGTCTCGTCGGATCGGGGCGCACCGAGCTGCTGCGGCTGATCTACGGGATGGAGACCCCGGACGAGGGAGAGGTGTGGGTCGGCGGCGAGAAGCTGCCTCCGAACCGGCCCGACAAGGCGATCGCGGCCGGTCTCGGGCTCGCGCCCGAGGACCGTAAGTCGCAGGGGCTGCTGCTGGACTGGAGCCAGACAAAGAACGTCAGCCTCGCCGACCTCGGGCGCTTCCAGCGAGGGCTTCTGAACGTGCGCGCCGAGCGCGCCGCGGCGCGCGAGCACCTTCGCTCCCTGCGAACGGTCCCCGATGACGCCGAACGCATCGTCCGTCAGCTGTCGGGCGGCAACCAGCAGAAGGTGGTGCTCGCACGCTGGCTGCTGCGGAGCTGCCGCGTCCTGCTGCTCGACGAGCCCACGCGCGGCGTGGACGTGGCCACGAAGGCGGAGCTTTACCGGGTCATCACGGACCTGGCCAGGGACGGCCTCGCGGTGTTGGTGGTGTCGTCGGAGCTCGAGGAGCTGGTCGGCGTCTGCAGCCGTGTCCTCGTGATGCGCGAGGGGGAGCTGGTGTTCGAGGTCGACGGCGCGCAGGCGAGCGAGCGCGAGCTGCTGCGCCACGCGGTTGCGCCCACGGATTCGGCGGACTTCGTCGAGGAGGTCAGATGACGACGGCGCCGGAGGCAGCGCCCGAGGAGAAGGGGGCCGAGGACGCGTCCGGCACGGGCGGGCGGCGGCTGCTCGGGGTCGGGCTCCAGGAGTACACGCTCGTGGTAGTCGTCGTGGTCCTGTTCGTGGTGGGCGCGATCCTGAAGCCGGACAGCTTCCCGACCGCCGACAACGTCCGCAACATGCTCACCCAGGCCAGCGTCGTCGGCGTCCTCGCCATCGGCATGACGTTCGTGATCGCGACGGCGGGGATCGACCTCAGCGTCGGCTCGATGTTGGCGGCGGCGGGCATGGCCGGCGGCGTGCTGGTGGATCCCGAGGGCTCGACGCTCGTCTTCATCCTCGGCGCGGTCGTCTTCGCGACGGTCCTCGGCACGGTCAACGCGACAGCGATCGCCTACGGCCGCGTGGTGCCGTTCATCGCGACGCTGGCGATGTTCTCAATCGCCCGCGGCGTGGCCTTATTGCTGAACGACAAGCTGCCCGTCAGCCTGCTCGACCTGAACGGCGGCTCCTTCGGTGACCCGGCGCCGTTCTCGCTGCTCTGGTTCGGCACCGGCAGGATCGTCGGGATCCCGATCTCCGTGTACGTGTTTCTCGGGATCACGATCATCGGCTGGCTGCTCCTGAACCGCACCCGTTATGGCCGGTACGTGGTCGCGGTCGGCGGCAACAGGGAGGCGGCGAAGATCGCCGGCGTCCCGGTCCGGCGCACGATCTTCAGCGTCTATGTGCTGTCGGGGCTGCTGGCAGGGGTCGCGGCCGTGCTGCTCTGCGCCCGGCTGGCGAGCGCATCGCCGGTGAGCGGCAACCTCTACGAACTCGACGCGATCGGCGCCGTCGTCATCGGCGGCACCAGCCTGGCCGGCGGCAGAGCCACGATCGTCGGGACATTCCTGGGCGTGCTCACGTTCGCGCTCATCTTCAGCTTGATGACGCAGCTGAACCTCTCCACCGAGGTC
The DNA here is from genome assembly GCA_963733885.1 of uncultured Thermoleophilaceae bacterium. Classification (GTDB taxonomy): domain Bacteria; phylum Actinomycetota; class Thermoleophilia; order Solirubrobacterales; family Thermoleophilaceae; genus JACVRW01. Next base: position 278,921 of record CAVTES010000008.1, on the reverse strand, counting down.
CAGCAGGTCACCAAGGGAGGGATCGTGCTGGGAGCGGTCCTTCTCCAACGGCCAGAGGCTCGGCTGTGAACCGCCGAGCCCCGGCAAGCAAACTGTCCACTGCCCACATTAGGAGGGTGCAGTCATGTCGCTAAAGCGACTATTGATGTTGTTCGCGGCGGCGGCCGTGCTGGCTGTCGGCGTCGCCGCTTGCGCCGATGATGACGACGACGAGGGCGACTCGGGCAGCGCGGACACCGCGCAGAGCGCCGAGAGCACCAGCGCCGAGGAGGAGGGCTCGCCCGCCTCGGGTGGCACGGTGAGCATCGTGGCCAGCGTGCCGCCCACCGATCACGGCTGGCTCGGCGCGATCTCGAAGAACGCGCAGGCCGCGGCCGACGAGTTCGACGACGTCGACTTCAGGCTGCTCGAAGCCGCCGACGCGGACTCGCAGGCCCAGCAAATCGAGCAGGTGATCTCGGACAAGCCCGACGTGCTGGTCGTGCTGCCGTACGACGGCGCTGCGCTCACCCCCGTGGCGCAGAGGGCCGAGAGCGAGGGCATCCCGGTCGTGAACGTGGACCGGCTGTTCACGGCGCCCGACGCCGCGACGGCGACGATCCTCGGCGACAACTACCAGATCGGCGTGCTCGCGGCGGACTACATCGCGGACGAGCTGCAGTGCGAAGGGAACGTCGTCGAGATCCAGGGCCTCGCCGGCATCTCGGTCACCGAGGAGCGCAGCAAGGGCTTCACGGACGAGCTCAAGAAGAAGTGCCCGGACGGCGGCGTCAAGACCGTGGCCAAGCAGCCCGGAGACTTCAACCCCGACACCGGCCTCAAGGTGATGGAGAACATCCTGCAGGCCGAGGACCAGATCGACGCCGTTTACACCCATGACGACGACATGGCCCAGGGCGTGGTCCAGGCGATCCGGAACGCCGGCCGTGAGGACGAGATGTTCCTCACCGGCGTCGGCGGTTCACAGGACGCGATGGCCCAGATCAAGGAGGGCGGCCTCTACCGCGCCACGTTCCTCTACAACCCGAACATGGCGGCGTCCGCGGTGAACATGGCCCGTTTGCTCGCCCTCGGCGAGGGCTTCCCCGAGCTGGTCCCGCCGGAGGTCCCGCGACAGATCGTGGTTCCCGCCGCGACCGTCACGCAGGACAACGTCGAGGAGTACGAGGAGTACGCGTTCAACTAGAGAATCATCCGGGCGCAGCCGGGTCGAGCCGGCTGCGCCCGGGGCCTACTGGGCCGCTCGCTCGGTCTATGGTCAGCTGGCTCAACAGCCGCGCCGACTGACAGCGAGGCACGGGAAAGGATGTCCGACGATCCGCGAGCGCGTCGGCCCGCCGGTTCGCGTCGCCTAACGCATTGGAACGACACCCGACAGCGCCCCAGCGCCGGCACAAGCTAAGGAAGCGGAGGGGGAGGGATTCGAACCCTCGGTGGACCGAAAGGCCCACAACGGTTTTCGAGAGAAGGGCTCATTTGCGGGGATTTCCGCTCTGGGAGCGGGTTTGCGGGCTCTCGAAACAGGGTGCGCTGCACTGAGCCTCGCTTCCTGCCAGTTACGAGGCCGTTCACCACTACGACGGGGCGGTGATTCAGCGGGGTCGGCGGGACGCACTGATGCCGTGCACGGTGCAGCCGCGGGACGTCGGGATCGTCCGCCCTTACAAGTTCCTGACGGCGCCGCAGCTGCGCGAGCTGTGGTGGCCTGCGAGTTCGGTCGAGGCGCCCGACCGGCGCCCGGTGAAGCTCTTCCGCGCCGGTTACCTCGAGCGTCCGGCCGATCTCCCGCCGCGGTTCCTTCCCGTGGACGTACCAACTAAGGGCGGCGGCGTGCCCCGGGCGTTCGTACGTTGCCGTGGCGTGCAACCGCTCATCCGGGCCCTCCTTTGAGCCGTGAGTTTGCGAGGAGTGAGCCTGGGACCGACGAGCGCCGTCACGGCTCGTCCCCAGCGAACGTGTGCGGCACGATGGCGGCGCACTCGCATCCACGCGAAGCGGGTAGCGCCGGTGAAGGTCGCGGGAGTGCTCGGTTGCATCGAACGCGCAAGCGAGCGCCGCCCTTTGCGTTTGCGAGCGTCGTGTCGGTTGGTCGAGGTTGCGACGGCCCGGCCCGTGTGCGGGTCGGCCATGAGTTCGCTGACGGAGGTGGCGCCGACCTGGTGCTCAGTGGACCTGGATCGCGAGTTTGCCCTGGGTGTGGGTGCCGGCGAGCGCGGTGAGCGCTTCGGGCGCTTGTGCGAGGTCGTAGGTCGCTCGCACGGGGATGCGCAGGGTGCCGGCGGCGAGCAGCGCTGCGAGGCGTTGGAGGTTCTCGGGGGTGGGTGAGGCCATCACGTTGGTGCGGCCCGGGCCGTCGCCGGCGGCGCCGTTGGATGAGGCGACGCGGGCGTCGGGCTTGAGCGCGCCGTCGAACGCGCCGGGGGCGTAGGAGACCAGATCGAGTAGCGCGTCGACGCCGTCGGGGTGGCGCTCGCGCACGAGCTCGGCGATGTCGCCGTCGCGCGGCGCGATCTCGCTGACGCCGAGGTCGCGCAGGTATTCCTCGTCCTCGGGCAGGCCGGGGGCGATGACGGTGGCGCGGGCGCGCGCGGCGAGCTGGACGGCGAGGCTGCCGACACCGCCGGTGGCGCCGACGACGAGCAGCACGTCTGCGTCGGAGAGTTCGAGCGCGTCGATGGCCGTGACGGCGGTGATGCCGGCCAGCGGTGCGGCGCCGGCGGTGTCGAGGTCGACGCCGTCGGGCGCGGGCCCGATCGAGAGGTGCTCGGGGACGGTGATGAGCTCGGCCCAGGCGCCGTCGTGGACGGCCGGGTTGGCGTGCAGGATGAAGCCGTAGACCTGGTCGCCGGGGGCGTAGCCGGTGACGTTGGCGCCGACCTGTTCGACGACGCCGGCGTAGTCGCGGCCGAGGGTGACGGGGAATTCGTGTTCGACGCCCATGCCGAGCAGCATTCCGGCGGCGATCGCGTTGTCGACCGGGTTGACCGAGGATGCGTGCACGCGGACGAGGACCTGGTCCTCGGCCGGGGCGGTGGCGGGCAGGTCGATCGGCGCGGGCGGCGTGTCGGGTGCGGTGAGAGCGATGGCTCGCATGTGCTGGGGCTCCTTTACGGGCGCACGAGGCGGCCGCGGACGATGAGGGTGCTGGGGGCGCGCAGGATGCCGAGCGGGCTCCAGGTCATGCCCAGCTCGCGGTGGTCGGCGTGGGTGCTGGCGTCGATCTCCAGCTCGCCGTCGATCTCGCGGACGGTCGCGGTCAGCTCCAGCGGGAGCTTCTGGCCGGCGGCTTCCAGGCGCCCGCGTACGACCAGCTTCTGGCCGGCCAGCTCCGCTTGGTCAGAGACGAAGCGGACCTCCGGGTAGCGCTCGACGTCGAAGAAGTCGCCCGAGCGCAGGTGCGTGTCGCGCTTGGCCAGCTTGGTATCCAGGCTGGCGGCCTGGATCGTGAGCTCCACGGCCGGTTCGGCGTCCAGGTCCAGCGTGCCCTCGTAGTCGGCGAAGCGGCCCTTGACCGTCATCAGGCCGTAGAAGTGGCGCACGTGGAACTCGACGCTCGAACGCGTCGGGTCAAGCCGCCAGGTGCCGGTGGCGGACGGGGTGGTCGGGCTGGCGATCTGGTCGGTGGCGCTCATGGCGAGAATTCGGGGCTCCTGGAATGTGTTCGGGATGACGCCGTCCGTATCGATCCGGCGCGCAACAATACTATAGCAATCTCAACGATAGTTCATGCTATATTATCGGCTGCGTACAGGAAACCGAGCACCATGACTGCTTCCACCGACTCCACGACCCCCGCCACGAGCGTGCTCGAAGAGCACCGCTCCAGCCCCGGCCTGCTGCTGGCCCTGCTCGGCCACGAGGCGATGCGCCGGCTGCGCGACGCGCACACCGCCCACAACCTCAAGCCGCGGCAGTTCCAGATCCTCGGCCTGCTGCACGATCACGGCGGCCTGGGCCAGCGCGAGCTCGGCCAGACCATGGGCGTGGACCCGAGCATCCTCGTCACGCTGCTGAACCCGCTCGAAGCCGACGGCCTGGTTTCGCGCGAGCGCGACCCCGCCGACCGCCGCCGCCACCTCGTCACCCTCACGCGGGCCGGCGAAGAGCGCCTCGCCGACGCCGCGCGCGCGCAGCGCGACACCGAGGACGCCATCTTCGCCGTGCTCGACGCCGACCAGCGCGAGCACCTGCGAGCGCTGCTGCTCGTGCTGCGCGACGGGCTCGCCGCCGACAACCACGCCTGCACCACCGCCGAGGGCGAGCCGGCGCCGTGAAGCTCACCGTGTTCGGCGCAACCGGCGGCGTCGGCCGAGAACTCGTCAGCCAGGCGCTCGCGGCCGGCCACCGCGTCTGCGCCTACGTCCGCAACCCCGCCAAGCTCGACATCGACCACCCCGAGCTGACCGTGATCGCCGGCGAGCTCACCGACGCCGCGGCCGTCAGGCGTGCCGTACACGGCGCCGATGCCGTGATCAGCGCGATCGGTCCCTCGCTCGACCGCAAGGCCACCGGCATGCCGCTCGTCGACGGCACCCGCACGATCCTCGACGTCATGCACGCCGAACGCGTCGGGCGCTACATCGGCATGGCCACCCCGAGCCTGCGTGACCCGCGCGACCGCCCCAGCCTGCTCGGCCGCGTCGTCCCGATCATGGGCCGCACGCTGTTCCCGCGCGCCTACCGCGAACTGCTCGCCATGTCCCAGCTCATCACCGCCAGCCCGACCAACTGGACGATCGTGCGCTTCACCCGCCCCACCGACGGCCCCCGCACTGGCACCGTACGCGCCGGCTACCTCGGCCGCAGCCGCATCGGTGCCAGCATCACCCGCGCCGGCATCGCCGCCTTCCTGCTCGCCCAGACCACGGACACCCTCTTCCAGCACGCCGCCCCCGCCATCAGCAACTGACCGCCCACGCTCCCAACGACCGCAGTTGCGAGCTAGCCGGAGCCGGGACAGGGAGATGCAGTCGCAGGCTCGAAACCCCAGCGGCGCTATCGCAATGGACTGCCATGAAGAAGGGCCCCCCTCTGGTGGCACGCTCCGGCTGTCGCCGAGGAGCGAGTCCCCGCCGCGCGTCCTTTGACGCCTAGGAGCGTCTAGCTCTAGCGAACCGGCTAGCCAAAGGGGTCTTCAGCAGCTCTCTGAACTGCGAGAGAGGCATGTCGTCCGGGATGAGACCTTTACCGCCACACGTAAGGCAATCGGTCGTCGTGTCGTCGACGTGTCCGGCCTCCGTGACGGTCTCGACGAAGCCCCGACCGCCGCACTCTTGGCACGGCACCTTGACAGAGATCGTGAGTTCGGCCGACGAGTGCTGCCCCCCGTGCATCTCTGAGGAATCTAGCGTGTTAGCCAGGAGAAACTGGCCCCGCAGTCGATCCCGTTTGCCTCAATAGTGCGTTGCCTCGCCGCGCTGGTCGCGCGTCGGCGTAATACCGCTTCTTCGGCCAGGACTGTTGGCCATAGGGCCAGCTAAAGGATGGTACTCCGTTGAGCGCGCGCCGCCGCCGGAGGACTCCTATCGCCTCGAGCTGGGCGGGCTGGTCGCACGCCCGCTGCGCCTCCCACTTGCGGAGCTTCAGGCCCCGACAGGCTCATGGCCACGCTCGACTGCACCGGCGGCTTGTACTCGCGCCAGCGCTGCAGCGGCCTGCGTTTCGCCCGGCTGCTCGAGCGGGCCGGCCCGCAGCCCGGCGCGAGCCACGTGCGCGTGATCTCCCACACCGGCTACCGCTGGAGCTTCGAGCTGCGCGACGCCCGCGGGCTGCTGCTAGCCACCGGCGTCGGAGCCGAGCCGCTCTCGCACGAGCACGGCGCGCCAGCGCGGCTCGTGGCGCCCGGCCGACGCGGAGTTAGTGGGTCAAATGGGTCGTTCGCGTCGAGCTGCACGACGGAACGGACCCCGGCGCCCGGGCCTCGACGGTCTGGAGCAGCCTCACCCCCGAGGGACGTGGCGCAGCCTGACCACGGTCGACCGCAAGGCGTTGCGACGCACGAGCGAAGTGCGCCGACGGTGGGCGCGCGGCGGCCCGTCCGCCGCACTGCGCGCGGCGTGCCCCGAGGCTCGTGGGGAGCGCGGGCGGCTCCGGTGCGGTCCGTGGTATCACGTTCAGGCAGGCCAGTCAGGAGGAGAGGCATGGAGTTCAAGTCCGGAGATCGCGTGCAGGTCGAGTCCGAGTCGACCGAGCGGCCGCCCCGGAAGGGCGTCGTCGAGGAGGTCGTAGAGGGGACGGCTGACCCTCGCTATCGCATCCGCTGGGACGACGGGCACGAGAGCATCTACACACCCGCGGCCGGCGCGCTGCAAGCAGCCGAGCCGACCAAGAAGGCATAGGACCGAAGACACGAGGCGCCGGGCCGATACCCGCAAACGCTCGCCAGCGTGATCGATCCTGGGGATCACGACGCCCGCCGGCTTTGGCTCCTGCGCGGGCGCTGAGCCCTGTCCGCGTACCAGCGATGCGACAATCACGGCGGGATGACGTCGGCAGCGCCCACGCGAGTACTGGTCGTCGCTCACCGAACCGCGGCGACGCCGAGGCTGCTCGACGAGGTGCGCGCGCGTGCCCTCCGCTCCCCCTGCAGCTTCACCCTGCTGGTGCCGCGCCCCTACTGGGACCCGCAGACCGAGGAGGCCGCGACCACGCTCGAGCTCGCCCTGCCCCTGCTCGACGAGGCCGCGGGTGGGCACGTCGAGGGAACCATCGGCGACACCGATCCGTTCACCGCGGTGGAGCACGAGGTCCAGCGCGGCGGATTCGACGAAATCATCATCTCCACGCTTCCGGCGCGCGTCTCGCACTGGCTGCGCCGCGACCTCCCCCATCGCGTCGAGGCGCTCGGCTTGCCCGTCACGGTCGTGACCGCCAAGCAGTCCGAAGGCGCCCTCGCCGACGCACGCTGAGCCGACGGCGCCGGTACGTCCGCTTCGGCGATCAGGCCGCCGACGGACCGCTGTTGCTGGAGGTGATGCTCGCCGCCGGCGTGGCGATTCTCATCCACGCCGACGAGCCCACAGTCACCGCAGGGCGCGCCGACGCCGTGAATCACCCCGAGTGGCGCTCCAGTCACCACATCGCCGCAGGGAGTGGTTAGGACAGCGCTCGGTTTCATGGGGGAGCGGCACTCTTTTGCGCGTTGCCACCCGGCGGCGTCGGAAGAGTGCTTCCTTCGTCGAAAGGCGGCACTCTGCCGTTGGTGCGCCGTCGCGATTCGCTTTCGCGCGAGACAAGGGCTGTGGAGAGGGCGGCTTGCTCTCAGCAGCGACACGATTTTGAGCGGCAATCATGGGTGGGTCGTCAAGATGGTGGGGGTCGTGCTGGGTTACGTGTACTCGCCGCGTGTCCTCGCCCACGATCCGCCGCCTGCGACGGTGCAGGTCGCGGGCCGGGGCTTCACGTTGGGTAGCGCGAACGTGGCCCAGGCTGCGCTCACCGCCCAGGCGCACGACTTGGTCGAGCGCAGCACGCTGGGCAGCGTGCTCACGCGCATCTCGCCCGCTCCAGCGCCCTACGAGGCGCTGCTCGCGGTTCATACGGCGGAGTATCTCGACCGTCTGCGCGCAGCCAGCGCCGGCGGTCCGTGGGATGGCGAGCACGCACCGGTAACTCGAGCCACCTGGGAGGCGGCACGGCTGACCGTCGGCGGGGTGCTGGCCGCCGTCGACGCGGTCCTCGACGGCCGCATCCGCAGGGCGCTCGTGCACGCTCGTCCAGCCGGACACCATGCCGAGCCCGATCGGGCCATCGCGTCGACCTACTTGAACAATGTGGCGTGCGGAGTGGAGCATGCCCGCGCCCGTGGCGTTGAGCGCGTGGCGATCATCGACTGGGACGTGCACGTCGCAAACGGCGCCGAGCGTATCTTCTGGGACCGCGAGGAGGTCCTCGCGATCTCGCTGCACCAACAGGACTGGTACCCCGCCCATGCAGGAGCGCTCCGCGCGACCGGAGGATCCGGCGCGGACGGAAGCACGGTCAACGTGCCGCTGCCGCCCGCGACCACGGACGCCGGCTACCGCCTCGCGTTCGACGAGATCGTCGTGCCGGTCGTGCGTGGTTTCACGCCCGAGCTGATCATGGTCGCGGCCGGCCAGGACGCATCGGTCTTCGACCCGACCGGCCGGATGCTGGTATCCGCGGCGGGCTTCCGGGCGCTCGCCGAGCGCGTCGCGCACCTCGCTGACGAGCTCACCGGTGGACGACTCGTGGTCAGCACTGAAGGGGGCTACAGCCCCATCTACAACCCGTTCTGCCTACTCGGCGTCCTCGAGGGCCTCGCGGGTGAGAGCGCAGGGATTGCCGACCCATCGCACGGCGACGCCACCGTGCTCGCCGCCCGGGCAGCGGCCGACGACCGCGTACGGGCCGCCATCGCCGCCGTGCGCGGCGCGCAGCCGCGTTGGTTCACCTGACGCGCGACACCTGGCATACGAATGCGAAGCGTGCGTCGCATCCGCTCGACGGGACACCGCCGCACCGCTATCAGAGGATCTCCGACCGCCGCGCCGCTCGCAGCTGGGCGAGGAGGAGCAGCGCCAGATCGCCGATGACGGCACGAGCGTCTGCGAAAGCGGGATGAGACTCGGCAGCCCAGGGCGTAGCACAAGGGCGCATCGGTCGAGCCCTCCGAGCTCCCGCCTGTCGCGACTAAGGGAGCGCTGTCGTGGCGCCGCGGGCTAGCGCTACGCATAGTGCCCCTACCCCATGTATGCGAGAGCGGTCGGGGCGCTATCGCTTGCATGGCTAGCGGCACTCTCTTGGTCTGCATCGCTCTGTATGGCTCGCGCGAGATCTCGCTCTCCCCTCAATCGTCAGGGGCCGCGGTAGAGTCGGCCGGAAGCTGGTCGCAGGTATGAGCACGATGGCGCACGGCGAGCTGGGTGAGCTCCTCGAGCGGGGTGGGGAGCTTGGTGCGATCCGCGCGGGTGTCGAGACGGTGGCCGCCGGTGAGGGGCGCGTGGTGGTCGTGGAGGGTCCGGCGGGGATCGGCAAGACTGCGCTCGTGGATGTGGCCGGCGCTCGCGCTCGCGAGGTCGGGCTGAAGCCGCTGCGCGCCCGTGGCACGGAGCTCGAGCGGGCGTTCGGCTACGGTGTCGTGCGACAGCTGCTCGAACCGGCCGTTCACGACGGCGACGGCACGGCGGTCTTCGAGGGCGCGGCGCGCTATGCGGCGGCGCTGCTGGACGTGCAACTAGCGGAGCCCGCCCATCTGCCGCTCGGACCGGAGGGCGCGTTCGCCGTCCTGCACGGTCTCTTCCGCCTCACGGCCAACCTCGCCCGCCGCCAGCCGCTGGCGCTGCTGGTCGACGATGCGCACTGGGCCGACGGCGCGTCGCTGCGGTTCCTGGCCTATCTCGGGAACCGCCTGAGCCAGGTGCCTGTCCTGCTCGTTGTTGCGGCGCGGCCGCTCGGCGAGCCTGGTGGCGCCGCGGTCGCCGAGATGCTGGCCAAGGGCGGCGCGCCTGCGCTGCTGCGCCCCCCGGCGCTCAGCGACGACGCGTCGGCGGAGCTCGTGCGCACCGCCGTGCCCGAGGCCCTGACGCCCCTCTGCCGCAGCTGCCATGCGCTGACCGGTGGGAACCCGTTTTTCTTGCGCGAGCTCGCGGGCGCGCTGCGCGAGGCCAGCCTCGGTCGCGCCGCCGATGTGCTAGCGGCCGCGCCAGGCGGCGTCGTCGCGTCGGTCCGGTCGCGGCTCGCCCGCTTCCCCCAACCGGCCCAGCAGCTCGCCGGCGCGGCGGCGGTCGTGGGCGACGGCGCGCTCGTTCGGCACGCGGCAGCGATCGCGGAGCTCGACGACCGCGAGGCCGCCGAGGCGGCCGACGCGCTGCGCGCCGGCCGGATCCTGGCCGCCAGCCGCGCGCTTCAGTTCGTGCACCCGATCATCCGCAGCGCGGTTCACGAGCAGCTGTCGGCGGCCGTGCGCTCGGACGGCCATGAGCGGGCGGCGCGCATGCTGGCCGCGGAGGACGCGCCCCCGGAGCGGGTGGCCGCGCACTTGCTCGCGACCGAGCCGCGCGGCTCCGAGTGGGTCTGCGACAGGCTCCGCGACGCCGCCCGCGAGGCGGTGCCGCGCGGCGCGCCCGACGCGTCGGTCACCTACCTGCGCCGCGCGCTCGAGGAGCCGCCGTCCCCCGACAGCCGGCCGGCCGTGTTGCTCGAGCTCGGGCTCGCGGAGTCGCTCACGCTCGACCGGGAGCCGGCGATAGAGCACCTGCGGCGCGGCGTCGAGACGACGAAGGACACCGTGGCGCGGCTCTACGCTGCACGGACGCTCGCGGCGATGGTCGGAATGAACGACCCGTCGCAAGCCGTTGAGATCGTTGAGCGCGCGCTCGCCGCCAGCCCCGACGCGGACCCCGCACTGGCCCTGCATATCGAGGCTCACATGGTCAACATGGGCCGCTTCGCCCTGAGCTCTCGTCGCGCCACCTTCGAACGCGCCGCTCGGCTGCGCGAGCGCGTCGAGGCCGGCGAGCTCGACGGGGCGATGGAGCTCACGGTCGCCGCCACCGAGGTGACGATGGCCGGCGAATCGGCGGATCGCGCTGCGGAACTGGCGGAGCGGGCGATCAAGGCGCTGCGGGCCGACCCGATCCTGGCCGTCGTGGTCGGGTTCGCGACGCGTTGCCTGACAGTGGCCGACCGCCTCGAGGAAGCAGACCGGATCCTCTCGGCGACGGTCGACGACGCCCGCAGGCAGCAGGCCAACTACCGCGTCGGGCCGCTGCTCGCGTTCCGCTCCGACGCCCACTTCCGCGCCGGAGCGCTGCGCGACGCCGTGGCCGACGCCGAGGCCGCGCTGAGCGCCTATGGGCACGCCGGCCGGTTGAGTGTGCTCGGGGCGACCGCGGCGCTGGTGCAGGCGCTCGCCGAGCGCGGCGAGTTCGAGGCCGCCGAGGCGGCGCTCGAAGCCGCTGACGCACACGGACCGCCAGACCCAATCGGCGACGCCTACACCGGCACGCTGGTCCTGAACGCCCGCGCCCGGCTGCGCCTCGCGGAGGGCAACGCGGGCGCCGCGCTCGCCGACCTGCTCGAGGTCGGGCGGCGCCAGGAGGCGATGCGCGAGCCGAACCCCGCCGCCGTGGACTGGCGCTCGCAGGCCGCCATCGCCTATGCCACCCTCGACCGGCCGGATGCCGCACTCGCGCTCACGCGGGAGGAGCTCGAGCTCGCCCGCCGGTTCGGCGCCGCCCGCGCGATCGGGATCGCGCTCCGTACCCTGGGCGTGGTTGGCGACGAGCTCGACGCTCTCCGTGAGGCGGTGGACACGCTGGCCACCTCGCCGGCGCGGCTCGAGCATGCCCGCGCGCTCGCCGACCTCGGTGTCGGGCTCCGGCACCGCCGCCGCGTCGTCGAGGCCCGCGAGCCTCTCCGGAAGGCGCGTGATCTCGCGATCCGTTGCGCCGCCCCGCCGCTGGCCGAGCGCGCCAGGACGGAGCTGCTGATCGCCGGCGGGCGGCCCCGTCGGCCGCAGGTCAGCGGGGCCGACGCCCTCACGACGAACGAGCGGCGGGTCGCGGTGATGGCCGCCGAAGGACGCTCGAATCGCGCGATCGCGCAGGCGCTCTACGTGAGCCACAAGACCGTCGAGAAGCATCTCACCGCTGCCTACCGCAAGCTCGGGGTCGGCGGGCGCGAGGACCTGCCGGGCGCTCTCACAAAAGAGTAGGGGCCCCTCCCCATACCCCGCCGCTCGCGACGCCGGGATGCTGGCGGTGCCATGTCCAAGACCGCCGCCATCGTCCCCGTGCTCGGGCATCGCCGGGCGAGCGTCGCGGTGTGGCTGCGCCGAGCAACTGCGCGAGGGCCATTGCATCGGCGCACCCGAGCCGCGCTGATCGCCATTGGGGCGTTCCTGTTGTTGCCGGCCGGGGTTGCGTGGGCGCTTGGCGAGCTGTCCCAGAAGCCCGGAACGGCCGGCTGCGTCTCGGAGACCGGCACCGGCGGCGCCTGCCAGAACGGCCGGGCGCTCCAGGCCGCCTTCGGCGTCGTCGCCAGCCCCGACGGCAAGAGCCTCTACGTCGCCTCCTCGTCGTCCGACGCGGTGGCGGTCTTCGACCGCGACCCGGTCTCCGGGGCGCTGACCCAGAAGGGGGGCACGGCTGCCTGCGTCTCAGAAGACGGCACTGGCGGCCTCTGCCAGAACGGCACCGCGCTCGACGGCGCCAGCGGCGCCGCCGTGAGCCCGGACGGCAAGAGTGTCTACGTCGCCTCAGAGGACTCCGGGGCGGCGGCGATCTTCGACCGCGACCCGGCGACCGGCGCGCTGAGCCAGAAGCCCGGAACGGCCGGCTGCGTCTCAGACGACGGCATGGGCGGCCTCTGCCAGAACGGCGCCGCACTCGACTTCGCCAACAACCTCTCCGTGAGCCCGGACGGCAAGAGCGTCTACGCAGTCTCCCGCGTCTCCCATGCGGTGGCCGTGTTCGACCGCAACCCGGCGACCGGCGCGCTGTCCCAGAAGCCCGGCAGCGCCGGCTGCGTTTCCGAGGACGGCACGGGCGGGCTCTGCCAGAACGGCACAGCCCTTCTGAACCCCTTCGGCGTGACCGTGAGCCCGGACGGCAAGAGCCTCTACACCGCCTCCCAAGATTCCGATGCGGTGGCGATCTTCGACCGCGACCCGGCGACCGGGGCGGTTACCCAGAAGCCTGGCGCGGCCGGCTGCGTCTCAGAGGACGGCACCGGTGGCGTCTGCCAGGACGGCACGGCGCTCGACGGGGCCGTCGGTGTCGCCGCCAGTCCCGACGGCCAGAGCGTCTACAGCGCCTCCGGTTTCTCCGGCGCGGTGGCGATCTTCGACCGCGACCCGAACACCGGCGCGCTGACCCAGAAGCCGGGCACGGCCGGCTGCATCTCCGACGACGGCAGCGGCGGGTTCTGCGAGAACGGCACGGCGCTCGACGGGGCCGTCGGTGTCGCCGCCAGTCCCGACGGCCAGAGCGTCTACAGCGCCTCTGGCTTCTCCGACGCGGTGGCGATCTTCGACCGCGAACCGAACACCGGTGCGCTGACGCAGAAGCCGGGCGCCGCCTGCATCTCGGAGACCGGTACCGGCGCCTGCGAGGACGGGACGGCGCTCGACTTCGCCGCCGGCGTGGCGGCGAGTCCGGACGGCAAGAGCGTCTACGTCACCTCCTTGTTCTCCCACGCGGTGTCGGTCTTCGACCGGGCCACCCCGTCGTCCCCGTCCACGCCGCCACTCCCTCCGTCCACGCCGCTTGCTCCGCCCCCGCCCGACACGCTGGGCCCGACCGTGGCGGGCTTCGCGCTCGCGCCGGAGCGCTTCCGGGTGGCGCGCGCCGCTACCCAGACCGACGCCCGCGCCGCCCAGCGCCGCCGCCCGGCCCGGCGCGGCTCGCGCCTGCGCTTCACGCTCTCGGAGCCGGCCGGCGTGCGCATCGTGATCGAGCGCGCCCGCCCCGGCCGCAGGGTCGGCAGGCGCTGCAAGGCCCCCACGCGCAGGCTGCGACAGCGCCGCCGTTGCACCCGCTACGCACGGGCCGGAACCCTCACTCGCCGCAATCTGCCCACGGGCCGCAGCACGATTGCCTTCAGCGGCCGCATCGGCAGACGCGCGCTCGCGCCCGGCGCCTACCGCGCCACGATCACCGCCACCGACCCAGCCGGCAACCGCTCGAAGGCCAAACGCGCCACCTTCACGATCGTGAGCCGCTAGCCGATGCCGCTCGCTACCCGATCGCCGGGCGCTCGAGGAAGCGGTCGCGTCGCCGCGAGCCCGGACGCAAGAGCATCCAAGATCCCGATCAGGGAGGCAATCCAAATGCTGAGCAGTCTCTGTAGCCGGCTGCCCCGTCACTCGACGATCGCCGCCTACGCGGCCCTTTTCATTGCCCTTGGCGGAACGGCTTACGCAGCGAGTGAGCTGTCGACCAATCAGGTCAGGTCCAAGCACATCGGCAAGGGCCAGGTCAAGCGCTCCGATCTCGCCAACAACGGGGTGACTTCAGTGAAGGTCGCCAACGGGTCATTGGGCGGCAGAGACTTTGCGGCCGGTCAGCTTCCAACAGGCCCCACGGGGGCGCAGGGAGGGCGAGGGGAGCCGGGCGAACGAGGACCGCAGGGAGAACGAGGGCTGGAGGGGGAACAAGGGCTGGAGGGAGAGCAAGGGCCGCAGGGTCTGCGGGGACCACCTGGGCTCACCGGCCTCGAGCTGGTGACGACCGCCAGTCCGGCCAACCCCAACTCCCCCAAGCAGATCACTGTCCCATGTCCGGGAACAAAGAAGGTCGTCGGCGCCGGAGCCGAGATCGGAGCGGGGAACGGCCAAGTGGTCTTGGACGACCTGATCCCGTCCAATGATCTCCGGTCGCTCACCGTGAACGCCTACGAAGACGAGACCGGCCTCGGCACCGACTGGTTGATCACCGGCTACGCGATCTGCGCAAATGTGTCGTAGCCCGGGCCGCCGCGCGCGAGCACCCGCCGGCGGCACTCGCAAAAGAGTAGGGCTCGCTCCAATACCCCGCCGCTCGCGCCGCCGGGATGCTGGCCGTGCTATGTCCAAGACCGCCCGCATCGTCCCCGTGCTTGCTGCGCTCACGGCGCTGCTGCTCATGACCGGATCGGCGTCCGCGGATACCAGGATGTTTGCGAACCCGGCTCCCATTGCGATCCCCGCTTCCGGGACCGTCGGCGCCGGGGTGCCATACCCGTCGTCGATCGGGGTGAGCGGGATGACCGGGCCGATCAAGGAGGTCGAGCTCACCCTGAACGGGTTCGGGCACGAGCGTCCGATCGACGTCGGCGTCCTGCTCGTACCACCGACCGGCGAGTCCGCGATGGTCATGCACAGGCGCTGTGGCTTCACCCCCGTCGAGGACAGGACGTGGACCTTCACGGCGCTGGTTGTCAATCCGGAGATGCCCCTCAACGGGCCGTGCGACGGGTCCGTCTACTCGCCAAGCAGCTCGGGCCAGGGGCTCTGGCCGCCCCCGGCGCCGGCCGGTCCCCGCCTGCAGAAGCTCGATCACCTGGTCGGCGCTCAGGCGAACGGAACCTGGAGCATCTATGTCGCGGACTTCGCCTTCGACAAGGTGGGCGACATCGAGGCGGGCTGGTCGCTTACCGTGACGACCGGCGACGTCGACGCGGAGGTCCCGGGAGCGGGCACGACCGGCCCCGCGCGCCCTTATCCCATCGTGCGCACGGTCTCGGGCGCCGACGGGGTGATCACCGACCTCAACGTGTTCCTCGCCGGCGTCTGGCACCAGCGCCCAAACGATCTCGATCTGCTGCTGGTTGGTCCGCAGGGCGAGAAGGTCGTGCTGATGTCCGACGCCTGCGGAACCTCAGAGGCGGTCTTCAATGCCTGGTTTTGGGACGACGAGGGGGCGTTCCATATGCCCGCCACCGCCTCCTGCGACCTTTTTCCGAGGCCCTTCTACCTGCCGACCGACCACGAGGGCGGCGACAGCTGGCCCGATCCCGCTCCCCCCGGCCCCTACTCCACCCGGCTGTCGGCCTTCGATCTGACCGATCCCAACGGCGACTGGCGCCTGTTCGTCAACGACGACAGCAGCGGCGCGATCGGCTTCTTCAACGACCGCTTCGGGCTGGATATCTCCACCAGGCCCAAGGCCGGCGTTGCGTTCGCCGAGCGCGCCGTCGAGCTGGCCGAGGGCGAGAGCCGCTCGCTGACGCTCAGGCGCTCGGCCGCCACGACGCCCGGCGCCGGCGCCGGCGCCGTCACGGTGAGCAGCAGGCCCGTGAGCGCCGCCTCGGGCAGCGACTTCACCCCCGTGTCGACCACGATTCGGTTCGCCCCCGACGAGACCGAGAAGACCGTTAGGGTCGACGCGCTCACCGACGCCCAACCCGAATCCGACGAGATCTACACCCTCGCGATCGGCTCTCCCACTGGCGACGCGGCCACGGGCACGCCGTCGAGCGTCACGGTCACGATCCCCGACGCACCCGCCGACGGGAATGATGGCTCTGGTGGTGGCGGTGACCGTACGGCGCCCGTGCTGTCGCGCTTCTCGGCCTCGCCGCGGCGCTTCCGCGCCGCTGACGCGCCGACCGCAACGCCAAAGCGCCGGCGCGGGGGCGCGACGCTGACGCTGCAGCTCAGCGAGGCGGCAAGCGTGCGCTTCGACGTGCGCTCGATCAGCATCGGCCGCCGGGCGGGTGGGCGGTGTCGCAGGCCGACGCGCGCCAACCGCGGCCAGAGTCGCTGCACCCTGCTCAGGGACAAGGGCGTCTTCACCCGCCCGTTCGCCGCTGGGGCCTCGAAGCTGGGGTTCAGCGGCCGGATTCGCGGGCGCGCGCTCAAGCCGGGCCGCTACGTACTACGCGCGACGCCGACAGACGCTGCTGGCAACAGCGGAACGCCACGATCGATCCGCATCAGGATCGTGCGCTGACGATGGCCCGCCTGACCCTGCTCCTGGCGACGGCGCGCGGGCCTCGTCGGTGTCGTCGGCGCCCGTGCCCGCTAATCGCCTGGGTGGCGAGGGACAAGCTCCTCGACATCCAGCTCTCGCACCGCGCATGATCGACGCCCACGTCGCCGCCCGGCTTCAGCCACTCCTCCAAAGGTGTGCCACGAACGTTGAAGGAGGCTGGATGTAGAAGATCAGGTCGCTGGATGCGGTGCTGTGCAGGAGATGGAGGAGCCGGGTGTTGTTGGCCTGGTGGCCCTCCGCGGTCGCCGTGCAGGCGGAGGCCGCAAACCACCCCGAGCTGCTGCGGTCAAGAGCCGTGGTGGTGAGCGTCGTGGGAAAAGTCGCGCCGGTGAGCGCGGCAGGTGTGGATCACGAAGGCGAGCGCAAGCGAACCACTGATGACGTGTCGTAAGAAAAGGGTGACATCGAAACCGGGGATGCTTTGGAGTCCCGGGATGAGTCTGGCGGGTGCCTGTTGACTGGCCAGGTGGTGTCCGGCGTGGAGGTGGCGCGAGCGTGGTCTGGGCTTCTGTGCGGAACGTGGGAACCTGTCGCCCCGTCGCGGCGGTCGGCTCACTGGACCGGTGGGTCCCTCCGGCCGTCGCCAGGGAGATCCCCAAGCAGCGGGAACTGCGAGGGGCTGAGTACCGGTGCGGGGCACAGGGGCGGACCGTCTCGTAGTAGCGCTGAGGGTTCTGTAATGGGGTCGGAGCGAAGGGGACGGGTCGTCCGGGCTTGTTTGGCGGTCAACCGCCTGTGGGTGGGAGGAGCCGGGTGAGCGAGCCAAAGCCGAAGTCGTTTGAGATCTCCAAGTGGGCCGTTTGGGAGGCCTATCGGAGGGTCAAGGCAAACAAGGGCGCGGCCGGCGTGGACGAGCAGTCTGTTGCGGAGTTCGAGCGGGACCTCAAGGGGAACCTCTACAAGCTCTGGAATCGGCTCTCGTCGGGGAGCTATTTCCCGCCGCCGGTGCGTGCGGTGGAGATACCGAAGCGGGGCGGCGGCTCGAGGATGCTCGGGGTGCCGACCGTGGCGGACCGGATCGCCCAGACGGTCGTGGCCGGCTATCTGGAGCCGGGGGTGGAGCCGATCTTCCACCCGGACTCCTATGGTTACCGGCCGGGCCGTTCGGCGCTGGACGCGGTCGGGGTCTGCCGGGAGCGCTGCTGGCGCCAGGACTGGGTTCTTGACCTGGACCTGGAGTCGTTTTTCGACAGCGTCCCGCACGACCTCGTTCTGCGCGCGGTAGCTCGCCACACCGACCTGCGCTTCGTCCTGCTGTACGTGGAGCGGTGGCTCAAAGCGCCGCTCCAGCGAGAGGACGGCAGCCTGGTCGAGCGCGATCGCGGAACTCCTCAGGGTTCTGCGATCTCGCCCCTGCTGGCCCACGTCTTTCTGCACTACGCGTTCGACGCCTGGATGGCCCGGGAGTTCCCGGGCGTCCTGTTCGAGCGCTACTGCGACGACGTGATTGTCCACGCCCGCAGCGAACAGCAGGCCCGCGAACTGCGGGCCGCGATCGCTTCCAGGCTGGCGGAGTGCGGGCTTGTACTCAACGAGCGCAAGACCCGCATCGTGTACTGCAAGGACTCCGACGCGACGCGGCTCCTACGAGCACGAGTCGCTTCGATTTCCTCGGATACACGTTCCGCCCGCGGCTGTCGCCGAGCAAGTCTGGCGGCCAGTTCGTCAACTTCCTCCCGGCGGTCAGCGACGACGCGCGCAAACGGATGCGGCGGGAAGTCCGCCGCTGGCGCTTGCACCTGCGTCCGGACAAGACCCTCACCGACCTGGCGCGGATCTTCAATCCGATCATCCAGGGCTGGATCAACTACTACCGGCGCTTCTACCGCTCGGTGTTGGCCAAGGTCCTCAGGCGCATCAACGCCTATCTCGTGCGTTGGGCCCAGGGCAAGTACAAGCGACTGCGCCGCTACCCCGCCAAGGCACGCAGGTTCCTGGTCGACGTCTTTAGACGTCAACCCGACCTGTTCGCCCACTGGCGGTTCGGCACGCGCCCCGACGGCTGGACGATGGGAGCCCGGTGAGTCGAGAGGCTCACGCCGGGTTCTGAGAGAGCCGGGGGGTGAAACTCCCCCCGGCCACTCACCCGAGCGTCTGATCGCTCGGCTCGGCGACGCTCGCTTACGTTCACGAAAGGAGGCCGGACAGCAAACGAAAACTCGTCCTCGACAGTGCCCTCGAGGCAAATGGTGCGGCCTCGCAGGACACGATTGAGCGACCGCCACTTCCCGACGGCGGAGATGGGTGGTCGCCTTTCCAGGCGAGCCTCGGTACTCGGCGTTCGGCTAGCCGCGCCCCGCGCGCCACGGCAAGCGGCGTAGTTCCTCACCAAGGGTGTGGACCGCGGATTCTCCAAAGCGACGCGCCCACAAGCTGAGCAAGTCCTCGTTGTCCAAGAAGAACTTCCAGTCGCTGATGACCCCAAGCCTCACGAACAGAAACGGCACGGGCGATGTGAATGGCCGGAAGCTCGAGTTGTATATCGCAGTCCCCTCGTTGCCCTCGTAGAAGGGCCCGAACAGGATTCCATCTTCCGCATACGATGGAACTGCAAGCTGCTGCAGGACGTCGTCAAAGACGCCTTGCGCACGATCAGCCGGCAAGTCGGCGAAAACAACGACGATTGTCTTGTACTTTGTGTCGTCGCCGTCGGTAGGTTGAGCGTCCAGCAACCGTCTGATGTAACCGTTCATGAGCTCGATAACAGCTGGCACGCTCCGGTCGGCGATCTGCTCAGGAGCGAGCCAAAGTGTCTTGCGCTCCAAGGACCCGGGCACGAAGGGACAGACAGGTCCAGCGCGGCCAAGATCTTTGTGCGGCTTGGCCACGAAGGTCTTGATCCAGTCCGCGACGGCTTGAAGCGCACCTAGATCGGTTTCCGCGAGCTCCCTCGTCCTGCTGCCGTCCTCGAGATCCTCGAGGAGGAAGAGATTGCCGGCGGTCTCTGCTGGCATGAAACCTCCCAAAGAGCGGAGGGCGATCCTACA
Organism: uncultured Thermoleophilaceae bacterium; assembly: GCA_963733885.1. Taxonomy (GTDB): domain Bacteria; phylum Actinomycetota; class Thermoleophilia; order Solirubrobacterales; family Thermoleophilaceae; genus JACVRW01. The sequence continues at coordinate 259,498 of CAVTES010000008.1, read as the reverse complement.
TCTTCCACGAACCGGCGCTACGGAACGACCGAGCGCCCCCACCGCCGAGCTCAGAGGGCAGGGCAGCGCGATCCGAATCAGCTCGCGGATCGCGAGCCGGTCATGTTGGGTGCGGGCGGGGAGCGACCACGAGATGCGCGCCGGCCCCGCGGGGAACGGGGCCGGCGCGGCACCGGTGTGTGTGATCAGGCGGGCGCGGCTGCCAGGCGGCGACGGCGCCGCGCGAGCAGCCAAGCCTGGACGACGAAGTCGATTCCGCCGCCGGCCGCGTAGATCGCGAGCATGTTCAGCATCGGATCTGTGCCGGTCGACGCGATGACGTAGGCGATGCCGAAGCTGACGGACCCGACGCCGGCGAGCAGCATCGGCCACTGGTTGCCGAACTGCGCACGACGGCGCAGGGCGACGACGAACTGCGCCGCGCCACTGAGGAAGGCCCAGACGCCGAAGACAGCGAGGACGTCCGCGACGCTCCCCGTCGCGGCAACGGCGAGGGCGGCGGCGGCGGCGGCGCTGACCGCGGCGCCGGCGAGCAGCAGCCGCCGAGCGGAGCCGCGCTGGCTCCGCGCGTCGATCAGCGAGGCGGCCACGTCGATCAGCGGATAGATCACAACCAGGATCCCGGCAGCGACCGTCACGCCGGTCGTCAGGGAGTCCGACACCGCCGCGAACACGGCGGCCCAGGCGATGGCCACGAGGCCACGGATGAGGAAGAGCTGCATGGTGATGCTCCTTGGTTAGTCGAGGAACGAGGTCAGCTCGGTGCCGCGAGCATCCGCTCCGGGGCTTCTTCGGCGATCCAGTGGCCTCTGAGCGGCGGGGGTGACTCCGACTCGGGTGGGCTCGATCAGGCAGCAGCGCGGAGCGTCTGCTGGAAGTCGTGCCCTTGGTCGAGGTCGTCGATCACGGCCGCGATGTCGTCCAGCGCCGACTCGCTTTGGACCAGCACGAGGACGTGTCCTGCGTGCAGCGCGTCCACATCGGCCGCAGCGGTCGCCTGGTCCAGTCCGGCGTCGACGAGGATCTTCTTGAGCCTGCGGTGCGACACGATGCGGGTTCGCTTCAGGCCCGCCTGATGCGTCGTGACGGTGTCGCGATCGATGTCGCTGAACGCGCCCCGGCGCTGCTTGTCGGGGTCGCCGGCGAACGTGCCCATCGCTTCCCGGCCGGACTGGGCGACGTTGCCGTACGAGCCGACGGTCTCGGCGTCGGCGGTCGTCGTGCCGGCGAAGGTGCCGATCGGGGCATCGCGCGCGTCTTGGACCGCGTGGCACATGATCAGCTCGATTCGGATTGCCGGCACACCGGCCGAGAGCAGCCGCTCGATGGCGTTCTCGGCGTCGTGTGTCGAGGTGTATGCGCGATAGAGCGTGGCCATCTGTTGTCCTTTCTGCAAGACCTGAAGGTCTCTGTGTTGACCGCATCAGGTTCGAGCCCTAAGCCCTTGCATCGCCTCCGTGTGATGCCCCAGTCGTTGCCCCGCTCGCCTCCTTGAGCCGGTGGGCCGGGGGGTTTAAGGTCGGTGCTGGAATGCCTGGGGAGCGAGCTGCGACGGGGCTGCGCGGCCGGAGCGCAGAGTGCCGCGCGCTCGATCGACTGCTCGAATCAGTGCGCGCCGGCCTCAGCGCTGCGCTCGTGCTTCGTGGCGAGGCCGGCGTCGGCAAGACCGCGCTGCTCGACTACGTGGCGGAACGGGCGTCCGGCTGCAGGCTGGCGCGCGTGGCCAGCGTCGAGTCGGAGATGGGCTTCGCGTTCGCCGGGCTGATGCAACTGTTGCGCGGGGTGAGGTTGGACGACGCCGAGCATCTGCCGGGCCCGCAGCAAGACGCGCTGCGGCGCGCCTTCGGGCTGATCGATGGGCCGGCGCCCGAGCCCTTTCGGGTCAACCTCGCCGCGCTCAATCTGCTCTGCGAGGTGGCGGAGGAGCGTCCGCTCGTCTGCCTGGTCGACGATGCCCAGTGGCTGGACCGCGAATCCGCTTCCGCGCTGTCATTCGTCGCGCGCCGCCTCGCCGCCGAGGGGGTCGCGATGGTTTTCGCGATTCGCGAACCGAGTGCCGAGCACGAGCTCGACGGCCTGCCGGAGCTCGTTCTTGAGGGACTCGGGGACGCCGACGCCCGTGCGCTCCTCGAGGCGGCGATGCCGGGACGGCTCGATGAGGAGGTTCGCGAGCGAATCCTCGCCGAGACGAGAGGCAACCCGCTGGCGCTGCTGGAGCTGCCGCGGTGGCTGACCCCGGCCGAGCTGGCCGGCGGTTTCGCACTACCTGACGAGCCAGAGCTGTCGAACCGGATCGAACAGACCTTCCTGCGGCGCGTGCGGGCGCTCCCGCCGGAGACCCAGCAAGCTTTGCTCGTTGCAGCGGCCGAAGCCGTCGGCGATGCACCCGTGATCGAGCAGGCTGCCGGCCGGCTGGGAGTCGGCGCCGCCGCCATGATTCCCGCTGAAGACGCCGGCCTTGTCGAGCTCGACCGGCGGGTCCGGTTCCGGCATCCGCTCGTACGGGCGGCCGCGTATCGGGCCGCCACGCCCAACGAGCGGCGCCGCGCGCACGAGGCACTCGCCTGGGCGACCGACCGGCAGCGAGACCCCGACCGCCGAGCCTGGCACCGCGCACATGCGGCAGCCGGTCCCGACGAGGGCGTGGCCGCCGAGCTCGAGCAATCGGCCTCGCGTGCCCGCGCCCGCGGCGGCGTGCCGGCTGCTGCGGCCTTCCTCGAGCGGGCGGCCGAGCTGAGTCCGGACCCGACGCGGCGCGGCGCGCGCGCGCTCGCGGCCGCGCGGCTCAAGTTCGACGCCGGAGGGCACGACGCTGCCGAGCGCCTGCTCACGATCGCGACGACCTCGCCGCTCGGGGAGCTCGACCGCGCGCAGGTCGAGCGGCTGCGCGCCCAGATTGCGTTCACCCGCACGCGCGGCAGCGACACACCGTCTCTCCTGAGCGCCGCCGCCAAGCGCCTGGAACCGCTCGACCCCGAACTGGCGCGCGAAACGCACTTGGAGGCGCTCTGGGCAGCTATCCGCAGCGGTCGCTTCGCCAAGGCCGAAGGAGTCGTGGAGGCTGCTGAGGCGGCCACGGCCGCCGGAGAAGAGGCGGCCCGCGCCATCGACCTGCTGCTGGAGGGCGTCCTCGCCCGACTGACGCGAGGATATGAGCCGGCATTGCCAACGGTGGCGCGCGCACTCGGGGCATTTCGCGCCGAGGGGTTCCGTCGCGAGAACCTCGCGTGGTGCTGGCTTGCGTGCCAGCTCGCGATGGACCTCTGGGAAGATAACGCCTGCGAAGCGATCGCGAGCGGGTTGGGTCGCATCGCACGCGAGCGCGGCGAGCTCAACATCCTTCCCTTCGCGCTCAACTACTCTGCCGCCCACCAGCTGTTCCTCGGCGAGTTCGGGGTCGCCGAGCAGCTGGTACAGGAAGCGGAGGCGATCACTGCGGCCACTCGCGGCGTTCCGATCGCGGACTTCTCCGTCCTGCTCGCCGCCTGGCGGGGCGAGCGCGCACGCGCGGACGCTCTGGGGGCCGCGATGATCGAGGCAGGGACAGCGCGCGGCGAGGGATTCGCCGTCGAGGTTGCCGAGTGGGCCGCCGCGGTGCTGCACAACGGCCTCGGCGAGTACGCACAGGCCAAGGCAGCAGCAGCACGAGCCTACGATCACGACGGGCTCGGCTTCGGGGTCTGGGTGCTGCCCGAGCTGATCGAGGCAGCAGTGCGGAGCGGCGACCGGCCCGCAGCGGAGGCCGCCTTCGCGCGTCTCGCCGAGCGATCGACCCCGAGCGCGACGGAATGGGCACGGGGCATCGAAGCCGCCATGCACGCGCTGCTGAGCGACGGCGTGCAGGCAGAGGAGCTCTATCGCGAAGCCATCGACCAACTGAGCCGATCCCGGGTCGTCGTCCTTCACACGCGGGCGAAGCTGAACTACGGCGAATGGCTCCGGCGTGAGCATCGCCGCGTCGACGCGCGCATCCAGCTGAAGGCCGCGTACGACGCGTTCGAGTCGATGGGTGCGCACGGATTCGCCGAACGCGCGCGCCGCGAGCTGCTGGCCACCGGCGAAACCGTCCGAAAGCGCACGATCGAGACGCGGGACGAGCTCACACCCCAAGAAGCGCAGATCGCACACCTGGCGTCCGAGCGGCTGACGAACCCCGAGATCGCCGCGCAGCTCTATCTCAGCCACCGCACCGTCGAATACCACCTGCGAAAGGTATTCGCGAAACTCGGCATCAGCTCGCGCAGGGAGCTTGCGGCCGCCCTACCTGCTCCGAGGCCCGAGCTCGTACCCGCCTGAGCCGACGACGCGTCGCCCAACGACAGAGCGCTGGTGGGGGTGGACCAGGGCATCCGACGGACGCGACCAATCCTGTCCGGCGCGACGCTCCTTCTCCCACAGACGCAGAAGGAGCAGATCCGATGAACGCAGAGTCGACGAGCACGTGGAAGGAACTGGCAAACCGCTTGAACGACGGCCTGGACGTGAGACTCGTCTGGGCGAAGCGCGACGGCAAGGACGAGGTCGTCGTCCGCGTCACCGACGTTCGGGAGGGTGACACTTCGAGATCCCGGCCGAGCCGGCGCGCGCGCTCGACACCTACCACCACCCGTTCGCCTACCGGGACGTCAGCACAGTCGACGACGGCAGCCACCGCGCCGCGTAGCCCGATGACCGGATCGGCAGCTCCGCAAAGAGCCATCGAGTTGGCCCAATGAGCAAGTTCAAGGTGCTGATCGCGGGCCTCGGAGTGGTGGTGCTCTGGGCGAGCGCGTTCCCGGCGATCCGGGTCGCGGCGCCCGACCTCGGGGTCATCGGCCTTTCGATCGTCAGGCTCGCCATCGCGTCGTTGGCTCTGCTCGCGGTCGCCCCCCTGGCGCACGTCCGCCTGCCGGAGCGCCGGCACCTGCCGCTCCTCGTGGCCGCGGCGTTCTTCGGCATGGCCGCCTATCAGCTGCTGCTCAACGCGGGGGAGCTGCACGTGCCGGCCGCCACAGCGAGCATCGTCGTCGCAGCCGCCCCGCTGGTCAGCGTCGCGATCGCGACGCTGTTCCTGGGCGAGCAGCTCACCGTCACGAGGGTGGCCGGCAGCGTAGTCGCCATCGGCGGCGTGGTCGCCGTCTCCCTCGCACGGTCGGGAGCGACCGTCACCTCCGCGCTGTTGATCGTCGTCGGCGCGGCCGTCGTCCAGGGGATCTACCACCCGCTGATCAAGCCGCTGCTGCGCGACAGGTCAGGCCTCGAGGTCGCGACCTACACGATGGTGGCCGGCACCATCATGTCGCTGCCGCTCCTGCCGTGGGGCTGGCACGACATGCTCGCCGCCCCCGCGTCCGCGTGGGGCTCGGCGCTCTACCTCGCCCTGCTGCCCTCCGCGCTGGGGTTCGTGCTGTGGGGATACGCGGTGGCGAACCTGCCGATGGCGACCTCGACCTCGCTGCTGTACCTCGTGCCGGCGTTCGCCGTCCTGATCGGGTTCGTCTGGCTGGGCGAGGTGCCGCTCGTCGGCGAACTGCTCGGCGGCCTTGTCGTGATCGCCGGTGTCGTGCTCGTCAGCCTGGGCGATCGCATCCTGGCCCGGGTGCGGCGGACGGGCGTCGCGCCGCTCGCGCATGCGCGACCCGCTCAATGAACGCGGCCCGCGTTGCCAAGCGGCTGGCGCGTCCCTACGGTCGGCGTGCCATGTCGACTCCGCATCCCGGGCCGGGCCTGCCGGGCCGGCGACCTGGCTGGCGCCTCCGACAGCGTCGCCCGGGCGCTTCGGCTCGACGACGCCGAGCGCGCACCTCTTCGACCTCGCCCGCGCCGTGCAACCGATCGCGCCGCCGCCGCGCCGACGGCCGGCCAAGCACCGCATCCGGCCCTCCGTGCAGCCGCTGCTGGACGCCCTGACCGGCGCCGCCGCCCACATCCCCGCCTTCTGAAATCGTGGTGTCCCCGGTGCGAGACCGCGTGTCAGTTACCACTCCCCGGTGAAGCGCGCGCCGCTGCTCGCGAGCCCCAGGACTCTCCCATTGCCGCGGCAAGCGAGCGTCTTCATCGTCGTGGGCCTGCGCTCGCTCCCGGACGAAACCCGGCGGCGCCAAGTGCTTGGACGTTTGAGAGGTTGCAACCCGTGTCCTAGACGGGAACTGCCGCGGCGCGGCCTTCCGGCAGGGCCGAGCGGAGCTGTCTGCGGGAGCTGATGCCGAGCTTTAGGAACACCTTGCGCAGGTGCCACTCGACCGTGCGCGGGCTGAGGAACAGCTGGGCGCCGATCTCAGCGTTCGTGAGCCGCTCGGCCGCCAGGCGGGCGATCTGGGCCTCCTGTGGGGTCAACTCGTCCCGCGTCTCGATGCTGCGTTTGCGCACCGTCTCGCCGGTGGCCTTCAGCTCGCGCTCGGCCCGCTCCCTGAACGGCTCCGCTCCCATTGCCGCGAAGGCCTCGTGGGCTGCTCGCAGCTGCTCGCGAGCATCGACGCGACGGTTTTGGCGGCGCAGCCATTCGCCGTAGAGCAGCTGGGTGCGCGCGGACTCGACGCCCAAGCGGGTCTCGCCCATCAGCGAGATCGCCTCCCGGTAGAGCGCGTCGGCGTCGTCACCCTCGCTGACGAGGGCACGCGAGCGCGCCTCGACGCCGCGCGCCCAGGCCGTGCCGCTCGCCTGCGTCTGCTCGCAGAGCGCGTCGACCGCCCGGCGGGCCTCGTCGGGTTTGTCGCAGCGAACCGCCGCCTCCACCAGCTCCGGCAACGCGGTCAGATAGAAAGCGTGGGGGTTGTGCTCGACCTCTCGCTGCGCCGAGGCCAGTGCCTCGTCGTAGCGGCCCAGGCCGGCGTACAGCGTCGCCGCCGCATCCTCGGCGTGCCGGACCAGCACGCCCTCGCCGCGCTCGGTCCCGTCGCGGATGCTCGAGGTGATCAGCGTCTCGGCGTCGCTCCCCTGAAGCGCGGACAGACGGAGACGCGCGTGGCTCATCGGGGCGTCGCCAGTGGCCGCAATGATCGAGTCGGCTTCGGCGAGCAGCGTGCCGGCGACAGCAAGGTCGCCGGCACGCGAATGCCATTCCGCGATCGTGTGGAGCGCGAGCGGAAGCACCGTGAGCGCGCCTGCGTCACGGGCGGCCTGCAGCTGCCGCGTGCCGAGCTCGAACCATGCGTCGGCGTCCCACAGCTCGACCGCGAGCCAGACCCACGCCATCGCCAGATCAGCGAGACCCTCCGTCTCGGTGCGGCTGAACTCGCGCAGCGCGCGCTGCAGCGTCGGCGCGCCGGCCGGGAAGCCGTCGACGAAGCGCGTGGCCAGCCCGTCGAGCATCAGGTCGTAGGGGCTCGGAGTGCCGGTCGCCGGCGGGCAGGCGCGGGCCGTCACGGCGACCTCGAGCGGCCCGCTCGGACTGGCGAGGTGCATGGCGAAGCATGCCGCCCAGATCGCCTCGAGATGCGCGGCGCGGGACATCCCGGCGTCGAGCGGCGCAAGCCGCCCGGCCGCGGCGGCGAACAGTGAGGCCGCGTCGCCGCTCCGCCGCGAGCTGAAGGCGATCTGCGCCTCGAGCAGTTGACCCTCGGCGTCCTCCAGCTCGTCCAGCGGCCCGCTTCGCGCAGCCGACACAAGCGCCGATGCGGCATCCGCTGCTCCGGCAGCATGAGCCGCGCGCGCCGCCGCGAGCGCACGCTGTGCGCGCCGCTCGGGATCCGGCGTCAGCGCCACGGCGCGCTCGAGAAACGCCGCTGCCGCTGCAAGGCCGCCGCGAGCCTGCGCGCGGCTAGACGAGGCTTCCAGATCCACTGCGACGGTCTCGTCGGGCCCGGCGGCGGCGTGGGCGCGATGCCATGCGCGCCGATCCTCGTCGTCGCCCGGCGAGAGGGACTCTGCAAGCGCGGCATGCGCCCGCCGACGCTCAGCCGCCGAGGCAAGCCCGTAGACGGCGGAGCGGACGAGCGGATGGCGGAAGCGCACGCGGTCGTCGACCGTGATCAAGTCCTCGGCGTCGGCCAACGCCTCATGACCATTCAGCTCCATGCGCTCGGCGGCCTCGAACAGGAGCGCGGGATCGCCGATCGGCTCGGCCGCCGCGATCAGCAGGACTTGCTGCGTGCCCGCGGGCATTCGCTCCACCCGGCGAGCGAAGGCCTGCTCGATGCGGGCAGACAGGGGAGGGGGGTCGGAGAGCCCAAAGCCGCCCGCCAGCTCGGCTGGGTTGCGGCCGCGCGGCAACTCGAGCAGCGCCAGCGGATTGCCGGCCGTCTCGGCAATGATGCGGTCCCGGATGCGATCGTCCAACGGGCCTGCGATCACCGACTCCAGCAACACTCGCGCGTCGTCGTAAGCGAGGCCTTCGACCACGAGCTCCGGCAGACCGCTCAAGACGTTGTCCTGGCCGGTCTGCCTGGACGCGAACACCAGCGCGACCGACTCGGCGAGCAGCCTGCGTGCGACAAATGCGAGTACCTGCGCCGAGGCCCGGTCAAGCCACTGCGCATCGTCCACCACGCAGATCACCGGCCGATCCTCGGCTGCTTCGGCCAACAGACTCAGCACCGCCAGGCTGACCAGGAAACGATCCGGTGCCTCGCCTGCCCGCAGGCCGAACGCCGTGGTCAGCGCGTCACGTTGCGGCGCAGGCAGCGGCTCGAGCCGGTCGAACAGCGGCACACACAGCTGGTGCAGTCCTGCGTACGCAAGCTCCATCTCGGCCTCGACGCCGACCGCATGAAGTAGCCGGCAGTCCGCCGCCCGCTCGACCAGGTAGTGAAGCAGCGCCGACTTGCCGACGCCGGCGTCGCCTCGGAGCATCAGCGTCTGGCTCTCGCCTGCGTGGACGGTGTTCACCAGCAGATCGAGCGCCGAACGCTCGCTCTGCCGGCCGAGGAGCCCGGGCCCGGGATTGGGAGTCGCCATGGCCGCTTCCCACCCTAACTGCCACCCCCGGGGCCGGGGGCCAAAGCAGACCAGTGTGTTTCACGCGCGCGCCAGACCAGTGTCTTTCACGGGCGCGACGCGCGCGCGAGGAGCGCATCCTTGACCGCGCAATCACCAACGCTCGCTAGGTCTGAAAGGAGATCCAAATGTCCGACACACAGGGAGCCGCGCAAGGCAACGGCGACGGCGGAAGGCGCCTCAACCCGGTCTGGATGGTGGTGCTGTGGGTCGTCGTGATCGTCCTGGCTCTCGCTCCATACCCGTGGGTCTGACGCGAATCGACAGTTTGGAGTCACACCATGAGCACATACGAGACCACCTACAACGACCCGGCCTTCGCCGGCGGAGCGATCGAGCGCGATGCTCGGCAGCTGTTCGGCCAGGTGATGGGCTACGTGGCCGTAGCGGTCGGGTTCGCGGCGCTCGGCGCCTACCTCGGCCGCGACCTGAGGGGCGGGACCGGGCTGCTGCTGTTCATCCCCGCGTTCGCAGCGATCATCGGGCTGAACATCGCCTCGGCGCGAGGCCGTGAGCAGCTCGCGACCGGCCTGTTGTTCGGGATGGGCCTCCTGCTCGGCCTTGCGGTCGCCCCGGTCATCGCCGACTACGCCGGCGCCGATCCGTCGGCACTGTGGCAGGCGGCCGGTGCCACCGCGGCCTTCGTCGCCGCACTCGGCGCGTACGGCTACGCCACCCGCCGAGACCTCTCTTCGTGGGGGCGCACGCTCTTCTGGGCGCTGCTCGGCCTGATCGTGTTCGGGGTCGTCGGGATCTTCGTGTCGATCCCGGGCGGCAACGCCATCTACGCCGTCGCCGGGCTCGGCATCTTCGGCGCGTTCACGATCTACGACTTCAACCGGCTCCGCCAAGGCGCCGACAGCGCGGTCGTGATCGCGGCCAGCATCTTCCTCGACATCTTCAACGTCTTCCTGCTGCTGCTCGACCTGTTCGGCGGGCAGCGCGACTGAGAAGGCGACCTTCCCACGCCCAACCCAAGCACCCAAAGGAGACACCATGAGCACCACAAAGCTGGACACCACCACCGCGACGCAGGAGGACCAACCACTGAAGGGAACTTCGATGACAACGCTCCACTACGCACATTCCTCCGAGGCGGCCGCTCGCCGGGCGATCGAGTCGCTTCGCGCCGGCGGTGTCCCGGCCGACGGGTTCCGGTTGCTGGTCGGCAGCCCGCTGCGCGACGTCCGCCGAGAGACGGTAGGCGGGTTCGCCGGACCGGTCGGCCCGGACGACCCCGTCGGGACCTTCGCGGGCCGTGTGCTGCTGCGCCGTCAGGGCGCCGGCAGCTTCGCCGGCGATCCCGACCGACAGCGCCAGGGCTCCTTCGCCGACAGCGACCGAGTCGTGATCGTCGGTTGGCGCGACGACGCCGAGCGCACCCGGGTCACGGGCCTACGCGGCGCCCGCCGGATCTTGCAGCGGGCCGCGCTCGCCCGCGACGCCGTCGAGGCGGCCGTCGCCGAGCTCGAAAACGGGCACGCGATCGTGCTCGTCGACGGGGCGGAGGTCGCCCGTGGGAGCGCCGAGCTCGAGCGACCGGCGCGGGCAGCCTGATCGGAGCGTCGGCCGCTTTCGCGCGAGCTCGCCTCGAGCCGGGTCCGCCGGCCGCGGTCGACCCCCGTTGCGAGCGCCGACCCGGCGCGTCGGCAAGCCGCGGCCGCTGCCATCAGTCGCTCAGCCGGCGCGCCGACCGGGCCTACAGAAGCCGCTGAAGCCCACTTGTCGCTATGCGCGAGTAGCGGGAGGTAGTGTGGATGCGGCGGGTCCAGTGGTTAGGCGACGAATTGCTGGCCTCCGTCGATGTCGTATGTCGCGCCGGTGAGGGCGGTGTTGGTCATGAGGTGTATGGCGAGCGCGGCGACGTCGGCCGGTCCGACGACGCGCCCGATCGGGAGGGTGGTGCGCAGCTCGTCTCGCCTGGCGTCGAGTCCGTCGCCGAGCAGCGATGCCGACAGGGGGGTGTCGACGAAGCCGGCGGCGATGAGGTTGACGCGAATCGGGGCGAGCGCGAGCGCGAGCGCCGCCGTGAACGGAGGCAGCACGGCGGTCGCGGCGGAGACGATCCCGAGGTCGCGACTGATCTTCCGGCCGCCGGTGCCGCCCATCAGCAGCAGCGTGCCGCCGGGCCTCATCTTGCCGCGGGCGTTGCGCGCGACCTCGAGCCCCAGCACGGCGTGGTCGCTGAGCGCGTCGCGCACGTCGGCTGAGTCCATCTCGAGCAGGGGTGCGTAGTGGGGGCCGCCGGCCGTGACCAGCACGTGGTCGATCGGGTCGGGCAGGCCGTCGAAGAACTGCTTCAGCGCTGGCAGGTCGTTGGCGTCGAAGGCGGCGGTGCTTCGCGCGTCGACGTCGAGTGCTGCTTGCTTGAGCCGTGCGGGATTCCGGCCGGTGAGGATGACGTCGGCGCCCTCACTGCGTACGCGGCGGGCGGTTTCGAGGCCGATGCCGGCGCTGCCGCCGACCAGGACGACGGTCTGGCCGAGCAGTTCGGGCTCGCGGGCATTGGAAACAGCGGTGGCGTCGGTGGTCATGGTTTCTCCCATGGTTGGTGTCGGCGACCGATCACCAGGTCGCCGCCGGCTGCCCTCCGCACCCCGACAGGCTCGCCATCGGCCGCCTCCGACTCAGAACGGGTCCGAGACTGAGTTCAGGCGTCGGGGAGCGCTTCCACCAGGCGCTCTCCGAGCGACCGTTCGAGGTCGCCACCCGGAGCGAGGGGTCACGGGGTGGAGACAACAATCTGCTTGGCCTCAGCCATGTAGCGCCCGGCAGCCGCGGAGCCTCATCCGGCGTGGATCCCGCCTGGCGGGCGTCCATGTAGGCCGCGTACCAGTCCCACCAGTCGTGCGGTGGGGCAACCGCCTCGAGCGAGCCGTGGCGTAGGGCCGTCTCGTACAACAGATCTGCCAGCGAGGCGACGTCCATCTCAGTCCTCCCACTCCCGGCCCGGGGGCCGCTGCCTGACCTCCTGGAGCAGCCAGCCGTTGCCGTCCGGGTCGCTGAACGAGGCGTAGCTGAGATAGGAGCGACGTTCGGGGTCCGGGCCCGGCAGAAGCTCCGCGCCGTCGCGGTGGAACAGCTCGCTGACCTCGACGCCGCGGCCGATGAGGTCCTCACGCGCGGCCTCGATGTCGGACACGACCAGCTCGAAACGCTGAGCCGAGCCAGGCTCGGCCGTGGTGAGGCCCTTCCCAAACGAGATCGAGCAGCCCGAGCGGGGCGGCGTCAGCTGGACCGCCCGGATGTCGTCGCCGAAGACGAAGTCCGCGTCCAGCCGCCATCCGAGGCTCTGGTAGAAGCTCTTGGCCCGATCGACATCGGAGACGGGCAACGTCACGACCTCGAGCTTCATGGCGATGGTCCCCACCTCCGGGACCTCCGTCGAGGTACCGCTGCTCGCGCCAGTGCTGCTCATGTTGACCTCCATCGGTCGGGCGCGCCATCACAGAGCGACGCCGGGCTCACCGACCCGAACAGCGGGCGCCGACGACGGCCAGAACGTCGACGCCGCGGAGCCTGGGCTGCGGGAGTGAATACGAGCCCGCCTTCCTGGTCGCCCCCTCGACCGATCCTCGACCGAGGAACGCTCCCCATGGGGTGGACGAACCTTCCCCTCATCCGGGGACCAAAGTCAAGTGTGCTCACGTTCGTGCCGTGAGACAGAGGACAGACGGATCCCGCGCAGTGGCATGACCGGCCAGCTGCGGGTAGATCGCGTGCTAGCGGAGACGTTGATCCCTGAGTGCGCCGAGCCCCAAGCAGGTCAAGGGCTCCGGCCAATCGCTGCTGCTATGCGCGAACTGCGAGAGCCCACGACACGGCGGGTCGCGTCCCCTAGCTGCTGTAAATCGCTGGAGAGCCGTCAAGGGCACGGCGTAGGTTCCCCCAAGTCCTGCAAGACCAAGAAGGGAGACCTACGCCGTGAAGAGAACGCTACCGCCGTCGGCGGAGATAGAAGACCAGATCGACCAGCTGCTGGCCGTCGGGGTCGGGGAGAACCCCAGAGAGTCGCTTTCTGAGCTCGCGAAGCTCGGCGCCCGGCTGATCATCCAGCGCGCGGTCGAGGACGAGTTCGACGCCTGGCTGGGCCGAGCCCGCTACGAGCGCCGGCCCGACTATCAGCGCGGGCTTTGCAACTTCGACTCGGGGCTTCGAAACGGCTATCGCCCGCGCCGGCTGCAGACCGCCGAGGGCGAGCTTTTGGTCGAGATCCCGCAGGTCCGCGAGGCCGCCGAGCCGTTCGTCTCGAAGCTGTTCCCGCACTCGACGAAGCTGCTTCGCACCCGGCCGCTCGAGGCGATGGTGATCGGCGCCTTCGTTCGCGGGCTGTCGATGCGAGACGTCGAGTCGCTCTGCGAGGAGGCCGGGCTCGGCAAGCTCTCGAAGTCGACGGCGTCGAGGATCTGCAAGGAGCTGCGCGAGCGCTTCGAGCAGTTCAGGCGCCGCGATCTCTATGGGGTCAGGCTGGTGGCGCTGTTCCTCGACGCGATCTACCTCAACGTCAGGCCCAAGGGCCCGAAGGAGGGCGTGCTGTGCGCCTGGGGCTTCACCGAGGAGGGAGAGCGGGTCCTGGTCGGGGTCACGCTCGGGATGCGTGAGTCGCACGAGGACTGGCTCGAGCTCGGACGCGACCTGATCGCCCGCGGCCTTGCGGCGCCGATGCTGGTCGTCGCAGACGGCGCCCCCGGCCTGATCAAGGCGGTCGAGCAGTGCTGGCCACACTCAGACCGCCAGCACTGCTCCGTTCACCGGGCCCGCAACCTGATCGCCAAGCTGCCCGAGCAAGATCGCGAGCGGGTGCGCAGCGCCTACTTGAAGGCGCTCGACGAGGCAAGGCACGAGCGCGACGCGAAGGAGCGGCTCGAGGCCCTGGTCGCAGAGCTCGAGCGGGCCGGCTTCAGCTCAGCCGCGAGATGCCTCGCCGACGACCTCGACGCGCTCGTCGCCCACCTCCGCTACCCGCTTCGCCACCGCCGGCGCTGGCGGAGCACCAACCTGCTCGAGCGGACGCTCGGCGAGGTGAAGCGAAGGACGAAGGTGATCGGAAGATTCCCCGGCGAGGAGAGCTGCCTCTCGCTCGTCTGGGCCGTGCTCGACCTGCAGATCAACAACGCCTGCAACGGGGTCAAGCTCTCCGAGATCGACCGCCACAAGCTCTACCGGCTCCGGCACGAGCCGGGCGAATCCGAGATCGAGCAGAAGGAGGTGGTTGCCGCTTAGACTGACGCCAAGGGAGCCGAAGCCGCGGCGAAGTTACAGCAGCTCTGGGACGCGACCACACGGCGTGGTCGCTAGCGCAACGGACGAGATCCAGGCGTGAGCGGGCGCATGATCGGGCCCTGCGCCGCTCCGGCTCCCGTCGAGGAGCAGCACTCCGAGCGTGCGCGCCTGCTGTTCGTCTCTCGCCCAAGCGTCTGGGGACCAGCTTTGTCAGGCTCGTTGTCGCGCAGGAGCAGGTGCCGTTTCGCCATGCGTGCCGTCGGCTGGTCGATCGCATCGGCAAGGGGGTCGCGTCCGTGCCCTACCAAACCAATTCGACGGGCTCGATCGGCGCTGGAACCGCGTCGGCGAGCGGCGTAGCATCCGGCGTTGCACCTGCGGCTGTGGGGGGCGCCGCGGAAGGAGGAGTTGTGCGTCGCGTTTCGATCCCGGTCCTCGTGGGGGCCTTGTTGCTGTTGGCGCCGGCGGCTTGGGGGGCTCCTATGAACGCCGGCCCGCCGATCCTGGCCTCGGGCACCAACCCGCTGGCCGCTTGCCCTCCTGACGGCTCGGGGATCAATTTCCCTGGTGCCGAGGTGGAGCCGTGGATCGAGGTCAATCCCACCAACGCCATGAACATCGTGGGCTTCTACCAGCAGGACCGCTACTCGAACGGTGGCGCCAAGGGCAATGTCGCGGCGGTCTCCATGAATGGCGGGGCGACCTGGATGCAGGTTGCCGTGCCGAATGACACGCGCTGCACGGGCGGGCGCTTCCAGCGCTCCTCGGACCCGTGGATCTCGTTCGGCCGGGACGGGGTGCTGCACGCGATGAGTCTCGTGACCGATCCCGACGTGGGCGCGGAGTTCGGCGCCAACGGCATGACCTACAACCGCTCGATGGACGGGGGCCTGACCTGGGAGCCCGCGATCCGTCTCATTACGGATCCGGCGGGACGTTTCCTCAATGACAAGAACTCGATGACGGCGGATGCCAACGACGAGGATTTCGTCTACGCCGTTTGGGATCGGCTGCAGGTGTCGCAGGGCTCGGTGGTCAATCCGGAGAATGTGGTCGGCCGTGGATTCAAGGGGCCGATCTACTTCGCCCGCACCACGAATGGCGGTGACAGCTGGGAGCCGGCCAGGAAGATCTACGAGACGGGCGCCAACAAGCAGACGCTGGGCAACCAGATCGTGGTCGAGCCGCCGAGCGATGGCGGTTCGCTGTTCGATTTCTTCGCGGACATCGTGAACCGCTCCAACCGCCGCGGAGGCATCGGGCCGGTGAAGCTGTCCTACATCCGCTCCGACGACCGCGGTGCGAACTGGACGCACCCGATCCGCGTCGACGACATGATCCCGATGAGCCTGATCCGCGAGGACACGCCGATCGACACCGAGGCGGTCGCGTGCCCGGACCCGACGGACCAGGGCGCCTGCCCGATCCGCGCGGGGGATCTGCTCCCCGAGGTGGCGGTCGATGCCCGCAATGGCAACCTGTATGCGGTCTGGATGGACGCCCGCTTCGATGGCGGCTTGTTCCTCGTCGACCACGACAACATCGCCTTCAGCCAGTCGACCGACGGTGGCGTGACGTGGTCGGCGCCGATCAAGGTCAACAAGACGCCGACCGGCGAGCCCAACTTCGACCAGCAGGCCTTCACACCCTCGGTCGACGTTGACGCGAACGGCACGGTCACCGTGACCTACTACGACTTCCGCAACAACGAGCCCGACCCGGCGACGCTCGACACCGACTACTTCGCCGTCTCGTGCGAGTCGGGTTCCGAGAGCTGCGCGAGCGCGGCGAGTTGGGAGGAGGAGCGAATCACCCCCGTGTCGTTCGACATCCGTGACGCCCCGTTTGCCCGCGGCTACTTCCTGGGCGACTACATGGGGCTGGACGACGACGGCACGGACTTCGCCTCGATGTTCGGGCAGGCGTTCGCGCCGAACGACGCCAGCCAGTACTTCAGCCGACTGGAGCCGTAGCAACAACCGGCCCGCGACGCGATGGGCTCCCAGGAGTCCGTCGCGTCGCCGGCTTCACCCGAACGACGCAATTCGCGCGTCTGCCTTACGGTGAGCAACTTCGCGCCGGCAACTCGGCCCACGGCGCTGCGGACGTCGACTGAACCGCAGCGGCGTCCGCGCTCGGGCCCACGCGACGAAGCAGCGAAAGCTTTCGAACGCCCCGGCGCTGCTGCCTTTCGGGGTCAGGCCCGCGTGCCGCCCGCCGACCAGTTCGCGCTGCTTAGAGGACATGGAGGCGTCCCCGGGCACGCGATCGGCTCGCGCGTCGCTCTCGCATCCGTCGAGGAGGAGCACTGCCGATCTACGCTCCCGCGCCTCGTCTATCTCAGAAGCGACTGCGGCGCTTGCCGGCGCGCCCGCTGCCATGGGTGGGGTCACTCTGTCCGTCGTGCCCGGCCTCGTCGGCCGCGCCGATGCAGCACCCAAGGCGAGAAAGATAACGGACCCAGCGCCGGCGCCGGCCGGCCCTCGGGCAGCTTGCGGGTGGGCGGCACCGGCGACTCCAACGCTTGCCGCACCGTCCGCCTGTGCACCCCATGGCGCGGCAAGCGCCCGGATCGAGAGGCCCTTGCGGTCGTGATCCCTGCGGATCTGCTCGAACAGCTCCACCCTGGAACCCATCCGCTCTGCCGACCTCCCATGCGCGCGTTGACGCGCGCACGCTCAGCCGACGATCGGACGGAAGGTGGGGCCAAATCAAGCCGTTGCACTGGGCCAACTCAGGCCGTCGTTCCCAGCCTTGGCATAAGTGCCTGCATACAGCCAGAACACCGCGATCAGAGATGGGTTGGGCAGAGAACTCGCCGACAAACGTCCCGTATGTATGTCCTGACGACGCCCAAACATCACTGGACGACCCCGTTGATGCCGGTGCCGACCACAACGCTTACGGCTCATGGACCATGCAAGGAACCGGCTCCTCCTTGATGGACTCGTCGACCCGCGTCTCGACCGGATGGACCTGCCCATCCGAGGTGCGGGGGTCTTTCGCACCGGTGATCGGGCCAAACGCCCCGACAGGACGCTCGAGGTCCAGGTCATGGACTGGTGCGACGACGTTACGAAGGCAGAGCGGCGGCGCTGGGGGTATCACCGGCCCCCCGTGGAGCCTCCTTCACACAGTGTCGATTCGCAGGCGTTGCCAATCAAGCAATAGCGTCGCACGCGGGAATTTTTGGGAGCCCTGCGTCGTCTTGTGAGTATGAGCACAAGTCAAGGAGGACGAGCGATGAGCTCGAGCGAGGCCGAGACGGCTTTCGAGATCGATAGCCAGTCGGCGCAGAGCATCAGCAACATCGGCGGCAACCAGACGATCAACTACGGTGACCGTATCCCCGCGGCCCGCATCGGCAAGGTCTTGGCGGCACTCGGGTTGGTGCTCTCCCTTGTCGGCCTCGCGCTGCTCGTGCCCATCGGGGTGGCGACGACGCAAAACGTGCTTGATGCCGTTGACGCCGGTGGAGTCCAGACGCCCTACACCCAGTACCTCGCGTCGAGTTGGCCTGCGGCGGTCGGGCTGCTCATTGGCGGCTTTCTCATGAATCGGTTCGCGCGGATCCTGGTCGGGCGATGACCACGTTCAACATCGGCAGCCAGAGCGCCGGGTCGATCCAGAATGTCGGCGGCGATATGGTGGTCGACGACGGGATCCACGCGTCGGCGAACGTGGATGTCATCGAGCTCCGTGGTTTCCTGGCCGAACTGAAGGCGGAGGTGGACCGGCTCGTGCTCCCGACCGAGACTCGGGCCGCTGCATGCGAGGCGCTCGCCGAAGCGGAGGCCGAGGCAGCCGCGCCCGAGCCGCGGTCGAAGCGAATCGGCGACAGCCTGCGACGCGTGACCGAGGCGCTCGGCGAGGCGGGAGCCCTCACGAACGCAGGAGTGGGCGTCCTCCGTGCGCTCGAGGGCGCCCTCAGTCTCGTGAAACTGCTGGCCTGAGCGCGCCGTCGACGTAGCAGCCGCAACCGGCCTACTCGACCTGATACGGCGGAATGCCACGAAGCGGCGCTTAGGAACGCGGCCGCCTTGCGCGAACTTCGAGCGTCATTGGGTAGCGCGTGAGACTGCCGAGCTGGGACGAAACCCGAGCATCCGCTGGCGCGATTGGCCTCCGCCTCGCTCCTGGAACCGTCGACGAGCAGCACTGCCGACCCGCGCTGCTGCAATTCGTCTCGTTGCGAGAGCGCCGCCTGGTGCTGGAGCGCAGCTGTTTCTGCCCCGATGCAGCACCGCGGCTACGCGTGCTCGGCGGCTCGCCGTCGCTGCCGCTGGTCGTCCACTGCGCGAGAGAGGGAGGCGGCTCGATGCCGCCTCCCTTTCCGTAGGTCCGCCGGTTACGGGGCGCGGCGGACGGTGATCCCGTTGTCGCTGACGGCGATGGCGTCCGCTTTCCCGTCGGCGAAGTAGGCGGATCGAGCGCGGCCGACTCGCTCCAACGCCGGGAGGCCCGGCCTCCGCTGGGCCCGGCCTCCGGGCGGTCCTGTCGGTTGTTACGGCTTCGGGCCCTTGGCTTGCGCCGGGTGCGGCTTCTTGGGCTTGCTCTTGCCGCCGGCCTTGCTCGCGGTCAGGTCACCGCAGGCGATGATGGTGCCGGCCGGCAGGCCGTTGGTAAGCGTTGCCACGTGCACGTTCACGGAGTAGCGCTTGGCGGGATCGGCGTTGAACGTCGCCGACTTGCCTCTCGTGTTCGCGTTGCCCGACTCGTTTGCGGTCAGCGTCCCGTTTGCGCCGACCTGCGTGCGGTAGCTCCAGCCCGCGACCGGCGCGCCCGTGGCCGCGCACGTGCCTTCGTGCACGTGCCACAGATACGTGGTGCCGGCAGCGAGCTTGCGCATGTGCAGGCTGGCCTTGTTGTTCTTCTTGCCGTCGACGAGCTGGGCGCGACCCCTGACGGTGGCGAGGCCGGCGGTGGTGGCGGCGGGATTGACGGCGGTCAGCGAGGCCTTGTACGGCTTCGCGGACTGGCCGCCGCCGGCCGTCGCCGGGCCGGCGACGCCGATGACGGCGAGCGAGGCCACCGCGACCGCGCTAATACGACGGGTCATGCATTCCTCCTCGGTCCGGAAAGGCGACGTACGCCAGTTCCAATACTCAAAACGCTCCGCCGCGGTCAAGGTTGCAGAGTGTCGAACAGCAGCGAGCCACAAGCGCAGCGCCATCTCTCTCTCCACGCAGGGGCGCGGCGCGGCCACTCGACCCCGCTACCACCGATCCTCGAGTGCGACAGGCACGCTAAGCAGGCCGCTGCTTCCGCCTGCTTGCGGAGCTCTCGACCGCATTCCAGTTCGCGCTCGCATCGGACGAGCCGCAGCAGCGGCGCGACCGCAGACTGCTGCTGCCCTGTGGAAAGCAGGCGCCAGCCCATGATTCGAGCGTGTGCTCGGGGCCTCGTCCGCAGCGGGGGCCTCAGGGCTTTGCGTGGAGACGCTCGCTCATCGCGCGGCGCAACCGCGACTGTACTAGTGGTCGCTCCGGTTAGTTCTGGTTCTCATGCGGCGAGCACCTTGCCGGTGTAGGTCCAGGCGAACGGCTTGGCGGTGAGGTTGTAGTGCTCGACGAAGGCCAGCATCTGGGTGGCGAGGTCGTCGGGGCCGCCGTGGGCGCCGTGGCGCAGCAGGCGGCGGGCGAGGATCGAGAAGAAGATCTCCACCTGGTTGAGCCACGAGGCGTGCTTGGGGGTGAACACGAACTTCCAGCGCGGGTGCTCGGCCAGCCAGTCGCGCACCTCCTGGGTGGTGTGGGTCGAGAGGTTGTCGAGAATCGCGATGACCTGTTTGCCGGCGGGGAGCTCTGCCTCGAGCTGCTCGAGGAAGGCGATGAAGTCCCAGCGGTTGCGCGTGCTGGCGGTCATGCCCGAGACGGTGCCCTGGTGGACCTCGAGCGCGGCGAACAGGTTCTGGGTGCCGTTGCGGAGGTACTCGCTGTCGCGACGCGCCGGCTTGCCCGGCGCCGGCGGCGTGTCGGGCCGGGCCGGCTGGCGTGCCGCGATCGAGGTCTTCTCGTCGACCGAGAGCACGATCGCGTTCTGCGGCGGGTCGAGGTAGAGGCCGCAGACCTCGGCCGCCTGGGCGTCGAACTCGGGCCCGAGCTCGGACATCACCCACTGCTCGGTCAGGTGCGGGCGCAGCTCGGCCGCCCGCAGGATCACGTGCGCCTGCGACTCCGACATGCCGACCCGCTCGCCTAACTCCTTATAGGTCCAGCGCTCGCGGCGCACACCCTCCTCAGTATCGGGCGGCCGCGTGCAGGCCAGCGCAATCAGCCGCGCCCGCGCCTCGTGGTCGTGCGTCAACGGCCGACCCGACTTGGGCAGGTCGCGCAACCCATCGAGCCCCTCGCGCTCGTAGCGCCGGCGCCAGCGCTTGGCCGTCTCCACGCCACAGCCGACGCGCTCGGCGATCTCGGCCGCCGGGCACCCCTCGCCGGCCAACAGCACGATCCGCGCCCGCTCCACCAGCCGGCGCTCGGCCGCCCGCGCGCCCGCCCACTTCTCCAACACCGGCCCGTCCTCCGGCGCGATCTCGATCCGCTTGGCGTGTGCCGCCATCCTCGCCTCCATCGTCGCCCAACCAGGACGACGACGGCATTCACCTGCAGACCCCAACCTTCCTGCAAGCGAACCGGATCTTGCAGGAGCGACCACTAGGGGCCTTCAAGCAGTTTCGCCATGAAGGCGATCACCTCCGGCGCCGCCGGATCGATGATGTGGTCGCCGGCGACGTGTTCGGTTCGAGCATTCGGAAGCGCCTCGGCGTGGACGTTGATCGGCTCGTGGAACTCGGGAGGCGATTCGGCTTCGGCCACGAGCAGCGTCGGGTGGGTGATGCTGGCGAGTGCCGCCGTGTCGGCCTCCGGCCACCACTCCCCTGCCAGCTCGGCGAGGATCGCTGGCCCGTTCTGGGTGAGGACCCGTTGCCACTGGTCGGGAAATGAGCGCCATGCGTCTTGGCCCGCCATCGCGGTGATCAGCGCCTGACCGACCGCGTCGGTGCCGTCTCGCGCGGCGGTCTCGCGCAGGCGTTCGGCCAGCGCGTCGATCGATCCACTCGGCCGCTTTCGGCGCCAGCTCGCGAGGCGCGTCGGGCGCGAGCATGACTGCTGCTCGCACTCGGTCGGGATAGCGGAGGGCGAGATCGGCCGCGATCGTTCTCCCGTAGCTGCGGCCGATGACTAGCGCCGGGGGTCGCCTTGAGCGCGTCGAGCAGCGTCGCCGCGTCGTCGGTATGCTCGGCGACGCTCGTTCGCTCATAAGGCTCGGGGCGCTCGCTCCGGGCGCAGCCGTGGCGATCGATGGGCGGTGTTCGCGGCTGCGAAGCAGCCTCAGCGCGACGCCCGCGGCACCGATCCTCTCGGCGTCCGGCCGTCTTGGACGAAATCGCCTTTGGCGTGCAGGGCGCGCTGAATCGGGCTACCCTTCCCGATCGGTCGCACAAAGATGGATGCGACTGGCGAGCCGTGAACTGGCCCCCTCGGCCCGCCACATAGTCCTAGGGAGGAATCCAGTGCACCAGCTTCACGGAAGGGCGTTGCTCGTATTGGCGGCGCTTGTCCTGCTCTTGGCTGCGGCGGCCACCGCGTCCGCCGTGCCCCAAAAGCCCAGTCCGAAGGACCGGGCGCCGGATACAAGCGACGTAGGCGGCATGCAGCACATGGAGCAGGGGGGCCACCTGCCCGGCTCGTCCGAGAACGTCGAGCTGATCGGCGAGCTCGAGCCGCTGGTGCCGTTCGGTCCGGTCGCTGACGGCCAGATCGCGGACCTCGCCGTCTACAAGGGCTTCGCCTATCTCAACTCGTGGAACGAGCCGACCTGCACCAGGGGCGGCCTCTACTCGGTTGACATCCGCGATCCTCGCCATCCACAGCAGCTTGCCTTCGAGCCGGCGCTGCCGCAGAGGTACCACGGCGAGGGCGCCCACGTGATCACAGTCGACACCAAGACGTTCGCGGGCGATCTGCTCGCCGTCAACAACGAGCACGGCACGTGCCCGGAGGTGGACACGACGACCGACGGCGGCTTCGACCTCTACGACGTGAGCAATCCCGCCAACCCCGTGCCACTCGTCCAAGGCGCGGGCGACCGCGGCGGCGAGGGTCGCATGAACGGCACCCAGCCGGCGAACACCTACCACAGCGTGTTCATGTGGCAGGACGACGGCAAGGTGTACCTCGTCGGCACCGACAACGAGGAGTTCGCCGACGTAGACATCTGGGACATCACCGACCCGCGCAAGCCGAAGCCGGTCGCGGAGTACGACCTGCTGGCGGACTTCCCGCAGATCTCGCAGACCGCTCAGTTCCCGCGGCTGAGCGAGATCTTCCAGCACGACATGATCACGAAGGTGATCAACGGCCGGGACGTGCTGCTCAATTCCTATTGGGACGGGGGCTACGTGATGCTCGACGTCGAGAACCCGGCCAAGGCGACGTACATCGGAGACACCGACTTCGAGACCGAGGATCCGCTCGTGCCGGGGATCTCACCCCCCGAGGGCAACGCCCACGAGGCCGAGTTCTCGCACGACAACACGTTCTTCCTGGGCGCGGACGAGGACTTCAACCCGTACCGCTCGGACGAGTTCTTCGTGAATAGCGCCGAGCGGCCCGCCGTCGAGGTCGGTGGCGGCACGTCGCCCGCCTCGCTGCCGGATCAGACGCTGAGCGGCAAGGTCGTCTACGGCGGCTACGGCTGCCCGGCCGGTCCGGCGGTCCCGGAGAGGGCGGACTACACGGATGCCGAGCTCGGCCTCCAGCCGGGCGACGAGGCGATCCTGCTGATGCAGCGCGGCCCGTCCGGCGACCCGTCGGCCGACTTCAACGGCAACGGTGACCTGACCGATGACGCGTGCTTCCCGGGTGAGAAGGCCGCGGAGGCCTTCGCCGCCGGCTGGGACGCGATTGTGCTCGTGGACCGCCACTTCGGAGTGGACGACACGGACGGCGTTCCGTTCTGCGGCTCGGGCGGCTTCACCGACCCGATGGTCACGATCTGCACCACCCATGCGGCGTTCCACGAGCTGTTCGGAACGACGCCTGAGTTCGACGAGGCGGACTACCCGGAGAGCCCGCCGGCGGTCGGGGACGTCAGCAGCGGGCGCGTTCGCGCCACGTCGATCTTCGACGGCTGGGGTTACGTGAGCCTGTTCCGTCGCTCGGCCGGCAAGGTGGAGCGCGTCGACTCCTACGCGATCCCGGAGGCGCTCGACCCGGCGTTCGCGTTCGGCTTCGGTGACCTGTCGATCCACGAGATCGCGACGGATCCGGGCCAGAACCGCGCATACAGCTCCTACTACGCGGGCGGCGTGCGCGTGTTCGACTTCAGCTCGGCCGGCATCGAGGAGGTCGGCCACTACATCGACGAGGACGGAAGCAACTTCTGGGGCGTCGAGACGTTCGTGCCGAACACCTCGGCGGCCGGGGACCTGGAAGGGGTACGCCTATTCGCGGGCTCCGACCGCGACTTCGGCATCCAGATCTTCCGCTACACGGGTCCCTAGGCCGGACCGTGTGACGGGATCGCAGCGAGGGGCGGCCTCCGGGCCGCCCCTCGTTCTGCCTGGAACGCAGCCTCTCAGCCGGCCACGCCGCCGCCGGCCGGAAGCCGCGCCTACGTCGCTGGTTGGGCCTGGTACGGGTGCAAGATCGTCGGCTAACTCCAGGCTCGCGCGTCCGATGACACGGCCGCACTCGAGCACGAAGTGCTCGCATGCGGTGGCGCGGTACAGCCGCAGGCCAGCCGGCGACTCCGCATCGTCGCGCATCGGGGGACGTCCGCCCATACAGCCCCGATCGCCACGCGTAGACCTCGATCGCGTGATCGAGCTCGGGTCGGCGAGCTGCTCGCCGGTCGCGGCCATGTAGACCCCCTTGCCACGTGCTCCGGCCCAACGAGACTTCTGCGTTCGGGTAGAGGAGTCGTGTCCGCCGCGATGGCTCGCACTACCGCCTGGGACGATTAGCACGAGCGGTCCGAGACGCGATCGGCGCCGGCGTCAGTGCTCCCTTTGTGGAAACCCAGCACTCCGTCGACTGCGGCGCAACGCTGGATCCGCGCAGTCCGGCGGGGGCCGACCCAAAAGTGTTCCTTCCCCATGCGAGCTGCACTCTCTGCGATCGGGCGGGGAGAGTGTCGCGCGGAAGTCCGTCCCGCTACTGCGGTGACGAGCACCAGGCGTCCGCCAGCACGGGATCGACGGCTTCATTGCGGCTGGAGTGGTCGAGGAGCGGCTAAGCCACGCCCGGGAATAAGGGAACCAAGGAACACCCTGTTTCCCTCCTTGTGTTTCCCTCCATCTGTTTCGCTCTATGGGCTTCTTCCCTGAGCGCAACAGGCCGCCGCCCCGCCTTCGGGTGTTTCCTTAGCTTCCCGCCTGGGCTTAGCGAGGAAGGGGGGTCCGCCGCTTCGCGCCGGACCCCCCTTCCTCGACTGACAGGTAAACCTGATGGTGGGCCCAGGCGGTGAGCTTGGGGCCTGAGGCGGGGCGGCGGCAACGGAAGTCGGAGCAGAGATCAGGGATGCAGATCAAGGGTTCGGAAGCCGGAATCGAGTGACCGGAGCGGCGACGCTGGGCGAGAGCAGGAACGGGCGGGACGGAGGGAGATGGTGGGAGGTGGGGGCGGAGTCGGGCGTCGGTAGGTCGAGCAGTTCTCGGGGTTCGGCTATGAGATTCGGTGAGTCGGCGCGGCTGTCTGCTGCTCCGGGAGTCGTGACGGCCGCCGCCGCCACTTGGCCCCCCGGTCGCTAACCCGTTCCCTGCCCCCCAGCCGGCTAGCGTCCTCGCCCGGCGTGGGCACGGCATTGCCCGCCGCGGGCCGTCCGCCCGAGGATCGCACCCGGCGGGCACAGACGGTGCGCAGCGGGCCGCACGACGGATGCGACGCGATAGGTCTCAAGGCGGTTGGGGCGAAGCCGATAAAGTAGACAAAGTCTACAAGTAGCGGTAAACTGCGGCAGCACCCGAATCGAGGGACACGAGATGGCGACAGCCACGCAACTGAACGTCCGTGAGACCGCCCGGCGGCTCGGCGTGCACGAGAACACCGTGCGCAACTGGGAGAAGCGCGGGCTCCTGCGGGCCATCCGTCTGCCGGGCTCCGGCTATCGGCGCTTCCGCTTCGAGGACGTCGAACGCCTTCGCCAGGAGATGCTCACGCAGCTCGCGCCGGCGGACACCGGCCCGGTCGTTGAGCCGCGCCGGCCAGTGCGCGGTCGGATTGTCCACGGCGACGACGAGAGCTGAGATACCGCCGCCGCGCTCGATAGCGTCGAGGCGTGGCGAGTGAGCGCAGGCCCGACGACGGCGACTACTACGAGAGCCGCCTCAAGCTCTTCAGCCAGGGGGATATCTTCCGCGACATTCCGGTGGCCTACCCGCTTCCCGCCGATGAGATTGTCGAGGAGGAAGGCCACGGCACCCGACGCTTCCTTTCCGGGCCGTTCGAGGTGGGGCTCGCGATGCTCGTGACCCCGACCTGCTCCATGCGCGCCCAGGGCGCCCCGGACCGCTACGCCCACCCCGTGCGGTCGCTCGTGCCGCTACGACCGTTCGAGGAGTTAGTGGGAGCCGGGCTCCTCGACGACTCGAAGGCCGGGCTCGCGCGCAAGCGTGACGGGTTGATCAACTACATGTACCTCCCCGCGAGCGAGGAGCTCGGACTGCCGGAGACCCTCGCCCTCCTCTACATGCCGGTGACGCTCCACCAGGAGTTCCTCGAGGGCCAACGGGTCACCCAGCTCGCCGTCGAGGGAGCCCGCCAGCTCCAGAGCAAACTGGTCTGGTTCGCGAGCAGCCTGAAGCTCGACCGGGCGACGTTCGAGCCTCCCCTCGACTGAACGGGCTCTCGCCGCTCCACGCCACGCGCGCCCGCGAGCCGCCACTGCGCGCGCGTAGGCGCGCCCCGGCTCGCTCCGGGGGGCCGGTTTTTGCGCTCGTACGTCTGTTAGGGCGGAGGGACAACGGCGGCGACGAAGCCCATCCATAGCTAAGGGCGGGGGGGGCCGTTTTCGCCCCTGCACCCCTCTCTAGGGGTGAGGGCATCCTGCAAGACGAGACGAGATGGCGAGACTCACGACATCGGCAGACGGGCGCGAGCGTCACGCGCCGGCGCACCGCCTCGCCATCACCCGCGCCGAGGCGGCCCGTGCTCTCGGCGTGTCGATCAACTCGTTCGAGCGCCACGTCCAGCCCGAGCTCAGGATCGTGCGGCGCGGCAAGCTCCGGCTCATCCCGATCCGCGAAATCGAGCGCTGGTTGGACGAAAACGCGGAGTGGACGTTGGGGGCGCCATGAGGGAGCGGGATACGCTCGGCGCGACCCTTCTACCTCAAGGAGAGGACATGGCCAAGCGCCTTCCTGAGGACATCTCGCTCCGCCACGCGCGCTCTTGTCCGAGCCGCTCCGGTGGGCGCTGTCGCTGCGCGCCTACGTACCAGGCCCAGGCTTGGAGCCCGCGCGACCGCAAGCGTCTCACCCGCACCTTCCCCACGCTCGCCGCGGCCAGGGGGTGGCGCTACGGTGCCCTCGTCGGCCTCCGACACGGCACGCTCCGCGCGGCCGGTGGCGTCACGCTCCGGCAGGCTGCCGACGAGTGGCTCGCCGCCGCTGAGGCCGGCATCATCCGCAACCGCTCCGGCGACGTCTACAAGCCCTCGGTGCTGCGCGGATACGAGCAGTCGCTCCGCGCCCGCCTCCTGCCGGCGCTCGGCGCCGCCAAGCTCAACGACATTCGCCGCTCCGATGTGCAGCGGCTTGTCAACCGGATGATGTCTGACGGTGTAGGCGCCAGCACTGTACGCAACTCGCTGTTGCTGCTGCGGGCGATCTACCGCCAGGCGCTCGCCCTCGACGAGGTTGCCGTCAACTCGACCGCCGGCGTCCAGCTGCCCGCGGTCCGTGGCAAGCGGGAGCGGATCGCAGCGCCCGCCGAGGCCGCGCAGCTCATCGCCACTGTACCGCGGCGAGACCGCGCCGTCTGGGCCACTGCCATGTATGCCGGTCTCCGCTCCGGCGAGCTGCAGGCCCTAACCGACGAGCTCGTCGACCTCGACTCCGACGTCATCAGGGTCCAATGGAGCTGGGACCCCGTGGCTGGTCGGGTGGCGCCCAAGAGTCGGTCCGGCCGGCGCACGGTCCCCGTCCCCTCCGCGCTGAGGAAGCACCTCCTTGAGCACCGCCTCGCTCGCGGGCGCCGCGGCGGCCTCTTCTTGGGACGACCGAACGGTCGCCCGTTCTCGAATCAGTCGCTCAGCCAGCGGGCCACACGGACGTGGCGAGCGGCGGGCCTCGAACCGATCGGCCTCCACGAGTGCCGGCACACCTTCGCCTCGCTGATGATCGCCGCCGGCGTCAACGCCAAGGCCCTCTCCACCTTCCTCGGCCACGCCTCGGTGACCATCACGCTCGACCGCTACGGCCACCTCTTCCCCGGCTCGGAGAAGGAGGCCGCGGGCCTCCTCGACAGCTACCTGGAACGCTCCGTCGGAGGGGGTCCCGCGTGAGGGTGCGCTGCACTGCGCTGCACAAATCGGCCCTTTTCTGGGGTCGAGAGGGGCCGCCTGGGGTCGACCAACGACGCGAAATCGACGCCAAAAAAGGCCTGCAAACCGCACACTTCAGGTAACCGTTCAGTCCTGGGTCAGGTGAGCGTGGGGAGTGGGTCGCCGCGGCTGTGGGCGGTGAGCAGTTGGGTTAGGTAGTCGAACAGCGAGCGTCTCTGTTGGCGGCGGGTCGCGGCGGCGGAGAGCGCACGCTCGGCGAATCGTTCGCCGTCGTTTGTGCGGGTGCCGTGCGAGAGTTTTCGGTGGATGACCGGGCCGCGCAGGGCGCGCTCGGCGGGGTTGTTGGTCGGCTCGACGGTGGGGTGGCTGGTGAAGGTCCACAGCGCGGGCCAGACCTTGAGCAGGTTGTTGGCAAAGCGGCGGTGCAGCCGCGTGCGCTTGCTGTTGCGAGCGGCGTCTTGGAGCAGCGTGCGCAGCTCTGACTGGATCGGCGCCACGTCGGCTTGGAGGCGTGCGTGGTCGTGGTGCTGGTGCTGGTAGGCGCGCCAGGCGGCGAACACGCGGCCGGTCAGCTCGAGTCCGCGCTCGCCGAAGGTCTGCTGCTCGGCGAGTCCTTCGCTGTGGCGACGGAAGTCGCGCTGCAGGTGTGACCAGCAGACCTGCCGTTGGTGCGGATCGAGGTGCTCATAGCCGGGCCAGCGGTCGGACACGATGATGCCCGAGAACGCGCCGATCAGCTCGTCGAACTGCTCGCGGTTGCAGTGCTCGGCGATCTGAAAAAGCGACGCGCCTGCGGTGGTCGCGGCCCACAGCGCACGCGAATCGCCGGCGGTCCGCCAGCCCGTCTCGTCGACGTGTAGCGCGGCCTGGCCGAGGACCCAGTCCCGCAGCCCGTCATACGGGCCGGCGAGCGCGTCTGAGGCGTGCCGGCAGATCGCGTCCACGCTGCCGCTCGACAGCCGAGCGCCGAACAGCTCGGCCGCGAGCTCGCTGGCCGCGCGGCGCGAGATCCGGTTGCGCGCGGTCAACGTCACGATCGCCGCCCGCAGCCGCGGCCCGAACGCCGACGACCCGATCCCGGCCGGCAACGCGGCCGTCGTCTCGGCACGGCAGTCCGGGCAACGCAGCCGCTGCGTGCGATGCTCGACCAAAGCACACTGATCGGCGGCAGCTCCGCCACCTGGTGGCGCCCGAACCGGCCATCCGGCCGGCGCTCAGCCTCGCTGAACTCGTGACCACAACCGCGGCAGCTGTCCGGGTAGTGCTCGACGATCTCATCGACCTGATCCTCCGGCGCGAGCTTGCGGCCCGCGCCTCGATGGCCCTCCTGCGCGCCCGCCTTGCGCTCGGCGCCCTCCCGGGCCAACAACTCCTTCGCCCTCGCACGCGCCTCCGCCCGCCGCTGCTGGCGCGTCTTGGGCGGATCCTGCGACGGCGGCGCCGAGCTCGTGCGCGAGTCCCGCCGCGCCTCAGACTCCAGCCGACGGACACGCTCCTCGAGCCCCTCACCAGCACACGCCAACCGCTCCACCGACGCAGCCAACTCCAGAATGAACTCCACACAGCGCTCACGCCCGCCGCCGTAGATCGCCTCCGCCTCGACACGCTCCACACCGACAAATTCGGCGACAGACCAACGGACTCCTGGTTATGTAGCCCAGAACTGAACGGTTACCACTTCAGCGGAGGGGGAGGGATTCGAACCCTCGGTGGACCGTAAGGCCCACAACGGTTTTCGAGACCGCCCCGTTCAACCGCTCCGGCACCCCTCCGAGGGCTCCAGATGATAGGGACGCCATACTCGATGGGGTGGGCGGTTCAAGGAGCATTGGTGGCTAACAAGGGTTCGGTTCAGCAGGGCATGGCGGGGCGCGGGCTCGTCCGGCCCGGGCGGGGGCGCATCGTCGCCGGCGTGCTCGTCGGGCTCGCGCAGCGGTTTGGCGTTTCGCCCAACGTTGCGCGCCTCCTCTTCATCCTCTCGATGCTCCTGCCGGGCCCCCAGATCCTCGCCTACGTCGCCCTCTGGATCCTCATGCCGAGCGAGTGACGGCCGCAACCGCTCGGCGCGGCATCGATCTCGCTCCCTTCGAGGAGCTGTCAGAGCCCGCTCTCGTAGCCGAGCTTGCCGCCAAGGCCGAACAGCGGGGCTGGGACGGTTTCTTCGTCTGGGACCACGTCGCCTATCGCGAGCCGGTCAAGGCCCTTGCCGACCCCTGGGTCACGCTCGCCGCCGTGGCCATGAAGACGGAGCGAGTGACGATCGGCCCAATGGTCACCCCAGTCCCGCGTCGGCGGCCGCATCAGCTGGCCCGCGAGACCGTCACGCTCGACCGCCTCAGCGGTGGCCGGCTGGTCCTCGGCGTCGGCCTCGGCAGCGAACGCACCGGTGAGTTCGACCCCGACCGCTTCGGCGAGGAGGGTGACCCCAAGGCCCGTGCTCGGCTGCTCGACGACGGTCTCGAGCGCCTGCTCGCCTACTGGGGCGGCGGCTTCGAGCCCCGCCCGCTGCAGCGTCCGCGCATCCCCGTCTGGGTGGCCGCTCGCTGGCCCAACCGGCGTCCGCTGCGCCGGGCCGCGCGCTACGACGGCCTCTTTCCCATCGACCTTCCGGACCCGAACGGGCTAGCGGCGCTGGCGTCGGAGGTGGACGCCCTGCGCGCGAGCTCGGGCCCGTTCGAGCTCGTCGTCGCCAACCCGCCCGGCACGGACCCCGCGCCGTGGATCGCCGCGGGCGCCACCTGGTGTCTGACCGACCTCGGCTTCCAGCCAACTCGGAACGAGGTCGAGCAGGCAATCGAGGAGCTCGACTAGAGTGACTTGAGTCGTCACTTCGCGCGCACCTTCCCGGTGTCTGGGCGCCTGGCCGCTCGGGAAGCTGACGCCGAACTTCCGGCTCAGGTCACCAGGTTGCCGCGCAGGATGAACTCGCGGAACTCCTTCAACATCGCCCGATCCCTCCGCCTGGAGGCCGGCCGCTCCTGCCGGGCGCGCGCAATAGAGTCGCCGCGGAATGGACCGGGACGTGGTCATCGTCGGGGCCGGCGTTGTCGGTTCGGCGATCGCGCGGGAGCTCACGCGCTTCGACCTCGACGTGACGCTGCTCGAAGCCGGTCCCGACGTCGGCGCCGGCACCAGCAAGGCCAACACCGCCCTGCTCCACACCGGCTTCGACGCCAAGCCCGGCACGCTCGAGGCGCGCCTCGTCCCCCGTGGGTGCGAGCTGCTCGCCGAGTACGCCGCGCGCGTCGGCATCCCGCTGGAGCGAACCGGCGCCCTGCTCGTCGCCTGGGACGAGGAGCAGCAGGAAGAGCTGCCCGGCATCGTCGAACGCTCGCGCGCCAACGGCTACGACGCGATCAGCGAGCTCGACGCCGCCGAGCTGTACGAGCGTGAGCCGCACCTCGGCCCCGGCGCGCGAGCCGCGCTGGAGGTGCCGGACGAGGCGATCATCTGCCCGTTCACGACGCCGCTCGCGTTCGCCACCGAGGCCGTGCTCGCGGGGTGCGAGCTGCGCCGCTCGACGCCGGTGACCCGGGTCGAGCGGATCCCCGGCGGCTTCCGCGTCACGACCCCCGACGGCGCGCTCACGGCCCGGAAACTCGTGAACGCGGCCGGCCTGCGCAGCGACGAAATCGACCGCATGCTCGGCGGCCACACGTTCACGGTCACCCCGCGCCGGGGCGAGCTGATCGTGTTCGACAAGCTCTCGCGCTCGCTCGTCCACCGCATCCTGCTGGCGGTGCCGACGCAGGTGTCGAAGGGCGTGCTCGTTGCGCCCACCGTGTTCGGCAACCTGATGGTCGGCCCAACCGCCGACGACGTCGAGCGCAAGGACGACACGTCCTCCACCGCCGAGGGACTCGCGCATCTGCGCCGAGAGGCGGGGCGGATCGTCCCGCGACTGCTCGACTTCGACGTGACCGCGGTCTACGTCGGGCTGCGCGCCGCCACCGAGCACGCCGACTTCCAGATCCGCTTCGAGGACGGCTACGCCTGCGTGGGCGGGATCCGCTCCACCGGGCTGTCGGCGTCGATGGCGATCGCGGAGTACGTGCGCGACGAGCTCGAGCTCGAGCTGCGGCCGCGCGGGGAAAATCCGACGCTCCAGGTGCCGAATCTCGGCGAAGCCTCGCCGCGCGCGTTCCAGCGCGGCGATCTGATCGAGCGCGATCCCGAGTACGGGCGCGTCGTGTGCTACTGCGAACGAGTTACGAGGGGAGAGCTGCGCGACGCATTCGCCAGCCCCATCCCACCCGTGGACCTCGACGGGCTGCGGCGCCGAACGCGCGCGTACATGGGCCGCTGCCAGGGCTTCTGGTGCGGCGCCCGGCTGGCGGCGCTGCTCGCGGAGCACGGCGATGCCTGAGGGGCCCGTGGCGGTGGTGGGCGGCGGGCCGGCCGGGCTGGCGGCGGCGGTGGAGCTGAGGCGGCGCGGTGTGCGCGAGGTGGTGGTGCTCGAGCGGGGGGAGGAGGCAGGCGGTATCCCGCGCCACACGGTGCACCAGGGATTCGGGCTGCGCGACAGGCGGCGCCCGCTGAGCGGGCCGGCATACGCGCACCGCTGGGCGGATCTCGCGCGCGAAGCCGGGGCGGACCTGCTCGAGGAGACGATGGTGACCGGCTGGGCGCCCTCGAGCGAGCCTGGGCCGGGAACGCTCGAGCTGACGAGCCCGCGCGGCCGCTCCACTCTCGATCCCGCCGCAGTCGTGCTCGCCACCGGCTGCCGCGAGCGGCCGCGCTCGGCGCGGCTCGTCCCAGGCAGCCGGCCCGCGGGCGTGATGACGACGGGCATGCTCCAGCAGCTCGTCTACCTGCGCCGGCTGCCAGCCGGGCGCCGTGCGCTCGTCGTGGGGGCCGAGCACGTGAGCTTCTCGGCGATCCTGACGCTCTCCCACGGCGGCGCGAAAACCATCGCGCTCACGACGGAGCTGCCGCGGCATGCGTCGATCGCGGCGTTCCGGGCCGGCGCGCGGCTCCGGTACCGGGTGCCGGTCTGGACGCGCACGCGGGTCAGCACGATCCGCGGGCGCGGACGCGTCGAGGAGGTCGAGCTGACGAACGCCGACACCGGGCGCGTGTGGACCGTCGAGTGCGACACCGTCGTATTCAGCGCCGACTGGATCCCGGAGCACGAGCTCGCCGTGATGGCCGGCGTGGAGCTCGACCCGGGCACTCGCGGACCCGCCGTGGACTGTGCCCTGCGCAGCTCCCGGCGAGGCGTATTCGCGGCCGGGAACCTCCTGCACGGCGCCGAGCAGGCGGATGTGGCAGCAATGAGCGGGCGTCATGCCGCTGCAGGCGCGGTCCACTACCTCGAGGGGGGCACGTGGCCGCAGCAGCGCGCGCCGATCATGTGCGAGCCACCGCTCGGGTGGATCGCGCCGAACGTGGTGGCCGGCCCAGGCCCGCCCCCCGAGGCCCGCTTCGCCCTCCGCGCGCACGACTTCCTCCGCGCACCTCGGGTGGAGATCGTCCAGCGCGAGTCGCTCCTGTGGAGCGGCCGTCTCGCCCGCCTCATGCCCGGCCGCTCGACGCGCATTCCGCACGGGTGGACCGCACGGGTCGACCCGGGCGGCGGCGAGGTCACGATGCGGCTCGGCAGCGAGTAGCCCTCCGAGCAGCGGGTACACACCGACCGTGGAGCACGACGAGCAAGCAGAACGGATGGAGCGCGACGCCGAGCGGATGGAGCACGACGCGGACCGCATCGGCGACCATATCGACGAGACCCGCAAGGACTGGGAGGCCAAGGAGCAGGACCCGAGCGTGCCGGGCGCCCAGCCCGACCCGGACGAGCAGCAAGAGCCGGAGGCCGACGAGGAGACCCTCGACGAGGAGGGTGGCACGTGACCGAGACCCCGCGCGAGGAATCGGACCAGCTGCCGAGGAGGCCCCGTAGCGCATCGGCGACGCGCGCAAGCCGGCACCAGGCGATGCGCCAGCCGTTTAGCCAGATTCCTCGGTGAGCGCCATCGTGTTGCCGTCGGGGTCCCTGATCCAGACGGCCCTGAAGCTGCCGGCATCGAAGACGCCGCGCTCGTCGGTCTTGAGGCCGGGCTGGTCGTACTGCTCGAAGACGGCGCCGCGCGACGCGAGCTCGCCCATCGTCTGGTCGAGGTCTTCTACCGACCAGCCGGCGAGCGTGGCCGACGATTGTCCGGCGTTGTCTGCCGAGAGATAGACCAAGATCGAGGTTCCCTGCGCGCAGGGATACAGCACGGTCTCTTGCTCGACCTCGCCGGGCACCAGCCCCAGCTGCTGCTCGTAGAAGCGCCTTGCCCTATCGAGGTCGGATACGGCCAGCAACGCCTGGACGGTGCAGTCGCTCAATCCCATGTGGCTCTCCTTGATCTGTGACTGTGAGCGGGTCCCGCACCTGAGGATGACATTGAGGCGGACCGCCCCGCCTGCGTACTCTCATAGGCGTGCTCGACACTTTCCGCGGACCCATCAAGGCCGGCTTCGCCGCGCTCTTCGCGGTTGGCCTCTTGCTGCTCTTCCTGAACCCGCCCTCCCTGTCGGGTGCCGAGGAGCTCGCGGTGATCGTGGGCAGCGGGCTCGTCCTCGCTCTCCTTACCGCGTGGGCATTCGTCGCCATGAGCGGCAGCGACTCGATGCCCGAGCACGAGTTCGAGCGTCTCGTCAAGCGCAGCGAGGAACTCGCGCGTGAGGCTGGCGGGGGTGCCGGCGCCACCGACTTCGACATGCTCGTGGCCGACGCCATCGACAACCTCCCGCCCGAGTTCCAGAAGGCGCTCGACCGCACCCCCGTCGTGGTCTCCCAGCTCGGCGCCGAGAACCGCGCGTACGGCCACTACTTCGGCGACACGATCGCCCGCGACAACTACCCCGACCGCATTGTGCTCTACCAGGACACCCTCGAGCGCGACTTCGGGTGGGACCCCGACCTCCTCCGCGCCCAGGTCGAGCGGACCCTCCGCCACGAGCTCGCCCACCACCTCGGCTGGCACGAGCGCGGCGTTCAGGAGCTCGGTCTCTAACCGGCCAGAGCGGGCGCAGCGGCCGCCGCCTCTGCCGGCGCGGGCGGCGTGAGGCGATAGTCGACGGCGTCGAAGCGGCGGGTACGGCGCCGGAACTCGAACGTGAAGCCCGGCCACTGGAGCGAGTTGCGCCCGTTGCGGTCGAGGTACCAGCTGCTGCACCCGCTGTTCCACACCGAGCCCTGCAGCCGCTCCTGCATCTCCACGTTGAAGGCGTCCTGCACCTGCGGCCGCACCTCGACGGAGGCGGCGCCGCGCCCCGCCATCGCGGCGAGTGCGCTCAGCACGTACGTCATCTGCGACTCGAGCATGTAGACGATCGAGTTGTGGCCGAGGTTGGTGTTCGGCCCGTAGAGGACGAACAGGTTGGGAAAGCCGCTGACCGTCGTGCCCAGGTAGGCCTCCGGACTGCCCTGCCAGGTCTCGGACAGCGTCCGGCCTTCGCGTCCCCGCAGCCGCCGCGCGATCGGCAGGTCGCTTGCCGTGAAGCCGGTGGCGACCACGATCGTGTCGAGCTCGTGCTCCACGCCGTCGCCGTCCACGATTGAGCCCCCGCGCACCTCGCGGATCCCGGAGATGACGAGCTCGACGTTGGGTGACGTGATCGCCGGATACCAGTCGCTCGACAGCAGGACTCGCTTGCAGCCGATCGCGTAGTCGGGCGTCAGGCGGCGGCGAAGCTCCGGGTCGCTGATGGCGCGGCGCATGTTCGCCTTGGCGAGGAGCTCGTGGCCTTTGAGCAGGCGGGGGTCGCGTGCCATGCCGGGCACGAGCAGCTCGTGCAGGCTCCAGACGGTGGCCCGCACAAGGTCCTGCAGCGCCGGCACCCGCTTGTAGAGCCGCTGCAGGCGCGGGCCGACGGGGTGATCGACGTGGGGGATGACCCACGGCGGCGTGCGCTGGAAGACGAACAGCCGACTCACGCGCTCGCGGATGCTCGGCACGACCTGCACCGCCGTGGCGCCCGTGCCGATCACCGCCACGCGCCTGCCGGTCAGGTCATGGTCGTGGTCCCAGCGCGCCGTGTGGAAGCTGGTGCCCTCGAAGCGCTCGAGGCCGGGGAGCTTCGGCACGCACGGCTCGGTCAACAGGCCCGGCGCAGCCACGAGCACCCGCGCGGAGAGGCGCCCGGCCGAGGTCTCGATGTCCCAGCGGCCCAGCTCGGGATCCCAGGTGGCGTCGAGCAGCTCGCACTCGAGCTCGATATGGGGCAGCACGCCGAAGCGCCCGGCGCAGTCATTCAGGTAGTCGAGGATCTGCGCGCGCAGCGGATACGCCGTGGTCCAGTCCGACTTGCGCGCGAACGAGAACGAGTAGAGGTTCGAGGGGATGTCGCACTGGCAGCCCGGGTAGGTGTTGGCCCGCCAGGTGCCGCCCACCTCGGACGCCCGCTCGAGGACGACGAAGTCCTCGCGGCCGGCCTGCTTGAGCCGGATCGCCATACCGAGGCCGCCGAAGCCCGCGCCGACGATCGCGACATCGGTTTCGGCGGGCAGCGGCACGCCGGCCACGCTAGTCGCCCGATCCGCCGACGGCAAGCCGAAGCTAGGCTTGGAGCCGCTTGGAGAGGTGACCGAGCGGCTGAAGGTGCACGACTGGAAATCGTGTGGGCGGGTCAAACTGCCTCGAGGGTTCGAATCCCTCCCTCTCCGTCCGCAACGCAAAACGGACCCCCCGACCGGGAGGCCCGTTTCTCGCGGTCTGCGGGGGTGGCGCTAGTGGCCGCTGCCCCGGCTGCCTTCCTCGGGACCGCCGTCGTAGCGCACGCCGGGTGCGGTCTCGATCGAGTTGGGGTCGAACGTCGCAGGCGCCGAGCGCTGGATCAGCGCGGCGGTGCCTTCCTCCGGGCCGCCGTCGTAACGGGGGGCCCCGGCCTTGCTCTGCAGCGGGTGCTGCTGCGGCATCGGGGCCGACTCGGGACGGCCCGTCGCGGGGTTGAAGCCGCCATAGCGGATCGGCTCGATCGACTGGGCGGCGCTCGTGCCGTCGACTTCGTCGCTCTCGTTGGCGACGATCACGACGGCAGCCGTGAGGCCGAGAATGGCGATCATCGCGACGGCGAGCAGAGCGCGCAGCTGCCGGTAGTGGGAGCGGAGCACGACTGCGGGGTGGTGCGTGGGGACTGCCTGGCCCATGGTTGCCTCCTGTGCGGGGCGGGCCTAGGCGGCTCGCCCGGTTGTGGTTGTGGGTCGAGGTCGGTGCCCATCGTGCACGGGCCCGCTTGCAGAACGGCGACGAAGCGGTATCAGGGCGGCAACAGCCGATTGGCGGGCGGCGCAGGACTGTTGTACGTTGGCCTCCCTGGCCCCGCAGCCCCCAGCTCGCATGGAGTTCCGCATCCTGGGCCCGCTCGAAGTTCTCGACGCAGGCCGATTGGTGAGGCTGGGCGGCGGCAAGCAGCGCGCGCTGTTGGCTTTGCTTCTGGTCCATGCAAACGAGACGCTCAGCACCGACCGGCTGATCGACGAGCTGTGGGGGGAGCGTCCGCCGGGCAACGCGGCCAAGACGGCGCAGGTCCACGTCTCGCGCCTGCGGAAGGCGCTCGGGGAGAGCGACGCATCGGCTGGCCTGCTCGCGACGCGTGAGCGTGGCTACGTGCTGGAGCTCGATCCCGAGTGTCTCGACGCGCGCCGTTTCGAACGGCTCGTCGCAGTGGGGAGGAACGAGCTCGCCGCGCGCCGCCCGCAGGCCGCCGCGGCGGCGCTGGAGGAGGGGCTGGCTCTGTGGCGCGGCCAGCCGCTCGCCGACCTCACCTTTGAGCCTTTCGCGCAACGCGAGATCGCTCGGCTCGAGGAGTTGCAGGTGGCCGGGTTGGAGCAGCTGTTCGAGGCCAAACTGGCGCTTGGAGCCCACGCCGAGCTGGTAGGCCGGTTGGAAGCGCTGATCGGCGAGCACCCCTACCGAGAGCGCCTGCGGGCGCAACTGATGCTGGCGCTCTACCGCTCAGATCGCCAGGCCGAGGCCCTGCAGGCCTACCAGGACGCGCGACGCGCGCTGGTCGACGAGCTGGGCATCGAGCCAGGTGAGCGCCTGCGCGAGCTCGAGCGGGCGATGCTGGCGCAGGATCCGGGACTCAACCTGGTGGAGCGCCCCGCCGCCGCCGAGCCCGCAGCGCAGATCCCGCGCAGCGCCTTCGTTGGCCGGGAGCGCGAGCTGGCCGAGCTGGTCGGGGGTCTCGACGATGCCTTCGCCGGCCGGGGGCGGCTGTTCCTGCTTGTCGGGGAGCCGGGCATCGGCAAGAGCCGACTCGCCGAGGAGCTGACCGTACGGGCACACGCACGCGGGGCCCGAATACTGGTCGGGCGCTGCTGGGAGGCGGGTGGTGCTCCCGCCTACTGGCCTTGGGTCCAGTCGCTACGCAGCTACGTCCGCGAGACCGAGACTGAGGCGCTGCGAGACCAGCTGGGCTCGGGCGCGGCGGATCTGTCCCAGTTGCTGCCGGAGCTGCGCGAGCGCTTCCCTGACCTGCCGCAGCCGCCCTCGCCGGAGTCGGAAGCGGCGCGGTTTCGGCTCTTCGACGCGACCGCCGAGTTTCTGCGGAAGGCCTCCGAGGGCCGGCCGATCGTGCTCGTCTTGGACGATCTGCACGCGGCCGATGCCCCTTCGCTGCTGCTGCTGCGATTTCTGGCCCGCCAGCTCGCCTCGACCCGAGTGCTGCTGGTCGGCGCCTACCGCGATGTCGATCCGCTCCCGGGCCAGCCGCTGACCGAAATGCTCGTGGAGGTGGCACGTGAGCCGGTGAGCCGAGGCCTCTCGCTCGTGGGGCTGAGCGAGCGCGAGGTGGTGGACTACATCGAGCTTTCGACCGGGGCGCCGGGACCGTCCCGGCTGGTCCACGCGATACATGCGGAGACGGAGGGGAATCCGCTCTTCGTCGCGGAGCTCGTGCGCTTGCTGGACGCCGAGGGCAGCATCGGGCAGGCGGACATTGACCTGCGCATCCCGCCGGGGGTGCGCGCCGTCATCGAACAGCGGGTGGGAAGGCTGCCCGAGCAGTGCCGGAAGGTCCTGGTCCTCGCCTCGGTCATGGGTCGAGAGTTCGGACTCGACGCCCTGGCTCGGCTCGGACAGATGTCGCGGCATGACTTGCTCGATGTCCTCGACGAGGCGATGACCGAGCGCGTTGTCGGCGATGTGCCGGAGTCGCCGGGCCGGCTTCGCTTCGGCCACGCGCTGATCAGGGACACCCTCTACGACGGCGTGACTCCGGCACGCAGGGCGCGGCTTCACGAGGATGCTGCCGCGGCGCTCGAGGCCGTCTACGCCGACGAACTCGAGGCCCACCTCGCGGAGCTGGCCCAGCACTACTTCGCCGCGGCTCCCGCCGGGGTCGCTGACAAGGCCATCGACTATGCCCGCCGCGCCGGCGACAGAGCCGCGTCCCAGCTTGCCTACGAGGAGGCCATACGCCTGTACGAGATGGCCCTGACGCTGGTCGGCGACGACGCGATCCACTGCGACCTGCTCGTTGCGCTCGGAGACGCCCAGGGGAGGGCGGGCGACACGCCCGCGTCCAAGCAGTCGTTTCGCGAGGCTGCCGACCTCGCCGAACGGCTGGGGCTATCGGAGCAGCTTGCCCGCGCCGCGCTCGGCTATGGCGGCAGGTTCATCTGGGAGGTCTCGCGGGATGACGCCGACCACGTGCCGCTCCTCGAGCGCGCCCTGGTCGCACTGGGGGAAGCCGACAGCACGCTGCGAGTCATGTTGCTGGCTCGCCTCGCCGGTGGTCCACTGCGGGACTCCAGTTTCCCGCGCGAGAGACGGAGGACGATGAGCGAGGAGGCGCTCGCGATGGCCCGCCGCATCGGCGACCGGGAGGCGCTGGCCGACGCGCTGTGCGGCTTCCTCGCGGCCCACCAGTCCCCCGGGGACACTCCCGACCAGGGGCCGCGGGCGACGGAGCTCCTACAGGTGGCGATGGAGGGCGGCGACCTGGAACGCATTGCGGACGGACACGAGAATCGCCTGACGGTTTGCATCGAGCTCGGCGATATTGCGGGAGCGAAGGCCGAGTTGGTCGCCCTGGCGAAGCTGGCGGCCGACCTCCGGCAGCCGTCGCATGACTGGATCACCGCCGCGTACCAGGCGATGCTGGCGTTGCTCGAGGGTGAGCTTGCCGATGCGGAGAGATCGATCGAGACCGCGCGCGGCATGGGAGAGGGGCGCAGAGCTGGAGCGCGGCGGTCTCCTACGGGCTCCAGCTGTATGTGCTTCGCCGCGAACAGGGCCGGCTGGGTGATGTCGAGGACCTCATCCGGCGCTCGGTCGAGGCCTACCCGACGTATCCGATCTGGCGCTGCGTGGTCGCGCAGACCGCGGCGGAGGTCGGCGCCACGGCCGAGGCACGCGAAGCGCTAGAGGCCCTCGCGGCCGACGGGTTCGCGAACGTGCCATTCGACGAGGGGTGGCTGGTCAGCCTGGGTCTTCTCTCTGAGACCGCGACAGCTCTTGGGGATGCCGAGCGTGCCTCCGCTCTCTATGAGATGTTGCTCCCCTACGGCGACCGCGTCGCTGTCGCCTACCCGGAGATCAGCACCGGCTCGGTGGCCAGGTACCTCGGTCTCCTGGCATCGACGATGGAGCGCTGGGACGACGCGGAGCGACACTTCACAGAAGCGCTCGAAGTGCACGAACGGATCGGAGCGCGGACCTGGCTGCGGCGCACTCGGGAGGACTACGCGCGGATGCTGCGTGCCCGTGACAAGAGCCCCGCCCGCGAAACTACGAAAGGTGTAGGCGGGTGAAGTGCCACAGGCGGCCGCCGAGCTTGTGCTCCACTGCCAGGCCCGCCTCGGCGGCCCGGTCGCGCAGCGCGCGGTGCGTGACCATGTGCGGGTCGCCGAACAGCTCGCCCACCACGATCCGGCCGTCCGGCTTCACCACCCGGCGCAGCTCCCGCAACGCCGCGCCCTGGTCCGGGATCTCGCCGAGCACGGTGACGAGGTAGGCCGCGTCGAAGCTGTCGTCGTCGAACGGCATCTCGCGCGCGTCGGCCCGGACTCCCGAGATGTTCGAGATCCCCTGCTCGGCGGCACGCCGCACCGTGTGGTCGAGCATCTCCTGCTGGACGTCGAGGATGTCGAGGCGACCGTCCGGACCGAGCCAGCGCGCCACCGGCAGCGCGTAGTACCCGGTGCCCGGCCCCACCTCGAGGATCCGCGACCCGGGCGAAGGCGCCAACGTCTCGCGCAGGCGCGCGCGGGTGATGAACGGGTGTGGTGCCTCCACCCAGAAACGCTGGGAGTAGGGGCAGGCCGACGGGTGCCTCCGCCACCACAGCGCCGCGCCCGCGACGGCCAAGCCCGCTCCGAGCCCGAGGAGCCCCGCGGCGCCCACCTCAGGCGCTCTCGGACGCCGGCACGATCAGCCGGATGTGCCGCCGGGCGAGCATCAGCACCGGCGTCTCCCAATCGCTTTGCGAGCCGTCCAGGGCGGTCAGCGAGCAGTCGACCAGCGTGAAGAACTCCTGGTCGCGCCGGTTGACGTGATCCGACACGCGCGAGCGGTAGCCCTCCTTCGGGAGGGTCAACATGCCCTCCACGCGATACCGATCTGTCTCCACGATGACCCGTTCCTTGCGCACGTCCACGGCCGCGCAATCTAGCGCTCGCCGGCGCAGCCGCCGCTGCGCCGGGTGTACCGTTGCTGTGGTGGAACCGACGGCGACTCTGCAGCAGACGCCGGCCCTCGAGGCGGTATTCAAGCCAGTCGAGCCACCCACGACCTTCGAGGAGACGGTAGAGCGGCTCGGTACCGCGATCAGGCTCGGCATCCTCGTGCCCGGCAGCCAGCTGCCGCCTGAGCGCGACCTCGCCGACCTTCTGCGCATCTCTCGCTCCACCCTCCGCCAGGCACTCACCACGCTCGTCCAGAGCGGCCACCTCGTCTCCTTCCGCGGGCGCGCCGGCGGCACGTTCGTCGCGGAGGAGCCGCCGCTCGGCCAGAACGTGGAGGCCGAGGTGCTGGGCGAGGAGGCCCGCGCGGTGCTCGACTACCGTGTGGCGGTGGAGACCGGCGCGACGGTGCTCGCGGCCGAGCGCGCGCGTGTGGACGACCTCGAGCGGCTCCTCGAGCTCACGCGTCACATGAACGGCGCGCAGCGCTTCGACGACTACCGCCGCGCCGACATCCGCTTCCACATCGGCGTCGCCGAGGCCGCCTACTCGCCCCGGCTCGTGACCGCCATGACCGAGGTGCAGGGCCAGATGAGCGATCTGATCGCCCGGATCGCCCACCCCGAGGAGGTGCTGACCCGAGCCAACGATCAGCACCGCCGCCTGGTCGAGCAGCTGCGCCACCGCGACATCGGCAACGCGGTCCGTCTCATGCGGGAGCACATGGACGGCACCGAGCACATCCTCGCCGGCCTCCTGCCGGAGCGGCCCGGATAGCCGTGGTGCGGATCGGGTAGGCAGCGGGCATGACCCGACTCGCGCTGACCCTCCTCAGCCTGCTCGCAGTCGCCATCGCGTCCTGCGGCGGCGACGACGACGGCGACGAGGCTCCGTCGCAGGCGGACTTCGCCCAACGCGCCAACGAGATCTGCCGCGAGGCCCAGCAGTCGCTCGACGATGTGGGCGAGAACGCCGAGACTCCCCAG
This sequence comes from uncultured Thermoleophilaceae bacterium, assembly GCA_963733885.1. Classification (GTDB taxonomy): domain Bacteria; phylum Actinomycetota; class Thermoleophilia; order Solirubrobacterales; family Thermoleophilaceae; genus JACVRW01. Next base: position 217,252 of record CAVTES010000008.1, on the reverse strand, counting down.
GACATCGTCGAAGCGGTCGACCGGGTGATCGAGGCGTCGCGTGATGCTGTGGACGAACTCGGCGATCTGGAGCGTCCGGAGGGGACGGCCGGCCAGACGGCGGAGGAGTTCGTCGAGGTCACCCGCAAGGAGATGGAGAACCAGGGCATTCCCGCGCTCGAGGACCTCCGCGGCGCGATCGAGAGCGCGGACCAGGAGGCGGTCCGGAAGGCCGCTCTGCGCCTGCAGAACATCGACTCGAGCGAGTCCAATCGCGTCGCCCGCGAGATCGGCGCGGACGCGTGCGCTGAGGGATAAGCGGGACCGAGGGTCTCAGCCTGCGGTGGCGATCGCCTTCGCGAGCACGGCCTCGCTGCGGCGGACCCGCTGGCTCATCCTGTCCCAGCGCCGCGCCGACCCGCTCTTCGCCGACGTCGCAAGGCTCGAGTACGCGTCGGCGGCGCGGCGCGCAGCCGTCTTGATGGAATCGGCTTCCGCCAGCCCGTCCAAGGCAGTCGCGGCGCGCTCGTGGATACGCGCGAGATCCTTCGCATGCAGGCGCTGGCCCCGCGGCGTCGAGGCGCGGTCGAGCCGGGTGCGGGCGCGGTCGCGTTCGGCACCCAGGGCCGCGACGGCGGCGCGCAGGCGTTCCGAGTCTTCGAGCGCAGCGGCCAGGGGAAGCGCCCTTGCACCACGCAGCCCTAGGGTCGACGCAGCGCGCTCACACTCCCGCAGCGGGGCGGAGCCATTGGACGCCGATGCCCGGCAGGTGACGACGAGAGTGCCCTTGCTGGTCGAGGTCGTGTAGACCGCGGCACCCCGTGCCGCGTGGCGCCAGACCTGGAACTCTCCGAGCCGCACGGCCGTGTATTCCTCCTGCAGGTCGAGCGGCCGATCGACCAGGCGCGCGTGAAGGCTGACGCCCGAGTCCGCCCGAGCCGACAGGCGCTCTCCGCCGCGATCGCCGGGGTGCCAGCCGGGCGGGAGGGTTACCGAGAGGCTGCCCGCGGTCACGCTCTGAGCGCGTGCCGGCTCGGGATCGGGCGACGAGCCGAGGAGCAGTCCCGCCGCGGCTCCGAGCAGGAGTGCGCTGCCCACGGCGACCGCCCGCGCGGAGGGCTTCCTGGGGGCGGGCCTCGCGCGGGCGGGCGCTTCAGCCGAGGCCTTGCCGGCGGCGGGTCGACGGGTGTCCTGCTTCGGGGCTGTTTGCTTCGACGCGGCGGGCTGTGCGGCGGCCGGTTTCGCGACGGCGGGCTTCCGGCCCGACCTCGAAGGCCCCTGCCAGGAGCGGGGCTCCGGTGCCTTGGCGGATTTCGGGCGGGCGGCTTCCGGTGAAGCGGGGCTCGGAACCGCGGACTTCGCGGCGGCGGACTTCACTGCGGACTCCGGCTTGGGTGCGGGCGCCTTCGACTTGGGTGTCGGCTTTAGGGCGGTCGCCGTCGCCTTCGGCTTGGGTCCCGGCCCGGCCGCTGGTGTGTGCTTGGGCGCGGCCCCGTTCGGCTTGGGCGCCGTTGCGTCCAGCTTCGGGGCGGCCCCGTTCGGCTTGGCCGTTGCCCGATTGAGCCCCACCCCCTGCTTGGGCGTGCGCGCTCGCCGGCGCACGCCGCCGGTGCGCGCCGGGGGCTCGCCGCGGAGGGCTCGCCTCGCCATGTCGTGGGCCTCGCCGGCCGAGGCTGGGCGGCTTCCCGGGTCGTCGGCCATGACCGTGGCGATGATCGACTTGATTGACACGGGAAGGTCGGGTCGGGCGCCGCCGAGCGGCATGGAGGGTCCGGGTCGGGGCGTCGCACCCGTGATGAGGTGGTACAGCAGCGCGCCGAACAGATACACGCCCGAGCGCTCGCCGGCGCGCTCGCCGTGCAGCACCTCCGGAGGCACGAAGGCAGGGTCGCCCTCGAGCTCGAACGCCGCGCGATCAAAGGCTTCCCGCGTCGTGCCGAGGTCGCCGAGACGGGCACCCCGCCGCGAGACGAACACCGATTCGGGAGGAAGCTCGGTGGGGAAGACGCCGTCGCGGGCGGCGTCGTCGAGTGCCCGGGCGACGTCGGAGAGGACGCGTATGCACGTGGCCGTCGGCAAGGGGTGGAGCCCGCGGTACTTCGGCAGTGAGGTCGTGGAGCCCATGTCGTAGGCGATCCAGTACCGGCCGTCGACCTCCCCGCTGTCGAGCACGGGCAGCAGCCGGCGTCCGCGGGTGGCCGCGCGCCTCGACGCGGCCTCCGAGTATTCGCGCCAGCCGTGGCCGCCGCCGTTCACCGCGTTGACGCATACGTCGTGTCCGCCGGCTTGCAGATAGGCCTGACAGGTCGCTCCTCGGGCGCGAAGGCCGTCGAGCGCGTGCGCGACGGCCGCGACATCGACCTTCCGGCTGTCGAGCAGCGCAATCATGGCTCAGCCGCCGTCGTCGAAATCGATCGGGGTCGGCTCGGGCGCCGGGGCAGGCCGCGGGGCCGGAGCGGGCTCCGGCGGGGGCGGGGGCGCGGGTGCGGGTGGCGGCGGGGCCGGAGGCGGAGGCGCCGGTGCGGGCGGAGGCGCCGGGGCCGGAGCCTCGGGGACCGGGCGGGGTTCGGCTCGAGCCGGGCGGGCCGGCGCCGGCGGCGTTGCAGGCGCTGAAGCCGTTCGCACGCGCTTCGGCTTTGGATCCGGCTTGGGGATCACGAGTGTGGGAAGCGCCTTCGCCCGGCCCAGTGAGAGGCGGTCTGTGGAGGGCGTCTCGAGCCCGAGTGGGATGGCCCGGGACCCCACGGGCTCACTCGCCTCCGGCTCCTCGCCTCCGGCCGTCACCGCGAAGGTGACCGCCAGCCCGGCCGCGAAGGCCGCGAGTGCAAGGAAAGCCTCGCGGCGGGCAGGCCGCGACGGCATGCCGGAGCCACGCTTCAGTCTGTCGACCAAAGGCTTCCTGCACTTTCTCCCGGGCTCGGACAGGCGAACCCGGGCCGCGACCGCGGCGGCCGAGCTGCTGGGGCGGAGGGCTGGAGATGTCAAGACGGTGCGTCCTTCTGGGAAGCAACGCGCGAGGGGGGCTATCTCTGCCGCGCTTCGGTCAGGCCCGCACGCGCTCGCCCGCCCGGTCGAAGAGCGGCTCCTCCGCCACCTCGCCCTTCACCCACCGCCCGAAGATCTCTACCGCCACGTCCGTCCCGGGCCCGGCGTGCTCCGGCGGCAGGTACGCGTACGCGATCGAGGACCCAACGCTGTAGCCATAGCCTCCGCTCGTCACCCGCCCCACCACCGAGTTCCCGGTCCGAACCGGCTCGTTGCCGAGCGCCACCGAGCGAGGGTCCTCGAGTGTCAGGCAGCACAGCACCGCGCGCGGCCCTCGTTCCTTCGCCTCCACCAGGGCTTCCCGGCCCACGAATCCGCCCGGCTTGTCGAGCTTGACCGCAAACCCCACGCCCCCCTCGTAGGGGGTCTCGTCCGGAGTCACGTCCGCGCCCCAGACGCGGTAGCCCTTCTCGATCCGCAGCGAGTCGATCGCCCTGTACCCGCCCCCCACGAGGTCGACGGGCCGCCCCGCCTCCCACAGCGTGCGCCAGAGCGTCAGCCCGTACTCGGTCGGGCAGTAGAGCTCCCAGCCGAGCTCGCCGACATAGGTGACGCGCAGCGCGCGCACCGGCACGTCGCCCACTGTCGTCTCGCGCACCGACATGTACGGGAAGTCGCCGTTCGCCAAAGATTGCGGCGTGAGCGGTGCCAGCACCTCGCGCGACCGCGGGCCCCAGATGCCGAAGCACGCCCAGGCCGACGTCACGTCGTGAACCTGCACGGACCCGTCGGCCGGTAGGTGGCGCCGGATCCACTCGCGGTCGTGGTTCCCGAAGGCCGTGCCCGTGACGATCGAGAAGCGCTCCTCGCCGAGCCGGGCCACGGTGAGGTCGCACTCGATCCCGCCGCGGGAGTTGAGCATCTGCGTGTAGGTGATCCGGCCCACCTCGCGGGCCACCCGGTTGTCGCACAGCCGCTCCAGCAGCGAAGCAGCCCCGGGCCCGGCCACCTCGATCTTCGAGAACGAGCTCTCGTCGAACAGCGCCGCCCCGGTGCGGCAGGCCAGGTGCTCGGCGCCGATGGCCGGTGACCAGTGCTTGCCGGCCCACCCGCGCGGCCGCAGCGAGTCGTCGCCGGCGGTGGCGTTCGACTCGTACCAGTTCACCCGCTCCCAGCCCGACTTCTCGCCGAAGAAAGCGTCGTGCTCGCGATGCCAGGAACCCGCCGGCGACATCCGCAGCGGCCGGCCGGCCTCACGCTCGTGAGCCGGGTACTTGATGTCGTAGTAGGTCTCGTAGGTCTCCCGGATCCGCTTCAGCGAATAGGAGGGCGAGCGGTACTGGGCCCCGAAGCGCCGCACGTCCATGTGCCAGATGTCGAGCGACGGCTCACCTGCGGCGATCCACTCCGCCATCACCTTGCCGATCCCGCCCGCCCCCGCCAGCCCGTGGGCGCAGAAGCCGGCGGCCACGAACAGCCCGCCCACCGAGGTCTCGCCGAGGCAGAACTCGTTGTCCGGGGTGAAGCCCTCGGGCCCGTTGATCATGCGCGTGACCTGCACGTGCTCCATCTGCGGCACGCGCCGGCGCGAGTTCACCACGATCTCCTCGAACCGGTCCCAGTCATCCTCGAGCAGGCGGCCGTTGAAGTCCGCCGGGATCTGGTCGTAGCGAGCCGGCCCGCCGGGAAGGAAGGCGGGAGCAGACTGGCGTTCGTACCCGCCCATCACGAGGCCGCCGCCGTCCTCGCGGAAGTAGATCAGCTGGTCCGGGTCGCGCAGGGTGGGCAGCGGCTTCGAGGGGTCGCGCTCCCGGAACGGCTGGGTAACGAGGTACTGGTGCGACATCGGCTGCACCGGGATTCGGACGCCGGCCAGCCGGCCGACCTCGGCCGAGAACATGCCGGCGGCGATCACCGCCACCTCGCAGTCGATGTCGCCGCGCTCGGTCCGCACCCGCCGGACGCGGCCGCCAGAGACGTCTATCCCCGTCACGCGCGTGGAGGTGAAGATCCGCGCGCCGCCCTGCCGCGCCCGCTCGGCGAGCGTGAACGTGAGCTGGGAGGGGTCGAGGTACCCGTCGGTGGGGAGGAGCGCCGCGCCGAGCACGCCCTCTGTCGACATGAGCGGGAACAGCTCCTGGGCCTCCGAGGCGGAGATCAGCTCCAGCGGCAGGCCGAAGGTCTTCGCCCAGCCCGCCTGGCGGCGAAGCTCCTCCATCCGCTCCTCGCTCGAGGCGAGCCGGATGCCGCCGCACTCGACCCAGCCCGGGATCGTCCGGTAGAGCTCGACCGAGTACATCATCATCTTCGTCAGTGAGACCGAGCCGCGCAGCTGGCCGACCAGCCCCGCGGAGTGGAAGGTCGAGCCCGAGGTGAGTTGGTTGCGCTCCACCAGCGCCACGTCGTCCCACCCGAGCTCCGCCAGGTGGTACGCGATCGACGTCCCCCCGACGCCGCCCCCCACGATCACGCAGCGGGCGGCGTCCGGGAGCTCACGGAGAGCGGCCACCGGCCTCCTTGAGCCAGCCCTTGAACCGCGCGTCCTCGCTCGTCTCGGCGAGGCGCTTGAAGTGCTTGTCCGCGTATCCGCCGAAGTCGAAGTCGAGCTCGGAGACGCTGGTCTGCACCACGCCCCACATCGCCTCGCGGAAGTCGGACATGAAGCGGAACAGCTTGAGCGCGGCTTTCCGGCGCGGTGTGGCCCGCTCGCCGAAGTATGCCGCGAGCAGGCGCTCCTCCTCGGCATCGCCGAGCTCGTTGTTCACAGCGAAATTGCCGAGGTCGAAGAAGGGATCCCCCATCCCGGCGTACTCCCAGTCGACGATCACGATGCGCTCGCCGTCATGCAGGAAATTCGCCGTGAGGAGGTCGTTGTGGCAGGGAAGGGGCTGGTGCTCGGCGTTCTTGCGCACCGCCTTCACCACCTTGCGCGCGCAGTCGCGCGCGTGGTGGAAGCCCCCCGGCAGCGAACCGCCGCGGCCTTGCGAGACGTCCGCGTACTCGCTCACGATCTCCGAGACGTAGAAGTCCCTCGGGAGCTCGAGCCCCGATTCGTGAAACGCGCGCATCCCCTTTCCGACCTCGTCGAGATAGGCGGGTTCGCGTAGCTCGGCGGACGTCACCTCGCGGCTCTCGACAAAGCAGGTCACGAGGCAGGCCGGCTGGTCGAGCATCGCGGCCACCTTCGGGCCGAGATGGAGCTCGGCCGCCGTCCTGGTGGCGAGGCGCTCGGCCTCCCGGTTGATCCCGAGCAGCTCGGTGTCCTTGCCCGGCAGCCGCACGACGTAGTCCGTGCCGCCGAAGTTCACGCGGAAATTCCGATTGGTGATCCCGCCCTCCAGGGGCAGGACGCCGCCCTCCCGCGGGCCCAGCAGAGCCGAGAGCCGAGCGACCGCCTCGGTCAGCTCCGGGATCGAGATCTCCTCGTGCATGGCGTCAGGCTAGTCCTCAGCCGTAAGGCGCGGCGTTAACAAGGTCTGGCAGTCTCGTGGCCGTGACCGACGGCGAGCTGATCCTCGTCGCGGGGGCACTCCTCGCTGCCGGTATCGCGGCGTCCCTTCTCGCCGCACGCGTCCGGCTGCCCGGCCTTCTCCTCTTCCTGGCGATCGGGGTGGTCATCGGCTCGGACGTGACGGGCTGGATCGAGTTCGGCCGCACGGAGGAGGACTACGAACTGGCGCGCACGATCGGGGTCGTCGCACTGGTGTTGATCCTGTTCGAGGGCGGCCTCAGCGCAGGGTTCGACGAGATCCGCCCGGTGCTGCGGCCGGCGCTCAGCCTCGCCCTGGTCGGCACCTTCCTCACCGCGGCGATCACCGGCGTGGCCGCGATCTGGCTTTTCGACCTGAGCACGCTCGAGGGACTGCTGCTCGGCTCGATCATCGCCTCCACCGACGGGGCCGCGATCTTCGCGCTGCTTCGCGGGTCGACCCTCCGGCGCCCGCTTGCCCGCACGCTGGAGGGCGAGGCGGGGCTCAATGACCCGGTTGCCGTGCTGCTCGTGGTCGGCTTCGTCGAGTGGATTCAGGACGACACTTTCGGCGCTGCAGACATGGCCCTCCTGTTCGTGTTGGAGCTCGGCATCGGCGCAGCCGCGGGAGTCGCCGTCGGTTGGCTCGCGGTGCAGGGGTTGAGGCGGGTCCGGTTCGAAACGGCCGGGCTGTACCCGGTCGCGACGCTCGCCACAGCCGCCATCGCGTACGGAGCCGCCGACGAGCTGCACGGCTCCGGCTTTCTGGCCGCCTATCTCGCGGGGCTGACGCTGGGCTCGGCCCGGATCCCCGCCAAACGCACGGTCACGGTGTTCCACGAGGGCCTTGGGTGGGTGGCGCAGATCGCGATGTTCCTCTCGCTCGGTCTGCTCGTCTTCCCGAGCGAGCTGGGCGACGTCGCCGTGGAGGGAACCGCGCTCGCGCTAGTGCTGGTGCTGATCGCGCGGCCGGCCGCGACTGTCGTGAGCACGTCGTTCGACCGATTCTCGGCGGCCGACCGCCTGGTGCTCGGCTGGGCCGGCCTGCGCGGCGCAGTGCCCGTCGTGCTGGCCACCTTCCCGGTCATCGACGACGTGCCGAACAGCGAGGAGTTCTTCAACATCGTCTTCTTCGCAGTAGTGATCTCGACGCTGCTCCAGGGCACGACCTTCGAGCCGATCGCCAGGCGCCTCGGCGTGACCACCAGTGAGCCCGCGCTGCCGCGCCCGCTTACCGAGACCGGGACGATCCGGCGGCTGGGCGCCGAGATCATGGAATACCCGGTGGGCGCCGAGGACGCGGTGGTCGGGCACCGCGTTCGCGAGCTAGGCCTTCCGCGCGACGCGCTGTTGTCGGTGATCGTGCGCGGCGAGGAGGCGGTGCTGCCGCGCGGCTCGACGCGGGTGGAGGCCGGCGACCGGCTGCACGTGGTGGTGCGCTCCGAGGTGGCCGCGCGCATGGACGAGGTGGTCACGCGCTGGGGCTCGGGACCGGTGGTTGGCGACGAGTTGCCGCGGGGGCGGCTGAAGGGCTCCTCTGTCTTCACCTCGCGCCGCTGGGACGAGGAGCGGGACGGCGATCCGGGCTACCCGAGCGAGATCGACGGTTTCGAAGTGCGGGAGCACCTGCGCACTCGTCGCGAGACCCGCGGGGCCCTCGTCTCGTTGACGGACGGCCGCTTTGCCGTGACAGGCCCAACGGTCGCGGTGGGCAGCCCGCGGCAGATCCAGGCCTACGCCCGCCGCCAGCTGGCGCGCGAGAAGGACGACACCGCGCGAGCGTGGTGGCAGGAGGTGATCGGCGCGCTCGCACACTAGCTCCCGGCGCTTGCGTCCATCCGCACATGCGCTTACAGTCGCCGCTGAAGGTCCGGGTGCCAGACCTTTGGCGCCGGTGGACTCGCGGACGAGGAGGGCACGCGGATGGCGGACGAGACGACGGACCGGCACGATGCCATGGACCAGGACGAGCGAAAGCTCGCCGAGCTTGGCTACAAGCAGGAGCTGAACCGGGGCTGGTCGCAGTTCTCGAACTTCGCGATCTCGTTCTCGATCATCTCGGTGCTGGCGGGCTGCTTCACCGTCTATAGCCAGGCCTGGAACCTCGGCGGCCCGATCGCGATCTCATGGGGCTGGCCGCTCGTCGCGCTGATCATCCTCACGGTCGCCTTCAGCATGTCCGAGCTCGCCTCGGCCTTCCCCACAGCCGGAGGCCCGTACTGGTGGGCCCACCGGCTCGGCGGTGCGGGCTGGTCGTGGTTCACGGGCTGGTTCAACGTGCTCGGACTGATCGGAATCGTGGCGTCGGTGGACTACGTCTGCGCGTTCTTCGCGACCCAGCTGTTCGGGCTCTGGGGTTGGGACCTCGGCTTCGTCAACTTCGCCGACGACCAGCACGTGCTGGCCGAGGTCTTCTGGGTGTTCGTGTTGATCTTGGCGCTGCACGCGGCGATCAACATCTACTCGTCCCACCTCGTCGCGCTGTTCAGCAACATCTCGGTGTTCTGGCACGTGATCGGGGTGGCGATCATCATCGGCATCCTCGTCTTCGTCCCGGACCGCCACCAGAGCGCGGACTTCGTCTTCACCGAGCGGATCAACAACTCGGGCTTCCCGATAAGCATGTACTGGTGGTACATCCTGCCCACTGGCTTCCTTCTGACGATGTACACGATCACCGGTTACGACGCCTCCGCCCACGTCGCCGAGGAGACCCACGAGGCAGAGCAGGCAGCCGCCAAGGGCGTCTGGCAGTCCGTCGCCTCGTCGGCGCTGATCGGCTGGTTCGTGCTGCTCGCAATCACGTTCGCCGCGACCGACGTGGCGGCGATCAACGATGCCGCCGGAACCTCGATCTCGGTGTTCACGTCAGCGGAGATGAACCAGAACTGGGCCGAGGCCATCATCCTGATCGCGACCATCGGCCAGCTGTTCTGTGGCATGGCGTGCGTCACGAGCTGCTCGCGCACCTTCTTCGCGTTCTCGCGCGACCGTGCCGTACCGGGCTGGCGGCTGTGGAGCCGGGTCAACTCCAAGGGCGTGCCGGTGATGGCCGTGCTCGGCAGCTGCCTGTTGGCCTTCCTGATCACGGTCCCGGCGCTGCCGGGCAAGGGGGCGATCGTTCCCCCGGTCGCCTTCTTCGCGGTCACGTCGATCGGCACGATCGGTCTCTACATCGCGTACGTGGCGCCCACGTACCTGCGCTGGCGCGCGGGCGAGTCGTTCAAGCAGGGCTCGTGGAACCTCGGCAGCAAGTGGAAGTGGATGAACCCGATCGCCGTGGTGTGGACCTGCCTCATGGTGATCGTGTTCTGCCTTCCCTTCTACAGCACGGGCGTGCCGTGGGAGTCCGACTTCGACTGGAATGCGTTCAACTACACGCCGCTGGTCGTGGGCGTCGTGGCGGTCGCCATAACGCTGGCCTGGTTCGGAGGCGCCAACAAGCGCTACAAGGGTCCGATCCGGACGATCGAGTTCGACGAGGGCATTGGCGTCAAGGACATCGACGCGCCCGAGCAGCCGCCTGAGGGCGCGCCGCCGGCGACCCCGGCCACGACCTAGGCCAGATCCGCAGCGGCCTCCACGAACGCGCGCCAGCGCGCGTGCTCGGCGTCGCGCCAGGCGCGGTCGCGGCGCGGCTCGACCGAGCGGTCCACCGGCAGCAGCTCCGCCGCCTCGGTCAGCGAGCCGATCGTGCCCGAGCCCACTGCGGCCAACGCGGCAGCGCCGAGCACCGTGGCGTCCGCCCCGGCGGCGTCGACACGCACACCGGTCGTGTCGGCCTGGAGCTGGAGCAGCAGCGGCTCGTTCGTGAGGCCACCGTCCACGCGCAGCGAGCTCACCTCCACGCCCTCCCGCATCGCGGCCACCACGTCCGCCACCCGCCAGGCGATCCCCTCCAGCGCGGCGCGTGCCACGTGCGCGCGGGTGGTGCCGCCGTGAATTCCCGACAGGACCGCGCGCGCATTCGGGCGCCACCACGGCGCGCCGATGCCCGCCAGGCCCGGCAGCACCCGGGCCCCGGCGCTGTCCTTTACCTCGCGCGCGAGCTCGGCCAGCGCGGCGGGGCGCTCGGCCATGCCCAACTCGCGGCACATCCACTCGAGCATCGCCCCGGCGGCGAAGACACCGCCGTCGATGGCGTACTCGGTGTGGCCGTCGACCGCCCAGGCAACGGTGGGCAGCAGCCCGCCGGCGGGCCGGGGCACCTCGCTACCGGCGTGGCCGAGCACGAACACGCCGGTCCCATAGGTGGCCTTCACGCGCCCCGGGGTCACGCAGCCCGCGCCAGCGAGCGCCGCCTGCTGGTCCACCACCTGGCCGCACAGGGGCAGCTCCACCGGCCACGACTCGTGGCGAAGCGTGCCGAGCTCGCCGGCGGTGGAGCGCACCTCGGGCAGCACGTCCAGGGGTACGCCGAAGAGCTCGCCGAGCCGCGCGTCGAAGCCGGGCCTGCCGAGCGCGTGGAGCTGGGTGCGGGACGCGGTGGACGCGTCGGTGGCGAATCCGGCGCCGAGCCGGTCGCAGAGGAACGAATCGACGGTGCCCATGCGCAGGCTGCCCTGCTCGCGGGCCCGTTGCACGCCCTCGTCGTGCTCGAGCAGCCAGGCCAGCTTCGCGGCCGAGAAGTAGGGGTCGAAAGGCAGCCCGCTCAGCTCGTGGATCTCGTCCTCGTGGGCGCCGAGCCGGTCGAGCACCCCCTGGGAGCGCTTGTCCTGCCACACGACGATCGGGGTCAGCGGCGTGCCGCTCTCGGCGTCCCATGCAAGCACCGACTCGCCCTGGTGGTCGAGCCCGCAGGCGACCACCTCGCCGGGCGCGTCCTCGAGCAGCTCGGCCACAGCCTCGACCACGGCGGCCAGCACCTCCTCGCCGTCCTGCTCGACCCAGCCCGCGCGCGGGTGCCGGTTCACCTTGTCGCGGCGAGCCTCACGGATAGGGCGCAACTGCTCGTCGAACAGCGCCGCCTTGACGCCGGTCGTCCCCTCGTCGATCCCAAGTAGAGTGCGCAAAGGTCGGCCGAACAAACCTTACTGCGAGAGGGACGATGACGCTCGAGGAGCTCCGAAGCGCTGCGGACGAGGGCACGATCGACACGGTGCTGCTCTGCATCGCCGACATGGAGGGCCGCCTTCAGGGCAAGCGCTTCACCGCGCGGCACTTCCTCGACACGGTCGTGGAGCACGACGCCGAGGCCTGCAACTACCTGCTCGCCGTGGACGTGGACATGAACACCGTGGACGGTTACGAGATGTCTGGCTGGTCGCTCGGCTACGGCGACTTCGTGCTGAAGCCCGACGAATCGACGCTGCGGCGGATCCCGTGGCACGAGGGCACCGTGCTGCTGATGGCGGACCTGGCCTGGGAGGACGGCTCGGACGTGGTGGCCTCGCCGCGCCAGATCCTGCGCCGCCAGCTGGCCCGCCTGGCCGAGCGCGGCTGGACGGCCATGGCCGGCACGGAGCTCGAGTTCATCGTCTTCCGGGACAGCTACGAGGAGGCCTGGAACAAGGCCTACCGGGACCTCGAGCCGGCCAACCAGTACAACGTGGACTACTCGATGCTCGGCACGGCCCGCGTCGAGCCGCTGATCCGGCGCATCCGCAACTCGATGATGGGCGCCGGCATGCGGGTCGAGAACTCGAAGGGCGAGTGCAACTTCGGCCAGCACGAGATCAACTTCCACTGGGACGAGGCTCTCGCCACGGCCGACAACCACGCGATCTACAAGACGGGCGCCAAGGAGATCGCCGCGCAGGAGGGCATGTCGATCACCTACATGGCGAAGCTCGACGAGCGCGAGGGCAACTCGTGCCACATCCACTGCTCGCTCTCGCAAGAGGGCGGGGGCAACGTGTTCGCCGAGGACCGCACCACCTTCGAGCGGTTCCTGGCCGGCCAGCTCGCCTGTCTCCGTGAGCTGACGCTTTGCTTCGCCCCGCACGTGAACTCGTACAAGCGCTTCGTGCCGGGGTCGTTCGCCCCGACCGCGGTCGCGTGGGGCAAGGACAACCGCACCTGCTCGATGCGCGTGGTGGGGCACGGCCAGGGGCTGCGCGCGGAGAACCGTCTGCCCGGCGCGGACGTGAACCCCTACATCGCCCTCGCCGCTACCATCGCCGCCGGTCTGCACGGCATCGAGCACGAACTCGAGCTGGAGCCGGCCTTCGAGGGCAACGCCTACGAGTCCGACAAGCCGCACGTGCCCCACACGCTGTACGCGGCCCGCGACCTGTTCGCCGACTCGAAGATCGCGCGCGATGCCTTCGGGCAGGAGGTGGTGGATCACTACCTCAACCGAGCCCGGATCGAGCTGGAGGCGCTTGAGACGGCGGTGACCGACTGGGAGAAGTTCCGGGGCTTCGAACGGCTGTGACGGTGATCCGGCGACCGGTGATCGGCATCTGCGCGGCCGTGGAGCGGGCGTCATGGCGCGCGTGGGAGGACGAGCCCTGCAACCTCTCGCCGCGCTCCTACTCACTCGCGGTGCAGGGCGCCGGCGGGATCGTGCTGCTCCTGCCGCCCGACGACAGCGTGGCCGAGCGGCCGGACGCGCTGCTCGACCTGATCGACGGTCTGGTGCTGGCCGGCGGCTCCGACCTGGACCCCGCAAGCTACGGCGCCCGCCCGCACCCGAAGACGCGCGGAACGTGGCCCGAGCGAGACCGCTTCGAGCTGGCGCTGGCGCATCGGGCGATCGAGCGCGGGCTCCCGGTGCTCGGCATCTGCCGCGGCATGCAGATGCTGAACGTGGCCCTCGGCGGCACGCTCGACCAGCACCTTCCCGAGCGGGTCGGCCACGGCGACCACTGCCACACGCCCGGGGTGTTCAGCGACCACGAGGTCCGGCTCGAGGACGGCTCGCTGGCGGCGCGTGCCGTCGGGGCGGAGACGACGGCCGTGAAGTCGCACCATCACCAGGGCGTCGACGAGCTGGGCGAGGGCCTGACGGCCACCGGCTGGGCGACCGGGGACGGCATCGTCGAGACGATCGAGCTTGGGGGTGAGTCGTACGCCCTCGGCGTGCTCTGGCATCCGGAGGCCGACGAGCGAAGCCGCGTGGTGGGCTCGCTGGTGGAGGCGGCCCGCGAGCGCAGCGAGGCGGTCACCCGGTGAGTGTCCTGAAGGTCGTGGAGCCCGCCACCGAGGAGGTGATGGCCGAGCTGCCGCAGGCCGGGGTGGAGGAGACCGACGCCGCGATCGCCCGGGCGCGCGAGGCCTTCCCGGCCTGGCGTCGCGTGGCACCCGGCGAGCGCGCGGCGCTCATGCGCGCCGTTGCGGCGGCAGTGCGCGACCGCGACGAGGACCTGGCCCGGCTCGAGGCCCGCAACGTCGGCAAGCCGATCTCGGACGCGCGCGGCGAGGTCGGGATGGTGGCCGACGTGTTCGACTACTACGCGGGCGCCCCCGAGCGGCTGCTGGGCGACACGATCCCGGTCGCCGGCGGTGTCGACTTCACGTTCCGCGAGCCGCTCGGCGTGGTCGGCCTGATCACGCCGTGGAACTTCCCGCTGCCGATCGCCTCGTGGAAGCTCGGCCCGGCGCTCGCGGCTGGAAACACGGTGGTGCTGAAGCCGGCCGCGCTGACCCCGCTCACGGCGGTCGAGCTGGAGCGGATCGCGGTCGAGGCCGGTGCGCCGGAGGGCGTGCTTAACGTGGTGGTCGGAAGCGGCGGCGTGGTGGGGGAGCGGATCGTGGAGCACCCCGACGTGGCCAAGGTCGCGTTCACCGGGTCGACCGAGGTCGGGCGGCGGATCGCGGCGCGGGCGGCCGAGACGGTCAAGCGGGTGACGCTCGAGCTGGGTGGGAAGTCCGCCAACGTGATCTTCGCCGACGCCGACCTCGAGCAGGCGGCCGCGGCCGCGCCGATGGCCGTGTTCGGCAACGCCGGCCAGGACTGCTGTGCCCGCTCGCGCATCCTGGTCGAGCGCTCCGCCCTCGACAGCTTCATGGCCGCGCTCGAGGAGGAGGTGGAGGCGATCAGGGTGGGCGATCCGCTCGACGACGCCACCGAGATGGGGCCGCTGATCTCGGCCGACCAGCGCGAGACCGTGGCCTCCTACGCGAACGGCGACGCACCCGTGGCGATTCGCGGCAGCGCGCCCGAGGGCCGCGGCTACTGGTTCCCGCCCACGGTTCTCTGCCCCGTCTCGAACGACGACCGCGCCGCGCGCGAAGAGATCTTCGGCCCGGTGGCCTGCGTGATCCCGTTCCGCGACGAGCAGGAGGCGGTGCGGATTGCCAACGACACCATCTACGGCCTGTCGGGCTCGATCTGGACCCGCGACGGCGCCAAGGCCCTGCGCGTGGCGCGGGCGATCGACACCGGGGTCATCTCGATCAACTCGAACACCTCGGTACGGGTCTCCACGCCGTTCGGCGGCTTCAAGCAGTCCGGCACGGGGCGGGAGCTCGGCCCGCACGCGCTCGAGCACTACACGGAGCTGAAGAACGTCTTCTACGCGACGTGAACCGGCTCCAGGCGAAGATCTGCGTGATAACCGGGGCGGCGAGCGGCATCGGGGCCGAGTCGGCGCGGCTCTTCTCTGCGGAGGGCGCCACGGTGGTCGGCGTCGACCTGACCGACGGTGCGGTCGGCGACATGACGATCCAGGCCGACGTGAGCGACCCCGAGCAGGTCGAGGCCATGTACGCGCGGGCGCGCGAGGAGAACGGTCGCATCGACGTCCTCTTCAACAACGCCGGCATCTCGCCGGGCGACGACACATCGGTCCTCGACACTTCGCTCGAGGCGTGGCAGCGGGTGCAGGACGTGAACCTCAAGTCTGTCTTCCTCTGCTGCAAGCACGGCATCCCGCATCTGCTGGAGGGCGGTGGCGGGTCCGTGATCAACACGGCCTCGTTCGTCGCCGCGATGGGCGCGGCGACCTCTCAGATCTCCTACACGGCCTCGAAGGGAGGCGTGCTCGCCCTCTCCCGCGAGCTCGGTGTGGAGTTCGCGCGCCGCGGAGTGAGGGTGAACGCCCTGTGCCCGGGGCCGGTCGACACGCCGCTGCTTCAGGAGCTGTTCGCGAAGGACCCCGAGGAGGCCCAGCGGCGGCTGGTGCACCTGCCGATGGGCCGCTTCGCGGAGGTGCGCGAGGTCGCACAGGCTGCGCTCTTCCTGGCGAGCGACGACTCGTCGTATGTCACGGCGTCGAGCTTCCTCGTGGACGGTGGGCTCACGTCGGCGTATGTGACGCCGCGTGGCTGATCTCGAGGAACCGCTCCGACAGCGCCCGGCCGGAGTCGTTCCAGGCGCCGATCTTGCCCGCGCTCTCGGCGCGGATCGCATCGGGATCGAGGCCGGTGGCCACGGCGCGGGGATCGTCACGCCAGTCGTCGAACCAGGAGCGCAGGTCCGGCTCGGTGACCTCGGGGTGGAACTGCAGGCCCCAGACCGGTCGCTCCCCGAGCCGGAACGCCTGCAGGGCGAGCGCGCTGCGCGCGAGCGTGACCCCGCCCGGGGGCTCGAGCCACTCGTAGTAGTGGTACTGAAAGCTCTCGAAGCGCTGCGGCAGCCCGCCCAGCAGCGGGTCGGCCGCGCCCTCGGGCGTCAGCTCGATCTCGTGCCAGCCGATCTCGGGCCACTCCGCGCGCCTCACCTTGCCGCCGGCCGCCTCCGCCACGAGCTGGGAGCCGAGGCAGACGCCGAGCGTCGGCGTGCCCCGCTCGAGCAGCTCGCGCAGGAAGCGCTTCTCGGTCCGCAGCCACGGGTGCGCGTCCTCCTCGTCCACGTTCATCGGCCCGCCGAACACCATCGCCGCCCCGAAGCCATCGTGCGCGGGCGGCGGCTGCTCGTGCGGGAGCCACTCCACGAGCTCGTGACCTGCCGCCGCCGCCGGGTCGGCGAAAACCCCGGCAGCGGCCTGCCTGTAATGGACGACGGCCAAGACACGCATCTGCGGGAGAATGTACTGGTGGCCGAGAGCCTCAGAGGGCAGCTCCTGATCGCGGCGCCATCGTTGTTCGACTACTTCCGGCGCACCGTCGTGCTGGTGCTGGAGCACTCGGCGGAGGGCGCGATGGGCGTGGTCCTCAACCGGGAGTCCGAGACGACGGTGGCCGAGGCGGTGCCAGCGCTGGCGTCGCTGGCCGAGGCGGAGGAGCTGGTCCGCATCGGGGGGCCGGTCTCACCGGAGTCGGTGGTTGCGCTCGGCGACTTCGGGGACGTGGCCCAGGCGGGCACGCACGTGGTGGGCTCGCTGGGCACGCTCGACCCCGACGCCGAGAACGAGTCGCTCCGCCGCGTGCGCGTGTACGCAGGGTACGCGGGCTGGTCGGGCGGGCAGCTCGACGACGAGCTCGAAGCGGAGGCGTGGCTCGTGTTGCCGGCGCGGCCCGAGGACCCGTTCGAGGACGGCGACATCTGGTCCGAGGCGCTGCGCCGCAAGGGCGGGAGCTACCGGCTCATGGCGACGATGCCCGCCGACCCCTCGATGAACTGAGGGATCCGCGCGCGCTCGGCCGAGCGGAGCGCTTGCGGCCTAACGGCAGCGCTTGACGGTGCGGGCCACCGCCTTGGCCCTGGCCCGGTAGCCCTCGGCCGACACATGCACGCCGTCTTCCGCGAGCCACTCGGGATTGCGCTCCACCATGCGGGCCCAGTTCACGATCCGTAGGTTGTCCCGCTCCCGGTCCGCGTGTGCGAGCGCGCGGTTGTAGCCGTCGTAGCTCACCCTCTTGAAGGGCGGCCGGACGATGTTCGTCCAGACCACACAGCGCCGCTCGCCGGCCACCGCCATGACGTCCTCGATCGCCGCCCTGAAGCCCTCGACCTGCCTCGGGTCGTCGTTCGTGCCGAGGCTCACGTGGATCACTCGCGGCAGCTTGCGGCCGTAGGAGCGCATCACGTCGGCGCCCTGGTTGGCGTGGCGGCTGACCGCGGTGGACTGGGTGACCTGCCAGTCGTCGAGCTCGCGCGGGATGTAGGGCTTCGTGCCCACGGCCAGCGAGTCGCCGTTCACGAGCAGCTTTCGGCTCAGCGCGTCGGCCGAGGCCGGCGCGCAGACCAGCACACAGAGCGCGATCAGGCTAAGGCGCCGCACCGCGCAGCGCCTCATAGTCCCTTGCCATCTGGCGCAGGATAAGGCGGACAGGCACCACGGCGCCCTCGCGCGTGAAATGGATGCCGTCGGACTGGCGCGCCAGCACCCGGTCGCCGTCGATCCTCAGCTCGTCGCTGTACTCGCCGCTATTGATCGTGTTGAAGATGTCGACGTAGCGGGCGCCGGGGACCGCCTTCGCGGCCTCTGCAACCGCATCGTTCTGGGTCTCGTAGATCGCGTTCTGCTCCTCGTCGCGCGCGGTGGGCGGCGGCAGCCAGTAGACGGGGCGCTCGCCGTCCGACCCCAGTTCGCGCATCACCACGGCGGCGCGGCGGGCGTACTCGGTCTGCCACTCGGGGTCGCGCCAGCCGTAGAGCTGGTCGCCGACGAGCACGTTGAAGCCGTCGTTCCCCCCGATCACCATCACCACCGCGTCGGGCGCGCGAGCTGCGATCTCCTGCTGGGCGTTCAGCTCCCAGTTGAAGAACTCCGGGTTCGTGAGCCCGGTTGAGTTGCGCGCCGCGATCTCCACGTCGAACAGGTCGTCGGGCAGCTCGTCTGTCAGGAGCTCTCCGATGAACTCCGCCTGGGAATCGCCCGTGACGAACACCTCGGCCGGGTCCTCCGGAGTCGGCTGCACGAAGGACTGCTGCTCGACCTTTCGCCGGTTCGGCCGCAGGATCGCCGTCGAGCCCTTCTCGAGCTCGGTCCCTTCGGCGGTCTTGTCCTCCTGCCCGAAGGCCAGGTCGAGACCCTCGCGCGGCAGGTGCAGCCCGACGGCGCCCGCCACGTCGTCGAGCGGGCGGGCCACCGACAGCACAATGTCGCGCGTGGTCCCCTGCTGCATGCTCTCGCCGGCCCGCACGATCGCCTCCGAGTTGAACAGGGTCGCGATGAACAGCGCGATCACGATCACGCCGAGCACTCGGCCGGCGGGCATCGTGAGGTCTTTTCGGAGGCGGGGCGGCATCAGAATTGGTAGTAGATGAACGGGGCGACGCCCTCTTGGCCGACGGCGGCGTCCGCCACCACGATGAGCACACCGAACGCGACGCCCTGGGCCGCGACCGGACGCGTCACGAGCCACGCCTCGCCGCGCTCCCAGAACCGGGTCGGCACAGCCTGGACCGCGATCGCGGCCACCGTCAGGAAAACCATAGGGAGGGTCACGAGCGGGGACGGTCCGCCCGCCGTGACCTGGCCCAGCATGCCGAACGCCGTGGACAAGTCGGGGGAGCGGAAGAACACCCATGCCAGGCACACCACGTTGAAGGTGACTAGCCACGCCGCCCAGGCCGGGACGTGGATGCCCGGCCAGCGCTCACGCGCCCAGCGTTCCGCGCTCAGCGCGCCGCCGTGGATGCCGCCCCAGATCACGAAGGTCCACGCCGCGCCGTGCCAGAGGCCGCCCAGCAGCATCGTGAGCATCAGGTTCCGGTAGGTCCGGCGCGGCCCGTCGCGGTTGCCGCCCAGCGGGATGTATAGGTAGTCGCGCAGCCAGCGCGACAGCGTCATGTGCCAGCGCCGCCAGAAGTCCTGGAGGCTCAGCGCGAGGTAGGGCCGGTTGAAGTTCTGCGGGAGCACGAACCCGAGCAGGAGCGCCAAGCCGATCGCCATGTCGGTGTAGCCCGAGAAGTCGCAGTAGATCTGCGCCGCGAACCCGTAGATGGCGAGCAGCACCTCGAGTCCGGAGTGGGCGCCCGGGTCGTTGAAGACCGGGTCCACGATGTTCCGCGCGAGCTCGTCGGCCACGACGGTCTTCTTGATGAGGCCGCCCGCGATCAGGAACAGGCCGGGGCCGGCGAGCACCTCGCGCGGGTCTCGCGGGGTGCGCAGCTGGGGGAGCAGCTCGTTTGCGCGCACGATCGGCCCCGCCACGAGATGGGGGAAGAACGCCTGGAGGATCGCGACGTCGCCGAGCGACGCCGCCCGCGTGTCCTCGCGGTAGACGTCCACCACGTAGGAGATCGCCTGGAACGTGAAGAACGAGATGCCGATCGGGAGCACGATCTGAACGAGCGGCAGGGGCGATCCCAGGCCGATCGAGTCGAGCGCGTCGTCCATCTCGGAGACGAAGAAGCCCAAGTACTTGAAGACGCACAACAGGCCGACGTCGAACGCGACGGCCGCGATCAGCGCGCGCTTTCGCGTCCGCTGCGAGGGTGTACGCGCGATCACCTGTGCCGCGACGGTGTTCACGAGGCTCGATGCGACGAGCAGCAGCACCCAGCGCCAGTCCACCCAGCCGTAGAAGACGTAGGAAGCGACCAGGATGAACGGACGCCAGGCCCGTGGATGGGGCATGAGCGCCCACGACAGGATGAAGACGATCACGAAGAAGACCGCGAACTCGATCGTGGGGAAGCTCACCGCGGCCATTCTGGCTACCGCTGCGGCCGCCGCGCTCGTGCCGGCGCCCTCGACGGCCGCCTCGGTGCTCGTGGTGGGTGGCGCGCCCTAGGAAGGGGGGTGGGTAATTCCAGTGCTCGTATCCGGTGCTGGGATTACCCACCCCCCTACAGTTCGATCTCCGGGTGCCGAGCGGCGAGGTGCTCCGCAAGGGCCTTCCTCACTTGCTGCCGTTCGCCGGACGAGGCCATGCGGTAGCGGCCCAGCAGCTCCTTCTGGCCCTCGAGCGGGAGCCCCGCGATCTCCCACCGCACGGCCAGGCGCTCGAACAGGAACTCCACGCGCCGCTGCCAGCGGTCCTCGGCCGAGGCCGCAGGCTTGGCGTCGAGGTCGGCGAGCTTGTGGATGGTGCCCGCGCTCAGGTCGTCGCGCAGCGTGAGCACGCCGCCCTCCTCGTCGCGGTAGTCCGTCGTGGTCGCGGGCGCGGCGGGGGCCTGCTCGCCCCGCCGGGCGCGCCGGCGGCTGCGGCTTCCCATGCGGATCATTGTGGCCTACTGCGCCGGCGGCCGGCCGTTCAGCTCGGCGGCGGCAGCCACGACGCCACCGCGGTCGTAGTGGTCCACGGCGATCAGCGACACCGGGAGCCCGCGTCTCCGCTCGCAACGCTCGGCCCGGGCGAGGATCTCCCCGCGCGAGTTGACGCGGGCGTTGGCGCTCGGGCGCGGCGGGAAGTCGTCGACCCAGTGGTTCAGCATGAAGATCGGGCTGTCCGCGTCGCCGCGGCTCCTCGCGCAAGAGCTGGTGGCGCGCGGGCCGAGCGGGGTGTCCTGGATGAAGTCGAACGCCTCGAGGTACCAGGGCAAGTCGCCGGTGTCGCGCTCGCCCAGCACCACCAGCTGCCTGCCGCGCTCGAGGAGGGTGCCGAGCGTGGGTAGCGGCTGGTCGCGCCGCAGGCGGGCGAGGCGGTCCAGCAGGCCCGCGCGCCTGAACTGCGCCTCCACGGCCCAGGCCGGCACGCTCGGCTCGAGCATCAGGATCAGGATCTGGGCTGGGTTCTCGTCGAGCCAGTCGCGGTAGACGTCGAGCACGTCCGACATCTTGGTCGCCCCGAGCTCGCACAGCGAATGGCAGAGCCAGACCTGGCGGGGGCCGCTGACGTTCCCGGCGCCGATGCGCCCGGCAAGGCGCTCGGCGGTGCGCACCGCCTCCGGCCCCAGCGCGCTTGACACCCGGTTGCGGCTCACGCCCTCGGCCTCCAGGTCCGTGCGCACGCGGTTGCGTACCGGAACGCCCCAGTGCGGGTCGAGCAGGAACAGCCGGATCCCGTCGTCGAGCTGGCGCTCGATCGAGTAGCGCTGGTTGGCGAAAACCCAGCCGGGCTCCTCGCCGGCGGACATCGAGTTATGGGTTCCGGCGAACGCCACCTCGTTCAGGCGGCGGTCGCACAGCTCGTCCGCGCCGTTGCAGGTCGAGGGCCGCTCGGCGGACCCCGTCGCGCCGGCCGGGCCGTCGTCGCCGTCGGTGAGGATCACCGCCGCGCCCACGCCGGCGGCCAGGAGCAGCGCCAGCAGGGCGGCCACGCCCGCGCCCGGGAGGGAGAAGCGAGCGGCGCGCCGCTCCGGGACCGGTCCCGCCACCGCGCCGATCAGGTCCGCCGAGCCCCAGGCGACCAGTATCGCTCCGAGCACGAACCCGGCGGCCTGGACGACCTCCGAGTTGGCCGTCACCACCAGCGCGCCTGCCGCCAGCAGGCCGATGCCGCGCAGGCCCTGGACTTCGCGGCCGCGCGGGGTGGCGGCCAGCGAGCGCGCCGCTGCGCGCAGCGGCGCAAGTAGAAAACGGGCGCGCGGCGCGACGAGCAGGGCGATTCCGAGCGCCACGATCCCTGTGGCAAGGGCGGCCGTGCGGAGCGGCCGGAGCAGGGCGTCCCACGCGTCGTCGATCGCATCGTTCGCCTGGCCGAGTGTGAGCCCCTGGACCCGGCGCGTCGCGTCGGGCTCGGCGAGGGCTATGACGAGCAGCACCAGGCCGGCGGCCGCCGCCACCGCTAGCGGCGTTCGGCGCACGGCCAGCCCGCGATCGTCCGACAGCCATACCGCGGTGCCGAGGAGCACGATCCCAAGGAGCGGGAGAAGGATCGCCAGGAAGCGGACCTGCTCGGCGAACTCGATCGTGTCGGCGGCGAAGTCGCGCCGGTCGAGGGTGGCGAGCGGCGCCCGAAGGCGGTCGGGCAGCTCCTCGGCGAGCTCCGGGTCGACGCTGCGCACCGCGGGCACGATCAGCTCGGCGGCGTCGGAGATGTCCACGGCAACGGTCGGCTCATCCTCGTCGAACAGCACCCGGTGGGCGTTGATCGCGGCCGCGCGGACCAGCCCCTCGAACGCCGGGGTGTCGATCGCGCCCCGCGCGGCGCTCTCGAGCAGCGGTCGCGCGGACAGGAGGTCGGGCTCGACCTCGATCGCCGCGCCCACGATCCGGTCCGCGAGCGTCGCGCGCACCTGCGGGTCGCGCACCGCCTCCACCGCCCGGTCGGCGAAGCCGTCCTCGTCGAGCAGCTCGACCCGCAGGTAGAGCAGGATGGCCCCCGCGGCGAGCGCCAGCACGGAGAGGACGGCGCAGACAAGGGCCATGACCCGGCGGCCGGATAGCGGGGAGCGGCGCATCGGCCACCGAACGCTAGCCGCGCTTCGTCGCCTACCCTGAGGCGGCGTGGGCACAGCGGTCCTTCCGGCACGCCGGCGCCTTGACATCCCCGCCTGGACGGTGGCGCCGAGCGCGCTCGCGCTGGTCTTCGGACTGCTCTATCTAGTGCTCGAGCCGCGGCCCGGCGACCTCGCCGTGGCGCTGGCCGCTCTGGTGCCGGCGCTGTTCCTGTCGGTCGCCTTCCCCGAGGGCGGGTCGGCTCCCTTCCCGTTCAGCGCCTACCTGCCGATCCCGCTGTTCTGCGCGGCCTGCCTCGTTGTGCTGCGGCGGGACGAGGAGGCGCTGCGCGCGGGTGCGGTGCTGTACGCGCTCGGCGCCACGCTGGCGGTGGCGTTCGAGA
Organism: uncultured Thermoleophilaceae bacterium; assembly: GCA_963733885.1. Classification (GTDB taxonomy): domain Bacteria; phylum Actinomycetota; class Thermoleophilia; order Solirubrobacterales; family Thermoleophilaceae; genus JACVRW01. The sequence goes on along the minus strand of CAVTES010000008.1, from coordinate 194,379 downwards.
CGCCGATGGGAGGAACCGCGTCGAGGCTCGGGATGCTGTTCGGCGGACCGGTCCTGCTGTGCGCCGCGTGGGACCGCCTGCGCCGTCCCTCGGTCCCAATGGTCGCGGTGGCGCTGGCCGGCTTCGGGCTGCTCGGCTACTGGCAGTGGACCTCCGCGATCCGCGACATCGACAAGGCGCGCCGATGGTGATCCCGGAGGGACGGGCGAACGTGCTGCTTGAGCAGTTCGGCTCGGACGAGCTGCTGCTCGACGTGAAGCGGCCCGGCGCCGCCCTGGTGCGCGTACGCTGGACGCCGTACTGGCTGGCCGCCGGCGGCTGCGTCGAGCGGGCCGGCCAGTGGACGAGGGTGATCGCCGACGAGCCCGGGTTCATGCGGCTCTCGACCCGCTTCGCGGCGGAGCGCATCCTGGACCACGGCCGCCGCTGCGACGAGGGGTGAGGGCCCGCGTGCTCGACGACGTCCTGCATCTGCTGGCCTGTCCTCACTGCGGCGCTTCGCTCTCACGGAACGAGGGCAGCCTTGTGTGCCCGCGGGGCCACTCCTTCGACGTGGCCCGAAGCGGCTACGTGAGCCTGCTGCCCGGTGACGCCCGGCTGGGGAGCGCCGACACGGCGGAGATGGCGGGCGCCCGCGAGGCGTTCCTGGGGGCCGGCCACTTCGCCCCGCTGGCCGGTGCCCTCGGGGAGGAGGTCGGGCGGGTCGGCCTGCCGCAGGGCTGCGTCGTCGACCTCGGTGCCGGCACCGGCTGGTACCTCGCCCGCGTGCTCGATCGGCTTCCCGGCCGGGCCGGCCTCGCTCTCGACCTGTCAAAGCACACCCTGCGCCGCGCGGCCCGGGCGCACCCGCGCATCGCCGCCGTGGCCTGCGACGTCTGGCGCCCGCTGCCGCTGCGCGAATCCGTGGCCGCTCTCGTCCTCAGTGTGTTCGCCCCTCGCAACGGCCCCGAGATCGCTCGCGTCCTGCACCCGGACGGGGCACTCGTGGTGGTCACGCCGACCGGCCGGCACCTGACCGAGCTCGTCGAGGAGCTCGGGCTCCTCACGGTGGACGAGCGCAAGCAGGAGCGTCTCGGGGCCAAGCTCGACAAGAACCTCGACCTGGTACGGCGGATCGAGCGCGAATGGTCCCTGAAGCTCGCGGTCACCGATGTCGCGAACGCGGTCGCGATGGGTCCGAGCGCTCGCCATGTCACGCCGGAGGTGCGCGGTGAGGCCAGGCCGGTCACGGCATCCGTCACGATCTCGACCTACTGTGCCAGGCCCGGGTAGGACCCTCCACATGAGGCGGGTGCTCACATGCGTTGCGGCGCTGGCGGCGTGCCTCGCCGCCTGCAGCGACGACTCTGACGCTCCGATCGCGCCCGGCACGGCGGAGCCGAGCCAGGAGGTCGCCCCGGCGCCGGGCGCGGCCCCGGGCCCGGACGCCGCCATCCCGCGCGAGCCGGGGGCGCTCGCGGAGCGCCTTGCGGGCACGCATACCGCCCTCGGCGCCGCCATCGACCGCTGGCGAACCGAAGGCGACCTCGGCGCCTACCCGCCGCCGCGCGAGGTCACGCTCTGGGCGCTCCATCAGCAGCGCATCCACCTGCTCCTGACCGGCCGGCCCGCGCTCGCCCGGGACGTGCTGTCGCGGCTCCCCGAGGGGGTCGCCGCCCACGCCCGCGCCACCATCCGCGCCCGCCGGGGGCTCGGAGAGATCACGCCTTCCACGCCCGGCCGCTACCGCACTGGTCCGCCCGAGGCGCCGCGGCAGCTCCTCGCGCACTACCGGAAGGCCCAGCGGCGCTTCGGCGTCCAGTGGCCGGTGCTCGTCGCGGTCAACTTCGTCGAGTCGGCCTTCGGACGCATGCGCAACTCGAGCGCCGCTGGCGCACAGGGCCCGATGCAGTTCATCCCGACCACCTGGGACGCCTACGGCATGGGCGGCGACGTGAACGACCCCCACGACGCGATCATGGGGGCAGCCAACTACCTGAGCGCCTCGGGTGCCCCCGGCGACCTGACCGGCGCCCTATACGCCTACAACCCCTCGGACCTCTACGTGCGCGCGGTGCTCGCGTACGCCGGCCGGATCCGGCGCGACCGGGGGGCCTTCCTCTCCTACTATTCCTGGCAGGTGTTCGTGCGCCTGCCGGAGGGCGGCACGCGCCGGATCACCGGGCCTCGACCTCTCTGACCGTCCGCTCTGGCCGCCCGTTCTGCTCCGGCACGGGCCGAGGAGGGGCGCTGCGGTTCTTGTCCACGATCGCGGCGAGGATCAGGAGGAAGATCAGCAGCCGCAGCCCGTAGACGAAGATCCGGCCCTCGTCCTCCTTGGAGCCTTAGGTGGTTGATTCCGCGGAATCAGCCGCCTACGTCGTCTTGACAACGAACACCGAGCAGGGCGCGCGGTGCGTGACGGTGTTCGGAACGCTCCCGAGCACGCGCCGGTGCATGCCCTTGTTGCCGATCACCAGTACGTCCGCCCCGCACGCCTCGGCGAGCTGTACCAGCGCCTCGCCCGGCTCGCCCCCTCCTGTCAGCGTCCGGCACTCGATGCCGGAGCGCCGCACCTCCTCCTCCGTGCGGTCCAGGATCTCGCGCAGCCGGGCCGACGGGCTCGAGGCCCACTGGAGCTCGGGGTCCTCGGCATCGGACGGGCGGCCGTCCTGGAAGACGCCCAGCAGGACGAGCTCGGCCTCGAAGCGCCGCGCGATCTCGGTCGCCGCCTTCAGGGCCTCCTCGGCCGTCGCCGAGCCGTCCGTGCCTACCGCCACTCTCGTGAACATGGCGAGCGAGTATCCCCCGCCCGAGGGCGGAAGTCCACCGCTGAGCGAGCACGCCGCCCGGACGCGGGCGATCTGGAACGAGGACGCGCCGAACTGGGTCGAGGGCGGCCGCAGGAAGTGGGCGTCGCCGACGCCGATGTGGGGGGCGTGGGACATCCCCGAGGAGGAGCTTCGCGTACTGCCGCCCGTTCGCGGGCTGGACGTGGTCGACCTGGGATGCGGGACCGGCTACTGGAGCGCGTGGTTCGCCCGCCTCGGCGCGCGCCCCGTCGGCCTGGACCTGTCGGAGGCGCAGCTCGAGACCGCCCGCCTGTTCCAGCGCGAGCACGGCGTCGAGTTCCCGCTGGTGCACGGGAGCGCCGAGCGGACGCCCCTCCAGGCCGCCTCCTTCGACCTGGCCTTCTCCGAGTACGGCGCGGCCACCTGGTGCGACCCGTACGCGTGGATCCCAGAGGCGCACCGGCTGTTACGCCCGGGTGGACGGCTGATCTTCCTGGCCGACTCCGTGCTGGCGGCGCTCTGCTACCCGCCGAGCGAGGAGCCGGCCGGCGAGACCCTCGTGCGTCCGCAGCTCGGGTTGCACCGGATCGAGTGGCCGGAGGGGGAGATCGATTTTCGCCTGCCGCACGGCGAGATGCTCACCCTGCTGCGCAGGACCGGATTCGAGGTGGAGGCGCTGCACGAGCTGTACGCGCCCGAGGGGCCCGACGACGAGGTGCGGTTCTACATGCGCCGGGCGTGGGCGCGGCGCTGGGCCGCCGAGGACCTCTGGGTCGCCCGCCGGCCCCAGGCCTAGCGCACCACGCCGGGCAGCCAGTCCCGCACCGCGGCAGCCAGCGCGTCCAGATCTCCCTTGAGGCTGTGGTTGCCGGGCAGTGTGACCACCTCGCGGCCCGCCGCCGGCGGCGGCATCCCGAACGGGTCGCTGTCTCCCTGCACCACCAGTACCGGCACCTCAACGGCGTCGAGCTCGTCCAGGCGCGTCTTCTCGGGGCGCCCGGGCGGGTGGACGGGGAACGCCAGGCACAGCACCGCCACCGCGCCGGTCTCCGCGGCGGTGCGGCAGGCCACCCGGGCGCCGGCCGAGCGCCCGCCGGCTACGAGCGGCAGGCCGCCCAGCTCGCCGTCGCGCAGGTGCTCGACGACCGCCGTCCACGCCGCATCGAGCTGCTTCGCCGGCGCGGGCGAGCGGCGGCCGGCCACCAGATAGGGCTGCTCCACCTGGGCCACGGAAAGCCCAGCCTCCAGGGAGGCGCCGGTGGCCGCCACCAGGTCCGTGGCCCCGAAGCCGCCGGCGGCGCCGTGGCCGAGCACCAGGGCGCCCACCGCGTCGGGCGCCTGGTGCAGGTGCGCCAGCGCGGCCCCGTGCGGGGTCTCGATCTCGATCTTCATGGGTGACCGATGACTTAACGCCATTCACGCAGTCTTACCGGCATGCGATCGATAACGTCGGGGCGGACGCCATGAGCGCTCCCTCCACACTTGCGATTGAGGCCACCGGTCTCGTCAAGTCGTTCGGCGAGACCCGCGCCGTGGACGGCGTGGACCTGGCCGTGCGAACCGGCTCGGTGTACGGGGTCCTCGGTCCGAACGGCGCAGGCAAGACCACGACGATCCGCATGCTGGCGACCCTGCTGCGCCCCGACGCCGGCGAGGCGCGCGTGCTCGGCCACGACATCATTCGCGAGGCCGACGCCGTGCGGGGCGCGGTCAGCCTCACCGGCCAGCTCGCCTCGGTCGACGAGGACCTCAGCGGCCGCGAGAATCTGATCCTGATCGGAAGGCTGCTGGGGCTCCGGCGGGCCCGGGCCAAGGAGCGCGCCGACGAGCTGCTCGACGCCTTCGGGCTCACCGAGGCGGCAGGCCGCTTGGTCAAGAACTACTCCGGAGGCATGAGGCGGCGGCTCGACATCTCGGCGAGCATCGTGGTCACGCCCCAGCTGATGTTCCTCGACGAGCCCACCACCGGGCTCGACCCGCGCTCGCGCAACCAGGTCTGGGACATCATCCGCGCGATGGTGGCCAGCGGGACCACGATCCTGCTCTGCACGCAGTACCTCGACGAGGCCGACCAGCTTGCCGACGGAATCGCCGTGATCGACCACGGCAAGGTGATCGCCGAGGGCACGCCGGGCCAGCTCAAGGCCTCGGTCGGGTCCGGCGCCCTGCACGTGCGTCTGCTCGATCCCGACCAGCGGCCCGAGGCCGAGCGCATCCTGTCGCGCGAGCTCGGGACGGTGCACCTCGAGGCCGATCCCGCCGCGCTGTCGGCGTCGTGCGCCGACTCGGACCGTGCCGCCGAGAGCATCGCGGAGCTGTCGCGGTCCGGCGTCCGGATCGCCGACTTCTCGCTCGGTCAGCCGAGTCTCGACGAGGTGTTCCTGGCGCTGACCGGCCACACGGCCGATGACCAGTCCGCCGAGGACGGAATCCCCGAGGAGGAGCGCGCAGCATGAGCACGCCGACCACGAGGCCGCAGACCGCGCCTGACGCCGACGCCGCCGCCGTTCGCAAGGCGATCTCCTCGAGCGAGCGGCCGCCGCGCGCCGGCGCGGCTACCGCGGCGCTCACCTTCGGATGGCGCGGGATGCTGAAGATCAAGCACGTGCCGGAGCAGCTCATCGACGTGACGATCACGCCGGTGCTGTTCACGTTGCTGTTCACGTACATGTACGGCGGCGCCATCTCGGGCTCGACCGGCGAGTACCTCCAGTTCATCCTGCCCGGCACGATCGTGATGTCGGTGCTGTTCACCACCGTCTACTCGGGTGTCGCGCTCAACACCGACATCACGAAGGGCGTCGTCGACAGGTTCAGGTCGCTGCCCGATCTGGCCGGCGGCGCCGCTGGTGGGCGCCGTGGTGGGCGACAGCGTCCGATACGTGCTGGCAGGCACCATCGTCGTGATCGTGGGGGTCATCCTGGGCTATTCGCCCGGGGGCGGCGTGGAAGGCGTGATCGCGGCCATGGCGCTGGTGGTGCTCTTCGCGTTCGCCCTGGCCTGGGTGTTCACGACCGTTGGGCTGGTCATGCGCTCGCCCAACGCGGTCATGAACACCGGCTTCATGGCGCTCTTCCCGCTTCTGTTCATCAGCAATGCCTTCGTGCCGCCGGAGACCCTGCCGAGCGCGATCGAGGCGTTCGTGGACGTCAACCCGTTCACCCACCTGGTGACCGCGGCGCGCGGCCTGATGGACGGCAACGCGGAAGCGGGCGACATCTTCCTGGTGCTCGGGGAGGCAGCCATCGTGACGGCCGTGTTCGCGCCGCTGACGATGCGCCTTTACCGGACTCGGGCCTAAAGTGCCGAGCGCCGTCAGGCGCCGAGGACCGTCAGGCCAAGTGCTCTGGCCGCCTGAGCCCGTCGCGCGTCGAACGAGAGGAACGGCACGGCGGGCCCGCCCACCCGCTGGGCGGCCGCCAGGTGGAGGGGCGTCCAGCGTGCGGACCCCGGTCACCTCTGCGACCGTCGCGGCGGCCTCGCAGGTGACCTCGTCCAGCAGGGGAGATGTGCGCGCCGTCAGGCGTCGAGCCACTCGGTCACGAAGCGCGGGCTCACGTGGATGCCGATCTCGCGGAACACGCCGTCGCCCGAGGCCTCGAACCGGTGCGGCGTGCCGGGGTGCACGACCACGATCTCTCCGGCCCGCACCGTGCGCTGCTCGTCCCCGGACGTGAAGACCGCCTCGCCGTCCTGCACCACGTGGACCTCGACGTAGTCGTGCTTGTGGAGCGAGGGGCCCTGGCCGGGCGCGGCCTCCGTGAAGATCAGCGAGACGCCGACCCCGCCATGGTCGTCCCCCTCGAGCTCGCGGGAGAACGACCCGGCGGGTAGCTGGTCGAGGCTGACCACCTGCATCGCTCGGCCTCTCAGGCGGTGCGGGGGCGCGGGACGGACAGCCTGCCGAGCCCGAAGCGGCGCCCCGGAGAGGCGCTGCGGCGCTCGCGCGCGGCGGAGAAGCGCAGCAGCTCGACGAGCTCCGCCGTGCGGTGGAAGGGGTCGGCGAGCGGGCGCCCGCCGTCGAGGGGCAGGACCGCCCGCAGCTCCTCGCTCACGAAGGCGAGCATCACCTCGCCCTCGGGGGCGCTGCCGCTGTCGAGCGCGGCGATCCTTGCGACGGCGGCCTCATCGCCGGTCGTAGAGCGCCTGATGGTGATGGGGTGGTTCATCTGAGCTCCTATCGATTGCCGGGTAACACACAAGGTATGCGGTGACCGGCCCCCCGATAAGGTCCAGTTCCATGTCGATTCAGTGGGCCGGTTTGGGACCCGAGATCCTGCTGGAGCTCGACCGAGACCGGTCCGAGCCCCTGCGCGTCCAACTCGAGCGCGGGCTGCGCGACGCGATCCGGTCGGGCCGCCTCAAGGCCGGCGAGCGGCTCCCGTCCTCGCGGGAGCTCGCCCGAGAGCTCGGCGTGTCGCGCGGGCTGGTGCTCGAGTGCTACACCCAGCTCCAGGCCGAGGGCTACCTGATGAGCCGGGGCGGCTCGGCCACCCGGGTTGCGTCCGGGGCGGAGGCGCCGCCGGGGCCGCCGCCGCCGGCCGCCGAGAAGGCCAGCCCTTCCATCGACTTCCGCCACGGCCTGCCGGACCTGGCGAGCTTCCCGCGGCGCGACTGGGCGTGGGCGATGCGCGAGGCCTGCCGCGACGTAGCCGCCGGCGAGCTCGGCTACGGGAACGCGTGGGGCAGCCAGACGCTGCGCGTGGTGCTCGCCGCCTACCTGCGGCGTGTGCGCGGAGCCGTGGCCGAGCCCGAGCGGATCGTGATCTGCTCGGGGGTCCAGCAGGGCGTGAACCTGATGATCCGCGCGCTCGCGAAGCGGGGGGTGAAGCGGGTCGCCTTCGAGGACCCCGGGCACCCTGACCACAGGGCCGGCCTTGCGCTGGCAGGAATCGAGGCGGTCCCGGTGCCGGTGGACGACCGCGGGGTCGAGGTGGAGGCGCTGGAGGCGATCGGGGCCGGCGCGGTGGTCTTGACGCCCGCGCATCAGTCGCCGACCGGGGCGCTGCTCGCGCCCGAGCGCCGCCAGGCGCTGGTCGCCTGGGCGGGAGAGCACGACGCGACCCTGATCGAGGACGACTACGACGCCGAGTTCCGCTACGACCGCGAGCCCGTGGGCGCGCTCCAGGGCCTGGCGCCGGAGCGCGTGGCGACGCTCGGGTCGGTGAGCAAGTCGCTGGCCCCGGGGCTACGGCTCGGCTGGGTGGTCTGCCCGCCGCGCCTGGCCGACGCGATCGTCGAGGAGAAGCGCATCGAGGACCGGAGCTCGCCGATCCTGGACCAGCTCGCGCTGGCGGCGCTGATCGAGTCGGGCCGATACGACCGCCACCTGCGCCGGATGCGCGGCGTGTACGCGGCTCGGCGCGAGGTGCTGATTGACGCCCTGGGCCGCCACGCCCCGGGCCTCGAGCTGCGAGGGCTGGCGGCGGGGTTCCACGTGCTGGTGCCGCTGCCGGAGGGGGTGTCCGAGGCCGAGGTGGTGGACGCCGCACGCGCGCGGTCGGTGGGCGTGTACGGGCTGGGCGACAACACCTTCGAGGAGGCGCGCTGGCCGCCGGCCCTCGTCATGGGCTTCGGGAACGTCGGCGAGGGCGCGATCGAGCAGGGGATCGCGGCGATCGCGGACCTGCTTAACCACTAGGTGTACCAGCGGCGCGTCTTGACACATTCATGACGCGATCGGCGCTGATCCGAACGGGACCTTGATCCGCAATGGGGGACAAGGATGATGATGCTCACCCACCTCCATAGATCGCGGTCCCGCCGGACACATCAGGACCGCGCCCGCCGGAAGCCGGTGCGCCGGGACTGCCCGGCACCGGTCCCGGAGGACGCGGCGCTCTACGTGTGCGGTTGCGGCAACGCCTTCACCGCGGCCGTCACGACGGGCGTGACGTGCCCGTCCTGCGGCCACGGCCAGGCCTGGTAGCTACGCCAGCCCCGGCGTGCCGACAGGAGCCGGCGCGCTGACCGCCGATCGATCTCGCACCACGAGCAGGACCGCGCCGATGAACAGGGTCAGGCCGACCGGCCCGAAGGGCGTCACGTGGAACGTGATGGGCACCGCCGACAGCACGAGCAGGAGCACCACCGCAACGGAGCGGCCCCCGTCGGCCCGGGGCGACAGGGCGACCGCCGCGGCGATGGAGGCGAAGATCCACCCGGCGCTGCCGACCGTTTCGAACACCGCGATGATCTGGCTGTCCATGTAGTCATCGACCACCTCGGCGCGCTCGGTTGCCGGGCCGCTCAGGTTGTCCACCAGCAGGCCCGCGCCGATGCCGACCAGAGCCTCGAAGACGAGATAGACGACGGCGAACACCGCGAGCGCGATGCGGCTGACCCACGCCGCGGTGCCGTCGACGCCTCGCAGGAGCAGGAACATCACACCGGCCATCAGCGGGATGAACAGCATCGACCCGAGGTGGACCGCCTGCCACCGCGTCAGGTGGTCTGCGATGGTCGCGTAGAAATCGTCGCCGACCGGGTGGAAGAGGAGCAGGATTCCCCACAGCAGCGGTACGCCGACCATGAAGGCGACCTCCGCAGGGCTGAAGGGACGGGGCTGCGCATCGGCGGTGTTCGTCATGCGGAGCTCAACGTTCCGACCGGCGCGGTTGCCCTTTCTGCCGACTGGCTTCGCGTGTAGATCAGGACCGCGACGATGAAGAGGGCCAGGCCGGTGGGTCCGTACGGCGGTGGGTGGACGGTGATCAGCAACCCCGAAAGGGCGAGCAAGACCGGGACGAAGATCGGCGCGCCCGCGTGGCGGTAGAGCGCAATCCCTGCCGCGATCGCCGCGAATATGAGCCCCAGGCTTCCGATGGTGCCGAAGACACTGAAGGGGCCAATCAGGGGGTGCTCGGCGAAGTCCTGGACCAGGTCTTCCCTCAGCGCCAGCTGCGCCTGTGGGAGTCCATTCAGCTCGTTGACGAGAATCCCGACGCCGATTCCCTGCAACACCTCCCACGCGCTGTAGAAGACGACGAAGGGCACAAGCGCGATTCGGCTGACCCACGCGGCGGTCCCCTCGACGCCGCGCAGGAGCAGAAGGACGACGACGGCCATCAGGGGGATGAACAGCATCATCCCGATGTGGACGACCAGGAAGCGCGTCACGTCGTCCTGCACATCCAGGTAGATCTGGTCGCCCTCCCCGCCGGGATGGAAGAGGAGCAGAATCGCCCACAGGAGCGGCACCCCGATGAGGAACGCGACCTCTGCGGGGCTGAACGGGCGCGGCTGGGGCATGTTCATTGCTCCTCCGTTATGCGGGGGCCGGGGTGGGCCTTGGCTCTTCGGAGGCGTCGGGGGCCGGCGGGTCCCCGGGCTCGATGGGGGGCAAGGCGTCGCGTTCGGCCCCCACCTTCGGCAGCCATTCGAGCCAGCTCGGCAGGTACCAGTTCCAGTCGCCGAGCACCTTCATCGACGCCGGGAGCAGCACGCCGCGGATGATCGTCGCGTCGATCAGCACCGCCACGGCCAGCCCGAGCCCGAGCTCCTTGAAGTCGATGAACTCCAGGGTCACGAAGACCAGGAACACGCCGACCATGACGAACGCCGCGCTGGTTACGGTCCCGGCGGTCGTGGAGATCCCTCTGCTGACGGCTTCGTCGGTCGGCATCCCGCGGTCGTACAACTCCTTGACCCGCGAGAGGATGAACACGTGGTAGTCCATCGACAGCCCGAACAGGACGACGAACAGGAAGAGCGGCAGCCAGTTCGTGACCCCGCCGTTCGACGTGAACCCGAGCAGGGACTCCCCGTTGCCGTTCTGGAAGACCAGCACGAGCACGCCGTAGGCGGCCCCGACCGAGAGCAGGTTCAGGACGATCGCCTTGAGCGGGATCACGATCGACCGGAAGGTCACGAGCAGCAGCAGGAACGCCAGCCCGAACACGAAGGCGAAGATCAGCGGCAGCCTGTTCTTCAGGTTGTTCGCGAAGTCCTCAGAGTCGGCGGCGTCGCCGCTCACGTTCACGGTCGTGCCCTCGACGCCTCCGACCGTGGCCGGGATGATCTCGTCCCGCAGGTCGTCCAGCGCGTTCACAGACGGGGCGTCGGTGCCGTTGCCGCGGGTCGGGACGTTGATCTGGGCGACTGTCCCGTCCTCGCTGTAGAGGACCTCCGTGCCCGGGCGGAACGCGTCCGAGCTCTCCACCGCGGCGAGCAGCTCGTCGATCCCGGCGGCGGCCGGACCTGAGCGCACGTTGTCGGCCTCGACCACCACGATCGACGTGACGCCCTCAGTCGGGAAGTCCTCCTTGACCGTGTTGTAAGTCTGGATCACGGGCACGTCCTGCGGGAGCTCGTCGATGTCGCTGGTCACGCTCTTCATCTGGAACGCCGGGATCGCAAGCGCCACGAGCAGGCCGCCCGCGAGGAGTATCGAGAGGCCGGGCCGCCTCATCACCCGGGCGGTCAGCGCGGTCCAGAAGCGCGACTCGCCCGCCGGCCGGCGGCGGCCGATCAAGGGGACGCGTCCCTTCTCGACCCGGTCGCCGAGCCACGACAGCATCGCGGGGAGGATCGTCAGCGAGGCGAACACGGCGATCGCGACCACGAGGATCGTGCCCCACGCGAACGAGACGAACGACGGGTCGCCACTGATGAACATGCCGGCCATCGCGACGATCACCGTCACCCCGGAGATCAGCACGGCCCGCCCAGAGGTGGCGGCGGCGGTCTCGAGCGCGGATCGCTCGCTCCGCCCGGCGGCACGCTCCTCGCGCTCCCGGCGGAGGTAGAAGAGCGAGTAGTCAACGCCCACGGCCAGCCCGATCAGCAGGACGACCGCGGGGAGGTTGTCGTCCGCCGGGACGAGTTGGCTCGTGATCGAGACCAGGCCCAGGGCGGCCATCACGGACGTGAGGCCGATCAGGAGCGGCAGGCCCGCCGCCACGAGCGTCCCGAAGGTGATGATCAGGATGATCAGCGTGACCGGCAGGGAGAGCATCCCGGCCTTCTTGAGGTCGTCGTTGATGACCGCGTTGATGGCCTTGTTGGCGCTGGCGCCGCCGAACTGCTCGACCGCCAGATCGGGGTGATCGGCCTGAACGGCGGCCACGGCGTCGAGGGTGGGGACGACTCGATCTCTCGTCTCCGTCGAGTCGCCGGCGATCTCGAACTGCACCAGGGCCGCGTGGCCGTCGGCCGAGACCTCGGCATCCCCGGTCAGCGGCGACTCCACGTTCTCCACGTACCGGACCTGCGAGAGGCGGCCCGTCACGTCCTCGACCGCCGCCTGGAACTCGGGATCCTCGATTGTGAGCTCGTCGCTCTGAACGAAGACGACCTCCTCGGTCGGCCTCATGCCGGCGTCCTCGAGCGCCTGCTCGGCGTCATGCGACTCACCCGAGAACTGGTCGACGGCGGAGATGTCCTTCTGCACGACCACGTTCGAGCCGACGTAGAAGGTCACGAGCACGAAGGCAAACCAGCCCAGGATGGCCTTCTTGCGGTGCCGGCCGCTCCAGCGGGCCATCCGAGCCGCCAGGTTGTGCGCCGGCGGCTGGGGTGGGGTGGCGGCCCCGTTACCCGAGTGGTCGGGCCGGTCCGGCTCTGGTTCGCGCTGGATGATGCGAGTCTTCATCCCGCGAACCTCGCATCCGAGGCGGCCGGGCGATAGGCGGGAATCTTGTCGTTCGGGGGGCGGTTTTCTGGTGTCTTCTCGAACACGAGCCGGTAGTGGTCGAACAGCTCGCGCTCGAAGCAGACGCTGTTGGCGCTCACGCCCGAGGTGAAGGCGAGCCGGAAATCGGCGCTCGTGAGCCAGCGTGGGAGCAGCCGGAGCTTGAGCAGGGTCTTCCTCACGCTTGGCGCGGCGAACCGCTCGCGCCACTGGCGGATGGTCTCGATGTAGTCGAGCCGGCCGCTGGCGCTCGACACGAGCCGGAAGTGCGGCCGGGCGGTGCGGACTATCTGCTCCTCGCCGAACGGAAGGAAGGAGCCCGGGAACTGACGGCCCATCAGGGCGAGGTACCAAGCGTCCGAGTCGCGCGGGGCGTCGATCCTGACTTGGTCCAGCGGGATCATCCTGCGCCCGAACACCATGGTCTGGAGATAGAGCCGGGCGCCCTCGGGCAGCAGGCTCGCCACCCTGGCGAAGAGCCCGCGATAGATCTCCTCCTGGCGCCCGGCGCCGTGCTCCTCCGGCGAGCAGAAGTGCTCGAACGCGCCGAGGCTCGCCACGGCATCGAAGGGTCCGAGGCTGTCGCGGCTGACCTGGCGTGCGTCGCGGAGCTGCGCGTCGAGGCCATGGCGCCGGCAGGCGGCAGCCTGCGCGGAGGACAGGGTGACGCCCACCCCGGTGCCGCCTCGGCTTCTGACGAAGGCCAGCAGCGGGCCCCACCCGCAGCCGAGGTCGAGCAGACGCCGGCCCGGTCCGATCCCGATCTGGTCGGCCACGTACTCGTGCTTGCGCCGCTGAGCCTCTTCGAGGCTCAACGTGAAATCGCCGTCGTACTTGGCCCCGCTGAAGTCCGCCAGCTCGCCCAGGGAGAGCCGGAAGACGCGATCGATCAGCGAATAGGTGAACTCGAGGTCGTCGCGGTCGGCCATGGCTCCGGCGGGGACGGGCTCGCTCGGCGCGCGTCGGCGAAGGTCACCAGCCGCCCGCGCTCCTCGTCCCACAGCTTGAACCGAACGGCGCGAAGGCCGTCCCAGAGCGAGAGAGTCGGCACGTCGTGGAAGACCGGGTTCTCGTCGTGCGCGCGCTGCAGGTTGTAGTTGGGGATCCTGGTGCTCAGATGGTGCACGTGGTGGAGGCCGATGTTGCCGGTGAAGAACTGGAGCACCTTCGGCAGCCTCAGGTGGCTGCTGCCCCGAAGAGCCGCATCCGCGTAGCTCCACTCGCCGGCGCTCTGCCAGTACGTGTCCTCGAACTGATGCTGGACGTAGAAGAGCCACACGCCGGCCGCGCCGGCGAGCAGCACGAGCGGCGTCTGCACGAGCAGGTACTCGCGCCAGCCCACGAGCAGGCACAGCGCGCCTATCAGCGCCGCGAGGCCGGCGTTCGTCGCGATCACGCTGCGCCTGATGCGCGGGCGGGCGGAGCGGGGGACGAGGCGGGGCTGCAGGATCATCCCGTAGACGGGGCCGAGCCCGAACATCACGAGCGGGTTCCGAAACAGGCGATAGCCCAGCCGGCGCCGCCATGTGGAGGCCCGGTACTCGGCGACGGTCAGGGTCGGCACGTCGCCCACGCCGCGGCGGTCGAGGTCTCCGGCAGTGGCGTGGTGGACGGCGTGGCTGTGGCGCCAGTTGGCGAACGCCTCGAAGACGAGCAGCCCCAGAGCGGAGCCGAGCCAGGCGTTCGCGCGCTTCGTCGGGAGGAACGAGCCGTGGGCGCAGTCGTGGAACACGATGAAGGTGCGCACGAGGAAGCCCGCGGCGGGAATCGCGAGGGCCAGCACCAGCAGGTACGAGGAGTCCAGGGTCAGGTACATCAACACCCATAGGGCCAGGTACGGCACAACCGACGTCGCGAGGTCCGCCGCGCCGCGGCCCAGATGCGGCCGCGCATAGGGGGCGAGCGCTTGGCGCCAGTGGGCGTTCGCTTGCGACCCCGAGGACGTTGACAAGCTTGGGCTCCTTTAACGCTGGCTGTCGCGCCAACCCTGGAGGTCGACACCGTGCGCCGGCCGTGTGCTGGAGCCGGAGGGCCGCTCGCCGTGTGACTGGGGCGAAGGGTCCGCGCCAGCCTACCACCCGAAGAGTGCGGCAGTTGTGAAAAAGGTTCCACCCGCCTGCCTCAATCGGAGTAGGCTGCGCAAGGACGCCTCCCTCTTCGGAGTGGACTCGTAGAGGACTCGTCCCAGATCTGAGGCAGCGGCCCAGGAGGAGAGACATGGCCGCCTCCGTAACGCCGTGGAAGGCCGGTCCGGGTGTCGCGCGCGCGCCCGGCTCGTCCGTGCTCTGGGCCGGCGCGCTCGCGGGCTGCGCGGCCGCTGCGGTGTCGGTCCAGCTCGCGCTCGCGAGCGACCACGTCGCCGAGCCGGGACTCCAGGCCGCGCTACTTGCGTGGGTCACCCTGCCGTACGTCCTCGCCGGACTGGTGGCGTGGTGGCGCCGGCCGGACAGCCGCTTCGGACCGCTGATGGTGACCGCGGGCTTCGTCGTGTTCCTATCGAGCCTCCAGTGGGCGAACGAGCCCGCCCCGTACACGCTGGGGCTCGCCTTCGACCTGCTCCCCGTGGCGCTCTTCCTCCACCTTTTCCTCGCGTTCCCGGATGGTCGTCTGGAGAGCGGCCCGGAGCGAGTCGTCCTCACCGCGGCCTACGCCGCGGCGATCGGCCTGCAGTTCGTGAAGATGCTCCTCGGAGCGGGTGGGCCCGACAACCTGCTGGCGGTTTTCGCTGAGCCGGCCGTGGCCGACATCGTGCAGGACGTTCAGCTCTTCACGCTTGCCGCGCTCGCCCTGATCGGCATCGCCCTGCTCGCCGTGCGCAGGCGCCGCTCCGGCCGGCCCTTGCGCCGCGCGGTCTCGCTGCTGCTCGAGTCCTTCGCGCTGGGGCTCGTGATGATCGCGGCGCTGATGCTGGCCGGCGCGCTCGAGCTGGCGGCGTTCGAGACGATCCGGCGGGTCACCTTCGGGGTGATCGGAGTCGCGCCGGTCGCCTTCGTGATCGGCCTGATGGACGCGCGGCTCGCCCGCTCCGGCATCGGCGACCTGTTCGTCGAGCTGCAGGCCGATCCGCCACCCGCCGATCTCCGCGATGCCCTCGCACGCGCCCTTCGCGATGACTCGCTGACGCTCGCGTACTGGCTGCCCGAGTTCGAGAGCTGGGCCGATCTCGACGGCCGGCCCATGGAGTTGCCTCTGCCGGATTCCGGCAGGGCGACGACCGTGATCGACCGGGACGGAGCGCACGTCGCGGTTCTGATTCATCACCCGTCGCTGGACGACGAGCCCGAGCTCCTCGATGCGGTCAGCGCGGCGGCCGGGATCTCACTGGAGAACGGGCGCCTGCACGCCGAGCTCAGGGCTCGCCTGGAAGAGCTGAGGGGATCGCGCGGCCGCGTGATCGAGGCGGGCCAGAAGGAGCGCCAGCGACTGGAGCGCAACCTCCACGACGGGGCGCAGCAGCGGCTCATCGCCCTCTCGCTCGACCTGAGCCTGCTCGAGGCGCGGCTGGGCGACGATCCCGACGCCCAGGCCAGCCTCGACCAGGCGAGGCAGGAGATCGCCCTGTCGCTGGAGGAGCTTCGCGCCGTCGCGCGAGGCATCCATCCGGCCGTGGTCACCGGCCACGGCCTGGCCGTGGCGCTCGAGTCGCTTGCCGCCCGGGCCGCGGTGCCGGTCCGGCTGACGGTCGACGTCGAGGGCCGCGTGCACGATCGGCTCGAGGTGGCGGCGTACTACGTGGTCTGCGAGAGCCTCGCGAACATCGGCAAGCACGCCCAGGCGACCTCGGCCACCGTCGACGTCGGGCGCAGGAACGGGCACATCGTCGTCGAGGTCGTCGACGACGGGATCGGCGGCGCGGACAGCGAGCGCGGCAGCGGCCTCCGCGGCCTCGCCGACCGCGTCGAGGCACTCGGCGGCCGCCTGCGAGTGTGGACTCCGCGCGGTGGCGGCACGCGCGTCAGGGCGGAGATGCCGTGCGATTAGCGATAGCCGAGGACTCGGTACTGCTACGCGAAGGGGTGGCGCGCGTGCTCGGCGACGCGGGGTTCGAAGTGGTCGCGCAGTGCGGCACCGCCGACGAGCTCATGCTCAAGGTGAACAGCTACGAGTTAGACGTGGCGATCGTGGACATCCGCCTGCCGCCCACGCACAACGACGAGGGCCTGCGGGCGGCTCTCGAGATCCGTGCGAACCATCCGTCCGTAGGTGTGCTCGTCCTGTCGCAATACGTGGAGGTGGGCCTCGCGATGAAGCTGCTGGCCGACTCCGCCGAGGGCGTCGGGTACCTGCTGAAGGACCGCGTCAGCGACGTCGAGCAGTTCGTCGCCGCTGTGCGGCGCGTGGCCGCCGGCGGGTCGGCGCTCGACCCGATCATCGTGTCGACCCTCCTGGCGCGGCGCCGCTCCGACGATCCGCTGGCCGCGCTGACGCCGCGCGAGCAAGAGGTGCTCGAGCTGATGGCCACCGGGAGCTCGAATCAGGGGATCGCCGACGCGCTCGTGATCACGCTGCGCGCGGTCGAGAAGTACGTCTCGAGCATCTTCGGCAAGCTCGGGCTGCCGTCGACCGGAAGCGAGTCGCGGCGCGTGCTGGCGGTGCTGATGTTCCTCCGCTCGTAATCCGCGGGCCTCGGCGATCAGGCGTCGCAGCGAAGCTCGAACCACACGCACGTGCTGTCCGTGCCGTTGTCGATGCCCCAGCGTTCGGCGATCCGGTCGACCAGCACGAGCCCCCAGCCGCCGGCGGTAACGGGGGACGGGTCCACGCGCTCGTAGCGGAACCCGTTCCCCGTGTGAGTCACCTCCACCCGCAACCGTCGGGGCCAGCTTGTGAGCTCCACCTGCAGCGATTGATCCGGTCCGACACCCGCATGGAGCACCGCGTTGGTCATCAGCTCCGTTACGAGCAGCAGGATGTCCTCACGGACATCGGCGGGCACGGCCCCGTCGCAGGCGCGCACGGCTTCCCGCGCGGCCGAGCCGGCGTCGATCCCTCCGTTCACCGAGAAAGCAAGGCGGTCGCTCATAAAGCCTCAAGCAAAGTGCTGCGCCGGCCGGGGGGTTTGAGCCGGTAGGAGCACCCGCCGTTGCTTGGGGCGAAGCGCGCAGGGCAGCCTACCACCGAAAAGGCATCGGCACTAAAATGGCGGGTTGCCCAGCCACGCTGAGCTATCGCGAGATCGATGAGCTATCGCGAGACACAGCATCTACGAGTGCTGATCGCCAACGAGCGCAAGGATCGGCTTGCGCTCGTCGCGCCTATCGTTGCCGGGCTTGGGCACGAGGTGATCGCCCGCGAGATCGAGGTCGACGACGTCGGCTTGGTGACCGCCCGGGAGCGGCCCGATGTCGCGCTGGTCGGGCTCGGCGAGAGCTCCCAGCACGCCCTCAGCCTGATAGAGAAGATCGTGCAAGAGGCGGCGTGCCCGGTGATCGTCCTCATCCACGCCCCCGACCCGGAATTCGTCAGGGAGGCGTCGAAGCGCGGCGTCTTCGCCTACATCACCGACGGCGACCCCGACGACTGGCAGAACTCGATCGACATCGTGCTACGCCGCTTCGCCGAGTACCACGACCTCGAGGGGGCCTTCGGGCGCCGAGCCATCACCGAGCGGGCGAAGGGCATCCTGATGGAGCGCCACTCGATCGATGACGGCGCTGCGTTCGAGATGCTGCGCGACCACGCGCGCGCAGCCAATCGCAAGCTGATCGACATCGCCGCCGCTGTCGTCGACGGTCATGCGCTGCTGCCGAGGCAGAGCGAGGCTCCTCCGTAGCGCGCCGCCGGCGGCCTTGACTTCAAGCGCGCTTGAGGTCTTAAGGTCCGGGCGCATGGCGAGCACATTCACAGACACCGAGATCGAGTACCTGGAGAGTCAGCCGCTGGGCCGCATCGCGACGGCGGACGCCGATGGCAGGCCACACGTGATGCCGGTCGGCGTCTTCTACGACGCCGACTCCCAGTCCATCGTGATCGGCGCCACCGACGGCATGGTCGCGAGCAAGAAGTTCCGCGATGCCCGGCGCCGGCCGGACGTGGCGGTCGTGGTCGACGACCTCGCGGCGCTCGACCCGTGGACGCCGCGCGGGATCGAGATCCGCGGACGCGCGGAGACCCACACCGACGGCGGCGAGGCGGTCGGCGAGCGCGTCGGCGCCTCGTTCCCCTTCGAGCCGGCCTGGATTCGGATTCGCCCGCGGCGGATCCTGGCCTGGGGCATCGACAACGGCTCGTTCGAGATGTCCGCGCGCGATGTCGGTTGACGCGCGGATAGCACCGCTCGCGCGTCGGGCACGCGTCGCTCACCGCGCCATCCGGACTGATCCTTCGCAACGTGCCAAACGGCGGGCAACGAAGGGGGGGTTCCTCACGAAAGTGGAGCTATAGGCCACTTTCGTGTTGAACCCCCGTGAGCTCAGCGGACGCCGATGAGCGTGTCCACGAGCAGCTGGTCGAGGCGCTCGTTGGCGTAGCCCCGCGTGGCCAGCGCGTCGAGCGCGTCCGCCTCCGCCTTCAGCTCGTCCGCCGCGCCCGCGCCGTCCACGGTCGGCTGCGCCAGGTCGGGGGCGCCCGCCGCCGCGAGCGCCTCCTTCACCTCCGGCAGCGAGTCGAAGTGGCGCGCGCGCTCGGCGAGGGCCAGGTACGTCCGCATGCATCCGGCTGCGAATTCCCACACCCCATCCGGATCCTCGTTGCGGTAGGCGTGCGCGTCGAAGTGACGCGGGCCCTCGTACCCGGCCCTCTCGAGCAGCCTGACGAGGAGGAAGGCCTCCTTCAGGTCCTCGGCGCCGAAGCGGAAGTCTTGGTCATAGCGGCCGATCCGCTGCGCGTTCAGGT
Organism: uncultured Thermoleophilaceae bacterium; assembly: GCA_963733885.1. Lineage (GTDB taxonomy): Bacteria > Actinomycetota > Thermoleophilia > Solirubrobacterales > Thermoleophilaceae > JACVRW01. Next base: position 175,142 of record CAVTES010000008.1, on the reverse strand, counting down.
CGATGTGAAACAGCTTGCCGGCCCACAGCGCCTGGCCCACTCCGTGCACGAACGACAACCCGGCCATCGTCTCGTGCGCCACCTCCGGGTTGACGCCGACCATCTCGGGACGCCCGAGCGTGCCGATGAAGTGCAGGGCGTGGCCGATCGTCGGCAGGAACATGTCCCCGCGCGGCTCGTTGGGCTTCGGCTCGATCGCGAAGCGCAGGTCATAGCCCTGCTCGACGACGTAGTCGGCGAGCACGTCGATCGCCTCGCGGTAGCGGTCGAGCGCATCGCGCGGGTCCTTGGCCACCGCGGCCTCCGTCCCCTCGCGGCCGCCCCAGAACACGTATACCTCCGCGCCCAGCTCGGCGCCGAGGTCGATCGAGCGCATCGCCTTCCCGATCGCGGCTCGCCGCACTCCCCGGTCGTTCGAGGTGAAGGCGCCGTCCTTGAAGGCCGGGTGGCCGAAGAGGTTGGTCGTGGCCATGCCTACGCCCAAGCCGGTCTCCTCGAGCGCCGTCTTGAAGCGGGCCACGATGCGGTCGCGCTCCCCCGGCGGGGTGCCCCACGGCACCAGGTCGTCGTCATGAAGGCTCACGCCCCAGGCTCCGAGCTCGGCGAGCTTGCGCACGGACTCGGCGGGGTCGAGCGGCTCCCTGGTGGGGCCGCCGAACGGATCCCGTCCGGGATTGCCGACCGTCCACAGGCCGAAGGTGAAGCGCGGCTCCATCAAGCGGCGTCGGGGAGCGGCTCCACGCCGAGATAGCGGCGCTGGGCGGCCGGGTCGTTCGCGATCTCCTCCGCCGTCGTCTCGGTGGCGATCTGCCCGGTCACCATCACGAGCTGCCGCTCGGCCAGCGAGGTCGCGACGCCGAGGTTCTGCTCGACGACGAGAAGGCCCATCCCGCCGGCGGCCAGCTCCTTGATGGTCCGCACGAGGTCCTCGATGATCGTCGGCGCGAGGCCCTCCGACGGCTCGTCCATGATCAGCACGCGCGGGTTGGTGACCAGGGCGCGGCCGATGGCAAGCATCTGCTGCTCCCCACCAGAGAGCGAGGTCCCGCTCACCTTCCTGCGCTCCGCGAGCCGTGGGAAGAGCTCGTACACGCCCTCGGCCGTCCACTCCGCGTTGGAGCTCGACCCGACGATCTCCAGGTGCTCGTCGACGGTGAGCGACTCGAACAACCGGCGCCCCTGCGGCACGTAGCCGATCCCCGCGCCGGCGACCTTGTAGGCGGGCTTGCCGAGCAGCTCGACGCCGTCCAGCCGCACCGAGCCGGTGGCGTGGCCGAGCAGCCCGACGATGGCCAGGCACAGCGTCGACTTGCCCATTCCGTTGCGCCCGATCATCGCGACGGGCTCGGCCCCCATGCTGAAGCTGACGCCCTGCAGCACATGGGCGCTCCCGTAGTACCCGTGGATGTCCTCGACCTCGAGCAGCGGGCCACTCATGCGTGGCTCCCCAGGTAGAGGGCGTGCACGGTCTCGTTGGCGCGGATCTCCGCTGGGGTCCCCTCCACGATGACCCGCCCGTCGTGCATCATCGTGACCCAGTCGGCCGCCCGCAGCGCGACGTCCATGTCGTGCTCGATCAGGATCAGCGTGATCGAGGGATCGAGCGCGAGCAGCATCTCGGTCAGGGTCACGCGCTCGGCTCGGGACAGCCCGGCGGCGGGCTCGTCGAGCATCATCAGCTTGGGTTCGGCGGCCCGGGCCATCGCGACTTCGAGCTGCCGCTGCTCTCCGTGCGACATGTCGGCGACCATCACGTCCAGCCGGTCGCCGAGTCCCGCCGTCTCCGCGCCGGCGCGGGCCTTGTCGCGGATGTCCGTGTCCGCCTTCGTCTGCACCAGGCGCAGGTGCCCGTTCCGCACGCCCAGCACCGCCAGGTACAGGTTGTCCTCCACGCTGAGGCCGCCGAACAGGCGCGAGGTCTGGAACGTGCGCGACAGGCCCATTCGGGCGCGTGTCCGGGCGGGCGTCGCCGTGACGTCCCGCCCGAACAGCTCCACAGTCCCCGCCGTCGGCGGGAACTCCCCCGAAATCAGGTTGAACAGCGTGGTCTTCCCGGCGCCGTTCGGCCCCAGGATCGCCCGCCGCTCACCTGCGCCGACCTTCAGGTCGACATCGGCGACGGCTACGACGCCGCCGAACCGCCGGCCGATCCCCCGCAGCTGGAGGATCGGCTCGGCGTGCTCGGCGGATGCTGCTACGGAGGACATCAGCCCCCGAACGTGACCTCCTCCGCGTTCCCCACCCACGGCGGCGGGTCGCGCTCCTCGCACTTCGGGTTCTGGCGATCGGGCGCGGGCGTCTCCGGGCTGAAGGTTCCGTTGAAGGTCTGGTCGACCTCGGGGATCTGCCGGAACGTCTCGACGTCCGCAACGCCGTCACCCGTCTTGTCCTTCACGATCCGCTTCACGTACACGTCGCTGATCGCCTGGCGGTTGTCGTCCAGCGTGACGTCGCCGTAGGGCGCCTCTTCGCCCGAGAGCGACGTTTCGGCGAGCGCGTCCTGGAGGGCCTGCTGATCGGACACGTCCCCGCCTGCGGCCTCCAGCCCCTTCACGAGGGCCCGGCCTGCCGTGTAGTAGCCGTACGTGAAGACCGACGGTCCGGTGGCCGCAACCTCGTCACCGTAGGACCCCCGGAGCCTGTCCAGGTAGGCCGTGACCTCCGCGTCGTCGGAGTCGGCGGCCGTCATTCCCGAGGTGATCCCGCCGACCAGCTGGTCGCCGACCTCCTCGAGGACGAGCGGGTCGTCCCAGAAGACGTTGCCCATCATCCTTTCGGTGTCGAGCTCGCCGACCTGCTGGCGGTACTGCTTGAGGAAGTTGATCAGGCCCGATCCGCCGATTCCGACGTAGAGCCCGTCAACATCGTCCGGGATCTGCGAGATGTACGACGAGTAGTCCTTCTCGCCGAGAGGCGCCCAGATGCGCTTCGTGATGTCGCCTCCGATGGCGCAGTACTCGGCCACGAACCCGGACAGCGACGTGTACGGGAACGAGTAGTCGTCGCCGATGATCGCTGCCGTCTTCCAGCCCAGCTCGTTGAACGCGTAATCGCCAAGGCCTGCGGACCACTGCGCTCCGTCCGGGTGATACCGGAAGAAGTTCGGGGCCTGGACCTTGAGGGTCGAGTCCTGCGCGCCGGCGATCCCGTTGATGAACGTCTTGTCGGGATGCTCCTTCGCGTAGTTCGCGACCGCGATGCCTTCGTCACCCGAGAGCGGCCCGACGAGGATGTCCGCGTCCTCCTGCTCCATGAGCCGGCGCGTCTCTTCGATGGCCTTGTCGGCTGTCTCGTCGGCGCAGCCGTAGCCGACGACCTCGATGTTCGTTCCACCCACCGTGGCGCCGGTCACGCCGTCGGTCGGTGCCTCACCCGCCGGCTTGGCCCCGGCACCGTCGATCAGCGCCTGGTTGAAGCCTGCCGCGGTCGGCTCGAAGAAGGAGCCGAAGGTTCCCTCGCAGTCGGACAGGAACCCGACCTTGACGGTACCGCCTCCCCCGCCGGACTCCTCGGCGGTCTGCTCTCCGCCCCCACCTCCGTCATCGTCGTCGTCGTCGCCACAGGCCGTGACGACGAGGGCCAGCGCGAGCATGGCGCCTATCAGCGCCAGCATCCGTCTGCTCCTCACTTGTCCTCCTCCTCGTTTTGTTTCACCTTCGTTCGCCTTTCAGTTGGTGCCGTCGCCGGCGGCACCGGCCGGTGACGGGGTCGCCACAGCTCCGGGCGGCCCCCGTCTTCGCTTCTCGAAGAACTCACGCCCCCGCTCCCACAGTCCGACGAGGCCGCCAGGCGAGAGCAGCACGATCACGAGGAACACGACCCCGAGGATCGTGTTGAAGCGCTCCGGCCCAAGGACGTCGCCAACCGTTGGCGTCCACTCCCGCGAATAGTTGTCGATGAGCGCGTATGTCAACGCACCGACCCAGGCCCCCTCGAGGCGGTAGAGCCCGCCCACAACCGCGATTATGAGGACGTCGATCGTCTGCGCAAGCTCGATCGAGCCCGGCGTGATGCGGCGGTTGTACCAGACCGACAGCACCCCGGCGATGGAGGCGACGAACGCCGCGAGCCCGAACGCGAGGATCCGGTGCAGGGTCACGTCGAAGCCGAGCGCGCGCAGGCGGGCCGGCTCGTCCCGCACGCCCTGGAGCGCCAGGCCGAACGCCGTGCGGGAGGCGTAACGCAGGCCGACGAACACGAGGATCGCTACGACGAGGGTCGTGTAGTAGAGCCGGGTCGGGTCCTGGCCGGGCTCGCCCACGAGCGACGGCAGGGCGACGTTGTTGACGCCCCCGAAGCCCGAGAGCTGCGTCACCTGCGAGAAGAAGTAGTAGACGAGCACCGAGAAGGCCAGCGTGATCATCAGGAAGTAGATGCCGACGCTGCGCGCGGCGATCGCCCCGAACGCGAGCCCCACAGCGGTGGCGATGAGGAGCGCCGCGGCGGTCGCGAGCCAGGGCGCCCACTCGGCCGCGGACCCGCCGTCCGCCAGCACGAGATTCGCGTAGGCCATGCCGGCGACCCCGTAGATCCCGACCTGCGCCAGCGACACCATGCCGCCGTACGCCGACAGGAAGATCAGGCTCGCGGCCGCCACGCCGAGCCAGAGCGACTTGGTGAGGATGACCGAGACGAAGAAGTCGGTGAAGATCAGCGGGGCGAGCGCCGCCAGGACGACCACCCCGGCGAGCGCGGGCCAGCTCAGGCGGCCGGGCGATGCAGAGGTCACGCGGGTCTCCCGAACAGCCCGAGCGGGCGTACCGCGAGCACGGCCACCAGCAGGCCGAACGTCACGAGGATGGAGTAGTTCGTCAGGTCCGTGTCGCCGAACACGAGGTAAACGTCCGCGTAGGCGTCGACGAGGCCGAGCGCCAAGGCCCCGATCGCCGCGCCGCCGAGCGACCCCATCCCGCCGATGATCACGACGATCAGCGAGTTCAGGAGGAAGGACGTGTCCTCGCCCGGGGCGAGCGAGATCATCGTGCCGCCGAGGACTCCGCCCAAGCCCGCGAGCATCGCACCGAGGAAGAAGGCGGCGGCGAACACCAGCTGCACGTTGATCCCCAGCGCGGAGACCATGTCGCGGTCGTCCACGCCCGCCCGAACGATCTTGCCGAAGCGCGTCCGGGTGATGAGCCACCACAGTCCCACCCCGACCAGCACCGCCGCGCCGAACACGACCACGCCCCGGAAGAACCCGAATGTGACGTCCCCGGGGAGCGTGATGCTCTCGGGCCAGTCGCTCGGCGTCTTGATGTCCTTCGAGATCCCGCCGAACGCGGCCAGCATCTGGTCGGCGAGGATCACCGACAGGGCGATCGTGATCAGTGCCTGGCGCAGGTCCTGGCCCTGGTTCCAGCGCAGGAACACCTGCTGCATCAGCACGCCGATCACGCCGATGATCGCCGTGGCCAGCAGCAGCGGAACGACCCAGCCGATCAGGTTGTACTCCGTGCCACTCCCGCTGAGCGAGAGGTTGAGCCCCGCGGTCTCCTCCTTGAACCAGGCGTCCTGCATCTCGAGCGCGAGATAGCCGCCCAGCAGGTACAGCGAGCCATGGGCCATGTTCACCACGCGCATGAGCCCGAAGATCAGGGTGAAGCCGCTCGCGACGACGAAGAACAGGGCCGCGAGCGTGAGCCCGTTCAGGGTCACGACGGCGAACGTCCGCCAGTCCTCGCTCCCCTTCACGAGCAGCCAGACAACCACCGCCGCACCGACCAGGGCGAGGGCGATCCGACGCTTGCTCCAGCCGGCCCGGCGCGGCATCTCCAGGGTCTCCTCCGCGGTGGCGGCCGCGGTTTGAGGCGATCCGCTCATGCCTTGACAGGTATTGAAAGCGTATGTCACGCTCCCTGTCAAGTTCTGTTGTGTTCTGAAAGCGTTAACGAAGAGTTATGATGAGCACTACTCCGAAGGTCGCCGTTTCGGACGTGAAGGCGGCCCTCACCGCCGCGGTGGGAGCTGACGCCGTCACGACGGCCCCGGAGGAGCTCGACGCGTACACAGCCGACACGTACTGGCCCGCGCTCGCCGCCACAGCCGCGGGCACCCCGCTCGCCCGGCCGGAGATCGTGGTGCGGCCGCGGACCGAGGAGGACGTGGCCGCCGTCCTGGCCGCCGCCGACGAGCAGCGCACGCCCGTCGTGGCGTGGGGCGGCGGGTCCGGGACGCAGGGCGGCGCCCTCGCCATCCACGGCGGCATCGTGATCGACCTGAGCTCGCTCGACCGCATCCTCGACGTCGACGAGATCTCGATGACCGTCACGGCGCAGGCCGGCGTGAACGGCCGGCGCCTCGAGGATGCGCTGAACGCCCGCGGCCTGATGTTCCCGCACTACCCGGCGTCGGTTGACCTGGCGACGGTCGGCGGCTACATCGCCGCGCGCGGCTCCGGCGTGCTCTCCACGCGCTACGGCAAGATCGAGGATCTCCTGCTCAACCTGCGCGTGGCCACGCCCGCCACCGGCCTGATCGAGACCGTGGAGGTGCCGCGCCACGCGGTGGGGCCCGAGCTGACGCAGCTCTTCGTCGGGATCCGAGGGCACGCTCGGCGTGATAACGAGCGCGACCCTCCAGCTCGTGCCGATGCCCGCCGAGCGGCGCTTTGCCGCGGTCGCGTTCCCGTCGGTCGGCGCGGGCATTCGCGCGATCCGGCGGACGCTTCAGGCGGGGCACCGTCCGTCGGTGGTCCGCATGTACGACGAGGACGCCACGCGGCTCGCGTTCTCGCCCGTGGTGGGCGAGGACCTGCGCGGCGTCTACACCGTCATGGCCTTCGAGGGCGAGGCCGAGGCCGTGGAGGTGGAGGAGCGCCGGGCGCTGCAGATTGCGGCGGAGGCCGGCGGCGAGCTGCTCGACCCCGCCCTCGGGCAGCGCTGGTGGGACCGGCGCTACGACTTCTACCAACCGCCGCACCAGCCCGTGCTGCCGGCGATCTGGGGCACGCTCGACGTAGTGGCTACCTACGCGCGCGTCGAGGCGGTCTACGACGCGCTCCACAGGGCGGTGCGCGAGCCCTATGGCGACACGGGGCTCGAGCTCCGCATGCACTTCTCGCACTGGTACCTGTGGGGCACGATGATCTACGGCCGCTTCGTCGTGCCCGACGGCGGGCCCGGACGCGCTCGCGCTGCACGACCGGATCTGGGAGGACGGGATGACCGCGGCCCTGGACGCGGGCGGCGTGATGAACGACCACCACGGGGTGGGCATCAAGCTCGGCCCCTACATGCGCCGCCAGCACGGTGGCGCACTCGACGCGATGCGGCAGATCAAGGCCGCGCTGGACCCCAACAACATCATGAACCCCGGAAAGATGGGCCTTTAGGCCCGAGGAGGAGAGGAGACACCAGTGGCATTCAAGGTGGCCATGCACAACTGGATGCGCGCCGAGCCGATCGAGACGACGATCGCGCGTCTGGCGCGCAGCGGCTACGACGGCATCGAGATCTCGGGCGAGCCGATCACCTACGACGCCGGCCAGGTCAAGGGCCTGCTGGATCAGCACGGCCTCTCGTGCTGGGGCTCCGTGACGCTGATGACCGGAGGCCGCGACCTCGTCCACGAGGACCACTACGTCCGCCAGGCGAGCGTCAACTACGTGAAGGACTGCCTGTCGTTCGTCTCCGACGCTCGGCGGCGACATCCTCACCGTCGTGCCGTCGACCGTCGGGAAGGTCACGGCGATGGCCTCGCCCGAGGAGGAGTGGAGCTGGTGCGTGGAGGGCCTCAAGGAGTGCCAGGCTCACGCCGAGGAGGTCGGCGTCCGCATCGGCGTCGAGCCGCTCAACCGCTTCGAGACCTACTTCATCAACCGCGCCGACCAGGCCGTGGCGATGGCCAAGGAGGTCGGCGGGAACTGCGGCGTCTGCCTCGACATCTTCCACATGAACATGGAGGAGGCCGACTGGCGCCAGGCGATCCGTGACACCGGCGACTACCTGGTCGACTTCCATGTGGCCGACAACAACCGGATGCCTCCGGGTCAGGGCGCGATCGACTGGGAGGCGCTCGTACAGGAGCTCGCCGGCATCGGCTACGACGACTACCTGACCGTGGAGTTCGTCGTCCCGGTCGACCGCACGCCGCTGTCGAAGCGCAAGGAGATCGCCGACGCGGCGGAATCCGGGGCGAGCCAGGGCATGGAGCAGTTCCTCCGCGACCACGGCACCGGCGCCGTGCCCGAGCACTACTACGACGAGTACGTCCAGGACTCGATCGACCGCCTGCGAAAGGCGTTCGACTCCGTCCAGACGCCGGCCGCCTGACTCGCCGTGGGCCCCGCGCCGGGCATCGCGCTCGTCGGCACGCTCGACACCAAGGGCGAGGAGATCGCGTACGTGCGCGATCGCCTGCTCGCGCTCGGGGTCGCAGCCGGTGGTGATCGACTCCGGGATCCTCGGAGAGCCGGGCTGTCCGGCGGACATAAGCAGGGAGGAGGTGGCCCGCGCCGGGGGCCACGACGTCGACGACGTGCGCGGCGCCGGGCTCGCGCGGCGCCGCCGTCGAGCTGATGGCCGAGGGGGTGCGCGCCACCTGCGTCCGGCTGTTCGCCGACGGCCGCGTGCGCGGCGTGCTGTGCCTGGGCGGCGCGGAGGGCGCCCTGCTCGGCGCCGCCGCCATGCACGCGCTGCCGGTGGGCGTGCCGAAGCTGATCGTGTCTCCGAGCGCGTCGGGCAGGCGGTCCTTCGCGCCCTTCGTGGGCGAGGCGGACGTGACGGTCATGCACTCGGTCATCGACATCCTCGGCCTCAACGAGATCGCCCGCGCCATCTTCGACAACGCCGCCGCGGCCGTGGCGGGGATGGTGCGGGACGCCGGCAGACCGGTGACCGAGCTCGGCGAGCGCTGCGTCGGGATCACGATGCTCGGGCAGACGACGCCGGGCGTGATGCGGGTGCGGGAGGTCCTGCTCGAGGCCGGGCAGGAGCCCGTGATCTTCCACGCCAACGGCGTGGGGGGCCCGGCGATGGAGCACCTGATCGAGGCCGGCGCGCTCGGCGGGGTGATCGACTACACGCTGTCCGAGCTCGCCAACTCGCTGCTCGACGGCATCCACGCCACCGGCCCGGACCGGCTGCGCGTGGCGGGTCGCCGGGGGATCCCGCAGGTGGTGGTGCCCGGCTGCGTCGACTTCTTCAACCAGGGCCCGCGCGAAGAGCTGCCCGAGCGCTACCGCGGCCGCAAGACCTACTTCCACAACCCGGTGGCGACGCTCGTGCGCCTCACGAGCGACGAGGGGGCCGAGCTCGGCCGCATCGTCGCCGAGCGCCTGAACGAGGCCCGCGGGCCCGTACGCGTGGTGGTGCCCACGGCCGGCTTCTCGCTCGCCGACTCGCAGGGCGGCGACCTCTGGGACCCCGAGGCGGACGCCGCCTTCGCGGACTCACTGCGCGGCTCGCTGCGGCCCGATATCCCCTTCGAAGAGGTCGACGCCCACGTGGACGACCCGGACTTCGCGCAGCTGGTCGCAGACCGATACCTGACGCTCGAGAAAGCCGCCGAGGAGCCCGCCCATGCCGGATGAGACCCGCCCCTTCTCCAACTGCCTGCTCGACCTGGCTCCGCCGGACATCGCGTGGTTCCAGGAGCGCTCGGACATCGTTCTGATCCCGATCGGGTCCTGCGAGCAGCACGGCGCGCACCTGCCGCTCGGCACGGACACGATCACGGCGCTCGAGGTCTCACGGCGGGCGGCGGAGAAGGCGGACGTGCCCTACACCCAGCCGCTCTGGATCGGCTACTCGCCTCAGCATATGCGCGAGCCCGAGAGCGGCGTCGGCACGATCACGCTGCGCGCCGAGACCTTCACCGAGGTCCTGTACGACATCGCGCGCTCCCTCATCCACCACGGCTGGAACAAGCTCGTGTTCGTGAACGGGCACGGCTCGAACACGAAGGTGATCGACCCGCTGCTGCGCCGCATCAAGTACGAGACGGGCGCGTTCGTCGCGCTCTACAAGCCGTACGCCGAGCGCTACATCGGCCTCCTCGGCGACCTGCTCGAGAACCCGCCCGACGAGACGCCCGGCTGGCACGCCTCCGAGCTCGAGACGTCGCAGGTGATGGCCCACGACCCGCGGATGGTCCACATGGACCGCGCCGCGGAGGACCGGGCGCAGGTTCCGGACTGGCTTCCCGAGTCCTTCATCAAGAAGGACGGGGCCCCCGACGTGGAGTTCGACGGCTACCAGTACTTCGTGTTCCCGATGGACCACGGGGAGTTCTCCCGCACCGGGGTGATCGGCAACCCCATGCGTGCGACCCCGGAAAAGGGCGACCAGGCGCTCACCCGGTTCGCCGACCACCTCGTGAAGGCGATCGACGAGTTCCGCCGCGTCGAGGTCGACGTGACCAAGCGACCGTTCGAGGACCGCGTCTGAACACCGTGCCGCCCGCACTTCGCCGCGCCCAGATGCTGGACCGCATCCAGCGCGAAGGCGGCGTGTCCGTGGCCGAGCTCGCTCGCAGCCATGAGGTCTCCGCGATCACGATCCACCGCGACCTGGAGCACCTCGCCCGGGACGGCCTGGTGGAGCGGGTGCACGGAGGCGCGAGGGCGCTCTCTTCGGCCGCGACGATTGCGGCGCCGTTAATCGCCACGGCCTGGTCCCAGCGCGTCGAGGAGGCCGCGGCCGCCAAGGACGCGATCGCGGAGCGCGCCGCGGCGCTCGTGAACGCGGGGTCGACCATCTTCCTCGACGCGTCCTCGAGCGCCCTGTGCCTCGCGCGCCGGCTGATGGAGAACCCGCCGAGCGAGCTGACGCTCGTGACGAGCTCGCCCGCGATCGCGTACGAGATGCAGGCTGAGCCCGTGCACGTGGTGGTGGCGCCGGGCGAGCTCGACCAGCACATGAAGATGATCGCCGGGCGCTGGACCGTCGAGTTCGTCTCGCAGCTGAACTTCGACGTCGCATTCGTCTCGGCCGCTGGAGTCACCCTGGACGAGGGGCTGACCACCTCCCGGAGGCCGCTCGCCGACGTCGTGAACGCGGCCCGCTCGGCGGCCAAGCGCACGGTGGCGCTGATCGACGCGAGCAAGTTCGGGCGCGCCTCCCTGCTCACGATCATGGGCGCCACCGACCCCGACCTGATCCTCACCGACCCCGCCCTGCCGGCGGAAGTCGCGAATGCATACGACGCCGCAGGCGTCCACCTGGAGACCCTCTCGACGAAGGAGGCAGCATGAGCCGTCCCGTCACCCTTTTCACCGGCCAGTGGGCCGACCTGACGCTCGAGGACCTCGCCGAGAAATGCGGGGGCTGGGGCTTCGACGGTCTCGAGCTCGCCTGCTGGGGCGACCACTTCGACGTCGCCCAGGCGGTGAGCGACTCCCGCTACTGCGCGACCCGGCACGAGATCCTCGGGCGCCACGGCCTGTCCTGCTGGGCGATCGGCAACCACCTCGTGGGACAGGCGGTCTGCGACCCGATCGACGATCGCCACCAGGCGGTGCTGCCGCCCGACGTATGGGGCGACGGCGATCCCGAGGGGGTGCGCGGCCGGGCCGCCGAGTACATGAAGGACACTGCGCGGGCGGCGGCGCAGCTCGGCGTGCAGGTGGTGACCGGCTTCACCGGCTCATCGACCTGGCACATGGTCTACTCGTTCCCGCCCAACGACTTCGACGCGATTGAGCGCGGCTACGAGGACTTCGCCGAGCGCTGGGGACCGATCATCGACGTCTTCGAGAGCGAGGGAGTGAAGTTCGCTCTCGAGGTGCACCCGACCGAGATCGCCTACGACTTCGTGACCACGCGCAAGGCGCTCGCCGCCATCGGGGACCGGGAGGGCTTCGGGATCAACTTCGACCCGAGTCACCTGGAGCACCAGTTCCTCGACTCAGCCGCCTTCATCGCCGAGTTCGGCGACCGCATCCACCACGCCCACGTCAAGGACTCCAAGCGCCGGCTCGACGGGCGCTCGTCGATCCTCGGCGGGCACCTCAACTTCGGGGAGCCGGGTCGCGGGTGGGACTTCGTGTCGCCCGGGCACGGCGACGTGGACTTCGAGGAGATGTTCCGCGCCCTCAACCGGGTTGGCTACGAGGGGCCGCTGTCGATCGAGTGGGAGGACTCGGGCATGGACCGCGAGTGGGGCGCGCCCGACGCGCTCGCCTTCGTCCGCCGCACCGACTTCTCGCCCTCCGATGTGGCCTTCGACGCCGCGTTCGCGAAGGAGGCGTGATGAGCGAGGTCGGCTTCATGACCATGGGCCAGGCCGGCGGCGCGGAGGGCGTGCGGCCGATCGGCGTGGGGATGCTCGGCTATGCGTTCATGGGCAAGGCCCACTCGAACGCCTACAAGACGCTCGCCTACATGACCTGGCCGCCGCCGCTCATGCCCCAGCTGGTGTCGATCGCGGGCCGCGACGAGGAGGCCGTGTCCGAGGCCGCCCAGCGGTACGGGTTCGCCGAGCACGTCACGGACTGGCGCGCGATCCTCGCCGACGACCGCGTTGGGCTGTTCGACAACGTTGGCCCCAACAACCTCCACTCCGAGCCGACCATCGCCGCGGCGGAGGCCGGCAAGCACGTGATCTGCGAGAAGCCGCTGGGGCGCGACGCCGCCGAGTCGCACGAGACCTGGCAGCGGGTCGAGGCGGCGGGCGTCAAGCACATGTGCGCCTTCAACTACCGCTTCGTGCCGGCGGTGCGGCTGGCGCGGCAGATGATCGAGGCCGGCGAGATCGGGGACATCACCCACTTCCGCGGCTCCTACCTGCAGGAGTGGGGCGCCGCCGACATCGACGCCTGGCGCTTCGACAAGTCGGCCGCGGGCTCGGGCGCGCTGGGCGACCTCGGCGCGCACGTGGTCGACTTGGCCCGCTACCTCGTCGGCGAGATCGACTCGGTGGCGGCGATGACGGCGACCTTCTGGCCGGAGCGGGAGGTGGACGACGCCGTCGAGGCGGCCGTCTCGTTCGAGAGCGGCGCGGTCGGCACGATCGAGGCCACGCGCTTCGCGAACGGCCGCAAGAACGCGTTCACATGGGAGATCAACGGCTCCAAGGGCTCGCTTGCCTTCAACCTCGAGCGGCTCAACGAGCTGGAGCACTCCGAGGGCACCAAGGGGTTCCGCACCGTACTGGTCTCGGAGGCCGACCACCCGTTCTGGCAGCACTGGTGGCCGCACGGCCACATGATCGGGTGGGAGCACACCTTCGTGCACGAGCTGCACCACCTCCTGACGGCGATCCGGGACGACGGCGACGTGGCCCCGCACGGCGCGACGCTCGAGGACGGCTACCGCGCCGCCGAGGTGTGCGACGCGATGCTCCAGTCGGCGGAGGGGGGTGGGCGTGAGCGAGTCGCCTACCGCTGACGGCGGCCCCACGGTCCTGCTGATCGGGACGCTCGATACCAAGGGCGAGGAGTTCGAGTTCCTGCGCGAGCGGCTGCGCCAGGCCGGGGCCGGCGTGCTGCTGGCGGACGTCGGGACCTTGGAGCCGGCGCGGGTCGAGCCGAACATTTCGCGCGAGGAAGTGGGCGCCGAGACGGGCGTGGAGGTGGCGGAGCTCGGCGCGGCCGGGGACCGCGGCGCGGCGATCGGCGCCATGGCCGGAGCGGCCGCTGCGCTGGCGCGGCGCCTCTACGACGAGGGGCGCATCCACGGCGTGCTGTCCGCCGGCGGCTCGGGCAACACGGCCATCGCCACCGCGGCGATGCAGGCACTGCCCGTGGGGGTCCCGAAGCTGATGGTCTCGACGATGGCCGCCGGGGACACCAGCGACTACGTCGGCGGGGTCGACGTGATGATGATGGCGTCCGTCACCGACGTGGCCGGCATCAACTCGATCTCGTCGCGCATCCTGGCCAACGCCGCGGCGGCGATGGCGGGCATGGTGCTGGCAGACGCGCCGGAGCTCGAGGGCGGCCGCCCGCTGGTGGCGGCCACGATGTTCGGGGTCACCACGCCGTGTGTCACCCGCGCGCGCGAGGCGCTCGAGGAGCGGGGCTACGAGGTGCTCGTGTTCCACGCGACCGGCACGGGCGGGAAAGCAATGGAGGCGCTCGTGGACGGCGGGCTCCTCACCGGCGTGCTCGACATCACGACCACCGAGCTGTGTGACGACCTCGTGGGGGGCGTGCTGTCCGCGGGGCCGGCTCGCCTCGAGGCCGCGGGCCGCGCGGGCGTGCCGCAGGTGGTGTCGCTGGGCGCGCTCGACATGGTCAACTTCGGCGCGCGCGAGACGGTGCCGCCGAAGTTCGAGGACCGCAACCTGTACGTCCACAACCCCTCGGTGACGCTGATGCGGACCACGCCCGAGGAGTGCGCGGAGCTGGGGCGCAGGATCGCCAGCAAGCTCTCGCAGGCCACCGGGCCGGTGAGCCTGTTCGTGCCGCTCGCCGGTGTCTCGATGATCGACGCCGAGGGACAGCCGTTCCACGACCCCGGGGCCGACGCCGCCCTCTTCGACGCGCTGCGGGAGGGACTCGACGGGTCGGGCGTCGAGCTGGTCGAGCTCGACAACAACGTCAACGACGAGGAGTTCGCGATGGCGATGGCCGAGAAGCTGGACGGATACCTCGGGGGCGGCCGGTGACGGGCGACGAGGCGCGCGCGAAGCTGCGCGCAATGCTGGACGCCGGCGGCGTGATCATCGGCGCGGGGGCCGGCACCGGGCTCTCGGCCAAGTGCGCCGAGGCGGGCGGCACGGACCTGATCATCATCTACAACTCGGGCCGCTACCGCATGGCGGGACGCGGCTCGCTGGCCGGGCTCCTGCCCTACGGCGACGCCAACGCGATCGTCATGGAGATGGGCCGCGAGGTGCTGCCGATCGTGCGCGACACGCCGGTGCTCGCCGGCGTCTGCGGCACCGATCCGTTCCGGCTCATGCCGAACTTCCTAGGCGACGTACGGGACGCGGGGTTCGCGGGCGTGCAGAACTTCCCCACCGTCGGGCTGATCGACGGGACCTTCCGTGCAAACCTCGAGGAGACCGGCATGGGCTACGGCCTCGAGGTCGAGATGATCAGGGAGGCCGCCTCGATGGGGCTGCTGACCGCGCCGTACGTCTTCGACCCGGAGTCGGCGGAGGCGATGACGCGCGCCGGCGCCGACGTTCTGGTGCCGCACATGGGGCTGACCACGAAGGGGACCATCGGCGCAGAGACGGCACTCACGCTCGACGAGTGCGTGGAGCTGATCCAGGCCATGCGGGACGCCGCCGTGGCGATCAACTCCGACGTGATCGTGCTCTGCCACGGCGGCCCCCTCGCCGAGCCGGAGGACGCGCAATACGTGCTCGACCGCACGGAGGGCGTCGTGGGGTTCTTCGGCGCGTCGAGCATGGAGCGCCTGCCCACCGAGGTCGCCATGACCGAAAACATGCGCCGCTTCAAGGCGCTTGCACACGCCTGAGAACGAGAGGAGCCTCGCCGTGCCTTCAAAGCTGATCGACCCCGCCGCCCTGCCGACCATGAGCTTCGACTGGGGGCTCATCAAGCCGCTGGTGGCCACCGCGAACACCGACGGCCCCGAAATGAGCCTGATGCACGTCGTACTGCTGCCTGGAGAGGGCCACGAGCGCCACAACCACCCGGACAGCGACGAGATCCTCTACATCCTGAGCGGCCGGGGCGAGCAGATGGTCGACGACGCCGACACATTCGCGGTCTGGCCGGGGCAGGTGGTCTTCATCCCGAAGGCGGCGTTCCACTCGACGGTGAACACCGGCTGGGAGCCGCTGGTGTTGCTGGCCATCTATGCCCCGGCGGGCGCCGAGGAGGCGCTCAAGGGCCTGCCCGATCACCGCGAGATCGCCGCCGGGGAGGTGCCGCGGCTCTCACGCTCGTAGCCGGCGATCTCGAGGCCGTCGTGCGGCCGGACGACGGCATGCTCGTGGCCGCGCTCCGCCACCAGGGCGAGGACATCCTCGCCGAGCGGCCCGGCCCCTGGACCGGCTGTCCGCTGCTGCACCCCTGGGCGAACCGCCTCAGCGCCGAGCGGTTCGAGGTGCGCGGCCGCGTGGTGGACGCCTCCGGCGCACGGCGCGACGAGAACGGAGTGCCGCTGCACGGGTTGCCCGGGGCCCGTCGGGGGTGGGATTTGGATTGCGTCGACGCCGCGTCGGTCCAGGCGCGCCGCGTCTGGGACAACGATGCGTTCCCCTTTCCGCACGAGGTAGTCGTAGAGCACCGGCTCACGCCGGGCGCTCTGGCCACCGTCACGGAGGTGCGCGGCGACGCGCCGGTCGCGTTCGGGTGGCACCCGTTCCTGCGCCTGCCGGGCTTGCCACGCGAGCGGTGGCGGGTGACGTTGGGCTCGAGCCGCCGCATCCTGCTCGACGACCGCCTGCTCCCTATCGGCCGCACCGAGCCATGGGCGCCGCCGCCGTTCGAGCTCGGCGACCGCCACTTCGACGAGTCGCTCACCGACGTGGAGGGAGCGTTCATGCTCGAGGGCGGCGGCCGGCGGGTGGAGGTGGAATTCCTTGAGGGCGCGCGACACGCCCAGTTCTTCGCACCCTGGGCGGAGCCGGTCGCCTGCTTCGAGCCGATGGCAGCCCCCGTCGACGCGCTCGTGAGCGGCGACGGGCTTCCGTGGGCGCCGTGGCGCATGCGTTTCGAGATCCGGGTGAGCTGAGTGCTCCGCCGGCGCGGCGTGGTCGCGGGCTGCGCGCTCGGGGCCACCAGCGGTTGGAACTTCGGGAACATCGGCGGAATCGCATCGGAGCTGGCGGATGCCTACGGGGTGGGGCTCGCCACGGTCGGGCTGCTGACGACGGCGATGGTCATCACGCACCTGGCCATCCAGATCCCGGGCGGGAGAGCCAGCGACCGGATCGGCCCGGCCCGGATGGGTGCGGTGGCCCTCGTCGTGCTCTGCGCGGGCAACGCGCTGGCGCTGGCCGGTCCGGAGCCCGCTCTGGGCATTGCGGCGAGGGCGATCATCGGCGTGGGCACCGGCCTCGCCTTCATCTCGGGCAGCGCGCTGGTCCGCGAGTCCGGCGGCTCGGCGCTCGCCCAGGGCGTGTTCGGCGGCGTGGCGCTCGCCCCGGGCGGCCTGGCCTTGGCGATCGTGCCGCAGCTCGAGGGGGCGATGGGGTGGAGGGCGCCGTATTGGACCGCGCTGGCGCTGTCGCTGGCGGTGCTGGTGGCCGTACTCGCGCTCGCGCCGGCCACTGCCACGGTCCAGAGGCCGCCCGGCGCCCGGGCCGGCGTGGTCCGGGATCGACGCCTCTACCGGCTGGCGATCCTCTACGCCGCGTCCTACGGGCTCGGTCTGGTGCTGGCGAACTGGGTGGTGGAGCTGCTGCAGCGCCACAGCGCCCTGGACGACGGGGCGGCCGCCGCGGTGGGCGCGCTCACGCTGGGGCTGGTGGTGGTGTCGCGGCCGCTCGGCGGATGGGTCCTGTCGGCCCGCCCGCGAAGCGTGCGGCCCGTGGTGGCGGCCAGCATCGTGGCGGGCGTCGCGGGGACGCTCGCGCTGGTCGCCGCGGACCCGGTGTGGGTGGCGGTGCTCGGCGCGCTGCTGGTCGGCCTGGGCGCCGGCATCCCGTTCTCGCCCTCGTTCACCGGCGCCGCCGCGACGCGGGCGGACGCGCCCGCCGCCGCGGTTGGATTCGTCAACACCGCCGCCAACCTCGTGGTCCTCGTCGGAACGCCCCTGCTCGGCCTCGCCTTCTCGGCCGAGGGGGAGGGCCGGCTGGGCTTCGTCGCCCTCGCGGCCCTGTGGCTCGCCGCGCTCGCGGTGCTGCCGAGCGCGCGGGCGCTCGGGGTCAGAACCGAAGCGTCGCCTTGACGCCGCGAAACCCGAACGCGTCCGCGAACCGGTCGACCGGCACGCGCAGGCCCACGAATTGCTCGAGCGCGTCGGGCCAGCTGGCGCGGGTGCGGTCCAGGTTGTCGACGGCGGCGACCCAGTCGCGAGCGTGCGCGTTGACGCTCCCGAGCAGGGCGCGGTTCTGGACGATGGTGTCCACGCCGAGGACCGGGCCCTCGAGCTCGACCGTGCGGCGCCGCCCGTCCACGCCGAGCAGGCAGGCCACGCCGTTGCGACGCAGCAGCCCGAGTGTGTCCAGCATCACCTGGGCGTCGCCGGCCGCCTCGATCACGATGTCGAAGCCGCCGGTGTCGTCCGCCAGCACGGCCAGCGAGGTCTCCGCAGTCGAGACGTAGCGCGCACCGCAGGCCTCCGCGAGCTCCGACTTCGGCGTCGGCGGCGCCGACCGCCCGGCCACCCACACCTCGATCCCGTCGAGGCGCAAGAAGTAGGTCGAGAGCATCCCGATCGCGCCCGGCCCGACCACCAGTGCGCGGTCGGTCCGCCAGGGCTGGCGCTCTCCCACCGCGCGCGCATGGCGGATGGCGCGGGCGCAGACGGAGGCCGGCTCGGCCAGCACGCCGAGGCGGCCCAGAGAGGGCGGGACGGCCACGAGGTGCTCGGCCCGCTCAGCCACCAGCTCGCTCGCGAACCCGTCGAGCTTCGTGATGCCGCGCTCGGAGTAGTCGCCGGTGTGGCAGGCGTCGGGCGAGCCCTCGGCGCACGCCTCGCAGTGCCCGCACGACCGCCGTACCGTCGCCGCGACGAGGTCGCCCCGTGCGAACCCGTGGCCGTCGGCCTGCACCTCGCCGAGAAGCTCGTGACCGAGCAGGAGCCGCTCGCTTTCGGCCGGCGCCACGCCGAACGTGCCCTCCGATATCTCGCGGTCGGTTCCGCACACTCCGACCTCGAGCGTCTTGAGCAGGAGCTCGCCGGGGCTGGGGCTTGGCTCGGGCACCTCCTCCACGGTGGTGCTGTGCGGCTCCCCGGGGGTGGTGACGAGACCGAGCACGGTCAGGCCGCTGTCAGCCCGCCGTCGATCACGAACGCCGTGCCCGTGACGAAGGCGGCGTCGTCAGACGCGAGGTAGGCCACGGCCTCGGCGATCTCCTCAGGCGTCCCGAGGCGTCCCATCAGCTGGCGCGCGCGCAACGCGTCGAGCGACTCGCCGGCCTCCTCGACGAGCTTGCGGACCCAGGGCGAGTCGACCGTGCCGGGGCACACCGCGTTCACGCGCACGCCATCGCCGACGTGGTCCACGGCCAGCGCTCGCGTCATAGCGATGACGGCGCCCTTCGAGGCGCAGTACGCCGCACGGTTGCGCAGCCCGACAAGCCCGCCGACCGAGGCCATGTTCACGATCGACCCGCCGCCGCGCTTGATCATCCCGGGAATCGCGTGCTTGCAGCACAGGAAGGTTCCGCGCGCGTTGACGGCGAGCACGTCGTCCCACACCTCGATCGGCGTGTCGGGCGCGGTCGTGGTCGAGCCGATGCCGGCCACGTTGGCCAGCACGTCCACGTTCCGGGCGGCCGTGCGCACCGCCTCCTCCTCGCGGACGTCGAGCTCGAGGCCGGAGGCCCGCTCGCCCAGCTCGGCGGCGACCGCCTCGGCCGTCTCCCCGTGCACGTCGGCCACGGTCACCTCGGCGCCCTCGGCGTGGAGCGCCCGGGCCACGGCCTCGCCGATGCCGGAGCCGGCGCCGGTTACGAGGGCGCGCTTCCCGGTGAAACGGCGCCGCCGGTCCATGAGTTGGCAAGCTAGCAGCGTGAGGTCGTTCGGAATCGCCGAGCGGGTGTGCTCGGTGGAGGCGGTGCTGGGCGAGGGGCCGCGTTGGGACGCCGAGGCGGGGCGCCTGCTCTGGGTGGACATCGAGGGCGGGCTGTTGCACGCGGGCGACAGCGCGATCGAGGGCGGCGCGATGGTGTGCGCAGTGGCGCCGTGGGCGGGCGACACCGTCCTGGTGGCCCTGGCCGACGCCCTCGCGGCCGTTGACGTGGGCAACGGCTCGGTACGCCGGCTGATCGAGATCCCGCACGGCCGGCCGGGGATGCGCTGCAACGACGGCGCCTGCGACACCGCCGGGCGGTTCTGGATCGGCTCGATGGCGCTCGACGAGAGCCCGGGCGCGGGGGCGCTGTACCGCTACGACGTCGATGGCACGCTGAACACGGTGCTGGAGGGCGTCACGCTGTCCAACGGGATTGGTTGGGACGCCGGCGAACGGCTCATGTACTACGTGGACTCACCGACCCAGCGGATCGACGTCTTCGACTTCGACGTGGCGTCGGGCGCCCTGGCGAACCGCCGCCCCTTCGGGGTGATCCCCGAGGCGGACGGGATCCCGGACGGCCTCGCCGTCGACGACGAGGGCGGGATCTGGCTGGCGCTGCACGGCGGAGGGGAGGTGCGCCGGTTCGACCCGGACGGGGGCGTGTCGGGACGCGTGGAGGTGCCCGTGCCCAAGGTCACCGCGTGCTGCTTCGCCGGGCACCGCCTCTTCGTGACCGCCCGGGAGGGGTTGTTTGCGCTCGACGTGCCGTATTCGGGGCCGCCGGCCGAGCGATTCGGCGGGCCGCTCCCCGCGGCTTGAGCTCCGCTCCGGCCGGCCCGAGTTTTGGACGTGGTCTGACGGCGGCAACCAAGGGGGGGTCCGACACGAAAGTGGACCTATAGGCCACTTTCGTGCCCGACCCCGTCCGCGCGGGGGGTCCAACACGAAACGGCGGCATATCCGCCGCAAGTTGTTGAACCCCCTTCCCCAGCCCCCTACGCCCTGAGCACCGCCCCCTCGGACGCCGAGCCCACGCTTGCGCGGTAGCGCGCGAAGACACCGGAGTCGTACAGCGGCGCGGGCGGGGTGGAGTCGGCCACGCGCCGCGCGATCTCGTCGTCGGCCAGGTCGACCTCGAGCGAGCCGGCCTCGATGTCGATCGTGATGGAGTCGCCGTCGCGCACGGCCGCCAGCGGGCCGCCGCGGGCCGCCTCCGGCGCGACGTGGCCGACCATCAGCCCGCGCGTGGCGCCGGAGAAGCGGCCGTCGGTCACGAGCGCCACGGACTCGCCCAGCCCCGCGCCCACCACCGACGCCGTCACGCCCAGCATCTCGCGCATGCCCGGCCCGCCAGCAGGGCCCTCGTAGCGGATCACCAGCACGTCGCCGGGGCCCACGGCGCCCGAGCGCACAGCCTCGGCGCAGTCCTCCTCGCTGTCGAACACGCGCGCCGGGCCGGTCTGGCGAAGGCGCTCCGTGCCGGCCAGCTTCACGACGCTGCCTTCCGGGGCGAGGTTGCCGCGGAGCGATGCCAGCCTGCCGGCGGGCTTGAAGGGGCGGGCCGCCGGGAAGACGATCTCGCCGTCCGGCGCGGACGCGTCCGAAGTCGCCTCGGCCAGAGTGCCGCCGTCGACCGTGGGGGCGGCTCCGTCGAGGAGGCCGGCCCGGATCAGCTCGGCGATCACCGCCGCCGTGCCGCCCGCCCGATGCAGGTCCTCCGCGACGAAGCGGCCGGAGGGGGCGAGGCTTGCGATCGCGGGTGTACGCGCTGCCACGGCGATCAGCTCATCTAGGGCGAGCGGTACGCCGGCCTCGTGCGAGATCGCCAGCAGGTGGAGCAACCCGTTCGTGGACCCACCCGTCGCGGCGATCCCGGCCATGGCATTGAGCAGCGCACGGCGGTCGAGGAACGCGCGCGCCCGCGGGCCCTGTTCCGCCAGCTTCACTGCGAGCCGGCCGGCGCGCTCCGCTGCGGCCCCCTTCGCGTTGGTCGAGTCGGCCGGGATAAGTCCATCGCCGACAGGGGCGATCCCGAGGCAGTCGAGGGCCACTGCCATGGTGTTCGCCGTGAAGTGGCCGGCGCACGTGCCCGGGCCTGGACACGCCTCCCGCTCGAGCTCGTCGAGCTCCGCTCGCGTGATCGTGCCGCTCTCGAAGGCGCCGACGGCCTCCCAGACGTGCTGGATCGTCACGTCGGCGCCCCCCACGCGGCCCGCCCGCATCGGCCCGCTGTAGAGCACGGCAGCCGGCTTGTCGACTCGCGCGAGCGCCATGAGGGCGGCCGGGACGGTCTTGTCGCAGCCCACCAGGCAGAGGACGGCGTCGAAGTCGTGAGCGTGGACCATCAGCTCGATCGAGTCCGCGATCACCTCGCGCGATATCAGCGAGGCCCTCATGCCAGGGGTGGCCTGCGACTGGTTGTCGGACACGGCGATCGTGTTGAACGCCAGGGGCACCCCGCCGGCGGCCTCGATCGCCTTCGCCGCCCGGTCGCTCAGCTCACGCTGGTTCAGGTTGCACGGCATCGTCCCGGTCCAGGTGGAGGCGATCCCGACGATCGGTCCGTCGAGCCGCGCGGGATCGATCCCCATGGCCCGGAAGTGGGCGCGGGCGC
This sequence comes from uncultured Thermoleophilaceae bacterium, assembly GCA_963733885.1. GTDB lineage: Bacteria > Actinomycetota > Thermoleophilia > Solirubrobacterales > Thermoleophilaceae > JACVRW01. Next base: position 152,983 of record CAVTES010000008.1, on the reverse strand, counting down.
CGGCCCGCGAGGGGCTCTCCCGCAGGCCGGCGCGTGCCCGTCTGCGTGCCTGCTCGTCCACGCCGTCGCCTACGCCTCGTGGAGCGCGAGCGTGGCGTCGCGTGTCGTGCGGATTCGGTGGAGCGCGTCGAGGTCCCGCTCGACGGGAGCCTCGACCGTGATCCCGCCGCGCGTGTCCCAGCGGCGCGCCACCGCCTCCGGCGGCTCGCCCGAAAGGCAGGCGGCGGCCTGGGCCGCGCCGCCGAGCGCCACCAGTTCCCCGGCGTCCGGCACCTGCACGGCGCGCCCCGACAGCCTCGCCACGGTGCGCTGCCAGACCCCGCCCCGGGAGCCGCCTCCCACGAGCAGGATGGCGGCGTCGGGATCCAGACCCGAGCCCTGCTCGCCGAGCAGGTCGATCGCCTCGACCAGCGAGGCGGCGGCGCCCTCGTAGGCGGCGAGGAGGATCTCCTCGCGCGTGGTGGCGTGGCGGAGCCCGGCGACCATACCCGCCGCGCGTGGCAGGTTCGGAGTCCGCTCACCGTCGAGGTACGGAAGCACGACGACCGACGTGCGCTCGGCGGCGGCCTCGCGGTCGAGGCCGAGCCAGGCCGCCACGCGGTCCACGGCGAGCGTGGCGTTCAGCGTGGCCGCGAGCGGCAGGAAGCGACCGCTGGCGTCGGCGAAGCCCGCCACCGTGCCGCTCGGGTCGGCGGCGCGCTCTTCCATGACCGCGTACGCGGTGCCGGACGTGCCCAAGCTGACCACCGGCTCACCCGGGCGGGCGCCGAGGCCGAGCGCCGCGCCCATGTTGTCGCCCGTGCCGGGGCCCACGACCGCGCCGGGGCGAAGGCCGAGCTGGCCGGCGGCGGAGGCGCTGACCTCGCCCGCCGCCTCGCGAGGGCCGAGCACGTCGGGAAGCAGAGCGGGGTCGAGCTCGATCAGGTCGAGCACGTCGCCCACGTACCCCTCGTCGCGGGTCGACCACCAGGCCGTGCCGGACGCGTCACCGCGGTCGGTCGCCGCGCGGCCGCACAGGCGCTCGGTGATGAAGTCGTGCGGCAGGCGCACGGCCCTCGCCTCGGCGGCCCGCTGCGGCTCGTGGCGGCGCAGCCACGCCCAGCGCGTCGCTGTGAAGGACGGCACCGGCACCAGGCCCACGCGCTCGGCCCAGGCCGCGGCGCCGCCCAGCGCCTCGGTCAGCTCACGGGCCTCGCGAGCCGAACGGGTGTCGTTCCACAGGATCGCCGGGCGCAGGGGCCGGCCGTCGGCGTCGAGCGTGACGAGTCCGTGCTGCTGGCCGGCCACGGAGATCGCGTCCACCTCCGCCGCCGCGCCGCACTCCACGAGGGCCAGGCGGAGCGCCGCCCACCAGACCTCGGGATCGGTCTCCCGCGCGCCATCGGCACCCGTCACCTCATGCGGCGCACGGCCGGTGGCCACCACGCGCCCGTCATCCGGGTCGACGACGAGCACCTTGGTCGCCTGGGTGGAGGTGTCCACGCCCGCAACGAGCATTCAGGCGGGGATATTGCCCACTAGTCCGTTGCGGGTGCGGTCGCGGGCGCCACGGCCTCGAGCATCTCGCGCAGCTGCTCTTCGGGAAATCCGAGCGGCAGCACCACGTCGACCGTGTCGGCCCCCGCCTCGAGCCACAGGCGAGCGGCGTCCGGCGCCTCGTCGTAGGTGCCCATCACGGTGAGGTCGCGAGCCAGCCGCTCCGCCGCCGCAGGCAGCCGCGGCATGCCGCCGTCGCGGTTGGCGTCGAGCAGCGCGTCGACTTCGTGCGCGAAGCCGAAGTGGTCCCGGAGCATCCGCGGATACAGGGGGCCCATGCGGGTCAGGTACGCGAGCAGCCAACCCGCGGCGATCTGGCGGGCCGTCTCCTCGTCCTGGGCGATCGCGAGGGGGACGCTGGCCGAGACCATCGTCGCAGTGGTGTCGTCGGCAGCCGCCTCGCCCTCGGCGAGCAGCTCACGTCCGACGGGGATCCGCGAGCGGGCCCAGAGGAAGGGCAGCCAGTGATCCGCGAGCTCACCCGCCAAGCGGACGGAGGCCGGGGCGAGCGCGGCAAGGAGGATCGGGACGCGCCGTTCGGGCGGGGCGCCCAGCCGAAGCGGCCTGACGTCCTCTCGCTCCATCGGCAGGCGGGCGCCGTCGAGCAGCGCCCTGACGGCAACGAGCGTGCTCCGCATCCGATCGACCGGTTGGTCCCAGGTGAGTCCGTGCAGGCCCTGCACGAGCGGCGGGCTGCTGGCGCCGAGGCCGAGCGCGAAGCGGCCGTCGGTCGCCCGCTGGAGGCTCGCGGCGGCCATCGCGATCGCCGCCGGAGTACGACTCCATACCGGCAGCACCGTCGTGGCGAGCCCGATCCGCGAGGTTACGCCGGCGATCTGCGTGAGCAGCACGACGGCGTCGTGAGTCCAGCCCTCGGCGGTGCCGAAGCGCGGATAGCCGAGCTGCTCGGCAGCCACCGCGAGCCGGATCGTCGCCTCCCCGTCGGTCTGGAACGGAGTGACGCCGGCGCCGACGCCCGAACCGGGAGCCAACCACTCCGGGGTGGTGTCGGTCGGGGCCATCGTCGAACTCTACGGGCGGTAGCCTGCGGGGGAATGGAATTGAGGAGCAACGAGCACGAGCTGTACGAAGGGCGTCCGTCGTGGCGGGCGCTGATGTCCTTCTACCTTGGCGGCATCGGCCTGGCGATCCTCGTGGTCGTGATCCTCGGCCTGCTGGCGGACTCGTGGGCTCCGGCCCTGTTGATCGGCGCGGGGATAGCCGTGCTAACGATCGTGGTCGGCTCCTTCCGCAGGGCGTCCACGAAGTACCTGATCACGAACCAGCGCCTGAGGATCAGCCGCGGCATCGTCAGGCGGAACGTGCAGGAGACGCGGCTCGAGCGGGTTCAGAACGTGAACTACGAACAGGGCGCGCTCGACCGGATGCTTGGCGTCGGGACGGTCGACTTCGACACCGCGGGCACGGACGACTCGGAGTTCCGCTTCGACTGGGTGAACCACCCGGAGGATGTCGTCCGCGCCGTCGACCGTGCGATAGAGGAGGCGCGCACCTCGGCGTCAGGGCCCGGCGCGGGCGTACACTAGCCGCGCTCGTCCATGGCGACCAGGGCCCCGCGGGCGTTCTCGAGCTCGTTCTGGGCGCGCCGGGGGGCGGATTCGGGGATCGGGTGCAGGCTGAAGCGCGCCTCCTCGAAGAGGCGCGTGAGCGTGGTCAGCGATCGCTCCGGCATCCCCTGCTCGCCCAGCACCCGCGCGAGGTACTCGCGTGGAGCCTCGGGCGTCCGGCGCCCGAGGTCTCGCTCGGCGAGCACGTTCTCGAGGCGCGCGTAGGCCGCGATCACCGCCCCCCGGGGGTCCGTGGGCTCGCGCAGCGGCTCCAGCGCGGCCTCGACGGCACGCCGCGCGACCTCCGCGTCGTCCTCGGTGGCCAGGGTCGCGGGCTCGGGCTCCGCTGCCTCGGCCTCACTCGGGGCGGCCCGACGGCGCCCACGTCGCCTGACCCCCCAGCCACGGAAGTTGCGGACGAGCAGGACGCCGCCGGTGGCGAGGGCCACGAGGGCGAAACAGACGATCGCCCACCGCAGCCAGGCGGGCGGGCCGGGCTCCTCCTCGATGACGAACTCCTCGGGAGGGAGGGCGCCCGGCACCGGGAAGCCCCGTGTCGGCGGGACGACCGTGACGTTCTCGGCCACCTCATGCCTTGGACCCGGCTCCTCCGTCGAACCGCGCAGCGGCTCGCGGCCGCCGATCGCGACCACGCAGAGAAGCAGGGTCAACCCGATCGCGGCGACTGCGGTTCGCGAGCCCACGGCGTGCATCGCAAAGGCCAGAATATCCCCCGAAAGGGTGAGCGGAACGGCCCGGGCGCGGATATCGTGTGAGGGTGAGACTGGCCGCTGAGGTGGCGTTCATCGTCGTCGGCGCTATCGGAGCGGCGGCCTGCCTGGCCGCTCTTGCCATTCGCCTTCCCGCGGGACACCCCCTGTTCGAGCCGGGGTTGCGGCCTCCCGTGACGACCGACCTGTGGCCGGCGCAGCTGGTGCGACTCGACCGCATCGTGGAATGGTCGGGCTCGAGCGCGCTGGCCGCCCACACGCGCCTCCGGCCGGTCCTCGTGGAGATCGCCGAGGCACGCCTTGCGCGGCGCGGCCTGCGGCTGGACCGGGATGTGGAGGAGGCCCAGCGCCTGCTCGGGCCGATGGCCTGGGAGGTGGTGCGCCCCGACCGCCCGGCGCCGCGCGACCGCGACGCGCCTGGGATCGCGCCGCGCGACCTCGACGAGGTCCTCGACGCGTTGGAGGCGGTATGAACCAGGGGGCGAGCGATCGCGCCGACCTCGGCGAGCGCGCCGCCCGGATCCTCGATGAGGTGGAGCGTGCCGTCATCGGCAAGCGGCACGTGCTCGAGCTCGTGCTGCTCGGCCTCCTGGCCGACGGACACGTGCTGATCGAGGACAACCCGGGCCTCGCCAAGACACTGATGGCGCGCTCGTTCGCGGCCGTCACCGGACTGCGCTTCACCCGCGTGCAGTTCACGCCGGACCTGATGCCGTCGGACGTGACCGGCTCGGCGATCTACGACCAGCGCAGCGGGGAGCTCCGCTTCCAGCCGGGCCCGATCTTCACGCACGTCCTGCTCGGCGACGAGATCAACCGTGCGCCGCCGAAGACGCAGGCGGCGCTGCTGGAGGCGATGCAGGAGCGCCAGGTCACCTCCGACGACCGCACCCGGCCCCTCGAGCGCCCGTTCCTGGTGCTCGCGACGCAGAACCCGATCGAGTACGAGGGGACATATCCGCTCCCCGAGGCGCAGCTGGACCGATTCCTGCTGCGGATCAGGGTCGGGTACCCCGACCGCGCCGCGGAGCTGGAGCTGCTGGAGCGGCGGCTAGAGCGCGGCCAGGACGAGGTCGAGCTGGACACGGTCGTCGACCGCGACGAGCTGCTGGCGATGCAGCGCGCGATCGAGCGGGTCCACGCGGACGCCGGCATCCTCGGGTACGCGGTCGACCTCGTCTCCGCGACGCGCGACAGCTCGCAGGTCCAGGTGGGCGCCAGTCCCCGCGGGACTCTGGCTTTGCTCAAGCTCGCGCGTGCGAAGGCGGGGTTGGACGGGCGCGACTTCGTCACGCCCGACGACGTGAAGCTGGTCGCGGTGCCGGCGCTCGCGCACCGCATCACCTTGCGCCCCGAGCTCTGGATACAGCGCGTCGACGCCGAGGACGTGGTGCGCGACTGCCTGGACAGCTGTCCCGCGCCGCCCGTTCGCGCGCCCCACGAGGCGCGATGACCCTCTCGGCCTCGCCGCGGCTGCAGACATACACAGCGCTCGCGGCGATCGCCCTGGTTGCGGCGCTCGCCGCCGGCCGCCCGGAGCTCGCGGCCCTCGCCGCCCCGTTCATCCTGCTCGTGGCCGTCGGCCTGGCGGGAGCGGAGCCACTTGCCCTCGACGGCGCCCTGCGGCTCGAGCACGAACGGGCTGTCGAGGGGGAGCAGGTACGCGCGACCGTTACGGTCCGCAGCCGCGGGGCGGGCGCCCGCGTGGAGCTTCACCTCCCGACGACGGCCCGGCTCCGCGGCGACCCGACGCCGATCGCCTTCTGGCTTCCACGGGGAGAGCAGCGCGAGATCGAGTACGAGCTCGCCGTCGGGCGCTGGGGCGTCCACGGCGCGGGGCCGGCGGTGGTCCGCGCCCGCGACCGGCTTGGCGCTCTCGCGCTCGAGGGTCCACTCGGCCCGTCGCGCGAGCTTCGCGCCTATCCCAGCGTCGGCCGGCTGCGGCGACTGGTCGCACCGCTCCAAACCCGGCCGATCCTGGGCAGCCAGCTTTCCCGCGAACGCGGGGAGGGCATCGAGTTCGCCGAGGTTCGGCCGCTCCTGCCCGGCGACCGCGTACGGCGCATCAACTGGCGCGCGACGTCGCGCCGTCGCGTTCCGTACGTGAACGTGCAGCATCCCGAGCAGAGCGCCGACGTCGTCCTGTTCCTCGACACGTTTGCCGAGGCCGAGCACGCGGACGAGGGCACGCTCGACGCAGCTGTGCACGCCGCCGCCGCGCTCGCCTCGGCCTACCTGGCGCGCCGCGACCGCGTCGCGCTTGTGAGCTTCGGCGGCGTGTTGAACTGGCTCACGGCCAGCGCCGGCACAAGGCAGCTGTATCGAATCGTCGACGCGCTGCTCGCGAGTGACGCCAGGCTCAGCTTCGCCTGGAAGGACGTCACGCACCTCCCGCGGGGCCTGCTCCCGGCCCGGGCGCTCGTGCTCGCGCTGAGCCCCCTGCTCGATGCGCGCGGGACGGGCGCGCTGCTCGACCTGCGCGCCCGCGGCTACGACCTCGCGGTCGTGGAGGTCTCGCCCGTGGCGCTCACGCCCGCCGACGCCGCCGGACCCGACCGGCTGCCGCTCCGCCTCTGGCGCCTGCAGCGCGACGCGATGCGCGCGCGCTTCGAGACGCTGGGCGTGCCCGTGGCCCGCTGGGCCTATCCGGGAGCGAGCCTCGAGCTCGCCATCGAGGAGGTGATCACGTTCCGGCGCCACGCACGACCCGCTCCGCGCGCCTAGGGACCGCGACCGGCGCGGTCGCGCTCGCCGCCGCGCTCGGCGCCACGACAGCGCTCGACGCGCCGAGCGTGGCGGTGTCTGCCGGCGCGGCGGCGGCCACCCTCCTCCTGGCGCTCGCCGTCGCCGCCGGGCGCTCCGTGCCGATCCCGTTCGGGCTGGTGATCCTGGGAGCGATCTATGCGGTCCCCGAGGGCGACCGGGCCGTTCCCGCGCCGATCTACGGGAGCGCTCTGCTGCTCGTCGCCGAGCTCGCGTACTGGTCGCTCGACGAGCGTGTCATGGGGCGTGTGCGGGCGGGGGTCTTCAGGCCGCGCCTGCTGGCCATCCTCGCGGTCAGCGCGGCCGCGATCCCGGCGGGCGCAGTGGTGCTCCTGGCGGCCGATGCCGATGTCGCCCGGTCGCCGGCGGTCACGGCTGCGGGAGCGGCGGCGGTGGTGGCCTGCGTCGGCCTCCTCGCGGCGCTCGCGCGCGTCCGAAGCGGCGACCGCACACCCGCTTAGGGCTCCGCATACGGCGGGTTGGCCAGCACGACCGAGGTCTCGACCTGGCGTTCCGGGATGTCCCAGTGGGACCGAAGCAGCGCGGTCTTGCGCTCGGGCGAGACCGGCTCGAAGCCGTGTCGCCGGTAGAACCGGATCGCCCACTCGGCGGCGGCCCAGGTGCCTACGAGCATCCGCCGCTTGGTCGAGCCGGCGAGATGCTCGAGCAGTGCCCCGCCGATGCCGCGCCCCTGGTGCTCGGGTGACACATAGGCATGGCGGATCAGATCGAACTCGCCCACCGGCTGGATCCCCATGATCCCCAGCAGCGCGCCGCCGTCCTCGTAGCCCCAGAACACGACCCCGGCGGCTATCTCGCCGTCGAGCTCGTGCAGCGGCATGTAGGGCTCGTGCCAGCGATCGGCCGGGATCACGCCGCGATATGCCATGGCGGCGGCGTTGACGATCTCGAAGATCGCCGCGCGGTCGTGATCCCGGCAGGCGCGGATATTCGCCACGGCGCCAATCTAGATGGCTGATTCCGCGACCCCGGGGCGTCCCCGGGGCCGCGAATCAAGCTTTGGCGAGCTCAGACTCTCATCGCCGGTTCCGGCTCGGGTGCCGGGGGGGCGCTTGGCGGCGGCTTGTCGTCGAAGTACCCCGACCCCTCGATGCTGATGTGCGGCAGGATCCGGTCGAGCCAGCGGGGCAACCAGAGCGTCGCCCTGCCGGCGACCGTGATCAACGCCGGGACGAAGAAGCAGACCACGAGCGCGTCGATCGCGACCGCCGTGGCCAGGCCGAGGCCGAACTGCTTGATCGTCGGGTCGCCGTTCAGGACGAAGCTGCCGAACACGCAGAACATGACGAGCGCCGCCGCCCCGATGATGCGCCCCGAATAGCCGAGCCCCTCGATCACCGTCGCGCGGGCGCCCTTGCCCTCCTTGAAGTGCTCCTGGATCTGGGTGAGCAGGAAGACCTGGTAGTCGGTCGACAGCCCGAACAGGATCGCGAACATGATCAACGGCACGAAGCTCACGACGGGTATCGCGCCGTCGAGTCCGATCAGGCTCGTGGCAAAGCCCTCCTGGAAGACGAGGGTGAGCACGCCGTAGGCCGCCCCGACCGAGATCAGGTTCATCACGGCTGCCTGGGCGGGCACGAGGATCGAGCGGAACCCGACCAGCAGCACAAGGAAGCTGAGCCCCGCCACGACAAGGATGACAAGCGGCAGCTTGCTGGTGATCTTGTCGGCGAGGTCGACGTAGGCGGCTGTGGTGCCGCCGACGAAGGCCGTCATGCCCTGGCCCTTGGTCGCGTCCGGGATCGTCGTGTCCCTCAGGAGCGAGACCAGGTCCTCGGTCTTGAGGTCAGAGGGCGACGTCGTGGGAATCAGCGTGTAGACGGCCGCGGTTCCCTTCTTGTTGACGAGCGGCTCCGACACCGACTTGACGCCGTTGGCCTTCGCGAGGTCCTTCTTCAGGGTCTGAAGGCGCGGGTCGGTTGCCGGCTGCTCGGCCTGCTTCTTCTTGTTGGCGAGCTCGTTGGACTGCTTCTTCGTCTGCTGCTTTGCCTCCGACTGCGCCTGCTGCTGGGTCGCGCCCTCAAGCAACGCCTGCTGCTCGATCTGCTGCTGCTGTTGCTGCAGCTGCTTCTCGTTCTGAGAGATCTTGTTGAGGTTCTTCTGGTTGGGCTTCGCGGCCTTGCTGAGCTGGGCGGAGATCAGGAAGGGCCCGTTCGTCCCCGGTCCGAAGCCCTCATCAATGAGGTCGTAGGCCTGGCGCGCGGTCGTGTCGGTCGGCTCAGCGCCGACGTCCTCCTGGCCCAGGCGCATCGACAGCGTGGGGATCGACAGAGCCACGAGGACTACCAGCACTGCGATCATCACCGGCCAGCGGTGATTCGCGATCCCCGTGGCCAACCTCGTCCAGAACGGGGACTGCGTCTCGGCCGCGCGGGTCTTGCGGAACGGCAGCGTGAGCGCCGAGACGTGCGATCCGAGCAGCCCGAACAGCGCCGGCAGAAGGGTGAGCGCCCCCAGGATGGCGAAGCCCACCGCGATCGCCGACGTATAGCCCAGGGTGGTGACCAGCGGGATGTCGGCGACCACGAGCGCCAGCAGGGAGATCGCGACGGTGCCACCCGCGAACAGGACCGCGCCGCCGGCCGTCGCCATCGCGCGCGCAATCGACTCGTGCACCTCCATGCCCTGAGCGACCTGGCTTCGGTGCTTGGTCACGATGAACAGCGAGTAGTCGATCCCGACCGCGAGCCCGATCATCGTGGCCAGCGTGGGTGCGGTGGTGGGGATGTCGGCGAGGTGGCTGAGCAGGGTCACCACGCTCAGGCCGCACAGCAGGCCGAGCACGGCGGTCACGATCGGCAGCCCCATCGCCACCGCCGAACCGAAGACGAGCAGCAGGATCGCCATCGCGGCCAGGATCCCGATCTTGTCGCTGGCCCCTGTATCCGGCTTGGACAGCTCCTGGCCGACGTAGCCGCCGATCGCGACCTGGAGCCCCGCCTTCTTCGCCGGGTTTGCGGCGTCGAGCAGCGCGTTGCCGTCGTCCTCGGTGATCGAGCCCTGGCCGACGTCGAGCGCCACCGATATGTAGCCGATCTGCTTGTCCTTGCTGAGCGCGCTGGCCCCGGCGTCGCTCAAGGGGCTGATGACGCCCGTTACGTGCGGCGTCGTCTTCAGGTTGCTCACCGACGACTTGATGGCCTTCGAGTACTTCGAGTCCGTCAGCTTGCCGGTGTCGGTGGCAACGACCAGCGGATTCGTCCCGTAGGCCTGGGTCGGGAAGCGGTCGCTCAGGAGGTCCGTGGCGCTCTGGCTCCCAGTGCCCGGCAGGGTCACGTTGTTGGTGGTGTCCGAGCCGGCCTCACGGGCGACGATCACGAGTGCCACGACCATTACGACCCACAGCCCGAGCACCACGAAGCGCCAACGTGCACACGCGCGGCCGAGTTTGTAGAGCAGGCCAGTCATCAGAACCTCCTACCGCCGATGAGATCAGGAGAGCGAGTCGTGTCGAGCGTCGCAGCGACACGTGGGCAGAGCGGACCAGTCACTTTTTGGAGTCCTTCCCTCGGGGGGCGTGACAAGCCTCTCGCCACTGCCCGAACGGGTCAAGGGGAAGGTCCCCAGGTTTTCCCCCAGGCTTTTCCCAGCCTCCCCAAAGACCGGGGCAAACGCTGGGGGGTTCCCCGCTGCGGTGCCCGCCCTCGGCGCCATCGCCTCGCTCGTCGATTGATCAGGCGGCGAGGGCCGAGGCCAGCTGGAAGCGCGAGCGAATGCCGAGCTTCCGGTAGGCGTTCGTCAGATGCAGCTCCACGGTCTTCTCGGTGACGAAGAGCTGCTGTGCGATCTCGCGGTTCGTCCGCTCACCGGCCGCGAGCTCACACACGCGGCGCTCGGCGGGGGTCAGGGCATCCACGCCGGTCAACTCGAGCCTCGGCGGCCGTCCGCCGCCCGCGCCGAGGGCGCCGCGCGCCCGCTCGGCGAGCGCCGGGGCGCCACACGCGTTCGCAAGCTCGAGCGCACGGCGAAGCGCCTGGCGCCCCTCCCGGCGCCGCCGGCGGTTCATGAGCTCCTCCCCGAGGTCCGTCAGGGCGTACGCGGCTTCCAGCCGGGCCGGCGAGGCCTCGGCCACGGCCACCGCCTCCTCGAGCAGGTCGAGGCCTTCGTCGCCGCCGATGGCCCGCCCGCCGGTGCGGAGCGCATGGGCGAGCCCCTGCGGAGCCCCGAAGGCGCGTGCCGAGGCGATCTCCGCGCGGGCCATCTCCTCCGCGCGCTTCTCTTCCCCGAGCTCCGCAAGCGCCGCGACAGCGTGGGGGCGCCAGCGGGTCAGATCGGGCGTGCCATAGGCTTCGAGCAGCTCGCCGCAGCGAAGCAGGTCAGCCAAGCCGGCGCGGGGGTCGCCGGTGGCGGTGCGGACTCGGCCGCGGCTCGCGAGATAGCGATCGACAAAGAGCCGCTCGCGCTCCATGCGCTCCGGATCGCGGCCCGCGAGCTCCTGCGCCACGTCGAGCTCGCCGCGCTCGAGCGCGACGTGCATCGCCACGGCGATGACGTGGCGCAGGTAGAGGCCCGAATCGGGGACGAGCTCCAGTGCGAGCTGGACGTCCAGGTATGCATCAGCCACAGCTCCTCGGCCGAGCGCGAGCACCGCGCGGTGGGTGTGCAGGGCCGCCAACTGCCCCGCTCGTCCGGACGCTCGCGCCGCCCCAAGCGCCATGTCTATCAGCGGAGCGGCTGCGTCGTAGCGCTCGGCTCGGGTCAACGCGTCGACGGCGCCGGTGAAGGCGAACGGGTCGCCGGGCGGTCCGCCCTGCAGCGCGCTCATGATCTCGTCGGCCACCCCGGCGGCCGGCGCGCCCCGTGCAAGGCGCTCGGTTGCCGCATGAATCCTGGCGATCGGCTCGAACCGCGTGCTCCCGGCGGCCCGGCGCCCGAACGCGTCGAGCCGCTCCGGGACGAGGTAGCGAAGGGAGAGCTCCAGGCGGGTGAGCGTCAGGGCCTCGGCCTCGAGCTCCAGTGCGAGCTCGCCCTGTGCACTGCCCAGCTGATCGGACAGCGCGTCAAGGGCCCTGGTCGCGGGTTCGGCCTGTCCCTGCATGATCGCGCCGCGGCTCAGCCAAATCGCCGCCTGGGCATGCAACGCAGGGTCGCCTGGTAGGGCCAGAGCCTCGACCAGGTGCGCCTCGGCGCGCTGATATTCGAGGCGGGCGACCTCAGAACGCCCCAGGTCGGTGAGCACGGCGGCCCGTTCCTCCTCCGCGGGCGGCTCGTCGAGCGCGCGTCGCAAATACGCGATCGCCGCCACCGGAGCGCCCCGCTCGGCGGCGCTTGCGGCGGCAGCGCGCAGGGCGGCCACCCATCGACCGTCGCCGGTCGGGCGGCTCTTGAGCAGGTGCGTGGCCACGCGCTCGGCGGGCGCGCCGTTCTCGTGGAGCAGCCGCGCGGCGGCCAGGTGGCGAGCGGCGCGGTCACCGGGGAGAAGGTCCTCATAGATGGCCGCCCGCACGATCGGGTGCACGAAGCCGAGCTCCTGCTCGGGCGCGAAGACCTCAGCCTGCACAAGCAAGTCCGCGATGGGCTGGGCCTCCTCAGGCTCGAGCCCCGCAGCCCGTGCGGCGAGCGGGATGTCAGCATCGCCGCCCAGCACCGACACCGACCGTGCCAGCTCGGTCGCCTGGGGGCCGAGTCGCTGGAGGCGGTGGAGCACGAAGCGGCCGACCGCGGGTGGGCCGACCGTAGTCACGGTCTCGGCGGCATCGCTCGTCGGCGCGATTTCCGCCTCCTCCAGCGCCGACACCAGCTCACGCAGGAACAGCGGGTTGCCGCCGGTGGCTCGGTGGCAGGCGGCGCTGAACTCACGGTCGACATCCGCGCCCAGCCGGTCGCGAAGGATCTGGGCCGCCGCCGACTCGGTCAGGGGGTGGGGGCGGAGGACCTCCGCCTCGGGATCGCTCACGAGCTCGCGCCACAGGTCATCCCCCTCGGGATCGGGGGCGCGGCCCGCGGCAAGCAGCAGAACCGGCAGCCCCTCGAGCCGCCGGGACAGGTAGCCGAGGAACTGCAGCGAGGGCCCGTCGGCCCAGTGGGCGTCATCCACCGCCAGGACCAGCGGCCCGCCGTCCGCGAAGTTCACCGTCAGCCAGTACAGCCCGTGCAGCGCCCCGAACGCCGTCTCCCCGCTCTGGGCCATGACCTCCGGGCCGGCCTGGCCGGTCAGCCGCCCGGCGAGTCCGGCCGCGCCGGCCAGGAGCGCCTGGCGCTCGTCGTCGGTGGCGGTGCTCAGCGGCTGCTCGAAGAGCTGACGGGCAACGCCGAACGCGAACTCGCGCTCGAGTGCCGCGCCGCGCGCTTCGAGCACCCGAAGCCCGGCTTCTGCAGCAAGCGACCGCCCACTCGCGAGCAGCCGGCTCTTCCCCACCCCTGGCGGTCCTTCGATCAGGAGACAGCCCCCCTCGCCCTCACGAGTGCGCGCCACGGCCCCGCCGAGCGCCGCCAGCTCGGGTTCACGCTCGAGGAGATGAGGGATGGAGGTCGTCTTGCTCCGCATAACCGCGGCACTCCCCACAAGCGAGCCTAACGGAGCACCCGGCGCCCGGGGGCTTTGCAAAGACCGGGGCAAACCCTGGGGTGGTCCCCATTGGCGGATCCCGCGATGGACCGCAAGGATGGCGAGGGATGACCGCCGCGCACGGAAAAGCCGCGATCCGCCGTTTCATCGACGGCGTATGGAACGCGGGCTATCTCGACCTCGTCGACGAGCTCGTCTGCGCCGACTACATCGGCCACCACGGCCGCCGCTCGGAGCAGACGCGCGGGCGCGAGGAGCTCCGGCAGCGCGTGGCCGAAGTGCGCGGCGCCTACCCCGACCTCGAGGTGCGGATCGACGACGAGCTGGCCGAAGAGGACCGGGTAGTCACCCGCTGGACTGCCACGGCCAACAGGCACGAATGGAACGGTGTCTCCGTCTTCCGCATGCTCGCCGGGAGGCAGGTGGAGTCGTGGACCTACTGGACGGGGCCGCATTGAGGCCGTGACTAGGCCTGCGCCAGCGCCCCGCTTGCGGCCATGTCGCGGGCGACCTGCCGGAAGGCTCTGGCCACCGGCTTGAGAGACGCCAGCGGCACGGCCGGGCGTACCAGCTGGAGCGGGAAGCTCACCTCGTCGCGCAGCTCGACCAGGCGCAGGTCGCGCGCCGTCGAGGCGGCCGCCGAGCGCGTGGTCAGGCCGACGCACCCGTCCATTCTCACGGCCGTCTCCCAGGCCATGGGACCGTGGGGATCGGCTACCAGGCGAGGCTCGAAGCCAGCCTGCCTGCAACGTGCGAGCACCCCGCGGTTGTAACCGAGGCCGTCTCGTGGATCCACGAGCGCGAAGGTCTCCCGGCCCAGCTCCTCGAGCCGAACCGAACGCCGCGACGCCAGCCGGTGACCGGTCCCGACCGCCAGCACCGCGGGCTCCATGAGGAGGCGCTCGCAGACGATGCCTGGCCGCGGCTCGGCGCAGAAGCCCAGCGCCAGCTCGAGCTGACCTTGGACCACTTCGTCCGACAGCGCACCCGACGAGTCCTGTCGCGCGCGCGTACGCACGCCGGGCAGGCGGCGACCGGCCTCGGCCAGGATCGCCTGCGCGACGTAGTGCAGTCCGGGGGAGAATCCGAGCCGCAGCTCGCCGCGCTCCCCCCGCGCCGCAGCTGCTGCGATCTCCTCCACGTGGCCGGCCGCCTTGACCGCGCTCCTCGCCGCCGGGAGGATCGCGCGCCCGCTGTCGGAGAGGCTGACGCTGCTCCGGGTGCGCTCGAACACCTGCACGCCGAGCTGAAGCTCTAGCCGCTTGATCTGCTGGCTCAGGGCGGGCTGGGTCATGTGCAGTCGTTCACCGGCGCGGCTGAAGTGGAGCTCCTCGGCGAGGACGACGAACGACCGCAACAGCCGCGGATCGAGGCTCATGCCTGGAGCTTATAAGCGCCCCGTGAATCGCTATTTCTCGCCCCGGCCGTGCCTGCGTATGGTCGCCGGCCGTGAAGCCACCTCTCCTGCTGCTCGCCGCCCTGCTGCTCGCGGGCTGCGGCGATGACCAAGCGACCGAGAAGCCGACCACCGAGGCCAGGCAAGCCACCCAGAACGAAACCGCGTCTCCCGCGCCGCCCCCCGACGCCGGCACCGAGGCCGGCCACGGCGCCGACCCGGGTCGCGTGGTGGTGCCCGAGCATGACCCGTCGCCGCCCTCCGCCACTATCACGATGGCGCGCGGGGACGGCACCCCGCTCGCCGAGACCTCCCAGCCCGAGCAGGCGAGCCACCCGGACACCGTGACCCTCGACGAGCCGGCGCTGCACGGCACCACCACCGGCCGCGATGCGGATGGCGGAGTGGCCCGGGTGCGGGTCTCGCTGCGGGAGGAGCTCGAATGCCGGGCGGCCGACGGCGCCTATCAGCGCCTGCGCACGCGCTACTTCCCGCCCCCGCAGGTCGAGCGCATCCGCTCGAACCCGGGGGCGCGCCTGCCCACGCGCGCCACACGCTCGCTGCCGCTGAGCCTGAGCGAGAGCCGCTGCCACCCCGGCCGCCTGGCCGCCGTGCACGGCGAGCTCTGGGGCGAGGCGATCAACGGAAGCGGCCTCGAGGCGGTCACGCCGCACCTGCGCTTCGTCTACGAGTCCGACTGAGCAGGGCCCTCGGGAGCGCCGGCCAGAGCCCACAGCGAGCCGTCGCCCGCCGGCCGGCGCGTCACTCCCCTCTCGCCGGCGGCCGTGATGAGCGAAGTCTCGACGGCGACCGGGTCGGGTACGGCGAGGTGTTCGGCCATCACGGCTGCCACCTCCGCGGTCGTCAGGGCGTAGGGAAACGCGCTGAGCACCTCGACCGGATCGTCCGCGGGCGGCCGGCGCTCGAGCGTGGCGTCCAGGTTGGCGACGACGACGTCATAGGCCTCGATCGGCTGAAAGCCGCCGGCCTCCAGCCGTGGCCCGCCGGACGCATCGAACAGCAGCGACGGCGCGGTGTAGCGCACCGCGCCGTCCGTGTTCGCCGCCCGGCCTTGAAACTCCGTGGGCGAGCCCGCCGCCACGCGCGCCCGGGCGCGATCGCTCTCGTAGACGGCCACGACCTCGGGATCGTCGATCCGCCCCACGACGGCGCCGGCGTCCAAGCCCTCCACGCCCGAGAGGGCCGTGCGCAGGGTGTCGGGGTCGTCCAGGGTCCCGGTCGTGGTGAACTGGGCGAACTGCAGCGCGCGGAACGCGGCGTATTCGAGGGCCGGCGCGGCCAATCGCGTGGCGACGATCGCGCGGCAGGCGGGAGAGGTGGCGCTCAGCCGCGGCTTCGGGGTGATCTGAAACGGCATTCCGAAGCGGCGAAACCGCATGTACCCGATTGCCGAGCGCGTCGGCGTATAGCCGCGCGCGGCGTACTGGGCGGCCTCCTCGGTGAGCCCGATCATCACGAGCGTCCAGCGCAGCTGATCCCCGTATCGCCACCGCAGGGTCGCGTGTGCTGGCATGGCCGAGTACGCCCACGGGCAACCGGGGTCCGTGAAGTGGGTCACGTCGATCACCACGTGGATGGTTGCAGTCGGCACTCGCCGACGGCGGATGGCCCCGGCGCGCGGCGAGGTAGGGTCGGCGCACCCTTGACAAGCCTGACCTTGGTCACCGCAGCGGAACGCCCCGAACTCGTCGATCGGATGGCCGAGGTTGGGTCGGAGCCGTGGCCGGAGTTCCTCGACCACGACGGGGCCCCCAAGATGCCTGCCCCGGGCGGAGAGGTTCGGCACGAAAGGCGCCTATACGTCCACTTTCGTGTGGGACCCCCCAGCTAGCGCAGCGCCTCGCCGAGGCGGTCGAGCATCTGCTGCTCGCCCTCGCTCACGCGCTCGGCGCGGAAGCCCATGAAGCCTCCTTCCTTCGCCGCGTTCGCCGCCTCCTGCGCGGCGGCCAGCACCCAGTCGCGCAGGGCTGTGGCGTCCTCCGGTGTCCCCTTCTCCGTGACCAGCCGGTTGACCTCGGTGAGCTCGTCCAGGATCTCCACGCCGGCGTTGGCGCCCTTGCTGGGCTTGAATCCCGCTACCGGACTCTTGCGCTGCCGCGCGTCTGCCGAAACGTCGCGCGCAATGGCGTCCACCAGCTCACCGCGACCGCCCTCCTCGGCGGCGCTGAGCACGGTCCTCAGGGTCGCGCCGGTCTCTTTGACGGCCTCGATCGGACCACCGGGATCAGCGAGTGAGATCGCCATGCCGGCCAGGAACGGCGCCCGCTTGAGTCGCGTCCATTCCTCGTCCGTGAAGTCTGCCTTCGATGTCATGACCCAATCGTCGCTCATCTGAGGTTCGCCCGTCTGGTCGCGCTGTTGACCGGCACCCCGCGAAAGGCGAGAATCCCTGCCCAGCGGTCGCGAGGACGGAGGTCGCTGATGTGACGAGTGATGAGCAATCTCGAGCTCAGGCCGAGGAGGTCGAGGAGCAGCTGGTCGAGGTCGAGGAGCAGGCGACGGACGCCACAAAGAGCGCGGAGCACGCGACCGCACGCCTCGCGCCCGATGAGTGACCGGGGTGACGCTGAGCGACACAACGGGATGACCTCGGCAGCGCCCACGCGCATACTGGTGGTGGCTCACCGGACCGCCGCGACGCCGACGCTGCTCGACGAGGTGCGCGCGCGTGCCCGCCGGTCGCCCTGCAGCTTCACCTTGCTGGTGCCGCGTCCCTACTGGGACCCGCAAACCGAGGAGGCCGCGGCCACGCTCGAGCTCGCCCTGCCGCTGCTCGATGAGGCCGCCAGTGGGCACGTCGAGGGGACCATCGGCGACAACGATCCGTTCGTCGCGGTGGAGCAGGCGGTCGAGCGTGGCGGGTTCGACGAGATCATCATCTCCACGCTCCCGGCCCGGGTCTCGCGCTGGCTCCATCGCGACCTCCCGCATCGCGTCGAGGCGCTCGGCTTGCCTGTCACGGTCGTGACCGCCAAGCAGGCCGAACGCGCCCTCTTCGACGCACCCTGAGCCGCTGGCGGCGTCGGAGGGGCCTAACGCGTGACCCCGGCCGCTGGTTGAACCTCGGGCCGCGTGGATGCGTAGCACCGACTGACTGGTTGTTCCTTACCCGGGAGGAGGTTTCACCTCATGGGACACCCAATACGATCGATGTGGCGAGTGCTCGCGCTTGCCATCGCGGCTCCCCTGGCGTTCACGACCGCGGCGCCGGCGCAGGAGCCCGAGCTACTCGACCCCGACCTTGAAGTGCAAACAGCGGTCTCTGGCCTCAGCCAGCCAATCTCGGTGGCCTTCCTCGGCAAGGGCGACATGCTGGTGCTCGAGAAAGCCAGCGGCCAGGTCAAGCATGTCGTCGACGGTGAGGTACGGCGTGTCGCGCTCGATCTGGCTGTGAACTCGGCGTCTGAGCGTGGGCTGCTTGGCATCGCGCTGCACCCGAAGTTCCGCAAGAACGGCTTCGTCTATCTGTTTTGGAGTGAGAGCAGCACGGGGGCCGACAGCGAGAGCCTCGGCGGGGTGCGGCTGATGGGCAACCGGATCGACCGCTTCGAGTGGGACGGCCGGGCGCTCGAGTTCGACCGCAGCATCCTGCAGTTCCGCGCATTCCAGGCAGACGCGGGCCAGCCGATGCGGGCGAACCATGACGGCGGCGTGCTGCGCTTCGGTCCCGACGGAAAGCTCTACGCGATCGTCGGCGACACCGGACGCCGCGGGCAGCTACAGAACCTGGTGAACGGACCGTTCGGCCCGGGCATCGCTGACGACCAGTTCGGCGGCCCCGAGCCCGGCGACGCGCACCGCACCGGTGTGATCGTGCGGCTCAACGACGACGGCTCAGCCCCGCGCGACAATCCCTTCTGGCGCGTCGGGCGGTCGATGGGTGGCGAGGTCGGCGCGAACCTCCAGAAGCTGTTCGCCTACGGCCTGCGCAACTCCTTCGGCCTGGCCTTCGACCCGAGCTCGGGCGACCTGTGGGAGCAGGAGAACGGCGACGATTCGTTCAGCGAGCTCAACCGCGTGGAGCCCGGGATGAACTCGGGCTGGGTGCAGATCATGGGGCCGGCGTCGCGGGTCGCCCAGTTCAAGGCGATCGAAACGACCGTAACGCCCGACCCTCCGGACCCCTTCGCGGCGAGCTACTTCGGCCTGCAGCAGATCCGCTGGCCGCCCACGAACATCGCCGACACGCCCGCGCAGGCGCTGTCGCGCCTGTTCATGCTGCCCGGTGCGGAGTTCAGCGACCCGGAGCTCAGCTGGAAGTTCGAAGTGGCCCCCGGCGGGATTGGCTTCCTCGACAGCAGCGCCCTCGGACGTGACTACAGACGCGACCTGTTCATGGGCGGCGCACGCGACTTCCTCGAGGGGGGTCACCTGTTCCGGATCGAGCTGACCGGCAACCGCCAAGCCGTCGACACCGACGACCCGCGGCTGCAGGACGGCGTCGCCGACAACGTCCACAAGTGGGAGCTCACGGAGAGCGAGACCCTGCTCTTCGGTCGCAACTTCGGCGTCGGCACGGATGTCCAGACCGGCCCCGACGGGCACCTCTACGTCGTGTCGCTCTCGAGGGGAGCCGTATACGAAATCGAACGCGCGAGGTAGGACAGGTCAGCGAAGCAGTTGAGCTGGGCGACGCGAAGCAGTCACACGCGTCTCGCTTCGCGGGCGCCCGCTCACTGCTCGCATCGGAGCTCGAGCCACACGCAGGTGCCGGACCCCGTTGGCGTGATCCCCCAGCGATCGGCGATCTGATCCACAAGGAACAGGCCCCAACCACCCGACTTGTCCCTCTCGGAGCCCGGGCCAGCGGATGTGAAACCGGTGCCCTCGTCGAAGACCGCCACCCTAAGCGTCGCCGCCCGATGCCGAACCTCCACGCGCAGCGGCCGGTCGGCTCCCGCTTTCGCGTGGCGCACGGCGTTGTTCACGAGTTCGGTCACGAGCAGGAGGACGTCATCACGGACCGACGTGGGCAACGTGTCCATGTCGGCGAGCAGCGTGCGCCTTGCTTCGGGGCCGGCGGTTGGCCTCGCGGCCAGCTCGAACACAAGGCTCTGCGCGGGATTGGTGGCACCCGCGCTCGAGGCGATGTCCGCCACCTGGCCCATCATCAGCCCGCCGCGCCTTCTCCCGACCGGGCCACGCGGTCCTTCCAATCACCGCCTGCCGCGCGGGGTCGAAACGCGGCGGCCCGAGCGCAGCGTGCGCGCTGCGCACGATACGCCGCCGGCAAGCCGCCGCTGAGCGCGGCGGTGCGATCGAGCCATTCAAGCGCGTGCTCGAAATCGCCCAAACGCTCGTAGGCCTCGGCGCGATCGAGGCTCGCCTCGATGAGCTCTCGATGGCGTACCTCACGCGCCGTGCGCCCGTCGTGCTCGCCCGGCGAGCCCCCGGGGGCGGCTCCGCGAGAGCCATTCCGGCCGACGGGACCCGCACGGGCGGTCCGCGCCCCGTCTGACCGCTGCAACCACGATGTGGACATGCTCCGCCCTTCCGTGTCCTGCACAGGACACCGTGTCGGCCAAGTGCTGGAGCCGGAGAGCGCCCGCCAACTCGCTGGAGCAAAGCGCTTTCTATCTATACCCGGGACAGGCCCACCGCTACCCTCGCCCGTGGCGTGACCCTTGCCGCCGGGTTCGCTCCCTTCGCGGCGCCGCCGCGTCTGCGACTCCAAATAGCGAGCTGGCATCAGGGTCTGCTAGCACCCGCACGATGGGCAGGTCGAGCGCAGATTGGTACGGCGCCAGTCCGTCGTGCACGTCGGCGGGCGTCGGCGCCGCCACGCCGACGCGTCCGAGGGGCACGTTCACGGCCGAGAAGAACCTGCGGTGGCGTGCATTGATGGTGCGGTACCGGCCTTCCTCGTTGCGAACCCGCTGCAGCGAGCCGGAGCCTAGGGCGACACGAACGTACGAGGCGACGACCGGCGCGGCGCGCCCGGCCCTGTCGGCTCCGTGCTGCACCCAGCGGCGCGCGTCTGCCACCTGGTCGGGCAGCATCCAGTTGAGCAGGACGCCGTCGGCAACCGCGCCACCGAGGCGGCCCAGCCGGGGACCCATGGCTGCCACGACGACGCGGGTCTCCGCGGGGAGGATCTCGCGGAGCGCGGCGACAGCGCGCTCGACCACGTCGACCTGTCGCCGAAGCTGTCCGGAACCGATCCCGATCCAGAGCTTCGCGGGATCGATCTGCAGGCGGTCGATCTCGGCGGCGATCTCGGTTGGCTGATGCCGGTCGAGGGGAAGGACTCCCACGCCGAGCTCGAGTTGTGGTGCCGCGGCGGCGAAATGCGCGAGCGTCTCGAGTCCTGAGGCGCCCGGCTCGTCGTTCGACCACAGTGAGTGGTACCCGAGATGCTCGCAGCGAACGGCCAGTTCACGAGCGAGCCCGGCTTCGAGGCCTGCCGCGATGCCCAGCCCCCGCGGCGCCGATCGGGATGTCGTCGTGGCGTTCGCTCCGCGACGCCGCTCTGGCATCAGGCCTTCGGGTCGATGTTGTGGTTGAGCCGAAAGACGTTGTCCGGGTCGTAGCGCCGTTTGAGCTCCAGGAGCCGCTCGTAGTTGGCACCGTACGCCTGGCGGACGCGGTCATACGCGTCGGCCGACAGGTAGTTCGTGTAGGAGCGGTCGGCCATGTGGGGGGACAGCGCCTCGAAGGTCTGGTGCGCCCACGCGATGCCTGTGTCCGTCCGGGCTGGGTCGGGCCATTGCGAGATCAAGAAGAGGTTGTGGCCCGGCTCCCGGTGGGGATATGCCGTGGCGGTGGGCGCCACGCGGGTGGCCGCACCGTGAAACTCCTCGATCACGAGTGCGCAGAGGTCGCTGGGCGCCCGCTCAAACGCCTCGGCCATCACCTCTACGGCTTGATCCGATAGCTCAGAGAAGAACGCCGACTTCCAGTAATTGAGCGCACCCGGCGGGGACAGCCAGTCGACCCCCGTGTTCACGACGGGGTACGGCATGCGTTCGATCATGTCCGCCGCCGGTGAGCCGAACCGGCGAAGTGGGCGGACGTCGGCCTCGGCTCGGTCGGGGTCGTCACCCGCGTGGCAGACCGCAACTCCGCAGAGCTTCGTCCCCGATCCATCCGGCGCATGCATGAAGACGGCCTGCGTGCAGAGCTCATCCGGGAGGCCGGCAGCGAATTCACGGTAGAAGGCAAAAAGCTGCGGCGCCGCCGCAAGCGGATGCAGCACGGGTCCACCGAGGACGCTGGCGACCGGGTGGGTGCGGTACTCGAACGAGGTCACGACGCCGAAGTTGCCCCCACCGCCGCGGAGTGCCCAGAAGAGATCCGCATCCCCGTCCTCACTCGCTGTCACGACCTCACCCGACGCGAGCACGACCTCGGCCGACAGCAGGTTGTCCACGGCCATTCCGTGCTTCCCCATCAGCCAGGCGATACCTCCGCCGAGCGTGAGGCCCGCGATCCCGGTACTCGAGACGACTCCGCTCGGCGTGGCGAGCCCAAACGCGGCGGTGGAACGGTCGAGCTCCCCGACGGTCACGCCGGCCTGTGCCCGGACCGTCGCCTGTACCGGGTCGACGTGGATGCCCCTCATGAGGGAGAGGTCGATCATCACCCCGCCGTCGGTGACCGCCTTGCCGGCAACGTTGTGGCCGCCGCCACGGACCGAGATCTCCAGTCCTTCGGCCCTGCCGAAGTTGACGGCGTCGACGACGTCTGCCGTGTGCATGCACCGCGCGATCACCGCCGGGTGCTTGTCGATCAGGCCGTTGCGGATTCGCCGGGCCGCGTCGTAGCCGGCGTCGCCCGGAGCAAGAACCGGCCCTGAGAACCCCTCCCCGAGCACCTTGACGAAATCTTCGCTCGTCACGCTGGACATGACTCGCCCCCGAGAAGGCCGATGCTGCAGCGGCCGCGTCTGAAGTAACCACCGATCCTGCTCACGTCCGTCCACCTCTCTTGGTGCTGCGGCAGCTAGTTATCTATATCGATTGGTACAGTACCGGTCGGTAAAGTACCAGAGCCGCATGGGACGCGCAAGAGCATTCGACGCCGACGAAGCCCTGAACAGGGCGATGACCGTGTTCTGGAGCAAGGGCTACGAAGCGACCTCGCTCTCGGATCTCACGGAAGCGATGGGCATAAACCGACCAAGCCTCTATGCCACGTACGGCAACAAGGAGGACCTGTTCCGCAAGGCCCTCGAGCGCTACGGCGAAGGTCCCGCGTCCTATGAGCGCGAGGCCCTCGCGCAGCCAACCGCACGCGAAGTCGCCGAGGGCCTGTTGCGCGGAGCCGCCGAGGTCCAGACCGACTCGGACACGCCTGCCGGCTGTCTTGCCACCCTGGGCACCACCTACTGTGCGGATGACTCCTCGCCCGTCGGCAAGATCCTGATCGCGTCCCGCCTCGCCGGCCAGGCCGCGATCCGCCACCGGTTCGATCGAGCCCGTGCCGACGGCGACCTCCCCCCGAACGCGAATTCCAAGGCGCTGACCCACTACATCAGCACCGTCGTATGCGGCATGGCTGTGCAGGCCGCGTCCGGAGCTACGCGGAAAGACCTCGAACGCGTCATCGAGCTCGCCATGCGCGCGTGGCCGCAAGCGCAGGCGGAGTCCGGACACGAAGAAGTCCCGCGTTAGCAGGCTCCCTCGCCGCTTCCGTACGGTTCAGGGCGAGCGGAGCATGAGACCCGCAGCCCGATGGGAGTCCGACTTGCTGTACATGGTCGTTGAGAGGTTCAAACGAGGTGCGGCTCCGGTTTATGAGCGTGCACGCGAGGAGGGCCGTCTCTTACCCGCCGGTCTGGAATACGTGGACAGCTGGATCGACGAGCGCCTCGTCCGGTGCTTCCAGCTCATGGAAGCCGAGGACCCGGGTCTCCTCGACGAGTGGACGGCACGCTGGAGCGACCTCGTCGAGTTCGAGGTCGTACCTGTGATCAGGTCGGCCGACGCGGAGGCGCGTGTCCTCGGGGGCGCTGGGGATCCCTGACGACCCCGTTTCAACGAGAAGAGGAGATCCGATGGAACTGGAAGGCAAGGTTGCGCTAATCACCGGCGCCAGCGGCGGCATCGGCGCGGCGGTGGCGCGCAGGCTGCACGAGGCGGGCGCGTCCGTCGGGCTGCTCTCGCGGCGCGGCGCGGACCTCGGGCTCGAGCGGTCGTTGGGCCTGGTTTGCGACGTGCGCGATCGCATGGCGGTAGGCGCGGCCGCGGACACGGTCGCCCAGCGCTTCGGCCGGCTCGATGTCGTCGTCGCCAACGCGGGAGTGGGTGCCTACGGGCCGTTTCTCGAGCTCGATCCGGAACGGCTCGAGGCGATGATCGACGTGAACCTCAAGGGCACGCTCTACACGGCGGCCGCGACGCTGCCCCATCTGATCGCGGCGGGCGAAGGGGACTTCGTCTCCCTAGCAAGCGTCGCCGGCCTGCGTGCCTTTCCAGGTGAGGCCGTCTACAACGCGTCGAAGTTCGGCCAGCTGGGCTTCACGCGCGCCCTCGACCACGAGCTGCGCGAGCGGGGCATTCGCGCCACCTGCATCTGTCCGGGCGGGGTGAAGACGGACTTCGCGATCGGCACGGGCCGTGAGGAGGGCGACCCCGAGCTCGAGGGGATGCTGACCGCGGACGAAGTCGCCGAGGTCGTGCTGTTCACGGTCACGCGCCCCAGGCGCATGCGGATCCTGACCACCAGCTTCCGCCCGATGACAGAGGGGTCCTGGGGCTGAGCGGGCTCGGCTAGGCGCGCAGCAACGCCAGTCCGGCGAGTCCTTGAAGGCTCCGCTCGAGGCCGCCCTCCAGGTCCTCGGGCACCCGGCCCCCGGTCTCGAGGAGGAAGGCCCTCAGCGCATCCAGCAGCTGGGCGCGGTCGCGGGTCCCGTCGAGCAGGATGACGAGCCGCCTGCCGAGCTCGTCCTCGATTCGAACGCCGGCGTGGCGCAAGTTGGTCACCAGGTCTCCGGAGCCCGCTTGGTGGCGGGCCAGCGGGGTGGCCTCCGGCCGGTCGCTGATCGAGGTGGTCAACGGCGGTGGCATGGCGTGCAACTGGACGAGGTTCCCGGCGTAGGAGCGCAGCAGCGCGCCGCAGATCGCCCCGCGGTCCTCTTCGCTCGCCCGCGGTGGGATCACCTCGCGCACCCAGGCGGCGCCCGGCCAGCTGGCGGCTATCCGCTCCAGCGCCCCCATGACGAGCGGGTGGTCGGTGGTCAGCGTGGAGCCGGTCGGCCCTTCGAAGGTGACTCGACCTGCCCGGTCAGGGCCATCGATGGGCTGCGCAGGGGAGGAGACCGCCAGGGTCTCGAGCACCAGCGGCCTCGGGGTGCGGTCGAGTTCGAGCTCCGCGCGGCAGAGCAGTGTCTGCCGGAACATCCGGCCCTTGAGGAAGTCGAGGTACTGCTCGCGACGGATCGGGTCGTCGACGCCTAACAGCTCATCTGACACCGCGTCGGGCAGAACGCCGGTCTGCATCTCGAAGAAATCGGCCTCCGCGAGGTACTGCAGGCCGTGGCGTGAGGCGTGGGCCACGAACTCGTGGAAGTACACCGGGTTGTTGACCGCGGCGAGCTCGTCGTGGAAGAGCGTCGCGTCGCTTCGCTCGAGCAGACGCTCTCCCTGGCGCCGCATGATCGCCCCGAAGTCGTGCTCTTCCGGCCAGTTCGCGACCAGGAGGCGAAGCAGCGCCCGCGCCTGTTCGATCTGGCGCCCGGGATCGTCGAGCCCGGCGGTGTGGAAGACGAGCATGTCGCGCAGCGCGCCCGACAGCCGGCCGCCGGGCAGGGCGTTGTAGCTGACGTAGGCGATCCCGCGGTCGGACAGGACGGAGCGGCATAGCCGTAGCAAGCGATCGCGCACCGGTTCCGCGACCCAGGAGTAGACGCCGTGCGCGATCACGTAGTCAAAGCGCGCCGACGCCAGCTCGAGGTCCTCGATCGCCGCCACCTCGAGCGTCACGTTCGCGAGGCCGAGTGCCTCCACGAGCGCGCGGCCGGCGGCAATTGCACGCTCTGAGGCGTCTACTCCGAGGAAGCGCGCCCCGGGGAGCGCCAATCCCATCGGCACCAGGTTGCCGGCATCGCCGCAGCCCAGCTCGAGCACCCGGCAGTCACCGGGCGGCGGGGGGTCGATCGCGAAGAGCGTGCCGAGCGCGGCCAGCCGGTCGGGGTGGGTCTGCGCGAACGGGTGACCCGGGTAGGGCACGGCGTCATAAGAGGAGGACAGACCCCTCAGAACTTCTTGTTGTTCTTGACGTCCCAGCCGGCCTTGATCGACGCGCCGAGCGAGCCGTCCGCTTTCTGCTGCTTGTACTCCACCTGGATCTTCGAGAAGTTCAGCGAGAACGTGTCCATCGGAACCACCTCGCCCTCGGCGCCCCCGATCTGGTAGGCGGACACGAGGATGTCGGAGAGCGAGAAGGTGAGGAACTCGGCCTGCGCCTTGCCCGCCTTGCGCGCCGTCAGCACGGCGCTCTTGAAGTGCTTTCCGGAAGCGCACGCGAGCATCAGGTTCGGGCTGGCCTTCGAGGTGTTGGCGGTGAAGTTGAAGTCCTGCATCTGCACCTTGCCGGCGCCGCCGCCCCCACCGCCCGGCGCGCTGGGAGGAGCCGGGTTGGCCTCGCCCCACGACCAGGCCTGGACGTCGATCTCATCCTTGTGCTTGTCATCCAGGCTCTCGCCCGGAATGCCGTCGATCCTCAGGAAGTAGTCGATCGCCATGGGGAGGGCCAATCCTCGGGCCCCGGACCGCCGGCTGTCAAGGCGTTGGGAGGGGTGCGATTTAGGGGGGTTTCGGGTTTGGGGATCGTGGTACGGTCGGATCTGGGCTCGACAATGGATTTTCGGCTTCTTGGCCCATTGGAGCTAGCCGGGCAGGACCGCTTGCTTGCGCTCGGTGGCGCCAGGCAGAGCTCCCTCGTGGGAGCCGCGTCGTGACCGTTTCGCTCACCCCCGGCGCAATGTTCGCCGGCTACCGGGTGGAGTCGCTCATCGGCCGCGGCGGGATGGGCGTCGTGTACCGGGCGAAGGACCTGTCGCTGGGGCGCCCGGTGGCCTTGAAGCTGATCGCTCCGGAGCTTGCCCAGGATGAGCGTTTTCGGGACCGGTTCCTCAGGGAGCCGCGGCTGGCCGCTTCGCTCGAGCATCCGAATGTGGTCCCGATCCACGAGGCGGGTGAGCGTGACGGGCAGCTCTACCTGGCGATGCGCTACGTCGAGGGCAGCGACCTGAGCGCCGTGCTCGCGCGCGAGCGGACGCTTCCGCCGGAGCGAGCGCTCGCAGTGCTTGCCCAGATAGCCGACGCCCTGGACACGGCCCACCGGCGTGACCTGGTTCACCGCGACGTCAAGCCGGCGAACGTGCTCTTGGACGAGGACGAGCACGCTTATCTGACCGACTTTGGCGTGACCAAACAGGTCGGCGGCCCCTCGACCGACACCGGGCGGGTCGTCGGGACACTCGACTACCTGGCGCCCGAGCAGATCCGCGGCGAGGCCGTCGACGGGCGCACCGACTCCTACGCACTCGCCTGCGTCCTGTACGAGTGCCTGTCCGGCGCGCCGCCCTTCCGGCGCGATAGCGAGGCGGAGATGCTGTGGGCGCACATGCACGAGCAGCCTGCCCCGCTGCCCGGCTACGCCGCCCTCGACTCGGTGCTCGGGAGAGGGCTCGCGAAGGAAAGGGACGAGCGGTATGGGAGCTGCGCCGAGCTGATCGAGGATGCCCGCCGGGCTATCGGCTTGCGCGCCGCGGCGCCCGTTCGTCGAACACGTGTCCCGTCCTGGCTCCGGCGTCGCGGCCGCACCGTTCTCGCGGCTGGATTGCTCGTGCTCGGCGGAGTACTCGCCGCGGTGATCGTCGCCCTGACGACCGGTGTCGACAGCCGAGTGGAGCCGCTCGGGAACGGGGTCGCCGCGATCGACGCGGACGGTGGCATCGACTCGTTCGCAGACGCCGCCACGGCCCCGAGCAACATCGCCGTCGGCGAGGGCGCGGTCTGGGCCCTGAACACGGAGGACGACACCGTCTCCCGTATCGACCCCGAGACCACGAAGATCGTCAAGACGTTCGAGACGGGTGGCCACCCGAGCGATCTCGCAGCCGGGGCAGGAGCGCTCTGGGTCGGGCAGGGTGGCGGGCGTCCCCCGTACGTCACGGAGAGCATCTCGCGGATCGACCCGAAGTCGGCGCAGACCACTCGCAACGTGCAGCTTCCGGACACGTCGGGCGGCGTGCTGGGGGCCCCGAGCATGGGGCACCCGCGGATCGCGGTCGGAGCAGGCGCGGTATGGGCGAGCAACCCCGACGAGAACGTCTCGCGCATCGACCCGAGACCGGCAGGATTGTTGCGACGATCGACGTCGGCGTTTCGCCAAGGAGGCTCGCGGCGGGCAAGGAGGGGGCGTGGTTGCTGGACTGGGCAGGCCGCTCGATCGTGGGGATCGACCCGCGCACCAACCGCGTCACCGCGAGGCTTCGCGTGGGCAGCAACTTCCTGTCGGGGATCGCCGTCGGAGCGGGCTCCGTCTGGGTGACGTCGGAGGAGGGCCTGCTCTGGCGGATCGAACCCGGGCCGTACCCGCTCAAGCGCACGATCGACGTCGGGGTGGGCTCGACGTACGTCGCCTTCGGCGACGGAGCGGTCTGGACCGCCAACTACGTTGACGGCAGCGTCTCCCGAATCGATCCGCGCACGAACACCGTCACGGCGCGGGTGGAGGTCGGTGCTTCGCAGGCGCTCGCCGCGGGTGCCGGCTCGGCATGGGTCAGCGTGGCTGGTGGGACCCGCGATGGCGTCCTGCCGGCGTCGGCGTGCAGCGAGGTCGCCTCGGGAGGCAGGAAACCAGACGTCCTGATCGCCTCCGACCTCCCACTCCAGGGCCCCGACGGCGCCGGCCCGCGCGGGATGACCGACGCGATCGGCTTCGTGCTCAAGGACCACGGCTTCGAGGCCGGCGGGCACGTGGTGGGCTACCAGTCCTGCGACGACTCGACCGCGCAGAGCGGCAGCACCGAGGAGCGCAAGTGCGCTGCGAACGCGAACGCATACGCAAGAGCCGAGCGGCTCGCGGCCGTGATCGGCCCATATCACTCGCGCTGCGCCCGGGTGGAGATCCCGATCCTCAACCGGGCACCGGGCGGCCCGCTTGCGCTGATCAGCCCGTCGAATACCCACCCCAACCCACTCGTGGCGGGCGGCTCGCGCTGCCAGCGCCCCTTGGCGTCAGGGGCGAGCCGGACGTGTACTACCCCACCGGGGCCCGCAACTTCCTGCGCGTCATCGCTCGCGACGACCGGCAGGGCGTGGCCATGGCCATGCTCGCAAAGCGGCTCCGGCTGGAGGGCGTCTACCTGCTCCACGCGCGCGGAGTCGCCGGGGACGTCTCGGTGACGGGCCCATTCCACCGGGTGGCCCCACGGCTGGGGATCAAGGTCGCAGGTTCGGAATCCTTCGACGTGGACGCCAAGAGCTACAACGCGCTCGCCGACAGGGTCGCGCGCTCCGGCGCCGAGGGCGTGCTCATCGGTGCCGAGATCTGGTACGGCGGTGACAGGCTGCTGAAGGCCTTGCGCGCCCGCCTCGGCCCCCGGGCCACGATCATGGCGGGTGACGGTTTCTCGGCGATCCCCGACGTGCTCGAGCGCGCCGGCCGGGCCGCTCGCGGGTTGTACGTGGCCACGTCGGAGCTCCCGCCCGACGCACTCGACCTGACTCAGGCCGGCGACCGCTTCACACGCGATTTCGGCTCGGCGGCCCATGAAGAGTTTGCGCTGCACGCGGCGCAGGCGACGGAGGTTGTCCTGCAAGCGATCGCTCGCTCCGACGGGACCCGCGCTTCCGTTCTGCGCGAGCTGCGGGCGATCCGCGTGAAGGACGGCATTCTCGGCGACTTCCGCTTCGATCGCTACGGGGACATCACGCCGGCCAAGATCACGATCTTCCGGGTCACCGGTAGCACACCGCCGGACCTCCATCTCCCGAGCCTCCTCGAAGGTGCGGTCGTCGATCGTGTGATGACTGTGCCGCCGAGGCTGGCGGGGTGACGCCCGGGACCTGCTGTCCGCCATCGGCCTTCTTTTACCTGGCGCGCCATCGCGATCCGAAAGCGCTCACCGGGCTGATCAGGTGGTCCAGGTCCTCGGCGGCCTCGTCGATGTCGATCTGGACCCAACGCACGCGGCATCGGTGGCTCAGGTGCCGGCGCCGGGTTCGCGCCACATCGACCACAGCGGCGGCCCGCCCGCGGGGGCGTACCGGCTGCTTGCCCGGAAGCCGTGCCGCTCGTACAGCCGCTTGTTGTGTGGGCTGGTGGCGTCGAGGTAGGCACGCGCCCCCTCGCGGTCGCAGCGCTCGAGCATCCGGGCCAGCAGAGCCGAGCCGATCCCGTGCCCCTGGCTTCGGGGTTCGACGCCCATGAACTGCAAGAAGTAGTAGGCGCCGGGCGGGTGGTGCTCGTCGATCAGCTTGCTGATGGTGAAGGCACGCTCGGCGTCCACGCCCGCCATCTCCTCCAGGCGGCGGCCGAACTCCTCCGCCTCCTCTTCCGGCATCGGCGCCTGTCCGGGCGGGACCCACAGCGCGGCACCAGCGGCCTCGCCCGCCACATAGATCTCGTCGTGGCGCTGCAACGTCTCGGCGAACAGCGAGAAGAAGGGGGGAAGCAGCTCGCGGCGGCGCCGATCGTCCGGAAAGGTCCAGCGGAACACCGGGTCGTCGAAGAACGCCCGCGCGAGCGTGGTCCCGATGCGCGGCACATCGGCCGCGCTTGGCTTGCAGATCTGCGTGGTGTCTGTTGTGTGGTTAGCGGTAACCATCGTGGTCCTCCTAGTTCGTCGATCGGGGTTTGCACCGTGGCCCTGGGCCGAGCAGCTCGGCTGTCGGCGACGAGGCGACGTTCGAGAGCCTCACGTAGACGGAGCCGCAGTTGTTCGACTCGTTGGCTTCGAGGATCGTGTTGTCCGGATCGGCGATCGTGTCGAGTATGTAGACACCGTCCGGCACGCCGCTCACCTCGATGTACTGGTCGGGCAGGAACCAGTCGTAGAGGTCTCCCCAGCCGGGCGTGATGCCCTGCACGAGGTAGTCGTTCTCGGCGTCCGACTCCGTCGGCGCCAGGCAGTCGGTGGCGTGATACGTCCGAGGGCCGTTTCCCTTCTCCCCGAAAGCGTCGAGGTCGGTGTCGATGATGCAGAAGCTGACCTTGTCCGCCGTGCGGACGGGCTCGGGCCCGACTCGGGCACCCGCGGCGTCAGCCGCCCAGAGGCGGGAGACGCCGAACCCGGTGTAGTGGAAGTGGCCGTGGGCGTCGTGCAGCTCCCACTCGCCGGCCGAGCGCTCCTCGATCGCGCCGTCGCTCCGGTAGATCCGCTGGCTTATCGTCCGCTCCTCGGACGCGGGGTCGCGCGGGATCGCGAACCGCATCTCGAGCGGGCCCTCGCCGACGTTCGCAAACAACGAGTCGAAGCGCAGGCACGTCTCTGCCCCCTCCTCGGCGGCCTCGCTCGGGAAGCAGCTTTCCCCGGGAGGAGGGAGTGGCTCGAAGAAGTCGACGAACGGCGTCTCGAACGTGGCGTTTCGCTGTGGGCGCACGACGAGGTCCGGAAGCAGCGGCCGGGGCGGGTTCGCTTTCGGCGGCCGCTCGACCTCGGCGACGCCTTGGTAGAAGATGCGGTCGCTTGCCGAGGTGCGGTCAAAGGCGGCGTAGATGGAGTACGTCCCGTTCTGCGCCTCCGGGATCACCACCGACGCCGCCGTCGCCACCGCGAGGCCTTGCTCCGACGCGGCGACGCGCGCGCCGTCGCGGTACACGTAGAGTCCGAGGTTGTTCCCGACGCCGCTCCAGCGGATCGAGACTTCGACGCCGCCGGGCTTCCCGACCCAGTTGCCGCTGGGCAGATCGACGAGAAGATCGAATCGATCGCACGTCGTCGCAGCGCATTCGGGAATCTCGCCGGGTGGCACGTTCGCGCGCGCGACCGCGCCGTTCCAGAGGACCGCCTTCTTGTTCTTCAGCTCGCCGGTCGCGGGGCGCGCGGCTTCGGCGGTATCGACGGAGAGGACTAGGAGTGCGATCGCGGCCGCAATCGCGAAGAACAGCGTCGAGACGCGCAGCGCGCCTCGGCTCGTGGTGGTGCTCATGGGAATTGCTCCTTATCTGTCCAGGGACCCGCGGCAAGCGCGGCGTCCGGGTTGACTGGTTGCACTGCACGGGACCTCCTCAGGCTCCGCCGATTGACGACATTCACGCGGGTCATCCGCGCCTGAGCTGAGGGGGTCCCTGGTCATGCCATCTCTCGGCTGGGGTCAGCGCCAGAGTCGGTAGAGGCGGAAGAAGTCGTTCTCGACGGGCAAGACCTCGACGCGCGCGTAGCCGGCCTCGTGGGCGAGCTCGCGCACGGTGTCGGCGCGGAGGGCGGTGCCGAGGGCGGCCGAGGGCTGCTCGGCCAGCTGGGTGGGCAGGCAGTGGCTGACGCTCCAGCCGAACATCATTCGCTCGACCTCGTCGCCGGGGGCGGTGAACTGGTCCGCGACGCGCTCGTCTGCGACGAGCACGGTGCCACCTGCGGCGAGCGCGGCGCGAGCGGCGGCGAGCGCCTCGGCGGGGCGGGTCATGTCGTGCAGCGCTTCGAGGATCACGATCAGCTCGTACGGGCCGCGGCTCGCGAGCTCGGCGGCGTCGGCACAGCTGAAACGCACCCGGCCGTCGAGGCCGGCCTCGGCGGCGTGGCGTCGGGCGTCTTCGATCGAGCCCCGGTCGGGGTCATAGCCGTCGACCCAGGCGTTCAGGAAGGCCTTGGCGAGCGCGATGGTCGACCATCCCTGGCCACAGCCGAGGTCAGCCACGCGCGGGTGCTGGGCGCATTCGAGCCGGGCGACGACGTCGGGCATGGCTGCGAGCCAGTCGGCGGCCAGCCCGTGGGTGAAGGCCGGGCGGTTGATGTGGCCCTGGCCATGGCGAAATGCCTCGCCGTAGGCGCTGTAGGGCACCCCGCCGCCGGTGCGGTAGGCCTGGGCGACTTGGGGCAGTACGCCGCCGATTCCGGCCAGCATGTGCGCGAACGGCGCCGCGTGGGCCGGGTCGTCGGGGTCCGCCAGCACGCGCGCGTGCTCCGCCGGCAGCTCGTAGCGCCGCTCCTCGGGCCGCGCCTGGGCATCGTCGACCTCGAGCAGGCCGGCGACCGCCTGCTGCTCGAGCCACTCGCGCGCGTAGCGCTCCGCGATCCCCGCCCGCTCCGCCAGCCCGGCCGGGCCGAGCGGCCCCTGCTCGGCCAGCGTCCGGTAAAGGCCGAGCTCGGCGCCGAGGTAGACCGACAACAGCTCGAGCGCGCCGAGCGTTGCGCCGAAAAGGCGCTCCGCGAGCGCCTCGGCGCGATCGCCGACCTGGGCGCTCACGGCGTGCCTCCCGCGGTCGAGCGGTCGGCGACGGGTACACCGGCCACGGCCGCCAGCCGCAGCTCCAGGCCGCTGTGAACGCTGAACGAGTACATGCCGAGAAGGGTCGCCCGGGCCGCCCCCCAGCGGTATGGGGGATGCCGCGCACCGCACCACCCAATTCCGCGCTGGCGTCCCTACCTGGCTGCCGATCCCACGAACGGCCGCTACCGGCGGCGCTCAGGCAGTCAGCGGGCGACCGTCTCGTCTCGCAGGAGCCACACCACACCGGTGCGGGAGTCGAGGCCGAGCTTGCGCAGCAGGCTCGAGACGTGCTTCTCCACCGTGCGCTCGCTGAGCTGGAGCTGCGCGGCGATCTGCGCGTTGGTTCGACCGTGGCCCACCAGCGCCGCCACCTCCCGCTCGCGCGGGCTGAGGGCGGCCAGGCGATCGTCGTCCGCCGCGCCGCCCGGCGCAGCCGCCGGACGCGGGCGGGCACCCAGCCGGCGCAGCACCCGCAGGGCGCCGTCACGGTAGCCCCACGCCTCGCAGGCGTCCAGCTGGGCCGCCGCGCGGCGCACCTCGCCGCGTGCCTGCTCGGCGCGGCCGTCGGCGGCCAGCGCCTCACCGGCCAGGGTGCGGCAGCGACCGGCCCACAGCGGCGCATCGCCCTCGTCGCCCGCGGCCGCCCCGGCTAGCGCCACCCGCGTCGCCTCGCCCGCGTCACCCTGGGCGAGCAACACGCTCGCCTCGGCATGGGCGAGGATGGCGCCGAAGATGCCCGTGCGGCGGCCGCCGCCCTCGGCCGGGGCGCGCCGCGCGACTTCCGCCGCCTCGGCCACCCGCCCCAGCGCGAGCAGCACCCGCACGGCCACGTTGGCCGCTTGGAGGCGGTCGAGGGTCCAGAGGCCCGGGTTGACCCAGCCGAACGCCTCGATCGCCGCCGCCGCCCCGTGGGGATCCCCAGCGGCCAGGCGCGCGTCGGCCAGCGTGAAGCCGGCCTGTGAGTACGGGATCACGCCCACGGCATCCCAGGCCGCCTGCCCGTGGGCGAGCGCCGGCTCGATCCGTCCACGCGCGATCGCTATCCGGGCCAAGATCACCAACGACCAAAACGCGAGGTGCGTGTTGCCGGAGACGAGCGCGCTCTCGAGCGCTTCCTCGGAGTCCTCCTCGGCGCCCGCTGGCAAACCCATCTCCCAGTCGACCATGCCGCGACACAGAAACACCGCGGCGAGCAGGCCCTGCCCCGTGCGGCGGGCTACCCCGAGCCCACGCCTGGTGGCCTCGCGGGCGCCGGCGAGGTCGCCCGTGAAATAGCGGGACGTGAAGAGCCACAACAGCATCTGCAGCCGCTCGGCAACCTGCTCGTCCGGGAGCGCGTCCACCAGCGCGCCCGCATCGGCAATCTTGCGGTCCACCCCGGCGAGCGCGGCGGGGTCGTCGCGCCGCAGGCGACAGTGCGCGGCGTCCGCGACTGTCACGGCGGCCGCCGCCTCCAGCACCCGGTCGCCGGCGGCCCGCGCGGCGTCGCGAGCCTCGCCGGCAAGCGCCTCGGCCGCATCGTGGTCGCCGCACGCCGCCCGCTCACGGGCCATCGCAAAGGTGAGCGCCGCGGCTACCTGCGGCGTGCCGTCATCAAGTCCCGCGCGCTCTGCCTGCAGCAGGCGGCGCGCCTCCTCGCGGTTGTCCAACCACAGCGCGTCGAGGTCCGCGAGTGCCTCGACCACCCGGACCCGGTCGCCGACCGCGTCGGCCGGGACCATGGCGAGCACCCGCCGCAGCGCGTCACGGGCCTCGACCGGACGCCCGGCCGACACCAGCGCCCGCCCCTCGGCGCCCAGCAGCTCGAGCCGACGCCGGTCATGTTCCGTCCCGTCGGGCAGCAGCCGCAGCGCGGCCTCCCACCACCCGGCCGCGGTCGCAGGGGCGACGGCAGCGGTCTCCTCGGCCGCCGCCACCAGCAACTCGACTGCCGTGAGATCCCCCGGACGGGCCGCGCGCTCGACATGGTGTGCGCGCTGGGCCGCCGTCCCGCCCCGCGCGGCCAGCACCTCGGCAGCCCGGGCGTGCGCCGACAGCCGCCAGCCGCCCCCCGAGCCCTCGTACACCGCGCGGCGCACCAGCGGATGACGAAAGCCGAACCGTCGCGGCTGGCTGGTCGGCCGCACAAGCTCCGCAGCCAGCAACTCGTCGAGCGCAGCCAGCGCGACCTCCTCCTCGACGCCCGCCGCGGCCGCGGCCAGCTCCACCTCGAACGGGTCGCCCGCCACCGCCGCGCCCTCCAGCACTCGGCGCGCCTCCTCCGGCAGCACCGCCAGCTCGCCCGCCAGCGCCGCCTGCACCGCCCGCGGCACGCCGGCCAGCCCGGGCGCTGTGCCCCCGACCCCCCCGAACTCAGGGGCCCGCGCCAGCTCTACAAGGTAGAACGGGTTACCGCCACTCTCCCGGTACAGACGCTCGCGCGCCGCCGGGCCGGTATCGGGCAGCAACGCCGCCGCCGCCTCGAGCGGCAACGGGCCGAGCTCGAGCAGCACACCGGTCCCGCCGCGGACCGCGTCCGCCAATGCCGCCTCCAGCCTCGGCGCCCGCCCCGCACGCGCCGCCAGCCCCAGCAGCACGCCGCCGCCGGCGGGCCGGTGAAGCAACAGCGCCAACACGTCCGCCGACGCCGGATCGGCCCACTGCACGTCGTCGACCAGCAGCGCCACCGGCCGCTCGGCCGCCAGCCGCTCCAGCAGCGCCCGCACCGCCCGCGCCACCCGGTGACGCTCCCCCGACGCCGGCGCCGCCTCCACCTCGGCCAGCGCCCCGACCGCCGGCAGCACCCCTGCAAGCTCGCGCAACTGGCCCGGGTCGAGCCCCCACACCCCTTGTGACCCCTCGGCGCGCACAAGCGGCTCGAGCGCATCCACGAGCAGCGCGAACGGCAGCTCACGCTCCAGCTCCGCGGCCCGCCCATCGAGCACGAGCAACCCGCGCTCGTGCGCGCGCGTCGCAAGCTCGCCCAACAAGCGCGACTTGCCAATCCCCGGCTCACCGCGAAGCCAGACCGCCCGCGCACCCCCTCGCTCGACCTCACCGAGCGCACGCTCGAGTGCCGCCAGCTCCTCCCGGCGCCCGAACAACGCGGAGGCCCACTCGGCCATGCCGCAGACTAACCCCTCACACCCCCAAGGATCACCCCAGGGTCGTGCCAGCCGTCCGGCGCGAGAGACTCACCCGACGCTCGCAGTCCCAGGTCTCATTCCTCGGAAGGCGTCGCCGGGTCGCCTTCCGGCGCTCTTGTCCCCTCGCTGCCGGTGGCGATCTCGGCCAGACGCCGGTGGAGCTTTTCGCGAAGTTCGTCGGGGTCGTAGTCGTGCTGGGCCCGGCGCTTGCGGGCGACGACCACGCCGGTGGCTGCCACGCCCGCGAGGCCGGCGACTCCGATGAGTTTCCAGGGCACTCGCACGGTCCGTAGGTTACGGCTCGTGAACGGCGTGACCTTGGCTCTCGACGACGCCCTTGCCACGGCGCCCACCGGCGACATCTGGCTGTTCCGCGGCCGGGCACTTGCCGACGTGGCGATCCGTGCGGTCACCAACAGCCCGGTCAACCACGTCGGCATGGTCGTCGCCCTCGACGACCTGCCCCCGCTCCTGTGGCACGCAGAACTGGGGCGCTCACTGCCCGACGTCTGGACCGGTGAGCGCCACCGGGGCGT
This sequence comes from uncultured Thermoleophilaceae bacterium, assembly GCA_963733885.1. Lineage (GTDB taxonomy): Bacteria > Actinomycetota > Thermoleophilia > Solirubrobacterales > Thermoleophilaceae > JACVRW01. The sequence continues at coordinate 116,395 of CAVTES010000008.1, read as the reverse complement.
GCAACTCCACTTGCTTGGCGAAGCCGTCAAGACGTGGAACGAGCGCTACCGGCAGCGGGCCTGGGTGCGCCAGCTCGACGGCGCGATCGAGCGCTGGCACGAGGACCGGCTAATGGAGGTCATCGAGCGCTTCGACGGCCGACCGTTCCCCAAGGTGCCGAGCCTCGTCCGACAGTGGGCGACCGGTCGGCTCCGGCGCCGCTCGTCGTCGCTGGAGACGATCTACTGCGCCGAGCTCGTCGCCACGACCTACCAGCACATGGGACTGCTCCCCAGCCGGCGACCGGCGAGCTGGTACGACCCCGGACGCTTCTGGAGCGGCGACCGCATCGAGCTCATCGCACCGATTGCCCTCGACGGCGAGATCGCGGTGCACTGACGATCCGCGGCGAACGCGCATGGCGAGGGGCAGCGACCGAGCACAGCGCTTGGGGCGGCGATCGCTGTCACACCGGGGCTTCCCCGCCCGCCGAGGGGGGCGCCGAGCCGAGGAGCCGGGCTTTCTCACGCTCGAACTCCGGCCCGTCGAGCACGCCGGCCTCGCGCAGTCGGCCGAGCCGCTCGAGATGCTCCAAGCGGTCCACACTGTCGGCTCCGTTCCCGCGCACATTCGCCTGTGCCACCCCCCCGCGGACCCAGCGGCCCATCCCCGCCACGCGCTCGCGCACCCGCTGCAGCGATTCCTCGCGGCTCGTGTCGGGGAACTCGCGCGCGGTCTGGCGCCTGAGCACCTCGACGCCCAGCGCAAGCAACGCCACTAGCGCCAGCGCCGGGACCGGCCGCCGGAGGGCCGGGGTCGGCCCCCAGGCGAGCAGGATGAGCACGATCACTGCGAGCGCGCCATACGCCAGGCGCGGCTCGCGCATGTAGGGAGCGAGCGTCCGCCGGGTCGCGGTCGCCCACGCGGTCGGTCCGGCGAGCCACGCAGCGCCGACCAGGACGACGCCGTAGGCGATCGTCGCCGATGCGGCCTCCACCAGCAGCGAGGTGGAGATCGACAAGGCCGCCTCCACCGCGGGCCGGACGGCTTCCGTCGAGGCCAGCGAGTCAACAACGGCACCGTTTGCGTACGAGCGCGCCACGAGCGCGCCGGCGCCGGCGAGGACAAGGCCGAACCCGGCCGCTCGCAGGGCTTTGCGGCGCCAGCCACCTGCGAGGTAGACCGCCAGCGCGAGGAGGCCCAGCGCCAGGACCACGAGCACGATAGCCGCAGCTCGCAGGACGCGAATCGCATCTTGGAAGAGCTCAAGCTGGTCCGACTTCATGATGGTGATCTGCGCCGCGTCCTCCGGGATCGCCGCCTCGGCCCGTCCGCCTACCCCCACCCGCTGCTCCGTCTGCCCGAGCAAGGCCTTGAGGTCGAGCGTCACCTCGCCGCCCTGCGTCGCGACGACATCCCCGCCGCCCTCGACCACGTCCAGGAAACGGTCGTGTGCGCGCCGGTTGGCCTCCTCCCAGAGCTCCTGCGGGCGCGGCCGACCCAGCAACGTGTTCGTGGCGCGAACCGCCAGGTCCTTGAGCGCGCCGGAGGCAGGCCCGGCGAGCGCCCCCGCCCGCGGCGAAACCCCCTCCAGCGCATCCTCGAGATCACCCTGCACGTCCACGTTGGCGTAGAGCTGGTCGACCAGGAAGACCGCGGTCTGGCCGCGAATGGCGTCGTCCTCGAGCAGCTCGCTGCTCGTCTCGGTCCAGTTCTCCGTGTCGAGCAGCTGCCGATTTGCCCACAGAGCGAAGATCGCGACAAAAGCCAGCACCGACGCGATCCCGATCAGCACTAACGGCAGGCGCCTCCGGCTGTGCGACACACGTGGCTCATCGTGGCCCTCGGTGTTCATGGCCGCACCCTCGCACTCGGCTGACGGCTGGGCATCCGAGGCCCGCAAGGAGCTCGAAGCGGAGCAGGTCGCTCCCCGACCCAGCTCGAGAGAGTCATGTCAGGAACTCATCGCTTTGGGTCAGCAGCCCGAAGAGGACAAGGAAGTCGATCGTGAGGACCGCGATCGCCCAAAGCGGAAAGACGAACATGACGATGACGGTCAGCATGGCGCTCAGGCCAGCGAAGGCGACGCCGAGCCAGAGTCCCCACACGTTGCGCTGGAAAATGAGGACCCCGGTGATGATCTGCGCCACCCCGACGATCAGCCAGAACCAACCCCAGGCGGTGAGATCGATCCCGTAGAGCACCTCCCTGGCCTGGGAGGCAACCGTGTCGTCGTCGGCCACCGCGGCGATTCCGCTCAGTGCGTTGTAGCCGCCTGCGATCACCGCCAGTAAGCCAGCGAAGGTGATCCAGCCAGAGCGCTTTGCGACGTTGTCCGCCACAGGGTCTCCTTCCGTCGTGCCCGATGCTTGTGGCGACTGCGACTGTACGGCTGCCTGCGGACTGAATACGCGGCATCGCTAGCCTCGCGGTTTGTCGCGCGCGCCGCGGCCCGCTCCTCAGCGCGATGTAGACGCCTGCGATCACCGCCATTACGCCGGCGAAGGTGACCAAGCCGGACCGCTCACGAGGTTCGCGAGCTCGGTCCTCAGCTCGCCGCTTTCTTCACGAGCGCGCCAATCCTTGCCTCTTCGGCGGCGGTCAACTCCTTCAGCGCGAAGGCGGTCGGCCACACGGCGCCTTCGTCGAGGTTCGCCGAGTCGTTGAAGCCGAACGTCGCATACCGCGACTTGAACTTGTGCGCGCTTTGGAAGAAACAGACGACCTTGCCGCCCTTGGCGTACGCGGGCATCCCGTACCAGGTTCTCGGCGAGAGGGCTGGCGCGCTGGTTTTGATGAGGGCATGGAGCCGCTCGGCCATGGCGCGATCCGGTTTCGGCATCTCGGCGATCTTCGCGAGCACGTCGCTTTCCCCGTCCGCCTTGCTCGCGCGCGGGCCGCGGCGCGCGGCCGCCTTCACCTCTTGGGAGCGCTCCTTCATCGCGGCTCGTTCCTCGTCCGTGAATGCCTTGGACGCCTTGCCGGTGGTGCTCTTGGCGGACTGCTGCGTGCCCTTCTTTGCGGCTTTCCTCTCAGCCATTGCGAAGCACCTCAGTGCGCAGAACGAGTCCCAGCCGCTCGACCTCCGGGAATGATAGACGGCGAGCAACCACTGGATCAGCTTGGTAGAGCGGAAGTGCGATCCCTCAGTCGTGCTCGACACGAGTCACGAGAGCGCGGATCGCGCCGCCCGCCGACTCGCGACCTTCGCGCGTCGCGGCGGCAAACGTGCCGATTAGGTCGCGTTCAGCCGGTCGAGGACGCGTTGCAGGCCGAGGCTGACCTGCTTGAAAGTTCCGCCCTGCTCGAGCCCGTTCAGAAACCTGCTTTACCGGGCTTCGTTGACGACGCCGTCGGACAACCAATGGGGCGCCGGCCGCCCGAACGACGACCAGCGCCCATAGCTCGAACGGATCCCGATTCGGGCTCAGGTTGACGGTGCGCGCTCGTCCTCTCCGAGGACGAGGATCCCGTAGACGATCCACACGCATAGGAAGAAGATGGCGAGCGACCACCACGGGTTGGCGCCGCCGATCGACAGCAGGGCAGAGATCGCACCGAGGCTGCCCCCGATGATTCCGATCACCCGGCCGTAGGTATTGCCGGCGATCAGCGAGAAGCCTCCTGTCAGCTGAACCACCCCGAGCACGATCAAGACCCAGCCCATCGTGTTGAGGTTCGTGAAGATGTACCTCGTGTCGTTCGTGAAGATGTTGGCGCTGTCCAGCGCGCCGATGCCATAGATGATGTTGAGCGTCCCCGCGATCAACAGCAGAATCGCGGCAAATGTCGCTCGACCCGCACCTCTCACCTCGTACCTCCTTGGTTGATTCGTTCGCGTGTCAGAGCTGCCCCGGTCACGTGGTTCAGCGTCCGGTTTCGGGCTGGTGCCCGTTGGAGCCGGGGTTGTGGGGTTCGATCTCGCTCGGCCGCCAGCTCTTGTCGAAGAACGGCTGGAGCGGGCTGTAGAGGCGCAGAATCGGGAACCAGCCTTTGCGGGGGATGGTTTCGATCCAGCTGTGCTCTTTTCCTGCCTGCGCCTGGGGGCCCGAAGTAGAGGTCCCTCGGCTGTATCCGGAGTCGGTGCGCTGCTCGGCACCGTGTCGGGCGTCGTGATCGAGGCCAGTCCACCCACTCTCGCGCTCATTCTCCTGTTCGCGTTGTCCGCGCCCTTCGCGCGGATTCCGGCCAACAGTAGGACTGACCTCCCTCGGATCGCATCACCCCGCTGGGATGAAACCCGTGGCCCGGAACATGCCGGAGTTCCCACGCGTGTCGTGCCATAGATCGGATGGGCAAGGGGCCGAAATCACCCAGCAGGGATGATGCCGGGGCATCCGTCGTCGGCGACCGTGTTCCCGTGGAGGAACGGTCTCCCGCTGCCGGCCGAGGTCGATCATGCCGATATGGGGTGCTTCGCTCACCACTTGAGCTCGACCTCGAGCTCCCGCCCGTCGTCCTCGATTTCGATCTCGAGCTTGAAGTCGACCTCGTCGGGCACGTGCACCTTGAAGTGCATGCCGCCGCGGTCGAACTCGATGTCGTTGTGTTTGGCGAGCGCGTCGGCGATGGCGTGCAGTCGGGCGGCGGCGTCCTCGCGGCTGAGCCGTTCCTTCTCGGTGATCTCCATCAGGTCCATTCGGGCCTCCTTGGTGTTGACATTGCGGGTTTCTGGTCGCGGCCGCGGGCGATTCGCGCCAGTTCGACCAGGCCGGCCCGGGCGCCTTCGGGAGCCATGGCCGATGGCGAGGCGCCCGGGTGCTTGCGCGCGATCCGCACGCGCAGTACTGCGGGCCGAATGCGAAACCGCAGCGGCGGGTCGAGCACGAGCGCCTCGCCGTCGATGCCGGCGGGGACGCGGCGGTCGGCGTCGACCTCGAAGCTGGGCGCCGACCACTCGCGCATCGGCCGCTGCAACGAATGCCTCTCCTCGCCGCGCCCGGAGGGCTCACCGACGACGGTGATCCCGAGCAGGCCGTCGTCGATCCGCGGCCGCGTGCCCGAGCCGACGGCGCGGCCGAGCCGGTAGCGGTTGTTGGAGACGAGCACCATCGCACCCGCGTGGTGCACCTGCCCGCCCGGGCCGGTCCAGCGAAGGTCGAGCTCGCTGCCGCCGGGGCCGACCATGTCGGGCACGGTGTCGAGCAGCGTGCGTATCTTCGCGTCGCGGTAGCCCTCGCGCTGGACGGCCTCGGCGTAGAGCCCGAGCGAGACGTTGTTGACGAACACGCGGCCGTTGATCTCGGCGAGGTCGATGGCGCGCTCGCCGCCGTCTACGAACGCGTCGAGGGCGCCGACCACGTCGTCGCGGTCGACGCCGAGGTCGAGCGCGAAGTGGTTGCGCGTTCCGGCGGGAACGCACGCGTAGGGCAGCCCGCGCTCGGCCGCGATCGCCGCGACGATCGCCTGCGAGCCGTCGCCGCCAGCCATCGCGAGTCCGTCGGCGCCGCGCTCGACGGCTCCGCGAACGAGCGTCTCGAGGTCCTCGCCGGGCTTCAGCTCGATCGGCTCGATCCCTCGCGCGCGTGCCTCGTCGGCGAGCGCGAAGCGCTCCGCCTTTCCGCCACCCGAACGCGGGTTGAAGAAGAGCACCGGCCGGCGCGGCGCCGGAGCGCCGGGCAGATCCACGTGCACGGCCTGGGTGGCACGCGCCGCAGCCAGCGACACCAGCAGCCCCGCCACGACCAGCAGATCGACCAACGGCGCACCACCCGCGACGAGCAGCGCCACGGCGCCGGCGAGCGCGAGCGCAGCGACGGTCAGCCCCGCTACCCGCGCGCCCCCCCGTCTCAGCACGCCGTACCAGGCCGCCGCGCCGGCGATCACCACACAGCCCAGCAGGCCCAAGCCGCGCGGGAACTCACTCACCGCCACGGCGACCGCGAGCGCGACCGTGGCCGCCCCCACTACCAACGCGACGATCGCTGCCAGCCGTCGCCTCATACGATCCCACCTCCTTGACCACCAACGTCGAATCCTCGGCCCCCCGGCCGCCGTGGATCGAGGACGCCGAGCGCCTCGATCTCGCAATCTACGCCGCCATCGCCCGCACCCCGACCCCGGCGCTCGACGTCGCGATGAGCCGCCTGTCGCGCGCCGCCGACTACTCGCGCCTCTCCTTGAGCTCCGCCGCGCTGCTCGCACTCGCGGGTGGCAAGACCGGCCGCCGCGCGGCCACTCAGGGGCTCGCATCGCTCGGGGTCACCGCGACCGTCGTCAACGTTGCGGTCAAGCCGCTCGCACGGCGGCGACGGCCCGACCGTCTGGCGGGCGACGTCCCGCTCGCGCGCCACGTGCGGATGCCGAGCTCGCGCTCGTTTCCCTCCGGCCACTCCGCCGCCGCCTTCGCGTTCGCGACCGGCGTCGGCCACGCGTCGCCGGCGGCCGCCGTCCCGCTGCAGGCGCTCGCCGCGCTGGTGGCCTACTCGCGCGTCCACACCGGCGTGCACTACCCCGGCGATGTACTGGCCGGCGCCCTGATCGGCACCGCGCTCGCCCAGCTCACCACACACACGTTCGCGCGCCGGTCGCCTTAAGGGACGAGGCCGTCTCGGGACCAAGATGTTGTCCGCGCAGGACCGGAACACTGCGGGCAATCCTGCAACCGCCAACACGAGCAGTCATCGCCCCGCTGGGATGAAATGCGATGCGACCCGAGCGCTGAGGCCGCGACACGCCTGGCTCTCGCCGACCAGCGCCCGCCAGCCGGGATTTCATGCCAGCTGGGTGATGCCGCCGCGGCTGAGGCGCGGTTCCATCGAGCCGATGCACAGACGCGGAGGTATCCGAGACTCCGCCCGGCCGCGAAGGGAGCGACATCATGGCGGACGTTGAGCACCCCCTCGAGGGGTACGGCGCGGTCGGGACGCCCGACCCGAGTGAGCTGGCTGAGGCAGCTCAGGACGAGGCGACGGACTCGGCCGCGCCTGCGCGGCAGCGCGACGGGCGGCGGCCCAAGCCGAAGGCGGTACCGCACATCACCGTTGAAGAGCGGGCCGCGAGGGGCAAGGCGGCGAGGGCCGTGGTGTCGCGCTCCGGGCATGGCGAATGGGAGCCGGCCTCCGACCGGCCCGATCCGGTCGAGCTGCTACAGGAGCAGGCTGCCACACGGGTACCCGGGTTGCTGCCGATCCGCTATGGACGGATGCTGGTGTCGCCGTTCACGTTCTTCCGCGGCGCGGCCTATCCGATGGCGGCGGACCTTGCGGAGGCGCCTCGGACCGGCCTGGACGTGCAGCTCTGTGGCGATGCGCACCTGTCGAACTTCGGCGTCTTCGGCGCGCCCGATCGGCGGCTGGTGTTCGGCGTCAACGACTTCGACGAGACCCTGCCGGGGCCGTTCGAGTGGGACGTGAAGCGGCTGGTGGCCAGCTTCGCCGTGGCCGGCCGGGATCGAGGCTTCGATGCGAAACAGCGGCGGTCGATCAATCGGGCTGTGACGCGTGCGTACCGGGAGGCGATGAGCGGCCTCGCCGGGATGTCAAATCTCGACCTCTGGTACTCCCGCATCGACGTGGACGAGATCGCCGCGCTGGCGGCTCAGCAGGTCGCCGGGAAGCAACTGAAACGGTTCGAGCGCAATGTGGCGAAGGCGCGGTCGAAGGACAGCCTGAGGGCATTTGGAAAGCTCACGGAGATCGTTCACGGCGAGCCCAGGATCGCGAGCGACCCGCCCCTCATCATGCCAATCGAGGAGGTGGTGTCCGGCGCCGAAGAGGTGGAGCTCGTGGAGTTCCTACGGGGAGCCGTCCGCTCCTACCGGCGTACGCTGACCGCCGATCGACGGTGGCTGCTCGAGCGCTTTCGGTACGTCCACGCTGCGCGGAAGGTCGTCGGCGTGGGCAGCGTCGGCACACGCGCCTGGATCGTGCTCATGCTCGGCCGGGACGAGAGCGATCCGCTGTTCCTGCAACTCAAGGAGGCGCAGGCTTCGGTGCTCGAGCCGTTCCTGGGCAAGAGCACGTTCAACAGCCACGGCCAGCGGGTCGTGGAGGGTCAGCGTCTGACGCAGGCCGCCAGCGACGTCATGCTCGGCTGGATCCGGATCGAAGACCAGGACGGAGTGAGCCGGGATTTCTACATGCGCCAGCTCTGGGACGGGAAGGGCTCGGCGCTGGTCGAGTTGATGAACCCGCATGCGATGACGATGTACGCGAAGCTCTGCGGCAATGCGCTCGCAAAGGCCCACGCCCGCTCCGGGGACGCGATCGCGATCGCAAGCTATCTCGGCGCCGGCGACAGCTTCGACCGTGCGCTGGATTCGTTCGCAGAGGCCTACGCCGACCAGAACGAGCGCGACCACCGTGCCCTCAAGGAGGCCGTTGCGTCCGGCCGCGTCGCGGCCGAAACAGGCCTCTGATGGCATGCCGGCAATGGCCATGCACCGCGTGACATTTCATCCCAGGCGGGTGATGCACCGAATGCGATCGGACGATGGAGTGTGGGCCATGAATCGCAAACAGACTTCCCGACAGGCGCCTTCTCCGCACAGGCGTGTGCTGCGCCTTGGTCTACTCGTCGCCGGGCTCCTGCTGATCGCCGGAACGGCGGCCGGATGCGGCGAGTCGGACGAGGAGAAGGCGCAAACACAGATGTGCGACGCCCGCGCCGACCTGAAGACGCAGGTCGACGACCTGGCCGCACTCACGCCTGCGACCGCGACGGCCGACGGCGTGGAAGAGAACCTGAACGCCATCGAGGACGACCTCAACCAGATCAAGGACGCACAGCCCGACCTCAGCGAGGAGCGGAGGCAGGAGGTCGAGTCGGCCACCCAGGAGTTCACCTCTGAGCTCGAGGCGGTCGCAAGCGGCCTAACCTCGGACCTCTCTCTCAGTGGCGCAGAGGCCAAGTTGCGGGCTGCAGGCCAGCAGCTGGCGAGCTCCTACCAGCAGGCGTTCGCGCAAATCGACTGCGAATGATGCGACGAGACGTTCGCTCGAAAGCGTTCTGACCCCGAAGGTCTCCAAGACAGCTCTTGAAAGGAGCGACATGTCCGACAGACCCGTATTTCTCTATGCAGCCGTCTACGACGAGATCGCGGATGCCGAGGCCGACTACGAGGCCGTCTTCGACCTCCACGCCATGGGAGCGATCGGGACCTTCGACTCCGCGGTGATCCGAAAGGAAGAAGACGGCAAGGTCCGGGTGACGAAGACCGAGAAGCCGACCCAGCACGGCGCCTGGACCGGGGCCGCCGTCGGCGCGCTCGTCGGGATCATCTTCCCTCCCGCGATCCTCGGCAGCGCGATCGTCGGCGCCGGCGCGGGCGGCCTGACCGGCCACCTCACGCGCGGCATCTCGCGCGGAGACCTCAAGGAGCTCGCCGACGAGCTCGAGGCGGGCAGCGCCGCGGTGATCGTGCTCGGCGAGTCGAAGATCGAGGAGCAGCTCGAGAAAGCGACCAAGCGCGCCAACAAGCTGATCGAGAAGCAGCTGGATGCCGACGCCGACGAGCTCGAGCGCGAGATCGAGGCGGCGGCACGAGCCGACGCGAGCTAGTGCCTGCGCATCGACGCGCGACGCGTGACCGTCGAGGAGGCTGGAATCGACGTCGACATGCTCGCCAGGCACCGGCGTCCTCGAGGCGGCCGCGGAGCGGGTGCTCGCCCGTGCCGAAGCCGCCGGTGCGCCGCAGCGGGTCCTGGACCGCCTCCTGGCGGGTGCCGGCACTGGATCAGATGTTCTGCTGGGGATTGGCCAGGAAGGCGGACGGATGTCGCGAATACCCAGGCAGTGATTCCACTTCTCCTTGCGGCCCGGGAACTCGGGCGGGCCTTGGCCGCCGTCTGGCGCGATCCCGAGACCAAGGCGCTGCCCTTCGTCGCGGGCGCCTTGGTGCTCACGGGGACGCTCTTCTACTGGCGCTTCGAGGACTGGACCATTATCGAGGCGCTCTACTTCTCGATCGCGACGCTGACGACTGTCGGCTATGGAGACTTCACCCCGACCAGCGCCGGGACGCAGATCTTCACGATCGTCTACATCCTCACCGGATTCGGCGTGCTGGTCGCCCTGCTCACATCGGTCGCCGAGAAGTACCTGGAGCAAAAGGCCGAGCGCGGCGAGCGACCGCGGCTAAGGGGACGTCGACGCGCCGGCCAGCCAGCAGAGGAGGACGGACCGCTTTAACGCTGGCCCGGAGGAGCTTGGCCGATCTGGGCAACGCCGAAATAGCGAGAGCGCCGTGGAGGATGATCCCCCACGGCGCCTCGGTGGAGAGCTGAGGGGCCGGCTCCCTCTCGCGGCAGGCGACGCTCGCCGGCGCGGTTACTGCCCGCTTTGCTTCTCGTGCTCGGCGACCTCGATCGCGACGTCGAGCGCGTCGACGATCTTGCCCGTCGCGGACGCGACTCGCGCTGTGCCGACGATCGGTGCGACCGCGGCAAGCACGCCCCGGATCCGCTCGGGGTCGAGGCCGACCTCGTTTGCCGCTCCGAGGTTCAGCAGATACGAGATCGACGGGGCGTCGACGGCGACGAGTGCGGCGATGCGAACGAGCATGATCGTTTGCTCATCGAGACTCGTCGCGTCGAGCGAGGCCGCGGTCATGTCCTTGAGCAGGTCGAGAACCGGGGTCTCATCTGTCGACTGGGCCATGGTGCTTCCTTTCTTTCGACGTCTTGTTCTCAGGACGAGGTGTACGGCGACTGTCCTAGACCCCGTCCTCGATTTCGCTCGGCCGCCAGGTCTTGTCGAAGAACGGCTCGAGCGGGCTGTAGAGGCGCAGGATCGGAAACCAGCCCTTGCCCTCCGCTGTCTGTATCCAGTTGCCCTCAGAACACGATCCGGCCTTGAAAGCCGTGAGCACGAGCAGACATGAGGTTGCGATCGTACGTGTGCGCCCGTCTGCCGTTCCTCATACCAGCGGGGTGAAATCTGCATTGAGATCTGGCGTTCCCGACCGGCAACGCCATAGCATTGGGCCTGCGATGGCCCTCGCGGAAGTTCCTTTCGACCTCGTGGAGGTCAAGCTCGCTGCGCCGTTGCCTCGGCCGGGGACCGTGGCGAAGGCGGACGTGATCGCACGGCTGTGCAGTTCGACCTTGCCTTTCGTGACCGTGGTCGCGCCCGCGGGATACGGCAAGACGACCCTGATGGCGCGGTGGGCGGATGCCGATACCCGTCCATTCGCGTGGGTCGCGCTCGACGGGCGAGACGACGACCCCGTGGTGTTCCTGCGGTACATCGCGGCTGCGATTCACGGGGTCGAGCCGATCCCGGCCGAGGTGTTCGACGCGTTGTCGGGCCCGGGGGGATCGGGTTGGGCGCTACGCGTCCCGCGCGTCGGAAGTGCGCTGGCCGGGCTTGAGAACCCATTGGTGCTGGTGATCGACGATCTGCACGCCGTCGCCAATCCGTCTTGTCTCGACGTGCTCGCGGAGTTGTTTCGGTATGTGCAGGAGGGCTCGCAGATCGCGATTGCGAGCCGGGAAGAGCCGCCGCTGCCGCTCGCCCGCTGGCGGGCGCAGGGATCGGTGCACGAGATCGGCGTGGCGAATCTCCGGCTGGACGAGGGCGAGGCCGAGTCGCTGCTGGAGGCGGCCGGAGTCGAGCTCCACGCCCGCGAGCTCTCCGAGTTGACCGAGCGGACGGAGGGCTGGCCCGCCGGCCTGTACCTCACGGCGCTGTCGTTGCAGGCCGGTGCGCCAAGCCCGGCGGGCGCCGCGGGCTTCAACGGCGACAACCGCTTCGTGTCCGACTATTTCCGGCTCGAGCTCCTGTCGCGGCTGCCGGCTGCCGAGGCGCATTTCCTCAAGTACACCTCGGTCTTGGACCGGATGTCCGGCGGGCTTTGCGACGCCGTGCTCCAGACGACCCGCTCGGCACACACGCTCGAGGCGCTCGAGCGAACGAACTGCTTCGTGGTGCCGCTCGACCGGCGAGGCGAGTGGTATCGCTACCACCACCTGTTTGGCCAACTGCTCCGCAACGAGCTCCAGCACAGCGAGCCCGAGACGGTCCGCGAACTCAACGGCCGGGCGATGACCTGGTGCATCGACAACGGCTTCAACGAGGCGGCGGTCGTCTATGGGCACGCTGCCGGTGAGACGGACACGGTCGCTGGCCTGGTCGACGCCCTTGCCCTGGCCGTCCACTACGACGGCCGGATTGAGACCTTGGAGGAGTGGCTGGGGTGGTTCAGCGATGACGAGCTGCGGCAGTACCCGGCGCTCGCCGTTGTTGGAGCCTGGGTCAGAGCGCTGACGGGCCGCCCGGCGGATGCCGAGCGGTGGCTCGCTCTCGCCGACGGGGCAACCTCGACGATCGCGCTCTCGGATGGCAGCGCCACGATCGAGCCCTGGGTCGCCACCCTGCGGGCCCACATGATGCCGAGCGGTGTCGAGCAGGCGCTCGCCGAGGCCGATCTGGCGCTGAATCAGCTCCCGCCGGAGAGTGATTGGGTCACTGTGGCACTCCTAGGGCGAGGCGTTGCGCATGCGCTGCTCGGCGCATCCGATCGTGCGACGGACGACCTGACTGCAGCCGTCGAGAAGGGGCTGCCTCTCGGCGCCGCCGAGGACGTCTTCCTGGCACAGGCACAGCTCGCGCTCCTCGCGGCCAAGCAGGGAGCCTGGGACGAGGCAGGGCGACGAGCGGCCGCGGCACAAGCGGTCGTCGACGAGGCCGGCCTCGGCGACTACTCGTCGAGCGCGCTCGCCCACATGGCGACTGCACGCATCGCGCTCCACGAGGCAAGACGGGAGGATGCCCGCGCGGCGCTGACGCGCGCTCACCGTCTGCGGCCAATGCTCGACTATGGACTTCCCTGGCTGACGATCCAGGTCGGGCTCGAGCTCACACGCGCGCATCTCGCACTCGCCGAGCCCGGCGCCGCCCGCACGGTCCTCACCGAGACCGAGCAGGTGCTCGAGCTCCGTCCGCATATGGGCTCGCTGGTCGGGGATGCGCGTGAGCTGCGCGACCGCGTCGCGGCGACCGCCGGATCCGACGGGGCCTGGGCGATGAGCCTGACGGGTGCGGAGCTCCGGCTGCTGCCGTTCCTCGCCACCCATCTCATGTTCCCGGAGATCGCGAGCAGGCTGTTCATCTCGCGCAACACCGTCAAGAGCGAGGCGGTCTCTATCTACCGCAAGCTCGGTGTCGTCATCTCGCAGCGAGGCGATCGAGCGTTCCGTCGAGGTCGGGCTCCTGGAGAGCTCGGTCTACCCGCCGGCGCGCAAATCTCATCCCGGAAGGATGATGCGCCGGCAAACCGCGGCGGGTTGGATATACGCCGATTGCCAATGGACGAGTACAAGCAGCACCTGCGCCGGCTCGCCGTGCACGATGAGGCGCTCCTCGAAGCGATCGCGTCGGAGGGCAGCTCATTCGCACGGCCGGTCATCGACGAGAGGACCGCGGCGCTCGTGCGCGTCGCCGCGACGATCGCCGTCGATGCGGCCCCTTCGTCGTTCCAGCACGCCGTGGCGCTCGCGCTCGCAGCCGGGGCGACAAGCGACGAGATCGTCGCCAGCCTCGAGGCGGTCACGCCCGTAACGGGCACTGCGCGAGTCGTCCAGTGCGCGCCGAAGGTCGCACTCGCGCTCGGCTACGACGTCGAAGCCGCGCTCGAGCGGCTCGACCCGTGACGCTGCTGGGTCATACGACGTGATCGTCATCAGCTCGGCCCACGACGCGGGCGCTCCGGCCGCGAGAGCCGTGAAGCGGCACTCTCCCGATGCCGTGCTCGAGGCCGACCCGCGGGTGTAAGACCCTCCGGCGGTCGGCGGACTGTCGGCGATGAGCGAGAAGGCGTCCTCGAGGCAGAGCTTCAAGCGACGTTTGGCTTCCCTCTCGACCCGTATCCGGTCGCTGGTGCGAGCCATCGAGGACAGCGACGAGGCAAAGATCGAGGAGGCGGTGCTTCGGCTGAGCCGCTCCCGGCGGATGTTCTCTCCACTCGCGTTTGCGATCGGCGCCTTTGCGCTGCTGTTCGACGGACTCAGGCTGCTCGTGTCCAACTGGCGTTAACGCTCGTACAGGTCCTGCCGGCGATCTGGATCTGGCTGGCGATGGCGGACCTCAGGGCGCACGTGCTGCACGACAACTCCTTCAACGTGCTCCGCGGCGCGGTCCTGATCCCGATCATCCTGGCGATCGTCGCGATCACCGTGGCGAGCTTCTTCCTCAACGCGGTGTTCGCGTTCGCGATTACACGGCCTGGTGCACCCGAAATCCGGCCGGCCGTCGCGCAGGCGAAGCGTCACCTCACGCCGATCCTGGTTTCTGGCGCCATCGTCGGCTTGATGCTCGCGCTTGTCGACGACGGTGGTGACGCGTTGGGGGAGTCCCTGGTTCGCGCTCTCGCTGGGAATCGTCATCGGGGTGATGATGGTCTGCTACGTCGCCGTGCCCGCCCGTCTGATCGGAGTCAAGCCGACTCATTCGAGGCGCGACAAGCTGGTGACGACGGTGGTCGGCGGAGCATTGGGCGTGACTGTCTGCGCACCGCCCTACCTGCTCGGTCGCCTGGGCATCCTGATGCTCGGATCGAGCGTTCTCCTGATTCCCGGGATCGTCTTCATCGCCTTGGGGGTCACGCTGCAGGCGGGCGCAACGGGCGCGGTCAGGGCGATCAAGATGAGCGTCAGCCTCACCGGAACCGCCCATGGGCGCAGGGCGCCGCCCAAGGAACGCCTGACAAACCCGGACGCCTGACGCGGCCGCCGGATTTCATACCACCGGGATGACGCAAGCGCGCGCTCGGCCTCCGATGATCGTCGACCAAGTGGTGATCAGCGGCGAAGGCATGGAGGGTTCGATGGGGACGACCCCGAACGACAGTTGGGCTGGCCGGGCCGGACGCAGCGACAGGCTCCATTGATCATGGCGCCCGAGCGCAACGTTCAGTTCTCCGCGCCTGCGTGGCTCAGGGACCTGGGGTTCTCATCGTGGCTGCTGGTTGGCTTCGTGCTGGTCATCGTCGGGCTCATCTGGCTACTCGCTGAGACGTCGACGATCGTCATGCCCGTCATCTTCGCCGCGGTGCTCGGCGCGGTCGCCGGACCCGCGGTCGGGTGGCTGGAAGGCCACGGGGTGCCGCGTGTCGGTGGCGCGGTCCTCGTGCTGCTTGGGCTCGTTGCTATCGGCGTGGTCATCGTCTTGCTGGTCGTCGGCGGCATATCCGCCCAGTCGAGCGACATCTCGACGAAGGAGGACCGGTCGCTGAACACGATCCAGGGCTGGTTGGAAGACCTCGGAGTCGATAACGCACAGAGCGTCAAGGAGGACGTGAAGGAGGCCGCGCCCGAGATTCGCACGACGCTGCTGAGCGGGATCGCGGAGGGCATCGGCGGGCTGAAGTCGCTCTTGTTCTTCCTTGGTTTCGCGGCGCTTAGCGCGCTGTTCGTGCTAAAGGACGGTCCGGTGATGCGCGCGTTCATCAACCGGCACCTGGGCGTGCCCGAACCGGTCGGCGACGTCGTCACAAGCAACGTCGCCAAGTCGCTGCGCAGCTACTTCCTGGGTGTCTCGATCATCGCCGCCTTCAACGCCGTCGTGATCGGGCTCGCAGCATGGGTCGTCGGGGTGCCGCTCGCCGGGACGATCGCGGTAGTGACGTTCGTGGGCGCCTACGTGCCCTTCGTCGGCGCCTGGGTTGCCGGCGCCTTCGCGGTCCTGATCGCGCTTGGCGCCGAGGGCACGGACGCCGCGCTCATCATGGCGGTGGTATCTCTGCTTGCCAACAGCGTGCTTCAGCAGGTGATCCAGCCGTTCGTGATGGGCGCGACGCTGAGCCTCAACCCGCTCGTGGTGCTCGTCGTCACGATCGGTGCCGGCTCCTTGTTCGGGATGGTCGGGCTGACCCTTGCCGCCCCGCTGACCTCCGCGGCCGTGCACATCGCCAACGAGCTGCGGGCCCGCAGCGACGGCTCGGCAGATGGCGCGGCGGCGGTTGCGCCCTCGACCTGAACGCGCCTGGCCCATGTCAGCGTCAGAGACCCGTCAAGTTCCGATCCGGGCATCCGGACCGGGGTCGTGACCTCGCAACCTGAGCGTCCCCGCCCGCGGTTGGTAGGTTGGCTAGCTGAACGGCCTAAGAACCCATGGGGTCTAAGCGCTTCCTTCAGAGCCCACGGTTCTCGCCGAGCCTGCCGGCACCACCAGGACGTTCACCTTGACGGAGTTCTCCAGCCGCTAGGGCCGATCATCCGGGTCGACGCGCCGGCGGGCCGACGGCGGCGGATCGTCGAACTCGTCGTGGCGGCGGAACCAGAACGACCCCGGCGCCCGCGGCCAGCCCTCGGGCAAGTCCTCGTCGTCGGACTGCCCGCCATAGGGCGTCAAGGACCACAAGCTCCAGAGGCTGCCGATCCATTGGACCATCGCTCCGTGCTGCAGGAAGTAGGTGCGGTAGACGTCGCTGCCGTCGCGCAGGAAGACGTTGAAGCCGAACCACTCGTTGACCCCGAAGTCAGCGGAGAAGCGCTCGCTGCGGATCGTGTACCAGGGCACGTCCGTCCAACCCATGCGCTCGGCGTAGCGGCGGAGATTCGCCTGAGGTGCCAGCGATGCCATCGCGAAGGTGATGTCGCGAGCATGCAGGAGGCCGAGCTCGGGGATGCCGTCGGCGACGGACGAGCAGCCAACGCACCCGGCGTCGGGCCAACCGTCGACACCCTCCTCGAAGAAGAACCGGTAGAGGATCAGCTGGCTGCGCCCGTCGAACAGCTCGGGCAGTGACCGCCGCCCGTCAGGACCCTCGAACGCGTAGTCGTGCTCCACCCGCACCATCGGCATGCGCTTCCGTGCGGCGGCGAGCTCGTGCATCGCGGCGCCGACGGTCTGCTCGCGCTCAAGCAGGGCCGTCAGCGCCGCGTCCCACTCGTTCTGACTGACGACCGGCGGACGAGCGAGAGTCGGCTCGGTTTTCCCATACTTCGGCATCGTGGTCTCCTGGTGTCGTGGGCCGCGCCTGTCGAGGCCCTTCACCTCGCAAGCGGAGCCGGCCGGGCCTTCTCGACATCGAAGCACACATTCAACGCCCAGATCATCGCGTAGCGGGAACCGCTTGCGGGCATTTGTCCTGTAAACGGGCGCCTTCTGGCCTTCTGCGCCGATCACGGCGCGGAGTGCCTCGCAAGACCCGCCCGGTGATGTGTCCGAGTGACGGGGCCTATCCGGGACAACCCGGATACGCCCGAGAATGCCCTTTTCCGGACATGAGCCTCATCGAGAACCCAAGGCGCCGCGGAGCCGCCCATGGCTGGCTCGTTTCCTCTACGGCCAGAAGCCGTCCTGCTTCTGAAGCGGCGGATCCTCGAGCCGGGTCGAGAAGATCAGCAGCTCGGCCTCGCGGTCGGTGTCGTTGTGGACGGAGTAGAAATCGTCGCCTGACATCCTGACGGCCGTCTGCGGCCCGGCCGTAAAGACGTCATCGCCGACCTTGAAGGTGACCGTCCCGGAGATCACGAAGTAGACCTCCTCCTGGCCGGGGTGACGGTGGCCGTAGCTGCCGCGCCCTCCGGTGCCCGGCGACATCTGCCGCCAGCTGAATGACACCTGCTCGGCGCCGAGCGCATCCGAGTACCAGCGCTGCTCGCCGTACTCGGGGTAGTCGGCCATGAAATCGAACGCCTGCTCGCGGCCGGCGATCGAGTACCCGCTCTCAGTCGTAGTGCTCATCTGATGCCTCCTCAGTCGCTGGGTCACCCTTGGGCAGCACGTCGCATGCCCACTCGGCCCGCTTCCAATCGGGAACCGGGGGCTCGCCGTCCGGCCGCGGGACGAACCGCGAGCGCCCGACAAGCCGCATCCGGTGGATATAGCGCGGACAGTTCGGGAACAGCTGGGTCGCGCGCACGCGCACCACGAGCTGCGCCTTCGGGTACTCCGCGAGCAGCGGGTCACGCTCGTCGATCGACGCGACCCCGTTCACCCGCAGCCGCGACGGGCGCCGGGGCCGAAAGTCGATGAACAGCAGCCCGACGTGGGGGTTGACCCGCAGGTTGCCCAGCGACAGGAACATGCCGTTGCCGTCGTAGCTCGGGAACGCGAGCGTGCGCTCGTCGAGGACCCGCACGAAGCCGGGATCGCCGCCCTTGTACGAGCATTGAGGTTGCCCCTCGGGGTCGGCGGTAGCGAGGAAGAACATCTCCATGCGCTCGATGAACGCGCGCTCCTCCTTGCCGATCGTCGTTCGAACCAGCCGTTCCTCGATGCGGTCGGCAAGCCGGCGCGTGTCGAAGCGATCCTGGAGGCCGCGCGAGCCGCCGTGATAGGTGGGCGTGCTCACCTCATCCCTCCTCGCGACCGGGGAGCGCCATCAGCCGCCCTTGGGGTCGTTGTCGGGCATGAGGTTCTCTCCTCCGGTTGCCGTCCAGCAAGTCCAGATCATTCTGATCTACTAGTAGGTAAAGTGTCAAGTCGACCCGCCGACCTCGAGAGGATGCAGCGGATGGCGCCCAGACGACAGCGAGCGAACGCCGACACGGCGGAGCGGATCCTCGACAGCGCGGAACGGCTCGTGCAGAACCGCGGCTACAACGGCTTCAGCTACGCCAACGTCGCCGCCGAACTCGGCATCACCAAGGCCAGCCTCCACTACCACTTCCCCGGCAAGGCCGAACTCGGTCAGGCGCTCGTCGAGCGCTACGCCGCCCGCTTCGCCGAGGCGCTTGAGCAGATCGACGCCCGCGGCGGCGACGCCCCCGCCAAGCTCGCCGCCTACGCCCGCATCTATGCCGACGTCCTGCGCGAGAACCGTATGTGCCTCTGCGGCATGCTCGCGGCCGACTACGACACGCTCCCGGAAGCGATGCGGGACGCCGTCCTGCGCTTCTTCGACGACAACGTGGCCTGGCTCACGGACGTCTTCGAGCAGGGCCGGGCGGAGCGCTCCCTACGGCCCGACGGCTCCGCCGCCGAGGCCGCACAGACGCTCGTCGGCGGCCTCGAGGGCGCCCTGCTGATCGCACGCCCGTATGGCGAGGTGGCGCGCTTCGACGCGGCCGCAACACGACTGCTCACAAACCTCGCTGGGGTCGCCCCAGCCAAGGACCCGTATCCACGGCGCGCGTGACTGCTCCCGGCGCGCAGGGGTGGCCCCGGGGTCGAGAGAAGGCGGGTGACGACTCCACGCCGTTTGCATTCCCGGGTCGTGGGCGCTCCTCAGACGCACGCAACACGGCCTGATCCCGTCCGCTAGAAGAGGGTCGTCTTGGTTCGCGATCACCGGCCGCGTCGTCGAGCTCGACCTCCGATCACACGCCGTCGCGCGACCAGAAGGCGGCGAGCGTGCGGGCGAGGCGCTCGGGCTCGGCACGGTGGGGCGGGTCGAAGTGATGGCGGTCCTCGAAGACCTCGAGCGTGAAGTCCGGCAGCGCGGCGGCGAGGCGGTCGGCCATCGCAGCGAACCACGCTGGGTTGCTGCGGCCGCCGAGCACGTAGAGGACGGGCAGCTGCGCGTGGATGACCGGCGCCAGGTCCAGCTCGCAGGCGGCGAAGGCCGCCATGACGGCGGCGATGCCGGCGAGGCGCGACGCCATCCAGGGCGGTGGCGGGCCGGGCGGAGGCGGAGGCGGCGCGACGCCCGGGGCAAGCTGGAGACGCACGAACGGGCGCATGCGCTCTTCGGCCGGCAGCGCCATCGCGCGCTCGAACTCCGCCTGCACCTCCTGCTCGGCCGGCGTCCGCCGCTGGTTGCCCGCCCACGCCGCCTCGAGCAGTGTCACGCTTAGCAAGCGCTCGGGCTGCAGCGTCGCAAACCGCAGCGCCGCGGCGCCGCCCGCCGAGTAGCCCGCGAGGTGGAAGCGCTCGAAGCCCGCCTCCGCGGCGGCGCGCACGATGCCTTGGCCCTCGGCGTCGAGCGTGTAGCCGGCGGGAGGCTCATCCGCGGCATAGAGCTCGAGGTCCTTCGCAACCGCGTTCGTCCTCTCGGGCAGGGCGTCGAGCAGCGCGCCGTAGGCCAGCGAGGCCGGCAGGACCACCCCTGGCAGCAGGAGCACGTCCGTCACACGCTGATCTTCTCACCGCCTCCGAGGAGTGTCCGAGACAGTCTCGCCCGCCAGCGCTCTGCGGTCGCGCGGTCGGCCCGCGTCGACAGCGAGACGCGGCGACGCGCCCTGCGCCGCGGGCGCGCACAGAGCGAGGACAAGCAAGACACGGAGCGACTTCATCGGCGTCCCCGAGGCGTCGTCGGAGAACTGCTACATGGGCGGGCCGAGCGCTTGGAGAACCTCGCAAGCCGGCCCACCTCGCCGAGGTCGGGGCTGCTGCTTTCGCCTGATGGGAGGCGTCTTCCGCACTGAGGCCCTCGTTGCTGAAATGGACGAGGATCAGGAGCCCCCCGCACGTCTGCCGCCAGACGTGCGGGGGGGGGGTGAGGCAGCCTCTAAGCCAACGGGCTCGTACGTTTGGGCCGCTTGTATCCGGTCGCCGCCTGGACGCTGGAGGGACGCCAAAGTGCGCCGCCGCGCAGCGTTGGGAGCCCCTCCGCATTGAGGGTGTCGGCGATCGCCTGCAGTGTCATCCCGCCGGCCCGCATATCGGCGATGCGCTGCTTCAGCGCCGACGCGTCGCTCACGGCCGGCTGTCCCGAGGATCTCCGGGCCAGGCGTGCGGCCTCGAGCCCCTTGCGTGTTCGCAGCATGAGCGTCTTCCGCTCGGAGCCACCAACCGCGGCGAGCGCCTTCGCGCCCAGACGCCCCTCCGGTGTGCCGGTGTCCAGATCGATGTCGACGACCACGAGCCGCGCGCCCTGCCGATCGAGCCACTCGACGATCGTTCCGAGGTTGGCCGCTGAACGGCTCAACCGCTCGAGGCTCGACACGATGAGGCAGGAGGCGTCGCGCGCCTTCAGATGCTCCAGCGCGTATGCGAGGCCCGGGCGGTTCAAGTCGGAGCCGCCCCGGGACTCGACGTCCCGCACGAGCTTCAGCAAGTCCAGCCCCTTCCGGCTGCAGATTGCGTCGATCTCCTGCTGCTGGCGGCGCATCGAGTCGTTGCCCTGGTCCCCCTCGGGCACGCTCGCATAGCCCAGCGCGGGCTGCGCGCCGGGCGAGGGGTGCGCTCGCGCGTCGCGGGCCGGCGCGGGACCCGACGGCTGCGTGGACCTGGTGGGGGGCGGCGGACGCGGCACCGAGGGGCGACGGGTGGACTGCGCCGTCGATGGGACGTCAAGATCGTGAGGCCGTCGACCGTCGGCGTCCGGCGAGGCATCGGGCGCTCCGCCGCGAAGTGCGCGCTTCTTATCTCGAAACCGCTCGATGACGCCGCGCGCCGACGCCAGTGCGAAGACGATGATCGCAGACGTGGCGAGAAGGAGCAGCCCCGCTATCAGAAGGGCCGTGGTGGCGTCGCTGCCATCGCTCGTCGCCCGGTCGATCGCCCGCGGCGCGGGCCGGTTCCGGTCACCCCGGCGCTCGCTGGTCTCCTTCCGAGGTGTGGAGCGCGGCGCCTCGAGCGGGTACTCCTCCCAGAGTTCAGATGGCACCTCGCGGGGACCCGGGCCCTGCGCGTGCACGTCGGATGGCGCGGCCCAGGGCCACAGCAACACGACAAGCATTCCCACTATCAGCAGTCGGGGCATCAGCGAATCGTCAGGGGCGTGCCGACCGGCATCAGCCGGCCAAGACGTACGATGTCAGGGTTGCGCATCCGGATGCAACCGTGCGAGATCCGTCCGGGAACCAGCTCTGGACGGTCGGTCCCGTGGATCCCGACGAAGCCACCACCCGGCCAGTCGGTCAGCACGTTGGAGCGGGCGCTCGTGCCGAAGGCCAGCGGCCCGTAAAAGCTGCTTCGATAGCGGACGAGCTTGTTACGAATGTAGAACCGGCCACGCGGCGTCGGCCACCTCGGCTGCCCGACCGCCACAGGAGCCTGAAGGATCCGTTGGCCGTTTCGCAGTAGCGTCGCACGCAGGCGGCGCAGATCGACCACGAGTTGGGTCCGGACGGCCCGGTAGCCGCCGATCGCTTCCCGCGGCAGCCAGCCCGTTGTGTCGACGGGAAGTACCGGCAGTCGAGCGCGGACCCAGACCCGCCCGTGGCGGTCGGCAGTACGGTCGAGTATGAGCAGCGTGTTGTCGGTTCCCTCCGGCGTTCGAGCCCCCACCCACGCGACCACCGGGGCGGCGCGTTCCGGCGCGCTACGCGCGCGGACCGCGCGGCGAACCGTAGACCAGACGGATAGGTGACGCCCCCGCCCCAAGCGCTCCGGCTGCGGCACGGCGAGGACCGACGCCGCGGGGTCCCCGAGCGGCATCTCGCGCGGCGACGAGCCGAGCGCGGGCCAGAGCAGCACGACCGCGAGCCCGAGACCGGCGCCGGCGGCCGCCTGCGTGGCTGCCGACAGGGCTCGAGGCTGCCGGGGCGCGCGGCTCATCCGATATAGCTAGGGGACCGCTCGGCGTTGGTCGCCGGGGGACCGGTGATGAAGTTGGTCGACCGCACCACCCGAGTGACTTCGGGCCGCGACTGTGGCTGGTCGAAGGCGGACTCCGCCGGGGTGACGTCAAAGAGGTAGCGCATCCAGGCGGCGTGGCGCGCCTCCACAGAGTGGATCGCAAGCGCCGACGCCAGCGCCGGCTTCGCCTTGAGGCGCGTGGCCTGACCCTTGTAGGCGGCCACCGCGAGATCCTCGAACGCGACCGCCGTCTTCAGGAAGGCGCGCGGGTCCTCCGTCGTACCCTGGAAGTCGAAGGTCGGTCGGTTTACCGCCTTCCGCCCGAGCACGTTCTTGAAGGCCTCTACGTGCGCGCGCTCGACGCTCCCAACCACCTCCGCCGCACGGGCAGTCCTACCCCGGAGCGCGCCCATTCGCTCCGCCTCAGTGTAGAACGCGGCCTGGAGATACTCCAGCACGAGCGCGTAGTTCAGGATGAAGACGTCATTGGTGGGCAGACTGCCCGCTTGCGCGAGCGCATCCTCGATGGTCCGCCGTCCGAGCAGTGCGGTAGAGCCACCCAGCGCCGCGGTCAGGAACGCGGCGCGTGACAAACCTGTGCGCTCGAGTGACTCCGCGAGCGCGCCGTCCACATCAAGCCGGTCGAACGAGAAATCGTCCATGCCTCACCTCCTGACGCCCAGGCGCGACAGACCCTCTAGCACCTCGTCATTCGACAGTGCCGTGTCGGTCGCGTCAGCTGCCGGTAGTTGGCCTACGATGCTCCGGATCCAGGCCGCATGGCGTGCCTCCACCGACACGATCGTGGCGGCCCCCGCCAGAACCCCGCGGCTGACATTGCCGCCCTGGCCGTTGTACGCACCCACGGCCAGGTCCTCGACGTCGGCCGCGGCGGCGACGAAGGCGTCAGGCTGACGGGTCCTGTCTCCGAAGTCGAAGTCCGGCTTGCCGCGCGCCTGTCCGCCCAGGAGCCCCTTCAGGAAACCCAAGTGTTCGTCCTCCTGCGACGCCACTTGCCTGGCGTACTGGAGGACCTCGCCATTGAGAGCTCCGCGGCGGACCGCTTCCGTGTAGAAGGCCACCTGCGTTTGCTCCACGAGCAGCAGAAGATTGAGCGCGCGGACGTCTTCCTCGCGCAACGAGGCGGTCGTTGTTCGCGGAGCGCCTGTGATCGCGACGCCCCCGAGTGCCGCTCCTCCGAGCAACAGCGCGCGCCTGCGGAGGACGGAGCGCGAGGGACGGTCCGTGTCCGACGGGGGTAGGCTCATTGTCCCAGTCTCGCTCAGACTGCAAAAGAGCGCGCCGCTCGTGGAGCCGAAATCGCGGGATGCAGGGATTTACGCACCCATACCGTTGCGTACACGGCTAGCGCAGCGACCCGATTGCAAGCGCGAGCTAACGCCTGGAGTTGCCGCCTGCGCCGGTCGCATGAGGCTGACCCGGACCCGCCAGGTGCGCGGAGCCGTCGAGCACTTCTCCGCATTTACGCCCAGGCCATGCGCCGAGGCGAGGAGGAGAGGGCCGCCCTCGAGGCGCTCGTACAGGGCATTGATTGAGCACGACAGGGCACAAGACGCGCTTAGGCGGCGGCACGCCACAAATCGAGCGGACCAAGGGAGCAAAGAAACCCGGACGTAGCAGGGCTCCTTCGAGTGGGCGCGGCTGGGTTCGAAACAGCGACCTCTCGCGTGTGAGGCGGTTCGCCTCCCCCTGCAATTTAGGCATATTTGCAGGGAAGAAACGGTGAAATCAGGCTCCTATAAGCGCCGCTGATCGAAAGCGTTTGCAGGGGATTTACACGGATTTGGGCCAGAGACTGACCTCTCTGGCCCAAAAAGGCGGCGTTCCGGGCGACCCGTGAACCACCGCCGTAGAGCGGCGCTCGCCGTGCGGTCATCGCCCCCCGAACCACGACCGCGGAGTGTCGCAAGCATTGGGAAGCAGGCGCCTCGGCGCCGCAGGGCGGGCTCTTGGTCCTCGTCCGACCCAGTAGCGAGAGACGCATCCGGCGGGACGGCCGAGAGCGCTGCCTTCGTCGAGATGCTCGCTCCTTATCTGTCGAGGGGCGTTTCGTCAAGCGCGGCCTCCGGGTTGAGGTTGGTTTGTCGCAGCCGGCGGAGCGTGGCTGCGACGGGCAGTGACGGGTCGTTGTGCGCGCGGGCGCCCAGCCTTATCTCGGTGCTCGGGCCTGGAGGGCCCGGCGACATGATGGTTGATGGGGTGATCCCGCCCGGGGGCGGTGCGGCCACTCGGTCTATGGAGGCCGTCCAGAACGAGTTCATGGCGGCGGGAGCAATGCGGGAGTCGGCCGCGGCTGATCGGCTGATGTGGGGACTGGTCGCGCACGAAGGTCATCGCATGGGCTTCATGTGGGCGGGACCGGCTGGAGCGCCTCGTCGCCCAGCTCGCGCAGGGTGTGGTGACAGCGGCGGATCAGCTTGCGGGCGATCGTCAGCGCCGCCTGCTTGCCACCCAGCCGGGCCTTGGTCTCGAGGTAGTAGTGGTGATCGGGGGAGCGCTCGCGCCAGGCGCACTGGGCCGCCTCGAAGGCCGCCCAGCGCAACACCGGCGGCCCCTGGTGAGAGAGCTTGCCGGGGGCGCGCGACTGATCGGACTGGGAGACGGTGACGTCGAGCCCCGCGAAGCGCACGGCGTGACGCGAGGAGGAGAAGCGGCGGGCGTCGCCGAGCTCGGCCAGGATCGCGACGCTGGTGAGCTCGCCGATGCCGAAGTGCCCCTGCAGCGCCACGCAGCCCGGCTGGCGGCGGGCGAACGAGCGCAGCTCCGCCTCGATCGGAGCGAGCTGCTCGTCGATGTGATCGATCAGCGCCAGCGCGGTCACGATCACGCTACGCGCGGAGTCCGGCAGCTCTAGCCGGGTGAGCTGCGCCCGGCGCGCCGGCGTCAGCAGCCCTGACACCTTCGGCACACCGTGGTGGAAGAGCTGCGCCTGGATGCGGTGCTGCCAGGCCGAGCGCTGGTCGACAAGCGTCTTGCGCAGCCGCACCTTCGCGCGCAGCTCGCGGATGTGCTCGGGCGGGATCCAGGACTCCGGCAGCCGCCCCTCGAGCAGCAGGTTGCGCAGGTGGCGGGCGTCGAGGCGGTCGGTCTTGGCGCGCCGCTTGCGGCCCCGCAGGCTGCGCGTCTCGGCCGGCTCGGCCAGGTGCGCGTCGGCGCCGGCCGCCTGCAGCTCCTCCACGATGAAGCGCCAACCAGTCGTCGCCTCAAGCGCCGCTTCGACCGACTCGCCATCGAACCGGCGCAGGAAGCGCCGGAAGTTGTCCCGGTCGGCGGGGCGAATCCGGCCGCAGCGGACCTCGCCGGTCTCGGTGTCAAGCGCGTCGAAGGTGATCTGCTCGCGGTGCACGTCTAGTCCAACTACGATCGTCATCGGGGCCTCCTCAAGCTCCGTCTTTGACATCAACGCGGAAATCCTCCGCGCCTGAGCTGAGGGGGTCCCTCGACATGCCATCTATGTCAAGTGATGTTCGCTCGTAGCGAGTTTTGGCTGGCTCCGGTTCGGACTGGGCGCTGTCGGGTGTGGGCGATGGGTGCGCATCCGGGGGTCGTTATCGGTCGCGGGGCGCTCGTCGAGCGCCGCAGACGGGCTTAGAACGCGTCGTTTTGACGACGGGCGGCGTCGTGGCCCCGATCCGGGGTCATGAGCGGCCGACCGTGAGCGTCCTGGCGACCGGCGGCGGGGCGCACACGGCCTCTTTGGGCCGCCGGCGGCTAGGTCAGGCAGACCATGGGCATCGGGGCGGCGCCGACGGTGGTCGTGTCGGCGCGGGTCGCGTCGTGTGGTTGCGGTCGAGCTTGAGCGGCCGGCGAGAGGAGCCGGCGAAAGCGGCGGGCGAGGTGGCGCTTGAGGCAGCGCAGCGCCCCCTTCTTGGTCTTGCCCTCGGCCTCCTTGCGCGCCAGGTAGGCCCTGGTGGCCGGGTCGTGGCGGGCGCGGGTGATCGCGACGATGTGCAGCGCGTGGTTGAGCTGGCGGTCGCCGCCGCGGTTGAGCCGGTGCTGGGTGCGCTTGCCCGAGGAGCAGGGGATCGGCGCGGTGCCCGATTGCAGCGCGAAGCTGGCGTCGGTCCGGAACCGCTCGGCGCCGGCGGTGCGGCCGATCAGGATCGCCGCCACCAGCGGCCCGCAGCCGGTCTCGGCCAGCAGCTGGGGCCGGTGCGCCCTGACCAGCTCGAGCAGCTCTCGCTTGAGCTGCTCGATGCGGCGGTTCAGCTGGCGGAGGTGGGCGACCTGCTCGCGCGCGACGCCTACCCGCGCGCCGGCGGGCAGCTTCCGCAGGCGCCGCTCGACGCGGTCCAGCACGCGCGCCTGGTTAAACGCGCCGGGCTTGAGTGAGCGCTCGAGCTCGGGGCAGAGTTGGAGCAGATGCCA
The DNA here is from genome assembly GCA_963733885.1 of uncultured Thermoleophilaceae bacterium. Lineage (GTDB taxonomy): Bacteria > Actinomycetota > Thermoleophilia > Solirubrobacterales > Thermoleophilaceae > JACVRW01. Next base: position 89,676 of record CAVTES010000008.1, on the reverse strand, counting down.
GCGCAACCGATTCACCGTGCGCGTGCGCTCGGCGACGAGATCGCCGCGGTGATCGAGCAACAGCCGGATCTCCATCGCCCGCTGATCCAGGTGCGCGGCCGGGAACTGCTCGAGCCCGTCAGCTACGACCGCGCGGGCGATCGCCAGCGCGTCGATCTGGTCGGACTTCCCCGGCCGGCGCTCGCCCTTGCGGGACGCGCCCATCCGGTGCGGCGCGACTCTCACCACCCGCTCGCCGGCCGCCAACAGCGCCTGCTCGAACCGTCGCGAGACCGCGCGGCAGTCCTCGAGCGCCCAGACGCGCTCCTCATCGAGGCCGCGGGCCCAACGCACCGCGGCCAGGTGCCCGGGCTCGTCGGCCCCGATCTCGCGCTGCCCACGCACTTGGCCCGTTCCCTCGTCGACGGCCGCCAGCGCGTGCGACCCCTTGTGCGTGTCCGCCCCGATCACGATCATCTACCACCGTCCCTTCGTTGGTTGACACCGGTGAAGCGGATCTCCGGCGGACAACTGTCACTGGGGGCGATGCCACGCTCCTATTAGGTCACGCCGGAGGTCCTCGGGCGGCGGCGGGCGACACAAGCTTCCGCCAGTCAGACAAGCAAGACGACGCAGCACTGAAGAGTCAGCCCGCCGCCAGCCCGAGAACCAACCGCAGCGGTCGGACGTCACCGCCCGGACCAAAGCGACTCTGACAGTGACTCGCTGCAAGGGAGGCACCCTCCGGCGGCACGGCCGGCGGAGGCGGCCGTTCGCCATGGTTCGCGAACGCGCCCGAACCGCAGCTGGTCACCCCGCGTATACCGCCCAAATCCTGCGTCCGGGGAACCAGCCATGAAGCTCAGCCTCGCCTGCTGTGCCGTGCTCGTCGCTTTCGCCGTGCTCGCGCCGTCCGCATCCGCAGGACCCAGGCGCGACAACACGCCACCGACAAAGCCGACGAACGTGCGGGTGGTCGGCGTCACCGAGGACTCGATCACGATCGCGTGGAACGCGTCGACCGACAACTCCGGCAGGATCCACGCATACATCGCCGGCGGCATCTACCACCCGGGGGACAGCACGACCAAGACGTTCTCGTCGCTGGTGCCGAATACGACGCGGACCTACCGCGTGCAGGCGATCGACCCGTCGGGCAACGCATCGCCGCTCAGCGATCCGGTGACCGCGACGACGGCGCCGGACACTACGGCGCCGACCACCCCGACCAACCTGCGGGTGACCGGCACCGGCATCTCGACGGTGTCGTTGGCCTGGGACCGCTCGTCCGACCGCTGGGCGTTCGGCTATGAGGTGCTGATGGACGGCCAGTTCCTTGCCACTGCGGCGCATCCGTTCACCGGCACGCCGTCAACCACGCTGCGCAAGATCCGGCCGGGACGCCATGTGTTCGAAGTCCGCGCGCGCGACTTCTCCGGCAACGTCTCCGGCGTGAGCAACGCGGAGACAGTCGACCTGGCGGGCAACGGCGACAGCACGCCGCCGACCGCGCCGACCAACCTCACCGTCGAGGACTTCAACGACAACTGCGGCAGCCTGATCCTGAGATGGACGCCGTCGACCGACAACCTCGACACCCAATCGCAGATCGAGTACGAGCTCTACCGCAACGGCAGCCTCTTCGTGCTCGCGCCGCCTGGCGCGTCGTGGCGCGGCCTCTACACCCTGCCGGGCCTCCAGACCTGGACGGTGGTGGCGGTCGACCGCGCAGGCAACAGCTCGGGCCCGAGCAACGCGGAGACGCTCACGGTCGTCACCGACCCGGATCAGTGTTAGCACGTGATCTCAGGCCTCGTCCCGGACAGTTTCCGGATTGATCGGCGGATCGACCGTGGGGACGTCTATATGGCGATGCTGCGCCCCCGGCGCCACGTGGTGCCCGAGCTCCCGATGCGGCTCGTGTAAGAGCATCTAAATCCCCGTTGGGCCGGAGAAGCGGACGACGAAGTTGCCCCCGATGCACTCCTGGTTCTGCGGCACCACCGGGATGAGTCGGCAGCTGAACCTGATGCCCGTCGCGGTGAATCTCCGCACGCTGCGGTGACCCCTGAACCGCGCCAGCCATCTGCGGCCGACCGCCTTCGCCACGCTGCACCTGAGAGACCCCGGCCTCGCCGAGGCAAACTGGGCGATCGTGATGAAGGAGACCCCCCGGGGGATGTTGCCGCAGGACAGGGCGGTGGAGGAAGGGGCGAATGTCAGGCTCAGGCGGGCGTTCCGGGGCATTCCCTGCACGGCGTCGAGCGTGGCCGTGAAGACGGATCCGCCCTCGCTGAACCGGCGTCGGGTGAGTATGTACGCGCCGTGGACGAAGCCGGGTGTCGCGTTCACAGACAGCAGGCGAAGGTTGGGGCCCGGCAGGCGCACCGTGATCTGCTTGTTGCTCGCGCCACCGGCCATGCTGAAGGTGGCCTCGCACAGGGTGGGTGTGCCGAGGCAACGTTCGCTCACCTGCGCGGCAGCCGGAGCGGGCAGGGCGCCGCCGAGGGCGGCCGCAATCACCACGATGAGAGCTCGCCTGGAGCCGGGCATCTACTGCCTCCTTGGGAAGGAATGCGAATCCGGAAGCGGCACTAGTACCAGCGGGCGCCGCCCGCCGCAAGCGCCGCATGAATCCCCGCAGGCGGCGCCGCGTTTTTCGGTACGACGCGGGCGTGCGCCTACCCGTCGCGTGGCGCTCAACACATGCCGGCCCGGAGACGAGCGAGAGCGCAGGGCGACGCGGTTCATCGTCACCACACCGGAGCGGCTAGGACCCGACCCACGGCGCACTCGCCACTGGACGACAGCGGTAAGCGCAGCCCGAGAGTGCTGGTATTCGACGCGAGCAGGAGCGAAGCGGGGCCCGATCACACGCCGGTTGACGCCCGGACGTCGTCCCCAGCCGAAGCGATCGAGTGTCGGCGAGAGTGCCGCGTTCACGCGGAAGCGATAGCGCGAAGTCAGGGAGCCGGGGCGAAGCGCCGACGAGCTTGTGGGCTTGCCGTCACAGTCCACTATGAGGCTGACTGGATTGCCTGGGTACGTCTGACGCTGGTTGCGGCGTGGGCGGTGAAGCGGTTGATTAGTGCGCCGACGACCGCGCCGAGCACGAATAACCCCGCCGTTCTTCCGCGAGCCCCCTACCGTCGACGAGCGAGTCGGCGCACCGGGCTCGTCGTCCGGGCGATGAAGGTGGACCGCCACCGCAGGCGCTGGCGCTGGCGATCGTCGACGCGCGCTCTTCGGGGTCGTCAAGCGGTCGGACCGCAGGCTCTGGTTCGTGTCGAACTCCGCGCCGCGCGTCCGCTCGTATACCGGGCTGCTCTCGATGCTGCAGGCGCTCGCGTGCGGGGTCTAGTCGCGCGACACGTCGCAGTGCGACGAGCGGATTCGCGCGTTCAAGCTCGAGTAAATTCCCGGAGCGCAGGCGGGAGGCTGCCGTCAGTGCGGCTCCCCTCGACACGGTCAGCCGGACGCCTGGCACCGGATCGTGGTCCCGGTTAGTGTCGCTCAATGCCACGTACGCCGCTCGCCGACGCCGTCCAGCGGATCGCGCAGGACGCCGCCATCACCCGCCGCCACTTCCTCGGCGCCGCCGGTGCCGCCACGCTTGCTGCCGCCGTCCGCGCCCGACCGGTCCGCGCCGCCGTCTCCGGCTCCCCGCGCGTCGTGGTCGTCGGCGCCGGCCTGGCGGGTCTGACGTGCGCGTACCGGCTACACCGGGCAGGGGTCGACGCGATCGTGCTGGAGGCCGCCGATCGCGTCGGGGGCCGCGTGTGGACGCGCCGCAACGCGTTCGCCCCCGGGTTGGTCGTCGAGCGCGGCGGCGAGTTGATCGACACCGGCCACATCGAGATCCGCCAGCTCTGCCAGGAGCTCCGCCTCCCGCTCGACAACCTGGACCGCGCCGAGGCGGCGGGCACCGACGCGCTGTACCACTTCGACGGCGCGCCTTACACGGTCGCCGAGGCGGAGGACGACTTCAACGGCGTCTACCAGAAGCTCCATCGCGACGTCTCGCAGGCGTCGTATCCGACGACCTACACGACGTCGACGCTGCGCGGACGCCAGCTCGACGCGATGAGCGTCGTCGACTGGATCGAGGAGAGCGTGCCGGGAGGGATGGGCTCGCGGCTCGGCCAGCTGCTCGACGTGACCTACAACATTGAATACGGCGCCGAGTGCACGGACCAGAGCGCGCTGAACCTCCTGTACCTGCTCGGTTACTCCGGTCAGGGCCAGCTGCGGCTGCTGGGCCGCTCGAACGAGAAGTACCACGTGCAGGGCGGGAACGACCGGCTCGTCGCCGCGCTCGTCGCGCAGCTCGCGCCGGGCCAGGTCCAGCTCGGCGACCGGCTCGTGGCGATCAGCGCCAGGGCCGACGGCGCCTACGCCCTTGGCGTTGCCAGCGGCGGCTCGACGCGGACCGTCGTCGCCGACCGGGTCGTGCTCGCGCTGCCGTTCACGATCATGCGCACGTCGGTCGACTGGTCGCTGGCCGGCTTCGGGCCGATCAAGGCGCGCGCGATCCGGGAGCTCGGGATGGGCACGAACTCCAAGCTCCACGTCGGGTTCCGGCGACGGGTGTGGGAGGACATCGGCTGCGACGGCGACACCTATTCGGACCGGGGCTACCAGAACACCTGGGACGTCTCGCGCGCGCAGCCCGGTCCCGCCGGCGTGCTTGTGGACTACACGGGCGGCCGGATCGGCGATTCGTTCCGGTCCGGCACCCCGACGCAGCGCGCGCGCCTGTTCCTCGACCAGCTGGAGCCCGTGATCCCCGGGGCCACGGCCGCCTGGGACGGGCGCGCGACGATCGACCACTGGCCGAGCTACGAGTGGACGCTGGGGTCGTACTCCTACTACCGCCGGGGCCAGTACCAGGCGTTCGGCGGCGTCGAGTCGGAGATCGAGGGCGGCGTGCACTTCTGCGGCGAGCACACGACGCAGGACTTCCAGGGCTACCTAAACGGCGCGGTCGCCACGGGGGAGCGCTCGGCGGCCGAGGTGCTGGGCGCCGTGTGAGGCGGCCCGGGGCCTACTCCGGCCAGGTGACCGGGGTTCACACGGTCAACAGCGCCTCCTTCGGCCGGATCGGAGGTTTGTCGCCACGGGGCGGCCGGTGCGGCGAACGCCGGGGTACGTCCGCGGGAGCCCGGTGGCTGACAATGGACTTGCTACCGAAGCGCCGCCAGCACCGTGCGGCCCACGGTGACGTCCCGGCGCTCGGGCCAGCGGCGGGGGCGGCGACCAGCTCCTCATCACGAAATCCCGCGGACCCAAGCGGGCGCCGGGTTCGACTGGGCACCTGCATGCAGCAGTTCGGCCGAACCGCCCCGCGCTATCGCTCTGCGCGAGTAGCGGAAGCGACGACCGCCTCACGCGACATGCCTGCGGGTCGTTCCGAGGTAGGCGTCTCGTCGACGTCGAGCGAGGCGACCGCATCTGCCTCGAAGGAGCAGTGATCGACGTCGGTCCGATCCAGTCGTCGCGCTGCCCGGATTCGCACAAAGGAGCAGTGAGCGGAGGCGTTGCGCGGAAGACCGACGGATTCGAGTCCGCGACCTTGAGCCCTCGCACCCCGGGCGTCATCGCGCGCGGCGGCAAGTTTCGATGCTCACGCCCGCCGTGCCGAGCTCGCGCCTGGTGTCGGCAACGGGTAGCCAAGCCCGCTTCGGCCCGGATAGCGTCACGTCCGTGGCGCAGCTGCACCTCGGTGTGATCCTGCCGAACTATGGCGAGGCACTCGACGCCGAGCGGCTGGCATCGGCGGCCGGGGCCGCAGAGGCGGCCGGCTTCGACTCCGGCTGGGTCACAGGCCACCTGATCGTGCCGCCCGAGCACGCGCCGGTATACGGGACCATCGCGGAGGGGCTCGTGTCGCTCGGTTTTCTCGCCGCTTCGACCCAACGCCTCGAGCTCGGCGTCTCGGCGCTCGTCGTGCCACAGCGCAACCCGCTCGTCGCGCTCAAGCAGCTCACGACCCTCGACCTGCTGTCCGGCGGCCGTATCGTGACCGCCGTCGCAGCGGGCTGGATGGAGGGCGAGTTTGCGCTCCTCGGCTCGGACTTCGAGCGCCGGGCCCGCCTGCTCGACGAGTGGCTCGAGCTCGCCATGTCTCTGTTCGAACAGATGCCAGGACCCGTCATCTACGAGGGCGACTTCTTCTCGGTGGACGGCTGGCTGGCCCCGGCGCTCGTTCGCCCCGGTGGGCCAGAACTGTGGGTGGCCGGCGTGTCGCGAGCGACGCTGCGACGCGCCGCGCGCACCGGGGTCTGGCAGGTAGGGAGGCTGAAGGGCGCCACCTCGCACGCGATCGGACTCGCCGTCGCGCGCCTGATCGGGTACCTGGTGCGCGAGCCCGGGCACCTCGTGCCGGTCAGCGTGCGCGTCGAGGAGAGGCTGTGCGCGAGCCTTCCGGCGCAGATCGGAAGCGACGGGCCTGGAGAGCCGCTCATGCCCGCCCTCAGACGACGAGCAGTGCGCGTGGGAGACGAGCCTGGCGGTGATCCGCGACGCGAACGAGCGCATTCCGATCTGAGCACTGCCGAAGCTACCCGTGCGCGCACGAGGACGATGCCCAGCGGGCGGACGCCGACCCCCGCTTGGAGATACGGCCGCCACGGGCGGGCTCTGTACCGGACTGGCGCACCCGCGGGTCAAGCCCGAGATAGGCGACCAGCTGCCGCGAGCCCCGGAACCGGCGGCGTCGCCGACCGCGCCCAGGAACGTTGCGGCGCAGATCACGTTGACGCCGGGCACGGTCATCAGCCGGCGCACCTCGGCGGACTCAAGCGCCTCGCTGGCGATCAGGCTCGACCGCGGCAATCTCCTCGTCGAGGAACTCGACGTGGCGCAGCGCGCTCGCGATCGTCTCGGCCTCCTCGAGCGGGCAGCCGGCTCGCTCGGCCCGCGCGAACCGGTGCCGCTAATCGCGCGCAAAGCAACACTCGCCTGGCGCCTGGTGGAGCCGGCTGGGATGCCCGAGCGCCCAGACCTTAACCATGTTGCCGACCCCGCGGCTGCCGCGGCGTCGATTGTGAGCCGGAGCCGGGTGGAGCTCACGGGTGCGCGTGTGTGCACCTACGCGACGCTCCCGGACTGCTTCTCCGAGCCGCAAGGCGGCCGGGGCAGCTGGATGTCGAGGTTGCCGACGCGCCAGTAAGGCTCGTAGGATCGCCCGCATGGCCGAGTACGTCCTGGACCATCACCTCGAAGGTGAGCGCTCGCGGCTGGCGGTGATGTCCAGACTGCTCGATCCGATGCACCGACGCCACATCGAGTCGCTCGGCGTCGGTCCGGGCGCTCAGGCGCTCGAGGTCGGCTGCGGCAACGGCTCGATCTCCGCCTGGCTCGCCGAGCGCGTCGGCCCCCGCGGCCGGGCGGTCGCCGTCGATCTCGACCTGTCGCTCGTCGACGTACGGGCGCCGAGGCTCGAGCTGCGACAGGGCGACATCGTCGCCGGCCCAGTCGATCCCGGCGGCTTCGATCTCGTGACCGCGCGGGCGGTGCTGCACCACGTCACGGACGTGGAGGCGGCGATTAGGAACCTCGCCGTCAGCTTGGCGCCAGGGGGCTCGATCCTGCTGATCGAGCCGGACTTCCTGCCGGTCAGCGTCGCCGGGCCGCCCGAGGTGCGAGCGTTCTGGAAAGGGTGGCTCGCATGGTCGCGCGACCAGGGGATCGACTACCACCTGGGTCGCACACTGGCCCCGCGGCTCGCGGCGCTGAGCCTGGAGCAGGTCGCGGGTACAGCCGAGACCGCCGTCTACAACGGGGGCTCTACATGGGCGGCCTACTGGACCCAGACGATCGTGGAGCTACGCGACCGGCTCGTGAACTCGGGGATGCTGGACGACCAGCTCATCGACCGGTTCCTCGCCCACTGCGCCGATCCGAGCTGGTGGACGCAGACCATCGCCTTCACCGCCGTCCACGCCCGCGCTCCCGGCGGCTGAGTGGCGCGACCGGGCCGCGATCGGTGGGCGTTAAATCGACGGGATGCGAAGAAGCGTTGGACCGGTTACACGTATCACTTCGTCCCCTTCACGCTGGCGAGAGGGTCTTACGCGTAACGCTGACCGGCTGTACGGGCACAGCCCGCGCTCGGCGCGGCCTCGTTGGCCACGCCCATGGCGATCCCGCCCGCGTACCGGGCCGTACGCTCCGCCTCGCTCGGCTTGCGGCGAACGACGCTCACGTCCGCTGGGATCGACAGACGAGCGCTAACGCCGGCCCGCGCCGCCATCGCAAGTCGGCCGCCGCTCCCGCCTGCTTTGAGAAGCAGCACGCTGAGCCTGCGCTTCGCGCCGCCCCCATCTCACATGAAAAGCGCTGGGCCGAGGTCTTCCGGGTCGATGTCGTGATTTCTCCACCGGTCTCCCCAAGTGCCCAGCAGCTCGGCGACGGGGCGAAGTTCCTCGCCGGCCGGAGGTGAGGCGATACTAGAAGCCGCGGCCCGCCTCGAGCGGCCGACGCTCGACGATCCCGGCGCGCTCGAGCTCTCCCGGGGCCGCTTCGACGGCAGCGTTGGGCATGGGCTCTGGGGAACCGACGCGTCGGCGTTGGCGCGGCCGTCCTGGTCGTGTGGTCGGGCGGCGGGTGGTGACGGGGCGCTGCGCCAGGGCGCGGAGGGAGCTCGCGCTTGGAGCGGATTTCGACCTGTGGGACGATCGTCGCCGCAGCGTGGAGACCGGGCGCTGCTTTCCGAAAGGAGGCGCCACGCCGTCATATCGCCCCGAGCTGTCGAGCATGGCGGACGACTATGCGCGGTACGCACTCTCGCAGCGCGCCGCGTTCGAGGTGACCCACCCGGCTGTGCTGGCCACCGTGCGGCTGTGTGCGGACGAGCCGGTGCTCCGCGTGGCCGACCTCGGCGCCGCCGACGGGGTCAACTCCCACGGCCTCATCCGCCGTCTCGTGGAGGAGCGCGCTGGCCTGCCGCTGATCTACGCGCTCGTCGACCTCCCGACGAACGCTTGGGCGGTCGCCGCCGACCAGCTGCGGCAGGCCTTCGGTGGGGCGGCGGACCGGCCCGGGGTCGTGGTCATCCCCACGCCGGGCGACGCCGGCCCGGGGGTCGCCGATGCGGGCACGGGGGCCCACTACGCCTCGCCGGAAGCCCACGGCGAAGCCTGCGAGCGAGCGGTCGAGCACAGCCCACCCCCCGCCGCGGTGATCAGCATGGCGGGCATCCCCCTCCAGCAGGCGCCCTGCTTGCCACCGGGTAGCGTGCACGTCGCGGTCAGCGGGACGGCGATGCAGTGGGTCGCAGGTGCGGCCGGCCTGGCCTCGACCGGGTCGGTCTTCCCGGGTTATCCGGACCACATAGACGAAGACGAGCGGCGAGCCTGGCGCGTGGCCGCGGCGCAGCAGTGGGAGCGGCTGCTCGAGATGCGCGCCATGGAGCTCGCGCCGAGCGGTCGGTTCATCGCCGCGCTCTCGGCCTCCCCCGCTCCGTGCCCCGACAGGACGGGGCCCTACGTGGCGATCATCGGGGACATGAACCGAGTGCTCGCCGACTGGCGCCGCGCGGGACGCATCGGCGCCGCCACCGTCGCCGCGGTCGTGGTTCCGGTGTGGATGCGCACGCTCGACGAGATCCGGGGCCCCTTCGAGACGCGCGGCGGGCGCTTCGCCGGCCTTGAGCTCGAGAGGGCCGAGCTCTTTCGTCTCGACAATCCCTACTGGCAGGACGACCCCACCGGCTTCGCGCGGCGCTACGTGCGGAGCGTGACCGCATGGGGCGGGCCGCTCCTCCGCCGCGCCTTCGCGCGCGAGGGCGAGGACCGCGCTTCCGGGCTCGTCGCCGACTTCCTCGGGGAGCTCGAGCAGCGCGTCGCGGATACCCCCGACCGCTACCGCTGGGACTACATCGAGGCCCTCGTCATCTGCCGGAAGCCGGACGGCACCAGGCGCGACCGGCCGCACTCCTGAAATTGGCCAGCGGCTTGCCGACCGCGACGCGGACGCGCTGGCGTGACCGAGAAGTCGGGCCGCGCCGCACAGCCACCCATCCAGAGCGTCGCTCGCCCAAGCGAGCAACCTCCCGGCGACCGCAGCAAGCGTGTCGCTCCTCCGCGGAAGGAGGCGACCCCGCCGAGCGCGCGCTCGCTCCCGCTTGGGACGACCAGCAGGAGCCCAGCCGGGCTGCGTCCAGACGCGCGCTTACCTGTGCGAGCGGCACTCTCGCCGATCGGCTGCTACGGAAGTCCGCCCGCCAGCCACCGACGGCGCCATCGCGGGGTGGAGTGGTTGAGCACCGGCAAAGCCGGAGCCGGCGGAGGGAAGCGGGCGTCGACGAAACACCTGTTTCCCTCCTTGTGTTTCCCTCCATCTGTTTCGCTCTACGTACTCAGGTCGCCACCCGGCTGAGCTCCGGACGCGGGTGTCTCGAATCCATCGCTCCCGGATTCACCCCCGCCGCTGCGCGCGTGAGCGATTCGACCGACCGCGGCTAGGCGCCGCGGGACGCCTACCCGCGGGCGAGCGTCTCTCTTATCTCCTGAGTCCGTATGCCCAGAGGCCGAAGATGACCAGCACGTCGATGGCCATCACGATGAGCGACAGGAGGGGGTGGGCCAGGAACGTGAGGAGCGCCAGCGTGCCGCTCAGCATCGCCCCCAGGATGCCGACGAAGGCACCAACCGGATTCCGGGCGAAGATCATCAGGGCAACTACGGCCTGCATGGCGGCGACGATCAGGAACAAGACCCCCCACGCGGAGAGGTCGCCAATTAACAGCTCGTCGTCGGAGAAGGAGTCGTCGCCCGCCAGCGCCGCGATCCCGAACACGGCACTGGCGATCGCCGCGATCAGCACCATCGAGCCGGCGAACAGCAGCCAGCCGCCGCCGGCGGGCTCCGCCCGGCGTGCATTCAGGCCCGCCTCCCCGACGGGCACCCGCATCAGTCCCCGTTCGGACTTGTTTTCCGGCTGCGCCATCGCTTTCTCCTCGCCTCGCATCACTCGCCGGGCAGCGCCGCCGGGCGCCGGTTGGCCAGCCGCTCCGTTCTCCCTCGGCGGCCTGCTGCGCCTGCCGGATCTCCTTTTCGGTCGGCTTGCGCAGCAGGAAGTACGCCAGCGTGCCGATCAGCGGCAGCAGCACGACGATGAGAATCCAGGCGGCGGTCGCTCCGCGCGGAAGGTCGCGCCGCACGATGTCGACCACACCTAGGGCCCACACGACCAGAAGCGGCAGCAGAATGAACACCCAAGCAGCCGTCGATACCGCAAACACCGTCCTGGCCTACAACCGTCCGCCTCGGTAGTGGGCGCACCGGCGAGGATCTGCGCCTTCTCGCCCTCGAGCGCGTTGACTACCGCGGCGCCGGCCAGCGAGCGCGCCACGAGCGCCGCTGCGCCGGAGAAGATGAAACCGATCCCGCACGATTTGAGCGCCTCCCGGCGCCAACCCCGGGCGACGTACGTCGCATGGGATCCGCCGCTGGTCACCCATCGAGGATGCGTGCTTTTTCGGTGGCGAACTCCTCGTCGGTCAGGACTCCCTGCTCCTTCAGTGAGGCCAGATCCTTGAGCTGCTCAATCCAGTCCTCGCCGCCGGTCCCTTCGGCGGGGGGCGGGGGGCTTCGGACGGCTGGGGCGGGTCCGCGGGCGCGTCCTGGTCGGCCCAGCGTTGAGACTGGCGCCGGCTCACGCGATTGGAGACGGCTGTTGCAGTTCCGGCGACGACCGCGGTGCGGGCTACGCCGCGAAGCAATCCTGGCATGGTGGAGTCCTTTCTCAGGCCGGCGCTGCGGACGTTTCGATCGGCCCCAGTTCCTCGTGCATGTTCATCCAGTACCTCCGTGCGTCGGAGAGTCGCAAGCGGAGCCGATGCTAGGCAGAGAGCGATTGAGCCGCATCGTCCGTTTTGTGTGAAATCGACCCTCCACACGACGCGACCGGATGCAGCTCCCCTCGCCACGAGTGGTAGTGCTCTTCGTTCGATCCCGTCCCGCTGACCGGCACTCGGCGAGCGGGAATTCATCCAATCCGGACGATGCGCCCGCAGCAACAGCGCGAGAGCATGGCCTGGAAAGAAGGGATCCGACAGGCGCCGTCCGAGGAGAGGACATGTCGAGCGAAGAGCGAGAGCCGAGCCCGCACACGCCCGCAGGGACACAAGCGCGCCGGCCGACCTTATGGATCGTGGTCACCGTCGTTCTCGGCGTCGCCGCGGTTGGGCTTGGCATCTGGGCGGTCTCGCTGAACTCCGACCTAGACGACGCCGAGGCCACGATCGATAAGCAGGAGAAGACGATCGAGAAGCAGGAGACGACGATCGCGGAGCAGGAAGAAGAGCTCGCAAAGGCCGAGGCGACCCCGCTGCTCACACGCGCGAAGTCCGCCTACGAAACGGTCAGCGAGGGGCTCGACGCCGCAGAGCAGGAAGTCAGCGCGCTTCAGCAGGAGGCCTCCCAGGCGAAGACCGACCTGGAAGAGGCGCAGCAGGAGCTCGCCCGCGCCACGACTGAGGCTGAGGGCGAAGTCCAGGAGCTGCAGGCCCAGCTGGTCGAGGCCGAGGCGCGGGCTCAGAGCGCCGCGATCTGCGCCCAAGGCGCGGTCGCCGCCTTCGGAAGCATCTTCGACGCCCCCAGCGTCGAGCAGGGCCTCAACAGCGCCGTGGCCGAGCTCGAGGAGCTCGAGCCCACCTGCGCGCCCGCGCTCGAAGCTGCCTAATCGCGAAGCTGGTCTCTGACGGGTCGTCCTCGAAGTCGCCGAGCACTCGTCGGGTGCAGCCGCCGCAGGCGATCGCCCTCCATCCGCTCGCTCAGGTGGCGGACGAGGCTGGGTGGGCCACGGACGCTGCGCGAACCGGCCGAGGCAGTGATCGGCCGCCGCCGGTTGGCAGCCACGCCGGTGAGGAACCGGTCATCACCGAGTGCGCCCCGAAGCGCGTATAGAGAAGTAACTCCTTGCCACACGACACCACCGCCCTTCTCTGCCTCGCGATGGTGTCGCTTCAGCTCGCTCCGTTACCTGAGAGCGCGATGCCGATTACGTCATCGACTTAACCAGCGTGCACAGCTTGCTCACTCGCTCGCGAGGGCAGGGTCTGGCCCCTCTGCCTGGGTGAGCGTCTCATCCCGCTCGTCCTCGGCACGGGCGCGCGATAGGTCGGCCGAGATTCGGGTCACGGCCGATGTGGCGGGGGCCGCGAGGATCAGCCCCACCGCGCCGAAGAGGGCTCCGCCCGAGATCGTGACGATCAGGACGGCGAGCGGGTGGATGCCCAGCGCGGCGCCCATGGCGAGCGGCTGCACCAGCTGCTGTAGCACGCTGTTCGCGAGCACCTGGACCACGATCATGCCGACCGCTGCGTCCGTCCCGGCGCCGCCCAGCGCGACCAAGACAGAAAACGCGCCCGCCGTCCACGCCCCGACATAGGGAACGTAGGCGGCGAACAGGGTGACCACCGCAATCGTTCCCGCCAGCGGGACGCCGAGCAGCAGCGCCCCGAGCCCGACCACGGCCGCGTTGAAGGCCGCCACCAACGTGACGCCGAGGAAGTAGCCCCGCAAGGACTGGAGAGTCCGCGTGCTGATCGTGCGGGCGACCGGCGCCGGGACGCCCATGTGACGCTCTCCCCAGGCCCGGATCTTGGGGCCGTCGGCGAGCAGGAAGATAAGGCTGAGGGCCGTCATCGCGAGAAAGAAGAGCAGCGAAGAGAGGTCCTTGAGGCCCGTCCCGAGACCCTCGAGCAGCGCGCTGACGCCCTGGGTTGCGGACGAGTCGGCGTCCTGCGTCGCGTTCTCTGCGTCGTCCCGTTCAACGCCCAGGTCTTCCAGCCAGCCCTCGATCGTGTTCTGGGCCTCGTCCAAGTGGGCACTCAAATCGCCGCTCTGACTCGTGATGCCGGCGAGCACGATGAACACGACCAGTGCGCCGAGCAGGACGGCAGCGACGAGCAGCAGGATCGCGCCCGCCCACCGGGGCACCCCTTGACGCTCGAGCCAGCCAACCAGCGGCGCAGCGACCGCTGCGATCACCCCGGCGGCAATCACGGGGAGCACGATGGTATGCGTGAGCGACAGCAGCCAGATCGCGCCGACCAGGAACAAGGCGACGCCGACCAGAAGCCACGCCGTGAGCCCGACATCGCGCAGCCAACGCGGAGCGGCAAAGACGTCCGTCAGCTCCGCGGCGTCGATCTCGATGTAGTCGTCCTCGGGACGGCGCGGCTCTGCGCCACGCTTCCCGCGTCGAAGCCGACCGCGCATCACGTCAGGTAATCCTCGAGGAGGCGGTGCGGAAAGGCTGGCCCTCGTCTAACCCGCCGACCGAACGTCGTCCCAAGGCGCCCCGGCCGACCCGCCCGTCCTCGAACCGCACGAGTTCCTCTCCGGGTCGACGCGGCTAGCGACGAGCGTCGAGAAAACTCAGCGAACCCTGCAAATCGACACGCTTGCCGAGATGTAGGAGTGAGGGCCTCGTGCCGGTCGTGTCGTCTTCCCCGATCGCGGGAGCGCCGACAGTCACTATTAACTGTGGGTGCAGTGCTTCCCACCCGAATATGGGTCACTCGCCCGCTCTATCTCGACTCGTCGGCGACCGCGGTGGCGAGTCCGAGGGCCTGGGCAATGGAGCTGCCGGCGCTCGCCACGCGGGCGCTTCCGACCACCGGAGCGATGGCGATCAGGACGCCTTGAACCTGCTCGACGCTCAATCCGAGGTCCGACGCCACCCCAAGGTTCACGAGATAGGACGCCGGCGGAGCGCCGGTTGACGCCAAGGCGGCGATCCGTACGAGCATGTAGGTCTCGTCGTCGAGACCCGAGCGCTCCGGGATCCCTTCATTCATCGTCACGAGGGTGTCGAGCACGGGTGTATTCACTTCGGCCATGGATTGCTCCTGTAAATAGACGTAGTTGGCGTTATGGCCCACTCCGTTGGGAGTCGGCCGACGAGGCCGGTGTCGCTCAGCCGTGACCCAGCAGCTTTGCCTTCTCGCGCTCGAACTCCTCGTCCGTAAGCACGTTCTGCTCGTGAAGCTCGCCCAGCTGCTTGAGCTGCTCCATCGCCTCGTGGGTCAGTCCGCCGGCCGCGGCCGGCCGGTCGGCCTGGCCGGGGTCAGCGGGCGCAGCCTGCTGGCCGGCTGCCGCCTCCTCCTGCCGCTCCGCTTCTTTTGCGTCTCTGTGCTTCTTGGCCGCAAAGGCGGCTCCTCCGATTGCGGCGGCGCGTCGTCTGCGCTGGCGTCTGTCTCGTCCCATCTTCCATCCTCCTTGACTCGATTGCGCTGTTGGGCGCGCTCAACCGCCCGAGGTCCGTACCCCCCGTGCACCGTTGTGCAAATGGGATGCAACGACGCGAGCGGACCCACCTCACGACGGCACCCCGGAACCGGTCGCCAGCGCTGCCACGCGCCTAGGTGCGCGAGCAGAGCGAACCTTGGGATCGGCTGGCGACGCCGGCGCCAGTCCGCACACGTCATGCCCTCCGGAATTTCGGGCTCCACCGGGTAAAGCGGCGAGGGACCCGTACCGTCCCCAAATGGAGGCGCGGGAGGGACCCTGCCGATGGTGGAGAAAGCCCTTCGCGACTGGGGGCTACCAGACTGGTGACAGACGGTGTTGGATGAGGAGCGGGTCATGCGTGTGCTCCTCCGAGATTGAACGCTGCCCGGCGTTTGGTCATCATCCCGATAGGACGATCTCTCGGCCTACTTCGGCGTTCCCGGCGAACTCGGAAGCACGGTGCGTCGGTCGAGCACGGCCGCCGACATGAAGGCGGGTCTTCAGCGTGCTGTGGCCCGGAAAGGCGCGCGCCTTTCCGCTCGCCGAGCTCGACGCCGCCAAGCGCTGGGCGGCCGAAAACACGGACGATTGAACGGGCACCGCTGACCGCCGCTTCGGAAAGACGGCACTCCCCGTTGCATGGTAAGCGCATGCGAGCAGCTCGCGGCGAGCATGGATTTCATCGCGCGCTACGGCGACGAGGAACGGCTCAGCGTGGCTTCGATTCGTTCGAGCCGGCTGTCGACTTGACGGAGTTGCTCCGCGATCGCAGTCTCGGCATCCGAGGGCTCATGCCGTGAGCGCGACACGAAGGTGCTGGTGATCGAGGCGGTGATGACCGTCAGGAAGCCGATCCCCAAAAGCATGACGAGCACGGCGACGAGCCGTCCGGTGAGATTCGTTGGAACGTTGTCGCCGTACCCGACGGTCGTGACGGTCTGGACGCCCCACCAGAGCCCGGATCCGATCGACGGAAAGCTCTCGCCGTCGACGATGGTCACCAGGAGCCCGGCGACGACGGTCATCAGGGTCGACACCGTGGCGATCACGATGGCGGCGCCACGCGGCGTGGTCGCGCGAGCCACCGCCTTGTCGAGCCGCCGTTCGAGCCTAGACTCGTCGGCCATCGTGCATGGGTTCGGGTTCGCCGTTTCCAGTCCTGCCATTCCCAGGGCGACAGCCGACCGTGATTCGAGAACGCCCCCGCGCCGCGGACATAATCGCGGCCCGAGTAGACGCCTCCACAGGGGCCGCGGCACGGATGCGGCGGCGTGGCGCCGAGTCCCATCCCGCGTTACCCGGTCTCGCGCGGGTGGATCGATTCGAATGCTGCGACTGCTGCTCGTACGGTGGGAAAGAAGCGATCGGGCCCTATCACGGCGGTGAGGTCCGTGTCTTGGAAGATCTCGCGCTGACGGCCCTTCAGGCGAGCGAAGCAGAGCGCGATGCCGCGTTGCTCGAGCTCGGCATGGAGTCGTCGCAGCACGTCGATCGCCGTGGAGTCGAGGTACGTCCACGCCTCGGCGTTGAGCACCAACCACGTGACGTCCTCGGAGGCGTCGGCCAGCGCGAGCACCCGTTGTCGGAGGTAGTCGGCATTGACGAAGAAGGGCGGCGCGTCAAAGCGATACACGAGCAGCCCGGGCACCGTCTCGGCACCCTCCCAGCGCGCGATGTCGTGATAGCCGTCGACATCGTCGATGCGCCCGAGCACGGCATCGTGCGGGCGCGCCGCGCGGTAGAGGAATACGCCGATGGAAAGCGCGATCGCGACGACGACTCCGTCAACGACGCCGAACGCCAGTACGCCGCCGAAGGCGACGAGCGCGAGCGCGGTCTCGGCCGGGCGCACGTGCCGCAGCCGCCAGATCGAGCGGATGTTGATCAGCCCGGCGGCGGCGACGACGATGATCACACCGAGCGCCGCGGTCGGGAGCGGCTCGATCAGGGGCATAGCGAAGACCAGGAAGAGCCCGACGACCGCCGCGGCGACGAGGACAGCAGCCTGGGACCTCGCGCCGGCGGAGTCGTTGACCGCGGAGCGGGAGTTGGAGGAGGAGACGGGGAACGCGCCGGTCAGGCCGCCGACGAGATTGGCGCCGCCGATCGCGGTCAGCTCGCGGTTGGGGTCGACCTCGTAGCCGTGCTTCTGGGCGAAAGTGCGCACGGTCGCGATCAGGTCGGCGAAGGCGACGAGCGAGAACGCCGCCGCGGGGAGCGCGAGATCGAGGAAGTCGTCCGCTCCCACCCGTGGCAGCCCGAACGACGGCAGGCCGCCCTCGACCTCGCCGACGACCGCGATCTCGTGACCCGGCAGTTCGACGAGCGCCGCGATCACGAGCGCGAGCGCGAGCACCACTAGAGACGGAGGAGCGGCAGGAACGAAACGCCTGACGGCGAGCGCCGCCGCCAGCAGTGCCGCGCTCAGGAGCACGGTCGGCCCGTTCGCGTCGCCTAGCTCCGACAGAACTTCCCACACGATCGGGAAGAAGTCGCTAGCCCCGACACTGATCCCGAGGAGCTTGCCGAACTGGGACGCGATCACAATCAGCGCGACCCCGTTGATGTAGCCGAGCAGCACCGGCTTGCCGAAGAAGTCCGCAAAGAACCCCAGCCCGAGCAAGCCCGCCAAGAGCAGCGTCCCACCCATCGCCAACGCCAGCGCCGCCGCGAGTGCCACATACCGCGCCGGGTCGACTTCCCCGCCGACCATCGCGAGCGGCGCCACCGTCACTGCGGTCAGCGCCGCCAGCGTGGAGTCGGGCCCGACGACGTGCTGGCGCGAGGTCCCGAGCATGGCGTAGACCGCGAGCGGCAGAAACGTCCCGTAGAGGCCGAAGACCACGGGCATACCGGCGAGCTCCGCCATCGCCAGAGACGAGGGCACCGCCACCGCCCCGACCGTGACTCCTGCCACGAGATCGGACCGCAGGTACGAGCGCGGGTAGCGCAACAGCGTCGCCAGTCCCGGGGCCGCCTCGGCCAGCGACCGCGGCACCCGCGACCGCGCGTACGACGCCAGCGCGGCACGAAAGCCGTCGCGCTTCACGTCACCGACCTACGACACTCAGGTGCAGGTGACGTCGCACGGCGGGACGGACTTCTACCTGCTTCGCGGCCAGCGACCGCCCGACGGGCACTGAACGGAGTGAACCGCCGTGGCCTCCGCCCGCGCTTTGGGGCGGCTTGTCGAGCTGTTCACCGCGGGCGGGAAGCTTGTGCTTCGCTCACCATTTGAGCTCGATTTCGAGTTCCCTCTCTTCCTCCTCGATTTCGATCTCGAGCTTGAAGTCGACCTCGTCGGGCACGTGCACCTTGAAGTGCATGCCGCCGCGGTCGAACTCGATGTCGTTGTGTTTGGCGAGCGCGTCGGCGATGGCGTGCAGTCGGGCGGCGGCGTCCTCGCGGCTGAGCCGTTCCTTCTCGGTGATCTCCATCAGGTCCATTCGGGCCTCCTTGGTGTTGACATTGCGGGTTTCTGGTCGCGGCCGCGGGCGATTCGCGCCAGTTCGACCAGGCCGGCCCGGGCGCCTTCGGGAGCCATGGCCGATGGCGAGGCGCCCGGGTGCTTGCGCGCGATCCGCACGCGCAGTACTGCGGGCCGAATGCGAAACCGCAGCGGCGGGTCGAGCACGAGCGCCTCGCCGTCGATGCCGGCGGGGACGCGGCGGTCGGCGTCGACCTCGAAGCCGGGCGCCGACCACTCGCGCATCGGCCGCTGCAACGAATGCCTCTCCTCGCCGCGCCCGGAGGGCTCACCGACGACGGTGATCCCGAGCAGGCCGTCGTCGATCCGCGGCCGCGTGCCCGAGCCGACGGCGCGGCCGAGCCGGTAGCGGTTGTTGGAGACGAGCACCATCGCACCCGCGTGGTGCACCTGCCCGCCCGGGCCGGTCCAGCGAAGGTCGAGCTCGCCGCCGCCGGGGCCGACCATGTCGGGCACGGTGTCGAGCAGCGTGCGTATCTTCGCGTCGCGGTAGCCCTCGCGCTGGACGGCCTCGGCGTAGAGCCCGAGCGAGACGTTGTTGACGAACACGCGGCCGTTGATCTCGGCGAGGTCGATGGCGCGCTCGCCGCCGTCTACGAACGCGTCGAGGGCGCCGACCACGTCGTCGCGGTCGACGCCGAGGTCGAGCGCGAAGTGGTTGCGCGTTCCGGCGGGAACGCACGCGTAGGGCAGCCCGCGCTCGGCGGCGATCGCCGCGACGATCGCCTGGAGCCGTCGCCGCCGGCCATCGCCAGCGCGTCGGCGCCGCGCTCGACGGCTCCGCGAACGAGCGTCTCGAGGTCGTCGCCGGGCTTCAGCTCGATCGGCTCGATCCCTCGCGCGCGTGCCTCGTCGGCGAGCGCGAAGCGCTCCGCCTTGCCGCCGCCCGAACGCGGGTTGAAGAACAGCACCGGGTGTTCCGGTGCCGGAGCGCCGGGCAGATCCACGTGCACGGCGAGGGTGGCACGCGCCGCAGCCAGCGACACCAGCAGCCCCGCCACGACCAGCAGGTCGACGAACGGCGCACCACCCGCGACGAGCAGCGCCACGGCGCCGGCGAGCGCGAGCGCAGCGACGGTCAGCCCCGCCCCTCGCGCGGCCCCTCGTCTCAGCACGCCGTACCACGCCGCCGCGCCGGCGACCACCACACAGCCCAGCAGGCCCAAGCCACGCGGGAACTCGCTCACCGCCACCGCGACGGCGAGCGCGACCGTGGCCGCCCCAACCACCAACGCGACGATCGCTGCCAGCCGCCGCCTCAGGGGATCCCACCGCCTTGACCAGCAACAACGTCGAACCCGCCACCGCCCGGCTCCGCTCGATCGAGGACGCCGAACGCCTCGACCTGGCTACCTCCACCGCGCTGCGCGCGCTCGCCGCGCCGGTCGCCTATCAGGACCATGGCGAACAATCCTGCAACCGCACAAACGACTAGTCATCGTCCCGACGGGATGAAATCGAGACGATCCGGGCGAATGCTCGGCTCTCGCCGACGGGCGCGCGCTAGCCGGGATTTCATGCCATCTGGGCGATGACGCGTCGGCCAGGGAGCGGTTCCATGGAACCGAAGGCACACGCAGAAGTATTCGAGATTTGCCCGGCGGCGAAGGGAGCGACATCATGGCGGACGTTGAGACCCCCCTCGATGGTTCGGAGGCCGTCGCGGCACGCGAGCGCGAGAGGCGGCAACCCACGCCGATGGCGGTAGCCCACCCCACGCCAGAGGAGCGAGCGGCAAAGGGCAAGGAGGCGAGGGCGGTGGCGCCGCGCTCCGGGCATGGCGAATGGGAGCCGGCCTCCGATCGGCGTGATCCGGTCGAGCTGCTGGAGGAGCAGGCTGCCACTCGGGTGCCCGAGCTGGTGCCGATCCGGTATGGGCGGATGCTGGTGTCGCCGTTCACGTTCTTCCGCGGCGCGGCCTACCCGATGGCGGCCGACCTGGCCGGCGCGCCCCGGACAGGGCTACAGGTGCAGCTCTGTGGCGATGCGCATCTGTCCAACTTCGGTGGTTTCGCCGCGCCCGACCGGCGGCTGGTGTTCAGCATCAACGACTTCGACGAGACGCTGCCCGGCCCGTTCGAGTGGGACGTGAAGCGGCTGGTGGCAAGCTTCGCCGTGGCAGGCCGGGATCGAGGCTTCGACGTCAAACAGCGCCGGGCGATCAATCGGGCCGTGACGCGTTCGTACCGGGAGGCGATCAGGGCGTTCGCAGAGATGTCCAACCTCGAGGTCTGGTACGCCCGCATCGACGTGGACGAGATCGCGGCGCTGGCGGCTCGGCAGGGGACCCCAAAGCAGCGGAAGCGGTTCGAGCGCAACTTGGCCAAGGCGCGGTCGAAGGACAGTCTGAAGGCGTTCGCGAAGCTCACGAAGATCGTCGACGGCGAGCCCAGGATCGCGAGCGACCCGCCGCTCATCGTCCCGATCGAGGAAGTGGTGTCCGGCGTCGGACCGGTTGAGCTCGAGGAGTTCGTGCGGGGAGTGATCCGCTCCTACCGGCGCACCCTGAGCACCGACCGCCGGCAGCTGCTCGAGCGCTTTCGCTACGTCCATTCGGCGCGGAAGGTCGTCGGCGTGGGCAGCGTCGGCACGCGTGCGTGGATCGTGCTGATGCTGGGGCGCGACGAGAACGATCCGCTGTTCCTGCAGCTCAAGGAGGCGCAGGCTTCGGTGCTCGAGCCGTTTCTGGGCAAGAGCTCGTTCAACAACCACGGCCAGCGGGTCGTCGAGGGCCAGCGACTGACGCAGGCCGCCAGCGACATCATGCTCGGCTGGATCCGAATGAAGGCGTTCGACGGTGTGAGCCGGGATTTCTACATGCGCCAGCTCTGGGACGGCAAGGGCTCGGCTCTGGTCGAGATGATGAACCCGCAGGCGATGACGGCGTACGCGGAGCTCTGCGGCCACGCGCTCGCGAAGGCACATGCCCGCTCCGGGGACGCGATCGCAATCGGGAGCTATGTCGGCGCGGGCGACAGCTTCGATCGGGCGCTGGCTACATTTGCCGAGGCGTACGCCGACCAGAACGAGCGCGACTACAACGCCCTGCGGGAGGCGGTTGCCTCCGGTCGGGTCGCGGCCGAGACAGGCCTCTGATCCCCCGGTTCCGGCGGCTCGGTCGACGATGTGCACTGCCGCGGAGGTCAGCAGGGCCGCAGCGGAGCGAACACACGCGCAAATACGACTCCCTAAGCAAGGGGCACTCAAGTGCGAATTTCATGTCATCTGGATGATGAAGCAAGTTCTGCATCGCGCTTCGATAGTTCACGGTCGCGGACAAGCGGCCGATTCAACTCTCAAGGAGGTAGGCAATGCGAGGTGAGGGCCGAGTCATATTCGCGGCAATCATGCTGTTGCTTGTGGGCACCCTCAACGTCATCTACGGCATCGGTGCCCTGGACAAGGCGAACATTTTCGTCAACGACACGCGATACATACTCACAAACCTCAGCACCCTCGGCTGGGTCCTGATCATCCTCGGGGTGATCCAGCTCACGGGTGGTTTCTCGCTGATGGCGGGCAGCACCTACGGCCGCGTAATCGGCATCATCGGCGCCAGCCTCGGAGCATTCGGGGCGCTGCTGTCGATCGGGGGCGCCTACCCATGGTGGAACCTCGCCCTCTTCGCCCTCTGCGTGTACGTCGTCCACGGCCTCATCGTCTACGGCGAGGACGAGCGGCCGGCAGAAGCCTGAGCAGGCCGGCATCTGGTCACCCAAGACGATCGGTTCCGGATCGCCATGGCCGGCAGTAGAGCCGGCAGGCGTTCGACGCGTCAGTCTCCCTGTTGTGGTCCGCCAGGCCATGTCGCGACCTCGGTGGGTTGTGCTGTTGGTCCGCGGGGGCGTGTGACGTCGGTTGGGGCGCTCTCCATTGGCGGGGGCTGGTCGTCCGGGTGTTGCTGGTACCAGCGGGCGTAGCGGTCGGCGAGCGGGGCGGCGCTCAGGCCATGGGCGAAGACCGAGAGCCCGACGGTGAGGTAGATCGCGAGCGCGATCAGGTGCTCGTGGGGGAGGTTTGATTCCTCGATCACGATTACCGCGAACACGATCGATGCCAGGCCGCGGGGGCCGAACCAGCCGAGAAAGCCGAGCGTCGGCGCCCTGGCGCGTGTGCGCAGCATCGCGATCGCGACCGGCAGCATCCGCACAACGGTGAGGCTGAGCACGGCGTAGAGGGCGAGCTGCCAGGTCAGCTCGCCCAGCGCGGGGCCGAGCAGGATCGCGCCGAAGAGCAGGAAGGTGACGCCGTTGAGCACGTTCCCCACCTGTTCGCTGAGCTCGTTGATCTTCTCGGGGTCGCGCCCGAGCGCCAGCCTGAAGGTCATCCCGGCGACGAACGCGGCGATGAAGCCCGACCCGTCGAGCGAGGCGGCGGTGCCGTAAGCGAGCGCGACTCCTGCGGCCGGGATCAGCTGCCGCCACGCAGGCGCGATCAGGTCTCGGCGGCCGGCGTGGATCACAATCGCAGCGACCACGAGCCCACCTACCAGACCGCCGACGACCCCGAAGCCAATCTCCTCGAGGAGCAGCGTCGCGGCACTGCGCCCCTCGGAGATCTCCGATTCAACATCGGCCACCGCCACCGCCGCGAACAAGAGCGGCACGCAGATACCGTCGTTGAGCCCGCTCTCGACGTTGAGGCCCTGGCGGACCCGGCCCGGCACGCGCGGCTCTGTCACGACCGCCTGCCCCAACGCGGCGTCGGTCGGCGCCAACACGATCGCCAGGATCATCGCCTCCTCGACGCTCAACCGGTCGAAGATCACAGCCGCCGCGACCGCGCCGAGCGCGATTGTCAAAGGCAGCCCTACACCGAGCAGCCGCAGCGGCAACCCGACCTCGCGGCGAAGCACGCGCAGATCGATGCGCGACGCGTCGCAGAACAACACCAACGCCAGCGTCGCCTCAGCCAACGTCCGCACAGTCGCGCTCGAACTCTCGAGATCGATCCCGTCAAGCACCTCGGGCCCGACCAGCAACCCGACCGCGACGAAGACCATCGCCGGCGTAACCGGCGTTCCCGACAGTCGCCTCGAGATCGCCGCGACTCCGAGCAGCGTGAGCGCCACGATGGCAAGCGACCACTCCATTCAGAGCCCCCGCGGGTTGGAGATCGCCCCACCCTCTGTGAAGGCGAGCAACGCGATCAGCATGATCGACCTCCGCCAGCCGAGGGCGGCTGTTGCTCCACGGGACCACGGTGGCTGCCCGCCCCTCCGGCTTCAGCATCCTCGCTGCCTTGCGCTTTCTGCAGGGCTTCGAGCCGCTGTCTCAGCTCCGCGACCTCCCGGCGCAGATGGGCGACCTTGCGGCGCTCCTCGACCAGCTCTGCAGCGAGGCCGCGCAATGCCGAGCCGAGTTGCTGGGCGCGAAGCTCGCGTTCGGTTCCCGACACGCCACGGTCCTCGCTCGGCTGGGACCGCGACCGCCGGGAAGCGGCGCGCTGCAGGATCTCAAGCCCGAGCGCGTAGGGGGGCGACCATCCGTCGCTTCGAATCGGAGGGTTGAGCGCCCGATCGGCAAGGTCGGCGCGTTTGACGCTCCGGGCGATGTTGGCGCCCGCGCCGCTTGCCCGCGCGATCATCTCGACATGCGCCAGATAACGCGTATTCGACCGCGACTGCGTATCGCGGGTGAGGAGCCTGAGCGCGCGTAGCTCGTCGCGCGATAGCCCCTTCGACAACAGCTCCTCCTCCGAGATCGAGGTGTGCTCGAGCGTCTCGTGAAGCCATGCGACAACGCAAGCGTCGCGGGACACCGCCGCCGCAACCCTCCGAATGTGGTCGATCAGCGGCGTCCCGGCGGCGTCAAGCTGGCCGTGGTGGAGCGCTTCGGCCAACGACTGGGCACGATCAGCGTTCACGGGCGTCGAGGCTCCCGCGTCAGGTCCATCCGGGCCTCCCTGATCGTGGCGGGTCGAGCACGAGCGCCTCGCTGTCGATCCCGGCGGGCACGGGGCGGTCCGCGTCGACCTCGATCGCCCTCCTCCCGGTGGCCCTATCGGAGGTTTGTTCTGGCTTCAGCAGCTGCTGCCGCCGGGGTGGGCTGCATCAGTGCGCCGACGATCCACAGGAACGGGAAGAGGATCCCGAACCAGAACAGGGCGGTGTGCCCCTTGCGGAGCGTCGCCAGGCCGAGCACGAACAGCGCGGTCAGATACAGGACGCCGAGCAGAATCCAGAGCCAAGCCGACATGATTGTTCCTGCCTTTCGATTCCACCGGGTAGACGCCGCGCGCCCTCCCGGAACCTGGACTTCCGATCCCAAGGGTCTCGTCTGATGGGTCCTACCGCATCGTCCCGATGAGATGAAATCGGCCCTGGAGGTCCCCTTTGGGCTAGTCGCGACAAGCGCCGCGCCAGCCAGAGCGCCGTGTTAGACGTCGTCCAGCCCCGACCACCCGCGGTTGCCGTTGTATGAGCGCCTCATGCGCAACTGCCTAGCGGCGTCGTCGTGAGACGCGTCGTGCGGTGCGGCGCGACGTGCGTCGTGCGACTCTGCGTGATCCGAACATCTCGTACCTCCAGTTCGTGGTGATGGCCCGGGCCGTCAGCTTGCGCTTCCCGCGGCGGCCGTCTCCTGGGCGTGCAGCTGCTTGGCCTCCTCGGCCGACATGAGGCCGATCTCGACCAGGTCGAGCGGGCTGATGAAGCTGTCGCTGATGCGGAAGCCGCCCGCGCGCGCGATCGCGTCGCGCAGCGGCACCGCCCAGCCGCGGCCAGTTCCGCCCGGCGCCGGATCACGTGGCGACAATCCTGCAACCCCAACAACCAGCGGTCATCGTCCCTGATCGCATGAAATCCAAGCGTCGCGCGGGAGGAGATCATCTTTGCGTCCTGGACCGTCTGCGCGGCCAGCCGCTCGCCCGTACATGCCGTCTTCCCGCGTGTCGAGGATGGGATCGGGGCTGGTTCGTCGGGCGATTTCGTCCGATCGGGACGATGTCGGGTGGGTGGCGCGTTGGGACACTCGGGCATGGGTGTTTGGCGGTTGTGCCGGCACTGAACGAGTGGAGGAGTTGGAGCGATGTCGATGGAGATGGCGGTCGTCTCGTTTGACGGCACGCACACGGCGGAGCAAGAGCTGAGCAGTCTGCGGGCGTCGCGGGACGACGCCTGGCTGGTGGAGGTCGCGGTGCTCGAGCATCACCACGGCGGCCGGTTCTCGATGAAGGCCACCAGCCCTGACTACGGGGAGGAGGGCCACGTTGGGTCGGGGGCGACGATCGGGGGCCTGACCGGAATGTTTCTGGGCACGATCGCCGGGCCGCTGGGGATCCTGTTCTGGGGAAGCATGGGGGCGCTCACCGGCGGAGCGATCGGGGACACCGAGCGCACGGGTGCGTTCGATGGGCTCGTGGACCAGGTCAAGGCGGCGCTGCCGCGGGGCAGCTCGGCGCTCATTCTGGTGGCCGGCCCCGACACGGCCGAGGAGTTGATCGCCGCCGCCGGAGCGGGCGGGCGGGTGAGCCGCCAGCAGCTGACCGACGAGCAGGTCGACCACCTCAGCGCAGCGGCGACCGCCGGATAGGAGGCCCTTGCGTCCGGCCGCGTCGCGGCCGAGACAGGGCTCTGACGGTCCGCGAGTAATGGCGAACTCGGGCGCCTAATGGCCACCCCTGCGATCGACCCGAACGGTCAGAAGCCAAGTGGCTTGCAGCGGTATCTCCCGATCCTCGGCTGGTTGCCGGGCTACGAGCGGAAGTGGCTGGCGGCAGACGCCGTCGCCGGGCTCTCGGTCTGGGCGCTGCTCGTGCCGCAGAGCCTGGCCTACGCCTCGATCGTCGGCGTGCCGCTGCAGTACGGGCTCTACACGGCGTTCGCGGCCCTGATCGCCTATCCGCTGTTCGGCACCTCCAGGCATCTGGCGGAGGGGCCGAGCGCGACTGTCGCGGCCGTCTCTTTCGCCGTGGTCGCGCCGCTGGTGGGGGCGGCGGCGATGGGAACCAGCAAGGCCGTCGGCTACACGGCCGCACTCGCGCTCGCGACCGCCGCGCTCTATCTGGCGCTCGGCCTGCTGCGGATGGGGTGGGTCTCGACCTTCCTGTCGAAGGCTGTGATGGCGGGCTTCATCCTGGGGTTCTCGATCGGGATCATCATCGACCAGTCGCACAAGCTGTTCGGCGTCGACATCGATACCGGCACCTACGTGCAGGAGCTCTGGTGGACGATCGAGGCGCTGCCCGACACCAGCGGCACGACGCTCGCCGTCGGCGCCGGGTCGCTCGTGCTGCTACTGCTGATGCGCTATCTGCTGCCACAGTGGCCGCGCGCGCTGATCGTGATGGCGCTCGCGATCGTCGCCGTCAACGTGTTCGATCTCGCGAGCCACGGCGTCGCGGTGACCGGGGACGTGCCTACCGGCCTGTTCTCCGTCGGGCTTCCCGACGTCGGCTGGAGCGAGACGACCGCCCTCGTCGTCGGTGCGCTCTCGGTGATCTTCGTCGGCTATTCCGAATCGCTCGCCTCGTCCCGGACGATGGCGCTCAAGCACGGCTACGAGATCGACCCCAACCAGGAGCTGATCGCGCAGGGAATGGCGAACGGCGCCTCGGGCCTGGTGGGCGGCTTCGTTGTCGACGGCAGCCTGTCGAAGACCTCCGTCGCGGACGCGGCCGGACAACGAACCCAGATGGCATCGCTCATCAATGCCGCCTTCATCCTGCTGACGATCCTCCTGCTGGCCAGCCTCTTCGAGAAGCTCCCCAGCGCGACGCTGGGCGCGGTCGTCATCGACGCGATGGTCGGGCTCATCACCCTCGCCGGGCTGAAGCGCTACTACCGGGTCAACCGCGCCGACTGGGTGTTCTTCATGGGCGCCGGGCTCGGCATCCTGTTCTTCGGGATCATCCAGGGCATCCTCATCGGCGTGGTCCTGTCGCTGCTCCTGCTGATCGCGCGCGCCTCTCGCACCTCGGTTCGCCGGCTCGGCTACGACCCGGACGCCGGTACGTATCACGCCGTTGCACGGTCAGAGGGGCTGGAGACGACCCCGGGCGTCCTCGTCGCGCGCATCGACGGGCCGCTGTTCTTCGCCGACGCCGACCGCTTCCGAGCGCGCATCCAGGAGCTCGCCCAGGACGATGCGTCGCCGATCAGGATCGTGATCGACGCAGACGCCGTCCATCTGACCGACACCGACGGCGCCGACATCCTCATCCAGGTGGCGCGCGAGCTGCGGTCGCGGGGCGCCTCGCTCGCCCTCGCCCGGGTGCACCCGCCGATTCTCGCACTATGGCGGCGCGCCGGGTTGATGGACGTAATCGGCGACGACGCCGTCTTCGAAACCGTGCGCGACGCCGTCGATGCGGTCACTCCCCTGCCGTCGCCCGCGCCCGCTCGCCCGCCGGCCTCAAGCTAGCGAGGCAAATCATCCCTATCGGACGATGCAGTTCCCTTTCGGTCCGTCCATGCTCTGACGACGACAACGCGAACCCCGGCCGCGCCTGAGCCGTCGGCTCGGTGCTCGTGTATCAGGCCGGCCCATCGACAGGAGCGATCATGGAGGGCAACAACCTGGACGTCCTTGGGCCCGTCGACTACATCGTGGTCGAGTTTCCGGCAGCGGAGGCGAACTTCTCCGGTGAGATGGCGGCCGAGCTGACGTCGCTGGTCGAGCGGGACCTCGTGCGGGTGCTGGATCTGCTGCTCCTGCGCAAGGACCTCGACGGGTCGGTGGAGGTCGATGAGCTGCACGAGGTGGACGCGAGCCATGTGGGTCAACTGCGCGCGCTCGAGGCTGATCTCGCGATGCTGCTGGCAGCGGAGGATGTCGATGAGATCGGCAAGGTGCTGGAGCCCGGCAATGTCGCGGCGGTGCTGGTCTACGAGAACAGCTGGGCCGCACCGTTTGCGTCGGCGGTGCGACGCTCCGGCGGCCAGCTTGTCGCCGACGGCCGTATCCCGGCCCAGGCACTGCTGGCCGCCATCGAAGCCGAAGACGGAACCGACGAGGCAGGAGGTTGACATGCCGCTGGGCAGAGGACGTGTTGGCAGGCGGGGAGTACTCGGAGGCCGTCCGGTCGCGCGAGGAGCTGCGGTCGTCGGCACCGCCGCGGTCGTAAAGCACGGTCACGATCGGCGCGCGGACCGTCGCGACGACCGGGGCGACCGGCGTGAGGACCGACGGGAGGGCCGCGGCCCGGGAGTCTTCAGATAGCGCGGTGGCGTTCCCACAAGGAGGCCACACCTGCGTTCGGCCGGCCACGACGCGGTCGCCGGCGCCCGAGCTAGGGCACTACCTAAGCAACTGACAATAGCCGCGTGCGGACGCCAATCAGGAATCCGCCGGATCCGATGTACGCGGAGTTCGAGGTACATCGCACGATGATTCGCGACCGCGTCCGCACCGAGGCCTTCCGGCGCGCGATCGACTCTGTGGTGCGCCCTGGCGACATCGTTCTCGACGTCGGAGCGGGAAGCGGCATCCTGAGCGTGTTCGCGGCGCGCGCCGGCGCTGGGAGCGTCTACGCGGTGGAGCGGACGTCGATCGCCGTCCTGGCGCACGAGCTGGCCGCCGCGAACGGGGTCGCTGAGATTGTCCACGTGATCCACGGCGACGTCATGGACATCGAGCTCCCCGGACGTGTCGACGTGATCGTCTCGGAGTGGCTCGGAGGGTTCGGGATCGACGAAGGGATGCTCGCTCCGGTCATCGCCGCCCGCGATCGCTGGCTCAAGCCGGGCGGGGTCATGATCCCCCACTCGGTCTCGGCGTGGACCGCACTGGTACACGACCGCTATCTCGCGGAGACGGTGGAGTTCCTGCGGGACAACCCGTTCGGCCTCAGGCTCGAGTTCCTGGTCGAAAAGACCGTCAACGAGATCATCTATTCCGGCACCTTCCGTCACCTCGCGGCGGATGACAGGCGCTCCGAGCCGAGTCGACTGTGGACGACGAACGCGGACCGGATACCGCTCGAGCAGGCGCAGGCGCCTCACCAAGCCGAGACGCTGTTGCCAGTCCATGACCACGGAACGGCCAACGCGCTCGCCCTGTGGTTCAGTGCCGAGCTCGCACCCGGCATCGCGCTCTCCGTGGGACCCGGCTATCCACCGACGCACTGGGGGATGACGACGGCGCCGCTGCGCTCGCCCGTCGAACTCAACCCCGGCATAGTCGTCCGCGCCAGAGTTAGGACCGCCCCGGCTCGACCGATCGGGACATGGACGAGCTGGGCCGTCGCGATGCCAGGCGCCGACTGGCAGGAGCACGACGAGCAGTCGGTCTGGGAGGAGATCGACGACTGAGCAATCTCAGGAGCCCCGCGAAGACCATCCAGCCCCTGCCGGTATCCGCGTACTCCCTCGCCGGCTCGGGCTAATTGTCTTCCTCGGATTCACGAGCTACGACCAATCGCGCCGGCTCCGCGGGAACCTCACGGGCTCAGGAGCTTGCGGTACCAGAGGACGTCGGTTCCTGATGGGAAGTCCTCGACTCTACCCGCCAGTTCGTAGCCGATCCGCTCGTAGAGGCCGCGAGCCTGAAAGTCGTAGGTGAAGTGGACAGTCTGTGAGCACCCGCGCGCCGCCGCCTCGGTCTCGGCGGCGGCCATGAGCCGCGTCGCGAGGCCGCGACCTCGGAGACTCGGCTCCACCCAGAGGCTCTGCAGCTCGCAGCCGTCGCCCCAGGTCCATCCGCTAATGCCGGCTACGATCGCGCCAGCGTCGCGCACGAAGATCGCCAATTCGACTTCGTCACCGAGTCCCATCGCGGCGGACGCCTCACGACGGATCTGCGTTTCGAGGAATTCGATGTCGAGCGGATCCGGATCGTCCTCGACGTGGAACTCCACAGCGACCGGCTCGTCAGGCGCCGACGATCTGCTCGATCAGCGAGACGTCGTCGAAGTACGTCCGGAACGACCGGATCTTCCCCTCTCGGAAGTCGGCGACTGTGAGGCCCGGCAGCTGAACATGCCGTCCCGTTGCTTCCACCACCGCATCCTCGCCGAGGACGAGCGGCCCGGTGTGATCGGCTTCGATGAGCCATTCCGCGAAAGCCTTGTTGCCCACCTCGTCGAGTCCCCGCAACCCGATGACGACGTTGGAGAACGCCTCCTCACGGAGGGCGGCGAGCAGAGCGAGGTCTTCCAGCCCTGACACCATCGCGTACGGCGACCACCCGACGACGTCGTCGGTGAACAAGGTGCCCAGATCAACCGATGCGCCACCGACCTCGGCCTCGAGCGCCTTCAATAGCACGTCCTTACGCGATTCACTCATTGCAGCTCCCTGTCCTCGCAGTTGTCGATTTGCTGAACGTTCCTTCTAGCAATCCGTGCTGCGTTCAGGTGCCAAGGAGTTTCGCCTTGGCCGCCGCGAACTCTTCGTCTGTCAGCGCGCCCGACTCGTGCAACTGCGCGAGGTGTTCGATCTCGTCAGCCGGGTCCGCCGGAGGCGGCGCGTACGTCTGCTCCTGGTCCTCAGCAGGCGCCTGCTCCTCGGCAGGCGCTTGGGCGTAAGCCTGCTCTTCCTCCGCGGCCTTCTTTCTCTCGTGGTGAGCGATCGCCCCTCCGGCCACCGCTCCGGCCACAAGCGCCCGCCGCCTTGTCCGTCGCCTGAATCCCATAGGGAACCTCTTTCTTTCGCCGCTGATCCGGTCTCGTTCGGCTATTCCTGGTTTGCCGCGGCGAGCGAGCGGAGCGCCGAGGCGGATGCGGAGGGGTGAACCCACTGCTCCATGGCCAGCGCCATGGCCATCCCCACCGCCGCCTGAACGGCCTCCTTCCTCGTCTCGTCATCCCCGCCGTCCCGCTCGACCGGGACGATCGCCCGACCTCTCGCCTGCGCGACCGCTGCGGAAGCCTGACCCTCGACGTCGGGATCGATCACGCCGACGATCATCCCCGTTCCCGGAGCGAGCCGCCCCTTCAGCGCCTGGCCGGCCTTGTGCTCGACGACCATCCCGATCGGCCCCCCGCCAGTGTGCTCCACGCTGATCTCGTTTGGGGCGTCACTGGTGGCGAGGACGAGCACCTTCGACCTGTCCATGACGAGACCGGTCTTCGGGAGCTCCTCCTTCAGGACGGAGTACCCGTGCTGCGCGCTATCGCTGTCGTCGTAGGCGGCGACCAACACGCTCAGTTCCTTGCTCATCTCGTTACTCCCTTCGCTCCGGCATCGGTCGTGGATGCAACAGCTAGGCCGTGGATGCGTGCACCGCAGCCATCTGCTCATGCTCTTCGTGCAGGCGCTGCTCGAGCTCCTCGTGCTCCTCGCCCGTCGGGGTGAGGTGCGGCTTGAGGTCGAAGGTCACCACCTTGATCTCCCCGGTGAAGGGGAAGGGCGAGCGATCCTCGTAGCTGCGGTCCACGGGCAGGCCGTTGTCGCGGCCGATGTCCATGCCCGCGTAGGCGTTGAACCGGAGCGAAACGGTGCGGTCCATCCGCCCGCCGCCCACCTCCGAGTCGTTGACGAACAGCGTGACCTGGCCACCGGTGCCCGGCTTCGCCTCGTCGGCGGCGAACTCCATTCGGACGTTCACCTCGCCGGCGGGCAGCGGCTCGGATGCCTCCTGTGTGTAGACGTAGACGCCCATCGTCGAGTAGGTGTGCTTGAGCACGCCGTCGTCGACGAACAGCGCAAACCCGCCGAGGTGGTCGGCCTCCGCGACGATCACGCCCTCCACGCCGTCGTCGGGCACCACGATGTCGGCGCTGATCGAGTACGAGTGCCCGTAGACCCTCGGGATCATCCCCGTGGCGACGTTCTGCACGTCGGAGCGGTAGTGGAACTTCGTCCGGCCGACCATCGGCGGCAGGATGCCGAAGAACACGCTGTATCCCCCGAGCATCGGCAGCACGTTGTATCGCTCGGCGTCCTCCCAGAAGGCGGCCTTGAGCTCCGCGAGCTTGCTCGGGTTCTCCGTCGCGATATCCCTGGCCTGGGAGAAATCGTCCGGCAGGTAGTAGAGCTCCCATTCCTGCGTGTCGGGGTCGTAGACGTCCGGAGCGAACTTGCTCAGCGTCTCCATCGTGATGTCCCAGGGGAGCTTGAACGGCTTGCAGCTCGCCCACCAGCCGTCCTTGTACATCCCGTAGTAGCCGAAGCTCTCGAAGTACTGCCGCGTGTGGCGCTCCTCGGCCCCGGCGTCGGTGAACGTGTGGGCGAAGCTCGTGCCCTCGATCGGCTTCTGCTCGATCCCGTCCACGCGCACGGGCTGCGGGATCCCTGCAACCTCGAGGATGGTTGGCGCGATGTCGATGCAGTGGGTGAACTGCTCGCGCAACCCGCCCTTGTCCTTGATCCGCCGCGGCCACGAGACCACCATCGGGTCGCGGGCTCCGCCGAGGTGGGAGGCGAGCTGCTTGCCCCACTGGAACGGGGCGTTGCCGGCCCAGCCCCAGCAGGCGGAATAGTGCGGCGCGGTCAGCGGACCCCCCCACGCGTCGAGGCCGCCGAACTGCTCGATCAGCTCGAGCTGCTGATCCTCGGTGAGCACGATCCCGTTGTGGACTATGAGCTCGTTGAACCCGCCGGTGAGCGTGCCCTCCATGCTGGCGCCGTTGTCGCCCCAGATGTAGATCACGAGCGTGTCGTCGAGCTCACCCAGCTCCTCCAACGCGTCGAGCAGCCGGCCGACGTTGTAATCCGCGTTCTCCTGGTAGCCCGCGTAGACCTCCATCTGCCGGGCGTAGAGCTTCTTCTGTGCGTCCGTCAGCGAGTCCCAGGCCGGCATCACGTCGTTCCGGGGCGTGAGCTCCGCGTCCTCCGGAATGACGCCGAGCTTCTTCTGGCGCTCGAACGTTGCCTCGCGGTAACGGTCCCAGCCCTCGTCAAAGCGGCCCGCGTACTTGTCGGCCCAGTGCTTGGGGACGTGGTGAGGCGCGTGAGCGCACCCGGTCGAGAAGTACATGAAGAACGGCTTCTGCTCGTCCTGCGCCCGCACCCCGTGCAGCCACTCGATCGCCTTGTCGGACATCGCGTCCGGGAAGTAGAAGTCCTTGTCCTCCGGCACGCCGATCGTGGTGTTGTTCTCGGTGATCACGGGATCGAACTGGCCCGCCTCGCCGCCGAGGAAGCCCCAGAAGTAGTCGAAGCCCCAGGCGTTCGGCCAGCGGTCGAACGGGCCAGCCGGGCCCTGCACGTGGTCGGGGGTCAGGTGCCACTTGCCGAAGGCCGAGGTGACGTAGCCGTTCATCTGCAGCGTTTTGGCGACGGGCGCGCAGCTCTTGGGCAGCTGGGCCATGTATCCGGGGAACGGGCCGGGGAGCTCGCCGAGCGAGCCGAACCCGACGGAGTGGTGATTGCGGCCGGTCAGGGTCGCCGCCCTGGTGGGCGAGCACACCGCGGTGACGTGGAAGCGGTTGTAGCGCAGGCCCTCGTCGGCGACCCGCGTCAGGTTCGGCGTCTCCACCGGGCCGCCGAAGGTCTCCGGGTTGCCGAAGCCGGCGTCGTCGATCAGCACGAACAGCACGTTCGGAGCCCCCAGGGGCGGGCGCACCGGTGCCAGCATGGTCCAGTCGGCCTTCGAGTCCTTCAGGGTACGAGTGATCTTCCCCTTGAACTCCGGGTCGGGCATCGGAAGCACGGTGCGGTCGATCGACTCCATTCGACTCTCCTTCGGGGTCGTACTTGATCTGAACCGATCGAACTACGCCCCACCGGTCGGCGCATCGTCCGATGGGGATGAAGTTTCGTGGCGTGTCGTTAGCCCCGCGGCCTCAGGTCCCTGATCGCTTCCCGCAGCGCGTCAATGGTCTCGCTGAGCCTCCTCTGCAGGTCACGGTTCCTGTCGAGCGTCCTCTGCAGGTCGATGTTTCTCTCGAGCGTCCGCAGCAGGTCGATGTTCCGTTCGAGCGTCCGCTGCAGGTCAAGGTTCCTATCGAGCGTCCGCTGCAGGTCACGGGTCCGGTCGAGACTTCTCTGCATGCCGCTTGGGGAGGGCGCCTGGCGGTTCGCTCTGTTGGCCTGGGCCTCGGCAAGCGCCGCCTGCTTGTCCGCCTGATTGATGCGGGCGCCTGCGAGAGCCTCCTGCGCCAGGGCTCTGCGGGCTGAGGCGTTGCTCTCGGCCTGACTCGCAAGAGCGGCCTGGGACTGCGCCCGAAAAGTCTGCGACTCGGCTTGCGTGGCGTCCAGCGCGGCGCGCCTGGCCTCTTGGCTCTGTGAGGTCTGGCGTAGGGCGGCCTCTCGCCGCTCTTGGGACTCCTCGAACAGGGAGATCAGCTCTGCGGTGTTGTCCCCGCTCCGGTTAAGCAGGATCGTGGAGAGCGTGAGTGCCCAGGCCACGCCTAGGACGAGGACAACCAGCGCGGCCCAAGCCCAGCGCCGCCACTTGTCGTGTTCGCTCCGTCCATGCTCCTCCGAGTTCGGCGGCTCTCCTTCGGTGCCATTCGAGTCGAAGTCGGTGTCGTCGTAGTCCCGACCGGAATCGTCCGGGGGCGCTGTTAGATCGTCGCTGTCTTCCCCATCACCAGTCGGCGGGTCGTCCTGCCAATCGTCTGGGTCCCTTTCGACCATTTCTCACTCCTTTGCCGGCTCGCGGGGCGGCGCCCGATAGCAATCAGCGGTCATGCAAATCAGGTGAGCTGGTAATCACGATCGACGGCCTTGAGGGGGCCGGGAATCGGCAGTTGGGGCTCCGAACGCGTCTCGATCAGACCGCGTTTCCGCGCGCGCTCCACCGCCTCGCGTCGAGTGCTGGCGCCGAGCTTGCGATAGACGGCCCGCGCCTGGCTCCGGACGGTATTCACGGAGACAACGAGCTGTTCACCGATCTCGCGAAACGAGTAATGCGTGGGTAGGTACTGCAGGGTCCGCAGCTCCGCCGGCGTGAGACCTGAGTCCCCGTTCGCTGCGGCAATGGATGCGTCCAGAGAGGACCTTGCGCGTCTCAGCCATGCGTCGAGCACGGGCGCGCCGGGAACGAGGTCGAGTACCGCAGTGGCCTCGGTGAGTCGTTCGTCGAGCGCAATTGGGATCGTCAAGGCGCATGGCTGCGTGCGCGAGCACGATTCTGATCTCGGCCTCGTACCAGGATGGGAAGTCCACGACTTCATGAAGCAGACGGATAGATCGCCGCAAGTCGCGGCGCGCATCTTCGACACGGCCCCGATGGGCGTCTACCAAGGCGCAGATCGCCGGCACGAGCGCGACGCTGGGGTAGGGAGCGAGCCCGAATCGCTCGACTTGCTGCTCGGGCGCGACCCACCAGCCGCGCGCCCGCGTCCCAGTCGTCCTGCTCGATCACCAACAGGGCCAGTTGCGCCAGGCAGAGGACCTGGACCAGCGGCGCTACGACCGCGCCCCGGCGGGCCCCCTCGTCGAGCCACGCTTTGAGCCCGCTCATGGTCGCCGCCGAGGTGTGCCGCAATGCCGCGAAGCAGGCAGCATTCGGCGAGCCACGGGCTTTCTTCCGACAACGACTCCGCAGCGCGCGCAGCGTCCGCGTCCATTCGCGCAATGCCGTCGCGGGCGAAGCGAGGCTCGGATCAGGGCGAAGGCGCTCGCGAGGGATCCGCCGGCCGCCGTAGCTCCGGCATCATCCAGCGCTTTGACCCCGATTCTTGCCCAGTGTTCGCCGAGGGCACCGTCGCCATTCGCCAGGGCCACCGTGGCCGCCGCCAGGCAGAGCGGCGGGGAGGTGGCGATCTGCTCGTCGCTGAAGCGGTGCAGCCAGCTCCGGATGGTGGCGAGGCTGCCTCGGTTGAGGTAGTCGGAGAGGCTCTCGCAGATCAGCTCGGCCGCACGCTCGATGTCCCCCGCTGCGATGCTGTGCTCGATCGCCTGGCTGAAGTCCAGGCTTTCGGCGTACCAGGCACTCGCCCGGCGGTGCAACCGCGGCTCGCTCTCCGGCTCACGGTGACGCAGCTCCGCCTTGAGCATCTCCGCGAAGAGGGGGTGGTAGCGGTACGCGTGGTCGCTTCGATCGAGTGGAACGAGGAGCGTGTTCGAGCGCGCGAGCTCGCGAAGCACTTGCGCCGAACCCGATCGCTCGAGCACGGCGTCACAGACGGGGCCGGCGAGCGTGTCGAGCACCGAGGTGCGCGTCAAGAACTCGAGCTTGCGTCGCGACAGTCCCGCCAGAAACTCGTCCCTGAGGTAGTCGACAACCAACCGGTCGTTGCCGGCAAACCGCGCCACCGCCCTGCCGGCGTCGCGCTGCCCGCGAAGCGACAGCCCGGCCAGATAGATGGCCACCGGCCAGCCCTCGGCTCGCCGAAAGAGCCTTGCGACGTCCGCGGGATCCAGCTTGAGACCCATCCGCGCCAGCAGGTCGCCACCCTCGGATCGCGTCATCGCCAGATCTCGTTGCTTCAGCTCGGCGAGCCCACGGTGCGCCCTTCGGCGGCCGAGTCTGAGGTCGGGTTCGGTTCGCGAGGCGAGCGCGAGTTGGGCGCCGCCGGGCAGCTGGTCGATGATCACCGTCAGCGCCTCGAGACTTTCCCGGTTTCTCAGCACATGGACGTCGTCGAACACGAGGACGAACGGCCGCCGCCGTGCACGGACCGCGTGCGCCAGGCGGGAGAACAGGATCGTCGAGGCACCGACGTTCGTTTCAACCAGCGTCGCGGGCACCTCCCCGATGGTTTCCTTCATCTCGTCGAGCGCGTCGATCACCGACCACACGAACAGTGCGGGATCGTTGTCGGCGTCCACGAGCCTTACCCAGACGAACGGCCGATCGTCCTCGGCGGCCCACTCAGCGAGCAGGGTCGTCTTGCCGTAGCCCGCCGGGGCGGTGAGCAACACGAGCGCGGCCGAGCGCGCTTCTCGCAGGCGCGCCAGTAGTCGTGGTCGCCGCACCAAGTCGGCGCGAAAGCGCGGAGCCGGCTGACGCGCGACGACCCGACTGGCGCGCGCCAACTCGGCAGCCGTGTCGACGGGCGTCGGCGATTCCGGCGCCCGCGGCGCCTCGAGGCCGGCTGCCGGGATCCGCCCACTCGGTGCCACGGCCAAACCCCCGCTCACTGGACCGATCTCGCGCAGCGGAAGCCGACGTTGCCGGTCGAGCTGTCCGGCGTGTTACGGCCACGCGCCCCGACCCGGTAGCGGTTGCAGTAGGAGCGATGACACAGGTAGGAGCCGCCTCGAGTGACCTTCGCCTCTCCGCTTGGCGGGCCCTTGGGGTCGCGCCGCTCCGACGCCCGGCGGTGGTAGCTCGCGTGAAACCAGTCCGCACACCATTCCCAGACGTTTCCGGACGTGTTGTGCAGCCCGTAGCCGTTCGCCGGGAACTCGCCGACCGGGCAGGTGCCGTAGTAGCCGTCCTTCTCCGAGTTATGGGTCGGAAACGTGCCCTGCCAGATGTTCATCCGGTGCTCTCCCTCGGGCTCTCGCTCATCGCCCCACGGATAGCGCTTCTGGACCAACCCTCCGCGTGCGGCGAGCTCCCACTCGGCCTCGGTCGGAAGCCGCAGCTGCGCCCAGGCGCAAAAGGCTTCGGCGTCTCGCCACGAGACGTGTACGACGGGGTGATCGAGTCTGTCCTCGATCACGGATTGCGGGCCCTCGGGACAGCGCCAGGTCGCACCGAAGACCTGCCGCCACCACGGTGCGTCGACGACGCCGCGCGTGTCGGGAAAGCTGTCCGGCAGCAGGCCCGCGAAGACGAACGACCAGCCGTAGCGCTCGGCGTCGGTCATGTGGCCCGTGGCGTCGACGAAGTCCGCGAAGCGGCGATTGGTCACGGCATGGGCCTCGATCGCGAACGGGCTGAGCTCCACCTCCCGCACAGGGCCCTCTCCGTCCTCGAGGAACCCCTCGGCGTCCTCGGCGCCCATCGAAAATGTGCCTCCGTCCAGCTCGACGAGGCCCGACGCCTGCGCGTTCTCCGCCGCCCGATGAGTCGGAACGCCAAGGCCAGGCGACGCGGAGAGTGCCGGTCGCTCCGGAGCGCAGCAGGCCGGCGGTCTCATCTCCCGAGCCGACACCCCGCTAGCTCCCCTCGCGTTCGACAGGCACACCACTTGGATCCGTGAGGGCGGAACGCCGTCCACCATCGAACGGGCGTCGCGGGCCCCTTCTGATCCCGCGATGCTCGACCAGTCGCCGCAGGCGGCGTCGACCCACGCGGTGCGGCGCCCGTGCTCCGGCCGGCAAGGTCATTGCTCGTCGCCCTCCGGCCGCTCTAACGCCGCTTCGACGTCGTAGCCGAGCGCCAGCGCCAGCTCGGGCGCGGCCGAGACCACGCGCGCGACGCCGACGGTCGGAGCCACCGCGATCAGGGTCCCGACGATCTCGTCGACGTTGGCACCGGCGGCGAGCGCCATGTCGATGGTCGACTGATAAGAGCTCGGCGCCGCGTCGATGGCGAAAGCGGCCCCGAGTCGGACCAGGGCGTGCGTTTTCTTGTCCAGCCGGGAGACCTCGACCGTGTCGTGGCCCATGCCGAGCACCTCTTCCAGGAAGCCCTCGTCGTTCAGCGCCAGGCTGCGCAGCGTGTCTTTGTATGTGGCCATGTCCTCCTCGGCGCCCATTCCGGGAGGTCAGATCCCGGGACGGTCCGCAATCGTGCGAGCGGCCATCGCGCACTTCACACCCGCGGCGCGGCCACGTCATCATGCAAATTGCATGAAAGTCCGCCGGGTGCCGGCCTTGGCTTAGAGCAGTCCGAGCTCGTGGGCGCGTTCGACCGCGCCGTTGCGGGAGGTGGCGTTGAGCTTGCGGTAGACGGCCATCGCCTGTGATCGGACGGTGTTGTGCGATACGTAGAGGCGCTCGCCGATCTCGCGGAAGGTGAGGTGGGTGGTGAGGTAGGGGAGCAGGCGTAGCTCCGCCTCGGTCAGCGTTGAGGCTCCGGGGGCGTCTGCGCGCATTGTCTTCAGGCTCGCGCGCAGCTCGTCCACCTCTGAGCGGAGCGTGCCGAGGTCTGGTTGTCGGCGCAACACGGCGTCGATCTCGCGCAGCATCGTTTCGGCGCCGCCGGCATCGGCGATCGTCAGGTAGGCCCGGGCAAGCTCCAGGCGGGTCTGGATGGCGAGGGACGGCAGCGCGTAGGTGAGCCGCAGCCGCAGGCGCTGCGCCCGGGCGAGGAGCTCGTGCGCACGCTGGACGTCGCCGCGGTGGAGCGCGACGCGGGCCGCCAGCGCGCAGACGAATGCGCTGGTGGGGTACTCGTCCATCCGCGCACGGCGGGCGACTGACAGCGCCCGCTGGGCGAACTCCTCGGCCTCGACCCATCCCCCTCGTCCGATCGCGAGCACGGCGCGCTCGCCGAGCGCAACTACCGCCAACTCGTGCTGTCCCAGCTCGAGGCCCTCCTCGACAGCGTCGGCGAGCAGGTCGTCGGCCTGGTCGACGTCGCCGGCAAACCACTGCGACAGCGCGAGTACCAGCACGGCATTCGGGCGGAGGAAGCTCCCACGGGCGAGCGTTCGGACCGCGAGCTCCCCATCTGCGCGCATCCTCGCCACCCCCCCGTGACAACGCTGGCCACGCAGCACGGCCAGCCAGGAGTCGATCGAAGGGCTGCCGTCAGGCAGGGTGCCGTCGTAGCCCGCGTGTTCGGCCGCCTCGGCCCAACGGTCCGCCTGTTGAGGCCGGCCCCACACCGTAGCGAGGATCGCGCCGAGCACGGCGAGCACTCCGTTCCGGTCGAATGCCCCGTGCGCTTCCAGCCAGTCGAACCAGCGCTCGGCCGTCGCCGCGCGACCGCTTTGGTAGGCGAAGACACCGAAAAGCTCGACCAACCGTGCCACCCGGTCGACGTCGCCGGCCTCCTGGGCGTAGCGGATGGCCGTCTCCAACTGCCCGTTCGCCTCACACCATACGGATGCGCGCGTGAGCAACTCGGGTATGAGGTCCGGCTCGGCTAGCGTCAGCTCCCGCTGAAGTAGCTCCTGAAACAGATGGTGGTAGCGGTACCGCTCCCCGTTGGCGTCCAGCGGGACGAGAAACAGGTTGGAGCGTGCGTACGACTCCAGAATCGCCGCGGAGCCACTCACCTCGAGTACCTCATCGCAGAGCGGCCCGGACATCTCCTCGAGAACGGCGGTACGCGTGAGGAAGCGAAGATCGTCCGCATCCAGGTGGGCGAGCAACTCCGACCTCAGGTAGTCGGACACGAGCCGGTCGCTCCCCGAGAACGTCGCCGCGCCCTTGGCCTTGAGTCCCCGGGCCCTGATCGACAGCACGGCGAGGTAGAGGCCTGCGGGCCAACCCTCTGTGTGCTCGGTGAGCTCGGCGACGTCGACATCCGGCAGGTCCACGCCGGCCGCGCTCAGCAGCTGGCGCGCCTCCGTTTCGTCCATGCGCAGGTCGTCCGGCCCGATCTCCAGCGCCAGGCCCCGCGTCCGCAACGCTGCCAGCGGGAGCGCGGCTCGGCCTCGCGCCGAGAGGGCCATCTGCGACCCCTCCGAGACGTGTCGGGTGAGTGCTTCGATGGCGTCGAGGGAGGCCGGGTTATCGAGTAGGTGAAGGTCGTCCAGGACCAGGACGACCTGCTCGCTCATCTTCGCCAGGGCCGCTCCCAAACGCGGCACGACCATCGCCTCGACCGACACGCCGGCCAACGCCAGCGCGTCGAACACGCTCGGGTCGAGCCGCGAGACGCGGTCGAGCGCCACCGCGACATAGGTCAGCAGGACGATCGGATCGTTGTCCCTTTCGTCGACGGATACCCACGCGAACGGTCGCTGCGACCGGGAGGCCCATTGAGCGAGGAGAGTCGTCTTGCCCCAGCCGGGGCCGGCGGACAGGAGAACGAGCGGAGGCGCGCGCGAGCCTTCCAGCGAGCTGATCAGCTCTCCGCGCGACACGGACCCCCTGGGGCCCAGCGGCGGAAGCAGCTTCGATTCGAGCAGCTCGAAGGGCGGCGCCCAGGTCGGTGCAGCATCCAGGCTCCCTGGGGGTGCCCTGGGCTTCGGTGCTGATCCCACCCGGCCTAGGCCGGATTGTCGGAGCCGGGTCGACAAGTCTCTCGGATCCCTTGCTTGGGCCAGGGTGGAAGTCTAGGTCTCTGGCCCCCCTCGGTGTGAAAATGTTGCAAACGCAACCGATCAGCGCCGTAGATCATCCACTTCGGATGATGAGCGGCGCGGCTCGGCGGCGTAGGCTCGCTCGCATGGCCGGCGAGTCGGTGGACCTGCGCGCCGAGCGCATACGCGAGTGGCGGGACGCCGGCGATCGCGTCCTGCGCGCCTACAGTGCCTGGTGTGCCGCCACCCGGAGCGATCGCCACGAGCTGCACGTGTCCTTCCTGGCCGCGCTCCGCCGGGAGGAGGAAGCAGCGTGTCAGGTTGAGCGCGCCAAAGTTCCTGTGGACCGGCGGCTGCCGAGAACGTAGGCGACGCCGAGGCTGACGACGAGACCCTCAACGAACTACGTTCGCCGGCCGGGGCATGCCGGCGGGCAGGGCCGAACCCAGCACGGATGAAGACGCGGCTTCTCATTGTGCTGCTTGCCGCAGGGGTTCTGGTGGCGGCGACCTTCACCGCGTTCACCATCCCTGTTGCCGCGCAGCAGGAGGTGGTGTGGGTACAGCTCCCGACCGGGGAGATCGTCCCGGTGGACGTGCCGCCCGGCACGGACCCCGCCGACATGGAGCTCCCCGGTCCGATCGTGCCGCCGCCGACCACCACTGAGCCCCCCACTCCCGCGGAGACGCCGACCACGCCGGCGACCGAGCTACCACCTCCTGCCGAGACGACGCCCGCGCCGGAACCGACGCCGGCCCCGGGACCGGCGCCTGCGACGCCGCAGCCGGGGCCCGCGCCCGCGCCGGAGGAGCCCGGCACCGGCCCGGGCACGGGCGGCAGCTCGCCGAGGGAGCGTACGCGGCCCGGCCGGATCATTGAACGCGTGGGGTCCGACAAGCGAGGCACGCTGACCGGCGAGGTCAAGAAGAGGATGAGAAAGGCTCATCCCGAGGATGAGGGTTCGCGCGGAGCGCCGCCGTGGGCGTAGGGAGCCGCTCCGCAACGAGGACGGCACGCCCACCCCCAGCAACCCCGGCTTCATCGACGTGCTGCCGGGTCCCTCGACGGCCACCGGTGTTCCGAACTTCATCATCCGCAAGTTCCGGGTGCCGCCGTTTCTTTTGCCGATCTACCAGGCGGCGGGGATCGAGTACGGGATCCGCTGGGAGGTGCTGGCGGCGATCAACGAGATCGAGACCGACTACGGCCGCAACCTGAACGTGTCCTCGGCGGGCGCGCTTGGCTGGATGCAGTTCATGCCGGCGACCTGGAAGGCGTATGGCACGGACGCCAACAAGGACGGCCGCAAGGACCCGTACAACCCGGTCGACGCGATCTTCGCCGCGGCGCGCTACCTGAAGGCGGCCAACTACGAGAACGACGTGCGGGCGGCGATCTGGGCCTACAACCACGCCGACTGGTACGTCGACTCGGTGCTGCTGCGGGCCCGTCTGATCGCCGGCGTGCCGGCCGACCTGATCGGCTCGCTGACCGGGCTCACCGAAGGCCGCTTCCCCGTCTACGCGCGCGC
Source organism: uncultured Thermoleophilaceae bacterium (assembly GCA_963733885.1). Lineage (GTDB taxonomy): Bacteria > Actinomycetota > Thermoleophilia > Solirubrobacterales > Thermoleophilaceae > JACVRW01. Next base: position 46,577 of record CAVTES010000008.1, on the reverse strand, counting down.
GACGTATGCCGACGACCTCGCGGAGCAGGAGCTCCTCAAGCGGGTCCGGCGCGGCGAGAACGCCGCCAACGTGATCGAGTCGAGCGATGATCGCCGCTCGATCGACATCTACTCCAAGAAGGGCGCCCCGGTCGTGGCAGTGAACGACGGCGTCGTCAAGCAGGTCGGGCGCTCGAAGAAGCTCGGCCGCTTCCTGGTCCTCCAGGACGTCTACGGAAACCGCTACACGCTACGCGCCACCTGGGCGGCGTGTCGAAGTACTACCCGGTGCCGAAGAGCGACTCGGATGCCCGCCTCGACCGGACGGCCAAGGCCGTCAAGGCCCACGGCGACGACTCCGGCGATCCCCAGCCCAGCCTGCCCCGCCTCGGCGGGCCGCCAGCTCGACGACTCCGACACGGCACCCGAGCGTGACCGCGGCGCGTCGATCGAGTCGCAGGACCTGAGCCGGCCCTCGGCGCCCGTCAAGCAGCGGCTGTTCGCCCACCCGGGTCTCCCCGGAGCGCGCGAAGCAGGCGGTCTCGAGCAGCAGCTGGAGGCCCTGGCACGCAAGGGCGGCAAGTTCGAGACCTACAAGAACTTCTTCTCGCGCCCGTTCGGCCTCGATCCGAGCAAGGTCCGGCTGCGCGCGCTCAGGAAGGGCGCGCGGGTGATCGGCGGGACGATCATCGGCCGTGTCGGCCAGACCGTCGCGGGCAAGGCCGCGCATCTCGACTTCTCGATCCGGCCCGCCGGCCGGGGCGCACCCAGGATCGATCCGAAGCCGATCCTCGACGGCTGGAAGCTGCTCGAGGCGACCGCGGTCTATCGCGCGTCCGGGCGCAACGTGCTCTACGGCGAGGACGAGGCGGGCGCGATGTCGATCGGCCAGATCCTGCTGCTGCCGAAGCCGCTGCTCGAGCAGCGCGTGCTCTCCGACGAGCGCATCGAGATCTACGACTGCGGGCGCGACGACGTCCGTTCGGGTCAGGTCGACCGGCGCGTGCTCGCCACGCTCGCCTACCTGGCCGAGTCGGGGCTCAAGCCGGGCGTCACGTCGCTCAAGTGCGGGCACGGCTTCTACACCAGCTCGGGCAACGTCTCCCACCACTCCTCCGGAAACGCCGTCGACATCGCGACGATCAACGGGATCCCCGTGATCGGCCACCAGGAGCCGGGCGGCGTGACCGAGCAGGCGGTGCGCAGGCTGATGCAGCTCCAGGGCACGATGGCGCCCGCCCAGATCATCTCGCTGTTCGAGATCGGCGGCGCGACCTTCGCGATGGCCGACCACCACGACCACATCCACGTCGGCTTCCAGCCGATGTTCGGCGCCAACAAGAAGCTCGGCAAGCAGGCGCTCGCCGTGCTCGAGCCCGGCCAGTGGTCCGACCTCATCTCGCGCCTGCGCGAGATCGAGAACCCGGTCGTGCCGACCAAGCCGTCCAAGTACGCCCTGCCGGTCGACAACAAGGACCGGCGCGCCAGCCACGCCCACGAGGGCGAATAGCCACGCGGACGACTTCGGCTTCCGCGGCGGTGATCGTGGGGGTGTCGAGGTAATTCAGGTCCCTTCGCCTGGGCTAACCACACGGATCTCGCCCGATGCGATCCAGTCGCCCCACGACGCTTCGTCCAAATCGAGTGAAATGGCGCGGCGCCCGCCAGAATCATCCGATCGGGACGATGATGGTCGTGACCGCCGCTCTTACGCTGGGCGGTATGTTCGAGCGGAGATCGAAATCGTCGTCAGCCGTCGCTCCGGGCCTCGAGCTGTCGCCTCGCGCTCAGGCCGGCGACCCGACGGGAATGCGAGACGAGCACCTCCGGGAATGGCGAGATGCCGCCAACCACGTGGTGAGCGCCTACAAGGCGTGGTGCGCCGCCAACTCGCGCGACCGGCAGGAGCTCTACATCGCATTCGTCGATGCGCTCGGCCGCGAGGAGCGGGCCGCCCAGCAGGTCGAGCGTGACGCGTCAGCGCCGGCCGCCGCCGGTCCCGGTGATTGCGTGTCCTAATCGTCGATCGCGGGCGCGCTTCCACATCAAACAGGCAGAGGAGATCCTCGAGCGCAGCGTCGACCAACGGACGCTGGAACTCCGCGTCGCACTCGCGCTCGCGCACCTTGTCCGCAATCAGAACAGCTGACCGACACACGGGTATCGAGCCTGCGAGCGGTGACCGCGGGCATGTTTGTAGTAATCGCATAGTCGCGGTCGGATCGCTCGTTGGGAACCGATGAGCACGAGCCGCGGTGCGGACCTGGCTTTTGTGGGACCGTTTACCACACGCCAGGAGATTCATCCGCCATGAAGAGAGTCACCTCGCGACTTCGCCGGCTGGCGGCTGGCGTTGCGCTGGCTGCATCGGCAGCGCTCATCCCTGCTGCGCCGGTCGCATCCGCCGACCCTACGTCTGACTACAACGCCGGCCTGACGCTCGGCACCGAGGCCTACCAGTACGGCGTGCCGCTGCTCGATACCGCGCGCATCTTCAAGTCCAGCACGAGCGTCACGGTCTGCGATCACGTGACCGCCCACGGACCGGTGAACCGGTTCTGCAGCATTCGCAACCTCGCGGGTGCCGACCAGCGAACCGTGAACGCGCCCAACAACGACACGCCCTACTCGATCGCCTGGCTCGACCTGAGTAAGCAACCACAGGTGCTGCACGCCCCACCGATCATGAACCGCTTCTGGGAGTTCGAGCTTGTCGACCCGTGGACGAACAATTTCTCCAATATGACCTCGGCCCATCTGAAGATGGGCGCAGGCGACTTCAACGTCACCCGCGGCGGCAACTGGGCAGTCGTGGGTCCCAAGTTCAATGGCACGCTGCCGCGCGGCGTGACCCGGGTGAACTCGCGCTATGACCGGGTCTGGGTCATCGGCCGCACGTACCTCCGTGGTCCACATGATCTCGGCAATGTGCGCCGGATCCAGGACGAATACTCGATCACGCCGCTGTCGAAGTTCGGCACCCGGTACCAGCCGCCACGGCCCAAGAAGATCATCAAGAAGTCAACCGAGGCGACGATTCCCGGCACCCAGCCGGGCGAGGATCCACTCGCGTTCTATGCCGCGCTGGGCAAGGAGATGCTGAAGTTCCCGGCCCCGGCAGCCGATCGGCCGCTCCTCGCCCAGCTCAGGGCGGTTGGCGTCGGCCCGGGGCTTAGTCCGGCGAAGGCGCGGCTGAGCGCCGACACGCTCCGCGGCCTGCGCGACGCGGTCAAGCAGGGGCCGAACAAGGTCTTGTCCGACGCGATGGCGCTCTACTTTCAGCGGTTCGCCAAACACAACGGCTACCTCGTGACCGATCTCGGCGCGTGGGGCACGAACTACACCTTGCGCGCGATCGGCGACCGGCTCGGCGTCGGTGGCCAGCGGGCAAGCATCGCGGCCTACCCGTTCGCGGCCGTCGACATCACCAAGGCTCCGCTCACCGGATCGAGGCGGTATGTCCTGCACATCCCGACGAGCAGCCTGCCGATCCCGGTGAAGGCGTTCTGGTCGCTGACGATGTACGACACCGACTCGTTCTTTGTCCCCAACCCGTTGAACCGCTACCTGATCAACAACCGGTCACGTCTGCACAAGAATCCCGACGGGTCGATCGACATCTACGTGCAGCACGACAAGCCGTCGAACCCGACGCAGGTGCGCAACTGGCTGCCCGCGCCTCCGCCGGGACTCGGGTTCCGTTTGGTTTGGCGCCTGTATGACCTCGACCACGCGGTCTTCGGCCTGCTCGATGGCTCGGGCTGGCAGCCGCCGCCGGTGCAGCCCTGTGATGCCACCGGCCACGCGCCCGACGGGACCGCCTGCGCGTCCTAGCCGAGCGCCTCGTCACGCCCCGCGCCGACGGCCCGTGCTTGGCGGGCCGTCTCACGTGTAAGCCGGGCATGTCCAGCCGCTCGGGGGTGGACCGGCAAGCGGCGCAACACGGGCTCCTGTAGCGATACATGGCGCCGATGTCCCGACATAGTTCTGAATCGACTTCGCCGAGAGCCCGCGCTGCCGCATCGCGCGGACGAGGTCCTCGACGTCCTCGACCTTGACCGTGTCGAGCATGGTCGCCGAGCGGCTGTCCTCCGGGGATGGATGGCAGGACTGGAACCGGCGAACCCGAACCCATGCAGGATGGCCGACGAGTCTAGGCTCGAACGGCGGCTCGACAAGGCGGTGGCTCGCGCGACCACGCCGCGTGGCGCCACCATCGTGATCGCCACGGTGTCGACCCTGATCACCGTCGGCGCCGGGCTCCTGATGACCCTCGTCGACGGCGCGAACTTTCAGTCGATCGGATCAGGGCTCTGGTGGGCCGTCCAGACCGTCACGACCGTCGGGTACGGCGACAACGTTCCAGCGAATCTCACCGGACGGCTCCTCGCGGTGCTCGTCATGCTCTTGGGGATCGCCTTCCTGACGGTCATCACCGCCTCGATCACGAGCACCTTCGTGTCACGCTCACGGCATGAGCCCTCGGATGCCGAGACTGCGATGGCGGAGCAACTCCGTCAAGTCGACAGCCGGCTCGAACGAATCGAAGCCGCACTGAGCCGTTCCTCGTCGCACTAGCGCGATGAAATCCATTCTCGCCGCGAGCTGCCCGCTTGCGCTTTGCATGCAACGGGGGGAGTGCCGCCTTTCATCCAAGTCGATAGCCGGGCCCGTCGACCCGGCGCTCTCGCGTCTGCCTCGAAGCAGCGGCGCGACGAGGACGGTGGCCCCTCGCCTTACTCGATTGGACGGCGTCCCGCTCCCAAGAAGGGGAGACCGGCGCGTGGAGTGCGACGTCCGCTGGTCGGCCCGTGCGCCGCATCATCTGGAGCGGGTGATGCAAGCGGGCACCGGATAGTCGAGAGTTCGGGCCATGGCCACTCAACCTGACGATCGCGATCGATCGATTCTGCCGCCGCCCGACCCGCCCTTCCGGGGCGAGATCAATGTGGCCTTGACGGACTCGAAGCCCGCTTTTCCCGAGCCGCTGCGAGCGCCGGAGGGCGCACCCAATCGAGGATCAAGGTGCGCGACGCCAAGACAACGGCCGGCGTCCGCGAGATCGAGATGAGCCCCTGGCTTCGGGACGAGCTGCTCAGCTATCGCCAGTCGCTGGGGAGCGTGACCGGGCAGGCGCCGGTCTTCCCGACCAGGACCGGCAAGCGGCGCAAGCCGGACAACGTTCGCGCGCGGGTTATCGCTCCCACGGTGCGCCGCGCCAACGCGCTCCGTGAGGCCACGGGCGGATCGTCCCTACCGCCGGGCGTGACGCCACACACGTTGCGCCATACGTTCATCTCGTTTCTGCTCGAAGCCGGCGCCTCTCCTCGCTACGTGATGGGCCAGGTGGGACACGCCGACCCCAAGACGACCCTCCGGATCTACGCGCACCTGCTGAAGCGTGATCGCAGCGGCGTGGCCAAGGCCCTCGACGAGCTCATCCACGGGGGCCCAACCGCGAAGACTTCCGCGCTTCAAAGCAACGGCGGAGGCCCGCCGGTTGCCGGCGAAGCCACTGTTTTTGGGCCAGAGAATGGGCCAGAGAGCACCGATTGACCCCAAACGCGCGGAACTGGACATTCAGCGCGATCAAATAAACCGTGCGTTTGCAGGGACTTTCCGGATGGGCGCGGCTGGGTTCGAACCAGCGACCTCTCGCGTGTGAGGCGAGCGCTCTCCCGCTGAGCTACGCGCCCGGGAGAGGCCACGAGTTTAGTCCGACGCGCCTTCGAAAACAGGTGACTAGGTCTCCCGCAATGTCGGCTCCCCCTGTGCTCAGAGACGCGAAGGCTCATATCCCGCCGCCCCGGGCGCGCCCGATGCGCCGCGTCGGGACGATCCTCAAGCGGACGCTCGTGTCCTTCTACGACGACCAGATCACCCATCACGCGGGGGCGCTCACCTACTACTCGCTGATGTCGCTGTTCCCGGCCGCGCTTCTCGGGCTCTCCCTGCTCGGCTTGCTCGGGCAGTACCCGGAGACCTACAACGCGATCATCAACTACCTCGAGGACGTCGTGCCCGCTTCGGTGGTCGACCCGTTGGACCGCTCGCTGCGAACGGCCCTCCAGAGCAAGGGGACCGCCGCATCGGCCCTGATCGTCAGTGTGGTCGTGGCGCTGTACGGGACGACCGGCGTGCTCGAAGCGGCGCGACGAGCGCTCAACGTCGTGTTCGAGGTGCACGCCGGGCGCGGGTTCCTGCGCCGCAAGGCAGTCGACTTGCTTTCCACGGCGGTTCTGATGACGCTCGTGCTGTCCAGTCTGGTGATGGTGTTCGTGGGCGGCCGTTTCGCCGACGACATGTTCGGCTTCATCGGGCTTGGTTCCACGGTGGCCGACGTCTGGAGCATCGTCCGTTGGCCGGGCGCCCTGCTCGCGGCGATGCTCGCGTTCGCCTACATCTACTACGTCACGCCCGACGTGGAGCAGCGTTCCTTCCGCTGGGTTACGCCCGGCGCGATCGTGGGCGTCCTGGCATGGCTCCTCGCGTCCATCGGACTGAGGACCTACCTGGAGAGCATCGCCGACGTCGGGGCGCTCTACGGTGCCTTCACGGGCGCGATCGTGCTGGTGGGCTGGCTGTGGCTCACGAACGTGGCGCTTCTCTTCGGGGCCGAGCTGAACGCGGAGATCGAACGCGAGAAGGAGATCGCCGAGGGGGTCCCGCTGGGGGAGACGCTCAATCGGCCCGACCTGGGAGCTTCGTAGAAGCCGAGGCCTTTGCGCCAGCTTTGGTCGGTGGGGCACGGCGCGTATCGGTTTTGGGGTAGACCTACCCCACCGCAGTCTCATCCCAGGAGGTGGTTTGGTGATGAAGGGGCGTGTCAAGCTCGCTGTGGGGGTCGCGGCCCTCGCAGCGGTGGCCGCCGCCGGCACCGTCGCGGTGGCCGGCGGTGGTGACAGCATCCGCGAGGAGCTCACCGGTTACGAGGAGGACCCGCTCGTTCTCTCTACGACCGGTAACGGCTCGTTCAGGGCCCGCATCGACGAGAGTCGGCAGGAGATCTCGTACAGGCTCCGCTACGCGGACCTCGAGGGCACCGTCACCCAGGCGCACATTCACTTGGGCGGCCCGAGGCAGAGTGGCGGGATCAGCGTGTTCTTCTGCACGAACTTGGGCAACGGACCCGCCGGGACGCAGGCCTGTCCCCCGGCTCCGGCCACTGTCACCGGCACGATCAGGCCGGCCGACGTGATCGGCCCAGCCGGACAGGGAATCAGCGCCGGTCAGTTCGACGAGCTCGTTGCTGCCATCCGCGCAGGCGTTACCTACGCCAACGTCCATAGCACCTTGTACCCAGGAGGTGAGATCCGGGCCCAGCTCGAGGGCGGCAAGGGCGACAGAGACAGAGATAGCGACGACTGATCCGAGCGGCCGCTCGGCCGTCGCGCAGCGCCGGTGATACTTCCGCGGCATCGAGTCGCGCAAGTACCCCTACGGTGAGCGGCGAGACCAGTTCGGCGAGCTGACGCTGCCGGAGGGCCACGGGCCCTTTCCGGTTGCTGTCCTGATCCACGGCGGGTTCTGGCGAGCGCGCTACGACCTGCGCCAGGAGGACGAGCTCGCGGCCGATCTCGCCGCGCGCGGCTGGGCCGCATGGAACCTCGAGTACCGCCGGCTCGGGTGGCGCAGCCGCGGCGGCTGGCCCGCCACGTTCGAGGACGTCGCCGCGGGGATTGACGAGCTCGGCCGCCTCGGGGAGTCGCTCGACCTCGCACGCGTCGTCACGATCGGCCACTCGGCGGGCGGACAGCTCGCGCTCTGGGCCGCCGCCCGGCGCGACCTGTCCGCCGAGGTTCCGGGGGGCGACCCCCAAATCCGCCCGGTGGCCGCCGTCGCGCAGGCGGGAGTCGTCGACCTCCGCGAGGCGGCGCGTCTGGGGCTGTCGCGAGGAGCGGCCGAGTCGCTACTCGGCGGGTCGCCTGTAAGGCGCCCTGGCCGCTACGACCTCGCCTCGCCGATCGAGCGGCTGCCGCTCGGCCTGCCCCAGCTGCTCGTCCACGGCGATGCGGACGACGTCGTCCCGATCGCTATCGCCCGCCGCTACGCCCAGTGGGCCGCCGAAGGCGGCGATCCGTGCGAGCTCGTCGAGCTTCCGGGCTGCGGCCACTTCGAGCATCTCGACCCGAGCTCCGAAGCGTGGCGGGTCGTCACGACCTGGCTGGAGGACAGGTGATCGAGCGCGCCCGTGCCGAGCAGCTCGATGCGGAGGATCCACTCGCGCCGTTTCGCGAGCGCTTCGTGATCGGCGACCCCGAAACGATCTACCTAGACGGCAACTCGCTCGGCCGGCTTCCAAGCGCCAGCCGCGAGCGGATCGGCAAGCTCGTCGACCAGTGGGGCGAGGAGCTCGTGACCGCCTGGGACGAGTGGATCGAGCTCCCCGTGCGGGTGGGGGACCTGCTCGCCGAGGCGGCGCTCGGCGCGCGCCCGGGCGAGGTGATCGTCTCCGACTCCACCACCGTCAACCTCTACAAGCTCGCCGCGGCGCTGCTCGCCGGCCGTCCCGGGGCGATTGTCGCGCCCCGTGACGAGTTCCCGACCGATCGCTACGTGCTCGAGGGCCTCGCCTCGGCGCACCGGCGCGAGCTCACGCTGTTCGAGTCCGATCCGCTCGACGGGCCGAGCGCCGAGGACGTGGCAGAAGCGTGCGGCACACGGCAGGTGGCGCTCGTCTGCCTCTCGCACGTGAACTACCGCTCCGGTGCGCTCGCCGACACTCGGGCGATCGAGAGCGCGGCGAGCGCCCCGGTCGTCTGGGACCTGAGCCACTCGGCGGGCGTGCTCGCTCCGGCGGGGGTCGGCCTGGCGGTGGGCTGCACCTACAAGTACCTGAACGCGGGGCCTGGCGCGCCGGCCTTCGTGTACGTGCGCGAGGAGCTCCAGCCCGGTTTAAGAAACCCGGTACAGGGATGGTTTGGCCAGCAGCGGCAGTTCGAGATGGAGCGCCCCTACGACGCCGAGCCCGGCGTGCGTGGCTTCCTGACCGGCACCCCCAACGTTCCGGCACTCGTTGCCATCGAGGAGGGGGCAAAGCTGGTCGCGGAGGCCGGAATCGAACGCATACGGGCCAAGGCCGAGGCGCTCACGACATACCTGGTCGAGCTGCACGACGCCTGGCTCGCGCCGCTCGGCTTCGAGCTCGGGAGCCCGCGCGACGCGAGGCGCCGCGGCGCGCACGTGAGCCTCCGCCACGCCGAGGCCTGGCCGATCTCGCGCGCGCTCATCGAGCGCGCCCGGGTGATCCCGGACTTTCGCGGCCCGGACTCGATTCGCCTCGGCCTGCCGCCCCTGTACACGCGCTTCGTGGACGTGCACGACGCCATCGACCGGTTGCGTTCGCTGGTCGAGCGAGGCGAGCAGCGCGAGGTCGACCCGACCTGGCGGCGAGTGACTTAGAGCGCCACGATCGCGTCGATCTCGACGTCCGCACCCTTCGGCAAGCCGGCCACGCCGATGGCCACGCGAGCCGGTGGGTCGTCGCTGCCGAAGTACTCGGCGTAAGCGCCATTGACGCGCGTGAAGTCGCCCATGTCGGCCAGGTAGACGGTGCAGCGGACCGCCTGCGACAGCGATGCCCCAGCCGCCTGGCAGACCGCCGAGAGGTTCTCGAGGCAGCGGCGCGCCTGCCCCTCCACGTCCTCCTTGACGAGCTCGCCGGTCGACGGGTCGAGCGCCACCTGCCCCGAGCAGAACAGCAGCGAGCCGGTGCGGATCGCCTGGCTGTAGGGGCCGATCGCCGCAGGGGCATTGTCGGTGGACACGGGCATGCGTAGTGCCATGGAGCTCCTCTCGATTGGTGGCTGCGCGCGCAGACTAATCGCGCTGCGCGCTAGGCTTGGCCATGGACCGTGCTAGGCGGGGAGGTAGCGGTGCCCTGTCACCCGCAAGCCGCTCTAGCGGGGCTGAATTCCCGACCGAGGGATTTCGGCCTTGGGGCCAGTACGCCGGACAGAGGCGTCGATGGCCGGGTCCCGCGCGGCGAGCGCTCGCGAACCAGGTCAGATCCGGGAGGAAGCAGCCTTAAGCGATACCGCTCGTGCGCCGCGGAGCAGCCTGGCCGGAGCCGAAGACCGGCGGGCACGCCCAAGACCGGATTTCGAGGAAGGGTGCACGGTCCGCCTTTCATCTCCCATGGCCGAGGCGGACAACCTGCAGCTGGCCCGCGACCTCATCGACCTGTGGAACGCCGGCGACATCGAGGGCATCGTCGGGCTCTACACGGAGGACGCCGCGATGATCGCGGGTCCGGACTGGCCGGAGCAGGCCGAGTACCACGGCCACGACGGCGTGCGAGCCAACATCGAGCAGTGGCGGTCCGTCTGGGAGTCGAGCCGGATCGAGGCCGAGCGGATCGAGGCCCATGGCGACCGTGTGGTGGCGAGCGGCGCCTGGATCACACGCGGGCGCGCGAGCGGCATCGAGGGGGACTTGCCGTTCGTGATCCTGCTGACGCTTCGAGGTGGGAAAATCGCGTCCCTTGAGTGGTTCACAGACCACGACGAAGCCGTCGCCGCCGCCCGCGCAGGCTGACCTCGAGACGCTCCGCGCCGTCGAGCGTCGCGTGCTGTGGCTCGCCACCGCGATCGTCCACCACGCCAACCGCGTGAGGGAGACCCGCTCGGGCGTGAAGGTGGGCGGACACCAGGCCTCGAGCGCGTCGATGGTGAGCCTGATGACCGCGCTCTGGTTCTCGGAGCTGCGCGCCGAGGACCGGGTCTCGGTCAAGCCCCATGCATCGCCCGTGCTGCACGCGATCAACTACCTGCTCGGCCTGCTCGACGAGCACTACCTCGAGTCGCTCCGTGAGTTCGGCGGTCTCCAGAGCTATCCGAGCCGCACGAAGGACCCGGATCCGGTCGACTACTCGACGGGCTCGGTCGGCATCGGCGCCACCGCGCCGATCTGGGGCGCCATCGCTCGCCGTTACCTCGAGTACCACCGGCTCGAGGCGCCGCCCATGGGCCGCCAGATCGCCCTGCTGGGCGACGCCGAGCTCGACGAGGGCGCCGTCTGGGAGGCGATCGCCGATCCCTGGGTGGCGCATCTCGGCGAGGTGCTGTGGGTGGTCGACCTCAACCGCCAGTCGCTCGACCGCGTGGTGCCCGACATCGCCTTCGGCCGCCTCGCGGGGATGTTCGAGGCGGCGGGCTGGCAGGTGCTGACGGTCAAGTACGGGCGCCGGCTCGAGGCGCTCTTCGAGCGGCCGGGCGGGCCGGAGCTTCGCGACCGCATCGACGAGATGCCGAACGAGGAGTACCAGCGCCTGCTGCGCGCGCCCGCGGAGGAGCTGCGTGAGCGCCTGCCCGGCGATCGCCGTGAGCTCGCGAAGCTCGTGGGCGAGCTCGAGGACGACGAGCTGCGCGCCGGCTTCCGGGACCTCGGCGGCCACGACCTCGGCAAGCTGATCGAGGCCTACAGGGCGGTGGAGCACGACCGCCCCACGGTCGTGTTCGCCTACACGCTCAAGGGCTGGTCGCTGCCGATCGAAGGCCACCCGGAGAACCACTCGGCGCTGCTCACGGTCGAGCAGTTCGCGGAGCTGGCGGAGCAGCTCGGCGCCGATGCCGACCACCCGTGGGCGCCGTTCGACCCCGCCAGTCCCGAGGCCGAGCTCACGGCCGCCGCGGCCGGCGCGCTCGCACGGGAGGAGCCCGAGCCGCGCGAGCCCCCGGCGGTGCCGGTGCGGCTCGGCCGCACGCACCGCGGCAAGGAGTCGACCCAGCAGGCGTTCGGCCGCTTCTTCGTGGACCTCGTGCACGACGCGCCGAAGGTGGCCGAGCGCGTCGTCACGGTGAGCCCCGACGTCGCGAGCTCCACCAACCTCGGCGGCTGGATCAACAAGGCGGGAATCTGGTCGGTCGGGGAGCGCCGCGACTGGTTCGAGGACGATTCGCAGACCCTCGTCCACTGGCACGAGACGCCCAGCGGGGGCCACATCGAGCTCGGGATCGCCGAGACCAACCTGGTCGGGCTGCTCGGCGAGCTGGGCGCCACCTGGAGCCGCTACGGCCAGCCGCTGCTGCCGATCGGGACGATCTACGACCCGTTCGTCGGCCGCGCTCTCGAGCCATGGTCGTTCGGCATCTACGCGGGCGGCCAGTCGATCCTCGTCGGGACCCCGTCCGGGGTCTCGCTCGCGCCCGAGGGCGGCGCCCACCAGTCGATCGTGACGCCGTCGATCGGGATCGGACAGCCGGGCTGCACGGCCTGGGAGCCCGCCTTCGGCCAGGACCTCGAGTGGACGCTGCTCCACGCGTTGTCGCGGCTCGGGCGTCCGGGCGGCGAATCGGCCTACTTCCGGCTCTCCACGCGACCGATCGATCAGGGACTGACCGGCGGTGACACGAGCGAGGAGCGCCGCCGTCTCGTCCTGGCCGGCGGCTACCCGCTGCGGCGGGCGCGCGCGGCGCCAAGGGTGACGCTGGTCGGCATGGGCGCCGTGATGCCCGAGCTGCTCGAGGCGGCCGGCGTGCTCGGCGACGAGGTCGACGTGATCTGCGTGACGAGCGCCGACCTCCTCTTCCGCGCACTGCGGGCCAGGGCCGGGTTCGGGGAGCACGACGACGCCATTCTCGACGAGCTGCTGCCCCGCGACCGGGCTGCCCCGATCGTGACCGTCCTCGACGGCGATCCCCACGCCCTGGCCTTTCTCGCCACCGTGAATGAGGTGCCGCTCACCCCGCTCGGGGTCACGCGCTTCGGGCAGTCGGGCGACCTCGCCGACGTCTACCGCCACCACGAGATCGACGCGGAGAGCGTCGTCGGCGCGGCGCTCGACCTGCTCGGCTAGGTCGTCTTCACCACGAACACGGAGCAGCCGGCCTTGTGGGTGACCGTGTTGGGCACGCTGCCCAGCACCCGCCGCTGCATGCCCTTGTTGCCGATCACGAGCACGTCGGCGTCGCACTGCTCGGCCAGCTGGACCAGCACGTCCCCCGGATCGCCCTCCGCGACCAGGGTGCTGCACTCGAGCCCGGTCTCGCGCAGATCGGCCTCGGTGCGCTCGAGCTGCTCGTTGAGCTGGGCCATCGGGCTGAAGGTCCACTGGACCTCGCGCGCGGAGCCGCTGAGATTGACGGGAGCCCGCCCGGAGGACGTGAAGGCGCTCAAGAGGACCAGCTTCGCGTCGTAGCGGCGGGCCATGTCGGCCGCCACCTCCAGCGCGCGGCTCGCCGTATCGGAGCCGTCCGTGCCGACGGCGACAGTGGAGATCATGCGGGCGAGTATCTCCGCCCACGGGTGCGCTGTCCACCGTCCGGCGCGCAGCTAGCATGGGGCGACCGATGCTCTCGCTCTATCGCCGCCACCGCCCACGCACCTTCGATTCGGTGGTCGGCCAGGAGCACATCGTCCGCACGTTGCGCAACGCGATCGCCCTCGACAAGGTCCATCACGCCTACCTGTTCGTCGGCTCGCGGGGCACCGGCAAGACCTCGATGGCCAAGCTCCTCGCCTGTGCGCTCAACGCCGAGGGAGGCCCGAGCGCCGACTTCGACCCGGACAGTCCCACCGCGCGCGCGATCCTCGCCGGCACCTCCCTCGACGTGGTCGAGATGGACGCCGCCTCGAACAACTCGGTCGACGACATCCGCGAGCTGCGCGAGAACGTGGCGCTCGCCCCGATGCAGGGCCACCGCCGCGTCTACATCCTCGACGAGGCGCACATGCTGTCGACCGCGGCCTGGAACGCGTTCCTGAAGACGCTCGAGGAGCCACCACAGCACGTGGTGTTCGTGCTCGCCACGACCGAGGCGCACAAGGTGCCGGCGACGATCGTGGACCGCTGCCACCGCTTCGACTTCCAGCGCCCCTCGCTCGAGCAGATCGCCGGCGTTGTACGGCGGGTGGCCGCGGAGGAGGAGATAGAAATCCCGGACGCGGCCATCGGGATGCTCGCGCGGGCGGCCACCGGCTCCTTCCGAGACGCGCTCGGGACGCTCGAGCAGCTCGTCACCTACGGCGGCAAGACGGTCGAGCTCGACGACGTGCTCGACATCCTTGGCGTGGCGGATGCCGAGCAGGTGCTGGCCGCGGGGGAGGCGCTGGCCACGCGCGATCCGAAGGAGGCGCTCCTCGGGGTCCAGCGTCTGTCCGACTCCGGCCGCGACTACACCCAGTTCATGCGCGACCTCTCGGCCCATCTGCGCCACCTGTTCGTCGTCCAGACGCTCGGCGAGGTTCCGGACTCGTTCTCGGTTACGGCAGAGCACGGCGACCGGCTTGCCTCCCAGGCCGAGCGCCTCTCCCAGGGAGAGATCCTGCGCGCGCTCGATTTCCTGGCGGCGGCGCTCGCCGCGGTCAAGGACGGCTCGGAGCCGCGCCTGCAGCTCGAAATGGCGTTGCTGAAGGCCACGCAGCCCCAGGCGGACCTCTCGCTCCAGACACTTATCTTCAGGATCGAGCAGCTCGAGCGGAGGCTCGGCGGCGAGCCGGCCGCGGAGAACGACGAGGCGGAGCCCGCCGCGGCGCCGGCATCCGCGCCGGCGCCACAGAGGAGCGGGGGCGGCCCAGCCGCGGCTGTGGTGGTCGAGCCGCGCGAGGAGCAGGATCCCCAACCCGCGGGGGCGATCGAGCTCGAGCAGGTCAGGGCGCTCTGGCCTGCGGTGGCGGAGACGGTCGGCGAGGAGAACGGCATGCTGGGCGCGGCGATCGGCGCCGCGCTGCCGACCGCGGTCGAGGGCGAGCGCCTGACGGTTGCGTTCCCCGCCGACGCCGCTTTCGTCAAGAAGAAGGCCGAGGCCAACCGCGAGCTCGTGGTGGCCGCGGTGCGCGGTCTCACAGGCCATTCGCTCGCATTGGCTTTCGAGCTGAGCGAGGACGCCGTGGCAGCGGGGCCTGCCACACTCGATCACGATCAGCTCATCGAGCGCCTGCGCCAGGAGTTCGGCGCGGAGGAGGTCTTCGAGGAGCCCGAGGAAGAGAGGCAGTAGATGGGTCAGCCGAACATGAACCAGATGCTGAAGCAGGTCCAGAAGATGCAGGCCGACATGGCCAAGGCGCAGGAGGAGCTGGCCAACGAGACCGTCGAGGCGAGTGCCGGCGGCGGCATGGTCACCGTGCGAATGAGCGGCGACCTCCAGCTGAAGGGCCTAGCCATCGACCCCGAGGCGGTCGACCCGGAGGACGTCGAGATGCTCCAGGACATGGTCCAGGCGGCCGTCAACGAGGCGATTCGCTCGGCCCAGGAGCTGGCCGCCTCCAAGATGAACGCGGCCGCCGGCGGCCTCGCCGGTCCCGGCGGGCTCGGAGGTCTGGGGCTGCCCGGCCTCTGAGGCTTGTCGGGCTCCGGTCCCGACCGCGGCCGGAGCTACGCTTGACGGCCCTTTGTTCGCCCCACCGGTCAACCGATTGATCACCGAGCTCGCGCGCCTGCCCGGCATCGGCCAGCGCACGGCGCAGCGGCTGGCGTTCCACGTGCTCAGCGCGTCCGAGGAGGAGGCGCTCGGGCTCGCCGATGCGATCCGCGAGGTCAAGGCCACGGTCGGCCACTGCGAGGTCTGCTTCAACCTCGCGACGGAGGCCACCTGCCGCATCTGCCAGGACGAGCGCCGCGAGGCGGCCATGATCTGCGTGGTCGAGCAGCCGAGCGACGTGATCCCGATCGAGCGCTCGGGCGAGTTCCGCGGCCGCTACCACGTGCTCGGCGGCGCGCTGTCGCCGATCGACGGCGTCGACCCGGAGAACCTGCACATCGCCGAGCTGCTCGGGCGGGTCGACAACGGCGCCGGGGTGCGCGAGGTGGTGATCGCCACCAACGCGACCACCACCGGCGAGGCCACCGCCCTCTACCTGGCCGACGCCCTCCGCGAGCGCTCGCCCGAGGTGGTCGTCACGCGCCTGGCGAGCGGGCTGCCGGTGGGCTCGGACCTCGAGTACGCGGACGAGATCACGCTCGGGCGGGCACTGCGTGGGCGCCAGGTGATCTGAGGGGTTTGCGGGGGGGCGGTCTCCGCCGGCCGGGTCAGGGCTGGGGAAGGGGATGTGGATCGCGCCGACCCCAGGGATCCTCCGTCCCGAACAATCTCCGACCGATGCCGAATCATCACCGAATCCTGATCGACCCAGGGAAACCCTAACCCGGGATCTCGCGCAATCGTCCTGCCTCGGTGGCCTCCTGGACCACCAATCCAGGACAGCTCGACTACTCCCGAAGTAGCGGCCGAACGATCTTCGGTAAGTGGCGGGCCGCCGCGGCCGGCGAGCACCGCCCCCTTCCCCAGCCCATGCGCGAGACCGACCCGGCGGCACCAGCCGAGCGGCGCTAGCTCTCCACGTCCCGACCCCGCAGCAGCGCCGCGCCGGCCGCGAAGGCCGCTCCGATCCACGCCAGCAGTCCGAGCATCGCGGTCGTCGGGTGGAGCAGGCCGGCCTCCTCGAGGCCCATGGCCTCGGGGTCGATGCCGGTGGCGGTCGTCGGCAACGCCGCAAAGGGCCCGTAGCGCCCGACCTCCGGCACGACGGTGAGCAGGACCGGTTCGAGTATGAAGCTAAGAGCGAGGATCCCGACCACGGCGACCACCTGGTTGCGGACGATCGCGCCGATCCCCACGCCGAGGGCGCCGAGCAGCGCGGCAATGACCGCGTTGCGGGCTGTCAGCTCGATGAGGTCGGCGGCATCAGGCGTCGGCAGGTCACGCACCCCGAGGATGGAGAAGCCAACGGCCGCCACCGACAGGGAGGTGAGGAGCGACAGGACCACCCCGACCACGGAGAACGCCACCGTCTTTGCGGCGAGGAAACGGAGACGATCGGGGGCGGCGAGCAGCGAGGAGGTGATCGTGCGGTGCCGCCACTCGCCGCTGATGCCGACCACGGCGAGCACCAGGATGAAGAAGCTGCTGAAGTCGTTCGCGAAGACCGCGGCGAGGACGTCCTCCTTGGAGGACTCGCCCAGGATCGCGGTGAGGACGGTCACGAGCAGCCCGAGGCCGATGGCCACACCCGCCAGGGCGATGAACGTACGGGTGGTCCGCAGCTTGATTACTTCGGCTCTCAGCAGCTCGGTCATGCGGCCTCCGCGGTCAGCTCGAGGAAGGCGTCCTCGAGCGATCGTGACAACGGCGCCAGCTCGCGCAGCGCGATGCCGTGCCGCGCGGCCAGCGCACCAACATCCTCCGTGGAGATCCCGTCCACGACGAGGGCGTCGGCGCCCTCCTCCGTCGGGCTCGTGCCCGCCTCTTGGAGCAGGCCGGCCAGGCGCTCCCGCTCGGCGCTCCGGACACGCGTGACGGAGCCGTCCGTGCCACCGAGCAGCTCGTCGAGAGTCCCGTTCGCGCGGAGCGCACCGTTCGCGATCACCACGACGTCGTCGACGCTCAGGGCGACCTCGGAAAGCAGGTGGCTCGAGACCAGCACGGCGCGACCGCGTGCGGCTTCCGCCCGGAGCAGATCCCGCACCCAGCGGATGCCGGGCGGGTCGAGCCCGTTCGCCGGCTCGTCGAGGATGAGCACGGCGGGGTCGCCGAGCAGCGCCGCGGCGATCGCGAGGCGCTGACGCATGCCCATCGAGTAGCCCTTGACCCGGCGGTCGGCGGCGCCCGTGAGCTCCACGAGCTCGAGCACCTCGTCGACACGGCCGTCGGGATGGCCGCCGGCCGCTGCGAGGACCCTCAGGTGGTTGCGGCCGGTGCGGCCGGGGTGGAAGCTGGCCTCCTCGAGCACCGCTCCGACATGCGTGCTCGGGCGCTCGAGCTCCTCGTAGCGGCGGCCGTCGAAGGTTCCGACGCCCGCGTCCGGGTGCACGAGGCCGAGCAGCATCCGCAGCGTCGTGCTCTTGCCGGCACCGTTGGGGCCGAGAAATCCAGTCACCCGGCCGGTGTCCACGGCGAAGCTGAGGTCGCGCACGGCGTGGACGGATCCGAAGCTCCTGCTGAGGTCGTTTATCTCGATCGCTGGCATGTCCGCCAAGCTAGGCCCCGGGGCCGGCCGTTACATCGGGCGCAGGTCGGGGGTTCGGCGTCCTACTTCAGGATGAGCGCGGACGCACGAGCCCGACGTCGTACGCATGGACGACGGCCTGGACCCGGTCTCTCAGCCCGAGCTTGCGCAGCACGGACGACACGTGGGTCTTGACGGTCGCCTCGGTGAGCACGAGGCGCCGGGCGATCTCGGCGTTCGAGAGGGCGAGCGCCACCAGCCGGAACACCTCGAGTTCGCGCTCCGTCAGCTCCTCGAGCTCCGCCGGCGGCGGGCCCGGGTCCGGCAGGGTCCCGGCGAAGCGGTCGAGGAGCCGGCGGGTGGCGCTCGGGGCGAGCAGGGCGTCCCCGCGGGCCACCACGCGAACCGCCTCCACGAGGTCCGGGGGCCGCACGTCCTTCAGCAGGAAGCCGCTCGCACCGGCGCGCACGGCGGCAAAGACGTACTCGTCGAGGTCGTAGGTCGTCAACACCACCACGCGTGCCGGGCTGCCGGACGCGGCGATCCGGCGCGTGGCCTCTATGCCGTCGGTGCCCGGCATGCGCACGTCCATGAGAACGACGTCAGGCGCGACCCGCTCGACCAATGCGACGGCCTCGTCGCCGTCGCCCGCCTCGCCGGCGACCTCGATATCGGGGCGGGCGTCGAGGATCATGCGAAAGCCGCCGCGCACCAGCGCCTGGTCGTCGGCGAGGACGACCCGGATGCTCACCGCTCGGCCTCGAGCGGCAGCAGCGCGTGGACCCGGTAGCCGCCGCCTTCCATGGGACCGGCCTCGAACGTGCCGCCGAGGAGCGCCGCTCGCTCGCGCATGCCCACGAGCCCGCGGCCGCCGCCGGCGCTGCCGTCGGCGACCGGGCGCCCGTTGTCGCGGACGTCGACCTCGAGCGCGTCGGCGCCGAGCCGCAGCAGGACGTCCACCCGTGTGGCGCGTGAGTGCCGGAGGGTGTTGGTGAGCGCCTCCTGGACGATCCGGTAGGCGGACAGGTCCACGCCGGCGGGGATTTCGACGGCGTTGCCCTCACGACGCATCACCACGTCGAGCCCGCCCGCCCGCAGCGGCTCGGCGAGCTCCTCGACCCGATCCAGCCCGGGCGCAGGCTCGTGCGGGCCGGCCTCCTCGACCGGTCGCACGCCGCTGAGCACGCGGCGCAGCTCACGCAGTGCGTCGCGACCGGTCTGCTCGATCGACCGGAGCGCGGCGCGCGCCTTGTCCGGGTGTTGCTCGAAGACGTCGTCCGCCGCGGCGGCCTGCACGACGATGACCGATACCGAGTGGGCGACCACGTCATGAAGCTCACGGGCGATACGGGCCTGCTCGTCGGCGACCGCTCGCTTCGCCTCCTCGTGGATCACCACCCTGCGGTTGCGCGCGGCCTCGCCGAGGGCCCAGGCCCCGACGCCGAGCACGACTGCGAACCCCCCATCCGCCGACGTGGTCGTGAAGAAGTTGATCGAGGTCACGGCCGTCAGCGCCAGAAGGCCGAACAGCGAGACCCGCGGCGGTGCCGCCGATGCGAGCGCGAAGACGGCGAAGTAGCCCGCCACCGGCAGCACGGACTCCGGCGCAATCAGCAGCCAGGCCGCCCCTCCGATGAGGCTGACGGCCGTCACGGGGATCGGGTGGCTGTGCCGCCAGCGCAGCGCGACGGCCTGGAGGACGGCGAGCGCGATGAGCAGCAGCACAACACCCGCCGGCGCCCCGCTCTCGCCCTCCCCGAGAGCGACGAGGACAAGGAAGATCCCGACGGCCCAGGGGACCGCAACGTCCGCGAAACCGCGCAGACCTGCCGATTTCCAAGGCCACCGCATGGCCCGATCGTGCCCCATCGCCGCGCGTGCTGCATCCGTCGCAGGTATGAGAAGCCTCCGGCGGACGTACCATCTGGGCATGGCCACTCGCCTCGTGCGCGCCGCCTGCCCGCACGACTGTCCCGACACCTGCGCGATGCACGTGACCGTGGAGGACGGGCGCGCCGTCAAGGTGGCCGGCGACCCGGACCATCCGATCACGGTCGGGTTCCTCTGCGGAAAGGTCTCGAACTACCTCGAGCGCGTCTACTCGGACGAGCGCCTGCTGCATCCGCTCGTTCGCGACGGCGCCAAGGGGGAGGGGAGTTTTCAGCGCGTCTCCTGGGATGAGGCGCTCGACCGCGTGGCGGCTGGACTCGAGCACGTGCGCGCGGAGTACGGCGGCGAATCGATCCTGCCCTACTCGTATGCCGGCACGCAGGGGCTGATCCAGGGCGACACCATGAGCGCGCGGGTCATGAACGCTCTCGGCGCGACCGAGCTCGAGCGCACGATCTGCGCGACCGCGGGGATCGCCGGCACGCGGATGGCGCATGGGGTCTCGCCCGAGGTCGACCCGGAGGAGTGGCCGAAGGCGCGCCACGTGCTGGTCTGGGGCTGGAATCCGATGTCGACCGCGCCGCACCTGTGGCGCAAGCTGCTCGACGCCCGCAAGGCGGGCGCGCGGATCGTCGTCGTGGATCCGTTCCGCAGCCGCACGGCTCGCGTGGCCGACGAGCACCTGCGCCCACTGCCTGGCACCGATGCCGCACTCGGCATGGGGATGATGCGCGCGATCGTCGATGCCGGCCTTCAGGACGAGGGTTGGTGTCGGGCCCACGCCGACGGCTACGACGAGCTGCTCGCGACGCTCGCGGACTTCAGCGTGGAGCACGCCGCCGCGATCACCGGAGTCGACGCGGACACGATCGCGCGCGTCGGCTGCGAGTTTGCC
Organism: uncultured Thermoleophilaceae bacterium; assembly: GCA_963733885.1. GTDB lineage: Bacteria > Actinomycetota > Thermoleophilia > Solirubrobacterales > Thermoleophilaceae > JACVRW01. The sequence continues at coordinate 25,930 of CAVTES010000008.1, read as the reverse complement.
TCCACCCGCCCGGCGCTGCTGCGCCTGGGCATCGGGGCCCAGCGCCACCTCGGGGCCCCCGCGGCATACGCGACACTCGCGTCGCTGCCCGCGCTGACCGGTGCCTGGCGCGATCGCGGCGGTGGCTGCTCCTACATACCCGTCGCCACCGCCGACGCGGTGACTTCGCGCCCGCTGAGGGGCACGGAGCTCCGGCCCGGGCCGGTGCGCAAGATCAACATGTCCCAAGTCGGCGCCGCGCTGACCGATCCGGCGCTCGATCCGCCGGTCAAGGCGCTCGTCTGCTGGAACTCGAACCCGGCGACGATCGCCCCGGACCAGGACCGGGTGCTCGAGGGCCTCCGCCGCGAGGACCTGTTCACGGTCGTGCTCGAGCAGTTCATGACCGACACCGCCGCGCACGCCGACGTGGTCCTGCCGGCGACCACGCAGCTGGAGCACCTCGACGTGATCTTCTCCTGGGGCCACCACTACCTGACCTGGAGCGCGCCCGCGATCGAGCCGCTCGGGGAGGCCAAGCCGAATACCGAGGCGTTCCGGTTGATCGCTGCGCGGCTCGGCCTCGACGACCCGCTCTTCAAGGAAACCGACGAGCAGCTCGTCGACCGGCTGCTCGCGGGCTTCGAGGAGGACGGGCTGCGCGAGCGCGGCTGGACGAAGATCGACCTCGGCCAGGGCCCGACTCCGCACGCCGAGGGCGGCTTCGGCACCAAGAACGGCAGGATCGCGCTGCGCGCCGAGTACGTGCCGCCCGCCGAGGTGGCCGACGCCGCGCTGGCAGAGCGCTTCCCGCTCGCGCTCGTGACCCCCAAGACCCACCTCTTCCTCAACTCGACCTTCGCGAACCAGCGCCGTCAGCACTCCGCCCAGCCGCGGCCGGAGGTGGTGCTGAGCCCGGCCGACGCCGACGCCCGCGGCATCGAGGACGGTGCGAGGGTGCGGGTCTGGAACGACCGCGGCGCGTTCAGCTGCCCGGCGCGGGTGTCGGACGACACGCGGCCGGGAGTGCTGGTGGCGCCGATGGGCTGGTGGAACCGCGACTACGACGACGGCCGCAGCAGCCAGGCCACGACATCGCAACGGCTGACGGAGGTCGGCAATGCCCCGACCTTCAACGACAACCGCGTGGAGGTCGAGGCGCTCAGCGGGTGAGCCCGTAGTTGCGCTTGGCAACCAGGATCCTGCCGACCGCCCGCTCGAGCCGCGGGCGTGGGATCCGGCCCGAGCGCGCGGCGCGCAGAACAGCTACGTAGGCCGCCTGCTGGTCCCCGGCCGGCCCGGACACGAGCAGCATGTCGCCCCCGGCGCGGACGGCCTCGACGGCCGCGTCCGGAACGGTGTAGAGCGTCGTGATCGCCGGATCGGCGAGATCGTCGGTGAGTGCCACGCCCTCGAAGCCGAGCTCGTCGCGCAGCAGGCCGGTGGCGATGCGGCGCGAGAGCGAGGCGGGAACGGTGAAGTCGCCGACCGGGTAGAGCGCGTGCGCGAGCGTCACGCCGGGCACGCCGGCATCGATCGCCGCCTCGAAGGGGATCAGATCGCGCTCGCGCAGCTCGGCCAGGTCGAGGCCCACGGTTGCCGGCCCCTCCTCGGTCGACTGGTCCGCAGCGCCGAGCCCCGGGAAGTGGGCGGCCGCGCTGAACACGCGCGCCCGGCGGTAGGAATCGACGGTCGCCTCGGCGAACGCCGCGAGCTCCTCGGGGTCGTCCGAGTAAACGCGCGCGCCCAGGGGCGATCCCGATTCGAGCCCAACGTCGAGCACCGGACCGAGCACGCCGGTCACATTCACGTCGCGCAGGGCGCGGGCCGAGTCGAGCGCGCCGGCGGCGGCGGCCGAGGCTGACGGCGTGTCGGCGGGGGCCTGGCTCGGGGGCAGGTCCGGAAGCGAGTTGAGGTCCCCGCCCTGCTGGCTCGCCAGCACGAACGGGGGCAGGTGGTCCGCGCGGCGGGCGACCGCCGTCGCCTCGCCGGCCAGCGCGTCCAGCTGCGCAGGGTCGGCGTAGTTCCTCGGTCCGATCAGGATGCCGCCCACGTCGAGCCGGCGCAGGCGCGGGAAGATGTCCGCGCCGCCGTCGGTTCCCTCGAACCCGAAGACGAAGAGCTGAGCCACCTGGCGTTCGAGCGGGAGTTGGCGCGCGCGCTCCATGATGCTGCGCGGCACCGCTGGGTCCCTCTCCTCCGCCGCGGGCGCGGCCGGCGGGACGATGCGCGCGAGGAAGGACACGCTCTCCCTCGGCTTGGCACGCCCCGGCTCGGATAGCGGAGCGTTGTCGGCGTCGTCTGACTGACCCGCGCCGAGCACGGCCCCGGTCACGGCGGACCCCAGCGCGAGGGCAGTGAGGCCCGCGACCGCTAGTCGCCGCCGGGCCGGATTTGCTGGCACGCGCGGAACGCTAGCCGTCGGCGGGGCGGCTATCTTTGGCCGCCGATGCCCTCGCCCGCTGCGGACACGGTGGTGATGAAGTTCGGAGGCACGTCCGTGGCCGACGCCGAGCGGATCCAGCGAGCCGCCCAGCGCATCGTGCAGAGCGCCGAGAACGGCAACAGCGTGGTCTCGGTCCTCTCGGCGCGTGGGAAGCACACCGACGAGCTGGTGTCGCTGGCCCACGAGGTGTCGCCCCGGCCGCATCCGCGCGAGATGGACATGCTGCTCTCGACGGGCGAGCGCGTGACCTGCGCCCTGGCCGCGATGGTGATCAACGACCTCGGCCACGAGGCGATCTCGCTGACCGGTTCGCAGGCCGGCATCGTCACCGACAGCGGCCACACGAAGGCACGCATCATCGAGGTCAAGGCGCACCGCATCCGGGCCGCGCTCGACGAGGGCAAGATCGTGCTCGTGGCGGGCTTCCAGGGCGTGTCGCAGGAGTCGCTCGACGTCACGACGCTCGGCCGGGGCGGCTCGGACACCACGGCCGTGGCGCTCGCCGCGGCGCTCGGCGCCCCGGTCTGCGAGATATACACCGACGTCGCGGGGGTGTTCAGCGCCGACCCGCGGATCGTGCCCGACGCGCGCAAGCTCCCCGTGCTGACTTTCGAGGAGATGCTCGAGATGTCCGCGAGCGGAGCGGGCGTGCTGCAGCTGCGCTCCGTCGAGTACGCGCGCAACCACGGCGTCACGATCCACTGCCGAGCCAGCTTCGACGATGGACCAGGTACCGTGGTCCAGGACGAGGACATGACGATGGAACGACCGCTTGTCACCGCCGTTACGCACTCGACAGCCGAGGCGCGGGTCACCGTTACCGGCCTGCCGGACGTGCCGGGGATCGCCGGGCGTGTGCTCAGCGCGCTGGCCGAGGCCAACATCAACGTGGACATGATCATCCAGAACGAGGGGCGCTCGGACGACCACCGAGCCGACATGTCGTTCACGGTCCCGCGCGATGACCTGGAGCTCGCGCGCACATCGCTCGACAGGCTGAAACAGGAGGTCAACTTCGAGGCCATCGCGACCGACGAGCACATGGGGAAGGTGTCCGTGGTCGGGGCGGGAATGAAGAGCCACCCCGGTGTGGCGGCCAAGACATTCACCGTTCTGGGCGAGGCCGAGGTGAACATCGAGATGATCTCGACCTCTCCGATCAAGATCTCCTGCGTCGTCCGCGAGGAGCACGTGGAGACCGCCGTCAAGCAGCTCCACACCGCCTTCGGACTGGGCGCGGACGCCGTGCTCCCCGAGGACGTCGCCGGCGTCCACCGTCCGAAGGTGGCTTAGTGCTCATGCGCGTCGCGGTGGTCGGCGCCACGGGGGCGGTCGGCTCGACGATGCTCGGGGTCCTGCGTGAGCGCTCCTTCCCGGCCGAGGAGGTGGTGCCGTTCGCGTCCGAGCGCTCGGCGGGCCGCAAGATCGACTGGGGCGACTCCCAGCTGACCTGCGTGCCGCTGGGCGACGAGACGATCCAGGGCTTCGACATAGCGCTCTTCTCCGCCGGGTCGGGCGTGAGCGCGGAGTGGGCGCCGCGCTTCGCCGACGCGGGAGCGGTCGTGGTCGACAACTCGTCCCAGTGGCGCATGCACGAGGACGTTCCGCTGGTCGTCTCCGAGGTCAACCCCGAGGCGCTCGACAGCCACAGCGGGATCGTGGCCAACCCCAACTGCACGACCATGCAGACGGTCGTGGCGCTCGGCCCGATCCTGCGGCAGGCCGGGATCGAGCGGGTGGTGATGTCGAGCTACCAGGCGGTGTCCGGCACCGGCCAGAGGGCGGTCGAGGAGCTGCACGATCAGGCAGGGGCGGTCATCGAGGCGCGCGAGCTGCCGCGGCCGTCGGTCTACCCGCATCAGATCGCCTTCAACGTGCTCCCACAGGTCGAGACCTTCAAGGATGGCGACGACTACACGACCGAGGAGCGCAAGTGCATGGCCGAGACGCGCAAGATCCTCGGCCGCGACGACGTGGGCGTCTCCGCCACCTGCGCGCGGGTGCCGGTCTTCACCGGTCACTCGGTGTCGGCGAACGTGCAGACGCGCGAGCCGCTGTCACCCGATGAGTGCCGCGAGCTGCTCGCCGCCGCGCCGGGCCTGACCGTGATCGACGACCCGGCGAACGCCCTCTACCCGACCGCGCTCGACGCCGCCGGGCGCGACGACGTGCTCGTGGGCCGAATCCGCCGCGACCCGTCCCACGAGCGCTGCCTGAACCTCTGGATCGTCGGCAACAACCTGCGCAAGGGCGCCGCGACGAACGCGGTTCAGGTGGCCGAGCTGCTGAACCTGCGCGGCCTGTTGCGGACGGCCCGCGCGGCCTGAGCCGCGGCCTCCCGCACCACGCTCGCTACGTTTCCGGCGATTATTAACGGCAACGTAGCGCGCGTGAGATCGGCCGGCTCAGCGCCGCGAGATTTCGCTCAGCCGCACCGTCGAAGAGGCGCCGCGCTTGAGCCAGCGCACGCGGGCCGTGCCCGCCTTGGCGTCGACCGCCTCCACGCGGCCGATCTCGCCGGTCGCCCGTTTGCGGACGTGACCGGCGGGCAGCTCCGTGGACGTCTTCTCGGTGGGTGCACGCTTCGGCCGCGGCCGCCTGCGCTCGGCGCTGGCGGGCCGCGCCTCATTCTGCGCCTTGCGTGGGCGCGCGACCGGCTTCTCCTCCGAGGCCGGCTTCTTCTGCACCTTCTCCAGCGGCACCATGTTCGCCCCGGTGCCCTTGGTCTCGGTGTCGAGTACCCATGTCTTTCCCATCACTTCCGACTATAGAGCCGCCCGGGTTCAGTCGAACGAGCTCACGCCGAGAGCCGATCCCCAGCTTCCGGTAGATGTTGCGGGCGTGCGTCCGCACCGTCTCGATGCCGATCGAGAGCTGGTGCGCGATCTGGGCGTTGGTCCTGCCCGCGAGGAGCAGCTCGAGCACCTCAGCAACCGCCGCCGCCGGCCGGTTGGCGAGCACGACGATCCGAGTATCCGGATGGGCCTGGTGGAGCTGGTAGACCTGCGCCGGCGCCCGCAGGGTGCCGAAGTTGAGGAGCACCACGTTCGGCGCGTGTTTCTCGACTGCCGCTTCGATCTCATCGACGGGGACTCCGTCGGCGACGAGCTCCAGGTTCGGATCGTCGCCAATCAGGACAGCGAGCCCCACCGCCCGAGATCCTCGACCGAGAGGTCCTCCCGGAACGCTTCCTCATGAGATCACCCGAGCGAGTGCCGGCCAATTCGGCGTTCCGGGCGTTGCGGCGGGCCGACAGCGGCCGTGCTCACGCCGCGGCCAGCTCCGCGACCTTGCGCGAGACCTCCTTGGTCGAAACGACGTGCTTAGTCATCCCGAGCTCCTTGGGCTCGAGCCCGAGGGCGAGGCCCACGGCCTGCGGCAGGTGCAGAACCGGGATGCCGAGGTCGCGCTCGACGAACTTGGCGGCGGCGGGCTGCTGCAGGTCCAGGTTCAGGTGGCAGAGCGGACACGGGGTCACGAGGGCGTCCGCGCCTGCGTCGATCGCGTCGGCCAGGTGGCGCCCCGCCTGGCGGAGCGAGGTCGAGCGGTTCATCGTGATCACCGGGAAGCCGCAGCACTTGCGCGCGCCCGCGTAGTCGACCGCCTCGCCGCCGAGCGCCTCGATCACCCAGTCGAGGTAGAGATCGCGGTCGGGGTTGTCGGCGAAACCAAGCCGCTTCGAGGGCCGCACGATGTAGCAGCCGTAGAAGGGCGCGAGCCGCAGGCCCTCGAGCGGGCGCTTGACCTTCTCGCGCAACGTGTCGAGGCCGATCTCCTCGACGAGGATCCAGAGGAAGTTCTTGTTCCACCAGCGCCCGTCCGCCTCATAGGCGAGGCCCTCCGGCTCGAGGTGCGAGTTGACCACCTGCCGGTACTCGCCGCTCGCGTCGAGCCGTGACTGGCACTCCGACTGGGCGCCCTGGCAGGTCGAGCAGATGTTCATCATGCCCGCCGCGTCGTCGACGCGCTGGGCCATCGCGAACGTGCGCGCGTTGAGCGTGTCGACGAGCTCCTGGTTGTGCTCGGCGATCACGCCGGCGCCGCAGCAGTTGGCGCGGTCGAGCTCGACAAGCTCGATGTCGAGCAGCGGCGCCACCTTCGCGACGGAGCCGTGCAGCTCGGGGGTGAATCCGCGGGATACGCACCCGGGCCAGTAGGCGAGCTTCACGACTCCTCCGGGGCCTCGGCGAACGCGCCGATCTCGGTTGCTTCGTCCGCCATCTCGCCGACGATGTAGAGGTTCAGCTCGAGGCGCTCGTCCTTTGTCTCGATCTCCTTGATGATGCGGCGGACCTGCTTCTGGTCCGGAAGCTTCGGGTGGATCAGCGCCTTCTTGGGGCTGACCTTGCCGGACTTCAGCCCGTCGACCATCGTGGGCAGGTTCTGGGTCAGCTGCTTCGCGCCGTGCGGACTCAGCTGGCCCTTGACGAGCGAGCCGTCGCCGAACGAGCGCGGCAGCAGCTGCGCCTCGTGCAGCGTGCCCCACTTCTCGATGATGTTGACGAAGGCCTTCTCGTGGCCGTAGCCGTTGTTCTCGTCCTTGATTCCGAAGTCGTTGGTGGCCCGGCGGCGCAGGCGCATGATCTGATCCATCGGCGCCACGTCCTTGGGGCAGACCTCGACGCACGCGAAGCAGTGCGTGCAGTCGTAGATGCCGTGCGGGTCCTCGGCGAGGTCCTTGAGGCGGGCCTCGTGCTCGCCGTCGCGCGGGTCGCCGACGAAGCGGTAGGCCTTGGCGAGCGCGGCGGGCCCGATGAACTCCGGGTCGACCTCCATCGATAGGCAGGACGAGACGCACACTCCGCAGTGGATGCAGGCCATGGCCTGCGTCACGTCGAGCATCGCCTCCGCCGGCACGATGTACTCCTGGTTCTCCGGCGGCTCCTCGGCCGGCAGCAGCCAGGGCGTCACGCGCCGGACCTTCTTCCAGTGGACCGCCTCCATGTCCGTGATCAGGTCCTTGACCACCGGCATGTTGCCCATTGGCTCGATCGTGATCGCGCCGTCGCGAGCACGCTCGGCGGCGTCGCCGATGCGCGTGTTGCAGGCGAGCGCCGAGCGCCCGTTGATCTTGACCCCGCAGGAGCCGCAGATTGCCGCCCGGCAGGAGCAGCGGATGCCGATCGAGGCGTCCTCCCGGTCCTTGACCTGCAGGATCGCGTCGAGCACCGAGCGCTCCGCCGGCAGCTCGGCCTCGTAGTCCTTCCAGTAGGCCGCCTCCCCTGACTCGGGGTCGAAGCGGCGGATCTTCAGCGTGTAGTCGGCCATGCCCGCCTCAATACGTCCTCTCCTGGGGCTCCCACTGGGTCATGGTGACCTCGGAGTAGGAGATCTCGGGTTCGCTGCCGTTCACGGCGACGTTGATGTGCTTGAGCCACTCCTCGTCGTTGCGCGAGGGGAAGTCGGTGCGGTACTGGGCGCCGCGGCTCTCCTTGCGCTCCAGCGCCGAAATCACGATGCACTCGGCATTGTCGAGCATGAACTGGAGCTCGAGCGCCCCCAGCACGTCCTGGTTGAACACGCTGCCCCTGTCGTCGATTGCGACGTTCTCCGCCTCCTCCTTGAGGCGCCGGACGGTCTCGAGAGCGGTCTGCAGCCCGGCCTCGTCGCGGAACACCGCCACGTGCTTGTCCATCACCTGGCCGAGCTCGGCCTTGATCTCGGAGACCCTGCGGCCCGAGCGGTCGCGGCGGACGATCGAGTCGATCCTCCCGGCCTCGGCGTCGAGCGCCGCCCGGCCGGGCTCCGGCATGTGGAGGCCGCGCACCGCGTCCGCCGCGTGAGCGCCCGAGCGGCGCCCGAACACGAGCGTGTCGAGCAGCGAGTTGGCGCCGAGACGGTTGCCGCCGTGCACGGAGACACAGGCGCACTCACCCGCGGCGTACAGCCCCGGGACCGGCGTCTGACCGTTTATGTCGGTCTTGACCCCGCCCATCACGTAGTGATTGCCCGGCTTGATGTGGATCGGCTCGCGGGTGATGTCGACGCCCGCGAAGTCGCGGCCCACGTTGACGATCTCGCGCAGCGCCTCGTGGATGCGCTTGCGCGGCACGACCGTGATGTCGAGCGCGACCGTGCCGTCGGGGAAGCCGCGGCCCTCGTCGAGCTCGGTCTGCTCGGCGCGCGAGACCACGTCGCGCGACGCGAGCTCCATCTTGTTTGGCGCGTACTTCTCCATGAAGCGCTCGCCCTGGGCGTTGTAGAGCTGGGCGCCCTCGCCGCGGGCGCCCTCGGTGATCAGCAGCCCGAGCCCCGCGAGCGTCGTGGGGTGGTACTGGATCATCTCCATGTCCATGAGCGGCGCGCCGATCCGGTAGGCCATCGCGATCCCGTCGCCCGTGCAGATCAGGGCGTTCGTGGTCGGGTCGTAGATCTGCCCGTTGCCGCCGCTCGCCAGGATCACCGCCTTGGCGACGAACAGCTCCATCGTGCCGTCCTTGATGTTGCGCGTGAGCGCCCCCACGATCCGGCCCTCGTCGTCCTGCACGAGCGCGGTGGTGAACCACTCCTCGTAGCGGTAAACGTCCTCGAACTTCATGAGCTGCTCGTAGAGCACATGCAGGATCGCCTGTCCGGTGATGTCGGCGACGTAGTACGTGCGCGCCGCGCTCGCCCCTCCGAAGGCGCGCTTGCCGAGCCGGCCCTCCTCGTTGCGGTGGAAGGTCACGCCCCAGTGCTCGAGATCGAGCAGCTCCTCGGGCGCCTCACGGCACATGATCTCGATCGCGTCCTGGTCGCCGAGATAGTCCGAGCCCTTGACGGTGTCGAACGCGTGCGACTCCCACGAGTCCTGCGGGTCGAGCGCCGCGTTGATGCCTCCCTGGGCGGCGTTCGAGTGCGAGCGCACCGGGTGGACCTTCGAAATGATGCCCACCGAGGCGCCCTTCTCCGCCGCGGCGAGGGCAGCGCGCTGGCCGGCGAGGCCGGCCCCTATGACCAGGACGTCGTGCTCAGGCATCGGTGGGGGCCGCGATTCTATGGAAACGCATCTAGGCGGGTGCCGCCGTCCGGAGCGCCCGGCGCACGGCCTCGATCGTCACGATCCCCTGGAGCACGCCGTCGCCGTCCACGGCCATTACGGCCCCGAGCCGCGCCAGCCCGTCGCGGCCGAGCAGCGACTCGAGCGGGTCCTCGAGCTGGGCCCGGAGGCCGCTGTCACCGTCGTCGCGCGCCATCACGGACGCCACCGGGCGCGAGGCCCGCAGCTGCTCGGGGACGTTCTCGACCGCCTCCCGGGAGACGACACCGACGAGACGGCCCGGGGGGTCCACCACGGGGAACCACGGCCAGCCGTAGCGGAGGAAGAACTCGTGGTCGGCTTGGTCGAGGCTGAGCGACTCGGGGATCGCGACGGGCTCCGCGTCCATCACGTCAGACACCCGGATGCCGCCGATCCGGTCGGAGAAGTCCGCCTGGGCGACCGCGGAGCCGGCCGCCTGGGCGAGAAAGAAGCCGATGAAGGCGAGCCAGAGCCCGGTGATCAAGCTGCCCCAGGCCACGACTATGAAGATGCCGAAGCCGATCATTCCCCAGCCCACGAACCTGCCGAGCACGCCGGCAAAGCGCGTCGCCCGGTTGCGGTCGCCGGTGATCTTCCACGCGATCGCCCGAGCGATGCGGCCGCCGTCGAGCGGGAAGCCCGGGATCAGGTTGAAGACAAGCACGATGAGATTGATCGACGCCAGGTAACCGACCACCGCCAGCGTCGCGCCGGTGGTGGTGTCATCGAAGCTCGAGCTCTCGAGCACCTCTTCCGGGCTCGAGATCGCCGCGCCGAGTCCCAGGCAGGCGGCGGCGATCACGAGCGTCACGATCGGGCCCGCCACGGCCACGCGGAACTCCTCGCCGGCCGACCGCGAGTCCCTGCCGAGCTTGGCCACGCCGCCGAACATCCACAGGTCGATGCCTTCGATCGGGATGCCGTTGCGGATCGCGACGAAGGCGTGGCCGAGCTCGTGGAGCAGGATCGACAGGAAGAAGAGCAGCGCGCTGACCGTGGCCAGCACGAACGCGTTGGAGCCCGGCGCGACGTCCTCGTAGTAGCTGGACAGCGACCAGATGATCAGGAACAGGACGATGAACCAGCTCACGTCCACCCCGATCCGGATCCCGAAGATCCGGCCGAGCTGTATGGAGCTGCCACCGAACATTGATCTGAAATGGTGGCAGGCTTCCAGCTCCGTACCGATCCGTGAAAGGACAGCCTTGACCCACAGAGTCACGTTCATCCCGGGCGACGGGACCGGGCCCGAGCTCGCCGAGGCCACCCGGCGCGTGCTCGAGGCCACCGGCGTCGAGTTCGACTGGGACTTCCAGGACGCGGGCGTCGACGTCTACGAGGCGGAGGGCAACCCGCTGCCGGAGCGCACGCTCGAGTCGATCCGCGAGCGTGGCGTCGCCATCAAGGGCCCGACCACCACGCCGGTCGGCTCCGGCTTCCGCTCGATCAACGTCGCGCTGCGCAAGGAGTTCGACCTGTACGCCTGCGTGCGCCCGTGCAAGGCCTACGAGGGCGTGCGCACGCGCTTTCCCGAGACCGACATCGTGATCGTCCGCGAGAACACCGAGGACCTCTACGCGGGGATCGAATTCGAGGTGGGCTCGCCCGAGGTCGAGAAGCTGCGCCGCTTCCTCGCCGATGAGCTCGATTCGCCCACCCGCGACGAGTCGGGCATCTCAATCAAGCCGATCTCCGTGTTCGGCTCGGATCGCATCGTCGAGGCCGCCTTCAAGTACGCGGAGGAGAACGGGCGGCGAAAGGTCACAGCGGCTCACAAGGCGAACATCATGAAGTTCTCCGACGGGCTGTTTCTCGAGGTCGCCCGCCGGGTGGCCGAGCGCCATCCCGACATCGAGTTCGAGGACCGGATCATCGACAATCTCTGCAACCAGCTCGTGTCGCGGCCCGAGGAGTACGACGTCGTGGTGCTGCCGAACCTGTATGGCGACATCGTCTCCGACCTCGGCGCCGGCATGATCGGCGGGCTCGGCCTCGCGCCGGGCGCCAACATCGGCACGACCGGAGCGATCTTCGAGGCCACACACGGCTCGGCCCCCAAGTACAAGGGTCAGAACAGGGTCAATCCGACCGCCCTACTGCTGTCGGGCGTGCTGATGCTGCGTCACCTCGACGAGACCGAGGCCGCCGACCGAATGGAGCGCGGCATCGCCGAGGTGATCCGCAAGGGCGACAAGGTCACCTACGACCTCAAGCCCACGCGTGACGATCCCTCGGCCGTGGGTACCTCCGAATTTGCGGATGCAGTCATAGAGGAGATGGCATGAAAGTCACCGTCACGGGCGCCGCCGGCCAGATCGGCTACGCCCTGCTGTTCCGGATCGCCTCGGGCCAGATGCTGGGGCCGGACGAGAAGATCGACCTGCGCCTGCTGGAGATCCCGCAGGCCGTCAAGGCCGCCGAAGGCACGGCGCTCGAGCTGCAGGACTGCGCCTTCCCGCTGCTCGCTTCCGTGGAGATATTCGACGACCCGGTCAAGGCGTTCGACGGGGTGAATGTCGCGCTGCTGGTGGGGGCGCGGCCGCGCACGAAGGGCATGGAGCGGGCCGACCTGCTGGAGGCGAACGGCCAGATCTTCAAGCCGCAGGGCGAGGCGCTGAGCGCGGGCGCCGCGGATGACGTGAGGATCCTCGTGGTCGGCAACCCGGCCAACACGAACGCCCTGATCGCGATGTCGAACGCCGCCGACATCCCGCGTGAGCGCTTCACCGCCATGACCCGGCTCGACGAGAACCGCGCGGTTGCCCAACTCGCCGAGAAGCTGAACGTCGGTGTGGAGGACGTGCAGGACCTGGTCGTGTGGGGGAACCACTCACCCACGATGTTCCCCGACCTGTTCAACGCGAAGGTGGGCGGTAAGCCCGCGGCGGACCAGGTCGACATGGACTGGTACGAGCACGAGTACATCCCGCGCGTGGGCAAGCGAGGCGCCGAGATCATCGAGGCGCGCGGCGCGTCGTCCGCGGCGAGCGCCGCGAACGCCGCGATCGACCACATGCATGACTGGGTGCTCGGGGCAGACGGCCTGCGCTCGATGGCGGTGCCGTCGGATGGCTCCTACGGTGTCGAGGAGGGACTCGTGTCGAGCTTCCCGGTACGTGTGAACGGAGGCCAATACTCGATAGAGCAGGGCCTCGAGGTGGGTGACTTCGCTCAGGCGAAGATCGACGTCACGGTGAACGAGCTCAAGGAGGAGCGAAACGCCGTCAAGGAGCTCGGCCTGATCTAGCGGTGTCTAGGCCGGGTGCCAGCCTCGGTCGCGCTTCACCACCTGGCCCTCGGACTCGAGGGTCGGCATCACCCTGTACAGGTAGTTCGCCTTGATGCCCATCGCGTCGGCCATCTCGGTGATCGTGATCCCGGGGCGCGTGCGGACGAGCTCCAGGGCTTCCTTCGCGCGCGTCCCGCTGCCTCGCGGTCGCCCGCGGCCGCGACGGCGGCGGCGCGCCGGCCTGGCCGTGGCGCCGCCGACGCCCTCGAGCGCGGCCGCCGCCTGCTCGAGGCGGTTGTACTCGTCCACCAGCGGCCGGAGCTCACGCATCCGTGCGTCTATCTCCTTGCGCTTCTCGTCCAGGAAGTCAGCCATGCTCGTACTGTAACTGTTATTCGAGCATTGACTTGAGCTTCTGCAACGAACCGTCCAACTCTTTTTCTGTAACGCGGGACACAGCGCGCCCCGCCATTCGCCCGAATACCCCACCCGGCAGGTCGTACTGGTTCATGTAAGAGAACCGGGTTCCGCGTTCGTTCTCGTCGAAGCGGTACACCACGCGCGCGTGTGAGCCCAGCGGCCCGCGTCCCTCCCAGACGACCCGCCTGCAGAAGTCAATCTCGGCGACGGTCCAGCGCACCTTGAAGCGCTGCCCCGCGACGCGCAGGGTCTGGGTCAGCTTCGAGCCGCGCTTGAGTTGCCCGTTCGGCGCGTCCTCGAGGTGGTCGTGGATCGTGACCCAGTCATCGAGGCGATCGGGGTCCATCACCACGTTGTAGACCTCGCCCGGTGCAGCCGCAATCTCCACGCTCCGCTCGACCTTCATCGCGCGCCCAGCCGCTCGCGTGCCTCCCACTCCCCTAGCGCATGCTCGACCGCGCGCTCGAAGCCGCGCGGCTGGAGCCCGTACAGGCGGGCAGCCTCCTCGGGGTCACGCGGAAGGATGTCCGTTTCGAGGCTCTCCATCAGCGGCCGCACGAGCTCGAGCGGCTGCCCGCTCACCGCGGCCACGAGCGCGCTGGCGGGCGGCGTGAGCGAGACGCCGAGCCCCAGCGGCAGGCGCCCAACGCCCATGCAGTCGGCGATCCGGCCGATCATCTCCGCGTAGGTCATCACGTCCGGCCCACACACGTCCAGCGAGCGGCCCTCGGCGGCCGGGGTCGCAGGGGTGCGGGCGAGATACTCGATCACATCGCGCTCGTCGACGGGCTGCGTGCGGTTCACCCGCCATCGCGGCAGGGGCAGCACGCGCAGGCGCTCGACCAGCCGCACGAGCACCCGGAACGAAGACGAGCCCGCGCCGATGACTATCGAGGCGCGCAGCGCGGTCGAGTGGGGGACCGCGGAGAGCAGTATCTCCTCGACCTCGAGTCGCGAGCGCAGGTGGGGCGACACATGTCCGGCCGGCTCGATCCCGCCGAGGTAGACGATTCGCTCGACCCCGGCACGGGCGGCGGCACGGCCGAAGGCCTCGGCCGCGCGGCGGTCGCGCGCGGCGAAGCCGCCGTCGCTCGCGGGCTCCATCGAGTGGACGAGGTAGTAGGCGCTCGAGACCCCCTCGAGCGCGGCCTCGATCCCGTTCCCGCTCAGCAAATCGGCGCGCGCCGGCTCGACGCCCGGGAGCGGCTCGAGGAGCTCCGGGCGGCGCGCGAGCGCCCGGACCTGCCTGCCCTCCGCCGTCAGGCGGCGCAGCAGCCGCCCGCCCACGTATCCGGTGGCTCCGGCGATCAGCTCCATGGCTCTCCATGCTGCCCGAAGTTCGCCCCCCTGAAAAACCCGCTCGGAGCGGGGCGTGCCCGGGGGGAGCCTGCAAACTGCGACAAACGCCGACTGGAATCCAGGCCGCTGTTGTTGCAGCATGGCGGCCGTGGCGAAGACGAAGCCCGCCCGCTGCGAGGACTGCTTCTTCCAGCAGAACCAGCTCTGCGCGCTCAACCTGGGCAAGCCCTGCACAACGTTCCGCCCGGCCGAGCGCGGACTGGAGCCCGAGCGCCAGCTGGCGTTCGTCTTCAGATCCGAGCGGACGACCGCCGCGTACGCCTTCCCCCAGCCGAACGCCTAGGACCGGCGGCAGCGCCCGGATAATCTCCGCTCATGCGGCTCACGGTGCTCGGTAAGTCGCCGGCGTGGCAGGACGTCGGCGGCGCATGCTCTGGCTACCTCGTCGAGGAAGACGGCTGCGCGGTCGTGGTCGACTGCGGAAACGGCGTGTTCGGCAAATTGCGCGAGCGCATCGACTACGTCGACGTCGACGCGGTGGTCATCTCGCACCTGCACGCGGACCACTTCCTCGACCTCGTGCCGTTCGCGTACGCGCTCACCTACGCGCCGCGCCAGCAGCCGGTGCCCGTCGATCGCTGGCCAGGTACGGACAACCCCGCCCGGCCGGAGCTGCACGTGCCCCCGGGGAGCCGCGACGCCTTCCGCCGCGTGGTCGGCACCTGGGGCCAGGAGGACCTGATCGAGAAGGCCTTCGACCTGCGCGAGTACGACCCGGCGGGGGAGATCGAGATCGGCCCGCTGAAGGTGCGCTTCCAGCCGGTCCCCCACTTCACGGAGACCTTCGCGATGAGCATCGGCGCCGCGGGCGGGTCCAGGCGGATCATCTATGGCGCGGACAGCAGCCCGACAGACGTGCTTACCGAGTTCGCGCAGGGCGGGGATCTGATGCTCGTCGAGGCGACGCTTCCGCGTCCCGAGCGGACCGGTGTACGCGGCCACCTGACCCCCGCCGAGGCGGGAGCTCAGGCGCGCGCCTGCGGGGTCAAGCGCGTGGTGCTCGTGCACATCTCGGACGAGCTCGACTGGGAGTGGGCGCGGGCCGAGGCCGCCGAGGCGTTCGGCGGGCCGGTCGAGGTGGCCCACGAGGGCGCCTCCTACGAGGTGTAGCCGAGCGCGTCCGCCACCTGCGCGCGCCCGCGGCTGAGCCGGCTCATGATCGTTCCCTCGCGGGTCCGCAGCGCCCGCGCGGCCTCGCGGTAGCTGAGCCCCGCGAGATCGACCGCGGCCACGACCTCCCGGAAGGGCTCCGGCAGCGCCGCCACCGCCGCGAGCACCTCCGAGGCCTCGGCCGCGTCGGCGGGGTGGGCGACCGCGCGCCCCTCGATGATCTCTTCGTGCTCCTCCAGCGGAGAGCTGCGCGGGCGCCGCGCCTCGGTGCGGTAGCGCGAGTAGAAGGTGTTGCGAAGGACGCGCATGAGATAGCCGAGGTCGTCGTCCGAGCGCAGCAGGCGCGGCTTGCGCAGCACCTGCACGTAGGTCTCCTGCACCAGATCCTCGGCGTCCGCGTGCGAGCCGCACAGGCCCACCGCCGCCCTGTAGAGACGGTCGATGTGATCGCCCAGGCGGGCGGGATCAAGCGGCCGGAGAGGGTCCACGGGCGCGGTCAGAAAGGTACGGCGCCGAGTCCCTTCCAGCCGGCCAGGTCGAGCAGCTTCGACGCCGGCACGCCGCTGCCGCTGAGCACGCAGGTGAGTCCGTTCCGCTTCCAGGTCACGATCGTGCGGCCGTCGTCGGTCACGTAACGAAGGCGGGTGCCCTCGCGTGTGGCGGCGGCGGACGGCTCCGGCGGGTCGAGCGCCTCGCCCGAGATGATCGTGTAGGCGATCTCGCGGCCGTCCTTCTCGTAGAAGACGGTCACGGCGCGGCGGCCGTCGAGCTCGTCGACGCGGCGGCCGCTGGGCTCCCAGCCGAAGTTCTCGGCCCAGTCGGGGTAGGGGAGCCCGAACGCGGAGGTGGCGAGCAGCTTGGGCCGGCCCGGCTGCGGGGCGGGCTCTGTCGGCGGGAGGGTCGCGAGCTCGGCCGCCTCGACCACCGTCGGGCCGCCCGCACCCCCGGGCAGCAGCAGCGCCACCAGCACGGCCGCCGCGGCCGTGGCACCCGCGAGCGCGCCACCGAGCGCGAAGCGCCTTCGCTGCGCCGGGCGCCGGGCACGCTCCCGCTCGGCCTCGATCCGCGTCCGCAGCCGGATGGGCGCGCGAAGCTCCACCGACCGCAACGCGGCGACGGCGAAACGCTCCCGGTCGAGGTCGGCCTGTTCGCTCATATCTCCAAGGATGCTCGCTATGGGGCTCCTATTCCCGCATGGAAACATGCAGAGCATGAGCACAGTCGAACTGAACGCGCGTGCCCGCCGCGCGCTGGACGCCATCGCCGACACCTTCGCGCCCGGCGGAGAGGGCCTACCCTCCGCCACGGACCTCGGCGTGCCGGACGCCCTCCTCGAGCTGGTGGCGCGAAACCCGCGGGCCGCCGAGCGCAAGCAGGTCGGCCAGCTGCTCGGCCTATGGGACACCCGCCTGCTGTGCGCGGTTGCCGGCGGGGGCGCGAGGAACTTCAGCTCCCTGTCGCAGGCCGAGCGCGAGAAGGTGCTGCTCTCCTGGGCGGATAGCCGCGTGCCACAGCGGCGCGCCGCCTTCCAGGCTCTACGCAAGGGCACGCTGCTCGCCTACTACGGCCGGAACGGCGACAACCCGGTGCTCGAGGCGATGGGCTACCCGGGGTCGCTCGGGCCACCCGAGAATCCGCCGCCGCCCGGGATCGAGCCCCTCGAGATCAGCGCGGACACCGACCTCGACTGCGACGTCGTCGTCGTCGGCTCAGGAGCAGGTGGCGGGCCCGCGGCGGCGGTGCTCGCGCAGGCCGGCCTCGACGTCGTGGTGATCGAGGCGGGCGGCTACTACTCGGAAAAGGACTTCGACGGCGCCGAGCTGTCCGGCTTCTCGCGCCTCTACCTCAACGCCGGCGGGATGGCCTCGCACGACGGCAGCATCGGCCTGCTGGCGGGCTCATGCCTTGGCGGCGGCACGGTCATCAACTACACGTTCTCGTTCCGCACTCCCGAGCACGTCCGTCGCGAATGGGTCTCGATGGGCGTGCCGACCGTCGACGGGCCGGCCTTCGACGAGAGCCTCGACGCGGTCTGGGAGCGCATCTCGGTCAACGAGGAGCACAGCGTGCCGAGCTCCCGCGACGAGGTGATCCGGCGTGGCCTCGACAAACTGGGCTGGGAGTGGCAGGTGATGAAGCGCAACGTGCGCGGCTGCCGCGAGGAGATCTGCCGGCTCTGCCACTACGGCTGCCAGCTCGGAGCGAAGCAGTCGACGCTCAAGACCTGGTTGCAGGACGCCCACGACAGCGGTACGCGGATCCTGGTCCGAACGCGCGCCGACCGCGTGATTGTCGAGAACGGTGCCGCCCGCGGAGTCGAGGCCCGCACGGACGACGGCCATCGCGTGACCGTGCGCGCCCGCGCCGTCATCAGCGCGGCCGGCGCGCTCCACACGCCGGCGTTGCTGGCTCGCTCCGGCGTTCGCTCGAAGGCGCTCGGCAAGCACCTGCGCCTGCACCCGGTGATGGTGGTCTGGGGCCAGACGGAGGAGGAGGTGCGGCCCTGGGAGGGGATGCTCGCGTCCACCTTCTCAGACCACCACGCCGACCTCGACGGCAACGGCTACGGCCTGAAGTACGAGCACGTCGCGCTGCCGCCGAGCATCCTGCTCTACTTCTCGCCCTGGCGCGGGGGGCGCGCGCACCAGGAGCTGATGCAGGCGCTTCCGTTCACGGCGGGCATCGGCATCCTCCTGCGCGACCACGGGCGCGGCGAGGTCCGTGTGGGTCGCGACGGCGAGCCTGTCGTGCGCTACGCGTTCACGGACGAGGACATCCGCCACCTGCGGATCGGGACCTGGGGCGCCGCCCAGCTGACCGAGGCAATGGGAGCGAAGCTGATCTACTCGTCGCACTCGAAATGGGTGGCCTACGAGCCCGGGCGCCGCGGTGACCGGACGACGTTCCTCGACGACGCCGACGCCTGCGGCTGGGGGCCCGGGCAGTCGCAGCCGGTCTCGTTCCACATCATGGGAAGTGCGCGCATGGGCGGCTCTGAGCACGACTCGGTCTGCGATCCGAGCGGCCAGACCTGGAACGTGCGCGACCTGTACGTGTGCGACGCGTCGGCCTTCCCGACCGCCTCGGGCGCGAACCCGATGGTCACGATCGAGGCGCTCGCGCATATGAACGCCCGCGGACTGGCGGCGAGGCTGGCCTGAGGGGCCGCTACCAGCTGACCAGCTTCCAGATCTCCGGCAGGCGGGTGGCCTCGTCCGCGCCAACCTCCGTGAAGATCGCGAGCGCGCGCTTCAGGTGCTCCATCGACTCTCCGCTGCGGCCGGCGGCGTGGTGGAGGTCGGCCAGGTTGTTCTCGAGCGCGGCCTCTCGGTGGCGGTCGCCCGACTCGGCGCACAGCGCCAGCGCCCGCTCAGTCAACTCGAGCGCGCGCGCGGGCTCTTCGGCATCGCGGGCCACGAGCGCCAGGTTGTTCAGCGCGGCGGTCTGCCCGGCCTGGTCCGCGAGCTGCTCCGCGAGCGCGAGGCTCCGCTCGAGCTCGGCTCGGGCGGGCTCGAGGCGGCCCACCCCTCGTGCGAGCACCCCCAGCAGGTTGTGCGCCTGGGCCTGGGCGCGGTCGTCGGCGGCTGTCTCGGCGAGCGCGAGCGCCTCCTCGGCGAGCTCCTCGGCCCGCGCGGACCGGCCAGCCTGTTGGAGCGTCAGGCTCAGGTCGGCGAGGATGCGGGCGCGCAGCCCGTCCTCACCCGGGGCGAGCGCCTCGAGCGCCACCGCGAAGCGCGCCTCGGCCCGCTCCCACTCGCCGCGGCGCTGGTACACGCCGCCCAGCTTGTGCTCTCGCCTCGCGACCGCCCCGGCGTCGCCGTGGGCGGCCGCGCTCTCGTAGCTTGCGAGCGCGCCGGCGTAATCGCCGACGAGTGTGCGCAGGTCCCCGATGCGCTCGTGAAGCCCGGCGGTGTCCCGGTGGCCGAGCCCGAGCGCGGCGTCGAAGTGCTCGAGCGCGTCCACGTGGGCGAGCAGCGACGCCGCCTGCTCGCCCGCCCGGCGATGCTGCTCCGCCGCCCCAGCCAGGTCGCCCGCCATGCGCAGGTGCTGGGCCACGAGCGCCGCGCGTTCGGCGCCCCGGGTTGACCTCAAGAGCGCGTCCGCCACGCGCCCGTGGAGCAGCCGGCGCCGGGCCTGGCCGACGTCCTCGTACACGAGCGTGCGCAGCTTCTCGTGTGTGAAGTCGTAGGCCGGCTCGGGGCCCGCGAGCTCCCGCACCAGGCCGCGGCCCACGAGCTCGTCGAGCCCCTCGGCCGTCTCGTCGTCACTGCGACCGCTCGCGGCCCGCACCGAGTCCAGGTCGAACGACCTCCCCATGACCGCGGCCGTCTCGAGCAGCTGGCGGCCCATCGCCCCGAGCTCGCCGAGCCGGGCCTCGAGGAGTCCGCGCATCTCGCGCGGCAGCGCCTCCTCCCCCGGCTCGCCGCCCGCGCGCAGCACCGCGAGGTACTCGGCCACGAAGAGCGGCAGGCCCTCGCTCTCGACGTAGATCCGCCGCACGAGCTCCGGCGCCGCGGACGGCTGCACCGCATCCACCAGCACGGCCACCTCGCTCTCGTCGAGGCGCGCGAGCCTCACGACCGTGGCCGCCCCCTCGCGCGCGAGCTCGGTGACGAGCCGGCGAAGCCGGTGTCCGGGCGGGATGCCCTCACTGCGCCAGCCGAGCACGAGGAGCAGCGGCCGGCTGCGCAGCCGGCGACCGAGGTAGCCGAGCGCGTCGAGCGTCGCCTCGTCGGCGGCATGAACATCGTCGACGAGCACGAGGCCGGGCGCCGGTCCGCGGCAGGCGGCGGCGAGCACGGCGGCCACGCCCTCGAGCAGACGGGCCTGGGCGCCGGGGCCGCTGAGTGAGACGGGCGCCGGCGGCTCCGCGTGCAGCGATGCGAGCTCCGGCAGGAGCAACGAGGCATCCGCGAGGCGTTGAGGTGGGACCGCCTCCCCCAGTGCGTCCGGCGCTACCCGAAGCGCCTCGCTCAGCAGGTCCACCATCGGGCCATAGGGGAGCCCCGCCTCGTCGTCGTGGCAGCGTGCGGCGAGCATCGCGCCCTCCTGCGCCGCCACGCTCGCGCCGAGCTCCCGACCGAGACGGGTCTTCCCGATCCCGGCCTCGCCCTCGATCACGGCGAGCCTGCCGTCCGGGATCGCCGCGCGCCACGAGGCGACCAGCGCCCCCAACTCATCCGCGCGCCCCACGAACGGCAGCTCGGAGGGCGTGACCGGGGCGGAGGCTGCCGCTCCGCGCTTCGGTGCGCTCGGCGCCCCCGGCGCCGGTGTCCCCTCGCTCACCTGCTCGAACAGCGCCGCCGTCTCCTCGACCGGCGCCACGCCCAGCTCCTCGCTGAGCGTCCTGACGCAGTCGCGGTACTGGGTGAGGGCCGCTGCCCGGTCTCCGTTCAGCGCGTAGAGCCGAATCAGCTCGCGATGCGCGGGCTCGTGGAGCGGATCGAGCTCGAGCCAGCGGCGGGCGTGGGCGATGGCGCGCGCGTGGTCGCCCTGCGCCCGCAACAGCGCGACGAGGCGGCCGAGCGCCGAGGCGAGCTCGCGGCGCAGAAGGTCCGCCTCGTACATGTGCCAAGCGTCGAACTCGGGGCTGTCACGGATTGAGAACCCCTCGAGCAGCTCGCCGCCGTAGAGCTGGATCGCCGCCCCGAGCTCGTCCGGCGAGGCCGCATCCGCCGTGAGTGAGCGAAAGCGGCGCACGTCGATATCGAGGCCGTCGCCGGCCCGCAGGGCCACGCTGTCGGCAACGGTTTCGATCCATTGCTCACCGATCGATCTGCGCAGCGCCGAGAGCGTGCGGCGCAGCGCCCCGCGCGCGTGCTCGGGGTCGTGCGCCGGCCACAGGAGCTCGCACAGCGCCTCGCGCGAGCGGGGCCGCTCGGCCAGCGCGAGGTGCGCCAGCAGTGCCGTCGCTTTGCGCGTGTCGAAGGCCACCGGCTCGCCGTCACGCGCCACCCGGGGCGGGCCGAGGAGGGTGACTTCCAGTGCCGGCGCCCGCTGTGCGGTGACTGCGGGCTCGAGTGCCGGGTCCTGCGCCAGGATCGCCGCCTGCAGGGAGCGCAGCTCCGCGCCGGGCTCCACGCCGATCTCGTCCACCAGGGTCTGGCGCGCACGGCGGTAGGCCTCGAGTGCCTCGGCCTGCCGGCCGCAGCGGTAGAGGGCGAGCATCAGCTGGGCGTGCAGGCGCTCACGCAGGGGCTGCGCCGCCACGGCTGCCTCGAGCTCGCCGACGAGATCCGCGTCGCTCCCGAGCGCGAGCTCCGCCTCGACCCGCTCCTCGAACGCCACGAGGCGCCGCTCCTCTAGACGCGCGATCTCCCGCTGCGCGAACGCCTCGTAGGCGAACTCGGCCAGCGGCTCCCCGCGCCATAGGTCGAGCGCCTGCCGGAAGGCGGCGGCCGCGGCGGCCGGGTCGTCGCCGGCGGTGAGCGCCCGACCGCGGTCCAGCAGCTGCTCGAAGCGGTCGACGTCGAGCTCACCCTCTCCTACACGTAGCCGATACGCACCGCGCTCGGCCTCAAGCCGCCCGTCCTGGCCGAGTGCGCGGCGCAGTCCGGACATCTGGTTCTGCAACATCTTGTGGGCGGTGGGCGGGGGCGACTCACCCCAGAGCTCCTCGACAAGGCGCTCGGTGGGGACCAGCTCGTTCGCCCGCAGCAGCAGCAGCGCAAGCACCGCACGCTGCTGCCCGGACCTGACCGCGATCTGGAGCCCACGGTCGTCGGCCACCTCGAGCGGGCCAAGCAGACGGAAGTCCAACCTGCGGCGAACGTAGCAGCGGTCGATCGGCTCCGCAATCGGCGCGGGGGCCCGGCAGCCATCCGCAGTTACGGCGAAATGGACGCCCGATTACCGAGGGGCCGGAGGCTGTTTCCCGATCGACCGCACCGGGCGGTCGCCCAGAGCAAGGAGCTCACATGACTCGCACCTTCAGGACCTCGAGGCTCGCCGTGGCGCTGGCGGGTGCAGCGCTCGCCACCGTGGCGCTCGCCCCCGGCGCGACCGCCATCCCCTACGAGGACCTGCGCTCGCCGGACACCGTCGACGCCGCCCGCGCGGCGGCCGATCCGCCGCCGGCGTCCTCGATTGCCGCCTCGGCCGGCGAGGAGTACCAGGACCTGCGCTCGCCGGACGCCGTCGACGCCGCGAGCGCGGCGGGCGATCCCACCCGCGTTGTGCCGCGCGCGGCCCCGATCGCGGCGTTGGCCGGCGATTGGGCCCAAGACCTGCGCTCACCCGACGCCCGCGACGCCGCTCTGGCGCAGTCGACGCAGGACCTGCGCGCTCCCGACACCCGGGACGCTGCCGCCGGCTACAGCCCGACGACCGCTTCGCAGCCGGTTGCGGACAAGGCACCCGCGTCGGATGGGTTCAACTGGACGTCGGCGGCCATCGGTGCGGCCGTCGGCGCGGGCCTGCTGCTGGTCCTGATCGCCGCGTTCACGGGCACCGGCAAGCTCGGCCGGCGCTCGATCCCCACTCGTGGTCAGAGCACGGCGAGCGCCTGAGCTCACCTCCTCCGGTCACGTCGCAGCCGCCCCGCGCCCGCCGGCGCGGGGCGGCGCCGTAACGATCCCCGGACGCCCGGCTGAGAGCGTGACTGAATGCAGCGGTTGCTCGGGACGACGGTCGCGGAGAGAATGGCCATGATGCAACTGAGCTCGCGCGGCCCTGCGCGGCTGGCCTGGACGCTCTGTGGACTCGCCACGGCGGCGACCCTGCTCGCCTCCGTGCTCCGGATCCTGACCGCCGGAGCGAGTCACGACGTGCCGGCTGATCTCGACGTTGGGACAGGCGACTTGGTGTGGCCCGTCGCGGTGCTCGGATTCGCCTTCGTCGGCGCGCTCGTCGCCTCGCGGCAGCCCGGCAACGCGGTCGGGTGGATCTTCTGCGGCGGCGCGTTGGCCTTCAGCCTCTCGGGACTGGCGGAGTCTTATGCCGTCTACACGCTGTTCGCCGATCCAGGGGGACTGCTCGGGGGCGGCGAGACGATGGCCTGGATCTCCGTGTGGGTCTGGGTGCCAGGCGGAGTTCCCCTGATCACGTTGTTCCCGTTGCTGTTCCCGAACGGAGAGCTGTTGTCTCCGCGCTGGCGGCCCGTGGTTTGGGCCGCGATTGCAGCGCTCGTGAGCCTCAGCGTCGGCATCGCGTTTGCGCCGGGGCTGTTCGACGACTTCCCCCAAGTCGAGAACCCGTACGGAGTGGGGGGTGCGGCCGGCGACCTCTTCAGCGTCATGCAGGGCCTTGGCTGGCTCCTGGTGATCCTCTCCCTCATCGCATCGGCGACCTCCCTTGTCCTGCGCTTCCGCCGCTCTCGCGGGGTCGAGCGGGTCCAGCTCAAGTGGGTCGCGGCGGCCGGCGTCGTCCTCGTCGCCTGCTTCCTGCTCTGGGAGGTCTGGGAAGGCATGGCGCCGCTCGGCATCGTGGCGATGGTTGTCGCGGCGGGCATCGCGATCCTGCGCCACCGCCTCTACGACATCGACGTCGTGATCAACCGCACGCTGGTCTACGGCACGCTCACCGCGACGCTGGCGGCGACCTACGTGGGGCTGGTACTGCTGCTGCAGCTGGTGCTGAGCCCGGGATCGGATCTTGCGATCGCGGGCTCGACGCTGGCGGTGGCAGCGCTGTTCCGGCCCGCCCGCGCGCGTATCCAGGCAGCGGTTGACCGGCGCTTCTACAGGCGCAAGTACGACGCGCAGCGCACGCTCGAAGGCTTCGCCGGCCGGCTGCGCGACGAGGTCGAGCTCGACTCGCTCAGCGCGGCGCTTCGCAAGGTCGTGGCGGAGACGATGCAGCCCGCCCACGTGTCGCTGTGGCTGAGGGCGGACCGATGACTGCTCCGCGCCTCGCCTGGGGCAGCGCCGCGCTGGCGGTGCTCGTGCTCGTCGCCGGCTGGGGCCTCTCGCTCGCGGGCTCGAGCCTCGAGGCCAGCACACTCACGGCGCTCGTAGCCGCGATCGTGATCGGGTTCGCGGGGGTGGGTGCGCTGATCGCGTCACGCCACCCCGGCAACCTGATCGGCTGGCTCTTCTGCGGCATCGCCCTGGCCGGGTCGCTAATGAGCCTGTCACGTGGGTATGCGGAGTACTGGCTCGACGGCAACTCTGCGTCTACGACCCTGGGCGAGCTGGCGGCCTCGTATGGCGATGTCAGCTGGATTCCCGTGATCCTCCCCGCCGCGACGTTCCTCCTGCTCCTCTTCCCGAACGGGCGCTTGCCGTCGCGACGCTGGCGACCAGTCGCGTGGTGCGCGGGACTCGGGATCGCGCTGCTCTTCGTCGGCGACTTCACCGACCGCGGCCCCCTGGAGGACTACCCGGAGGTCGTGAACGCCTACGGTGTCGACAACTCACTGCTCGACCTGGTCGAGGCGATGGGTGCGCTACTGCTCCTTGTCGCGCTCGTCGGCTCGCCACTGTCACTCGTCCTCAGATTCCGGCGCGCCGGCCGCGACGAGCGCCAGCAGATCAAGTGGCTCGCGCTGGCGGGAGCCGTGGCCGCCGCCACCTTCATGATCGCCCTCGTCTCCTGGGACCTCTTGACCGAGCCGGTCGCCAACGGCGCGATAATGCTCAGCATCGTCGCGCTGCCGGTCGCGGCCGGCGTCGCGATCCTGCGCCACCGCCTCTACGACATCGACGTCGTGATCAACCGGACGCTGGTCTACGGCGCGCTGACGGCGACGCTGGCGGGGGTTTACGTCGGGAGCGTGCTGCTGCTGCAGCTCGTGTTGAGCCCGTCCTCCGATCTGGCGATCGCCGCCTCCACCCTCGCGGTCGCGGCGCTGTTCCGGCCCGCTCGCTCGCGTATCCAGGAGCTCGTGGACCGGCGCTTCTACCGGCGCAGGTACGACGCGCAGCGCACGCTCGAGGCCTTCGCTGCTCGCCTCCGCGACGAGGTCGAGCTGCCGGCGCTCACGGGTGAGCTCGGGGCCGTCGTCCACCAGACCATGCAGCCCGCCCACGTGTCATTGTGGCTGCGCCCTCCGCGGGTCGGCCCGTGAACCGCCGCGCCGAGCTCCTCGCCTGGGGCCTGGTCGGCTTGGCCTTCGCGAGCATCCTGGCGGCGCCGGTCGTCGAGCTCGCGGCGGGCGGCAAGTCTCTCGGCGAGGCCCTCGAGGGCGTAGCCGATATCGGGCTCGTCTTCTCGATCTGCTTCCCCGTCCTTGGAGCCTTCGTCGTTCGTCAGCGAGGCAGCCACGCGGTTGGGTGGCTGATGAGCGGCATCGGCGTCACGATCGCGCTCCACAACCTCGTCGACACCTGGCAGAACACGGCGCATCTCAACCCGGGCTCGCTGCCCTGGGGGACTTCGCCCACTGGGTCGGAATGTGGCTGTGGTTCCCCGGTTGGGTGGCCGTCACGACACTCCTGCCCACCCTCTT